>JAKOVD010000042.1 GCA_029782215.1 Chloroflexota bacterium
GGTGTTTGTCCTGCCACGCCAGCAGTTCATCCACCACCTCTCCTGCTTCGGCCATCAACTCGGCCCGGACCTCTTCCTGTCCTCGCTTCATGGCTCTTCTTGTCCCTTGTGGCTCTCATGTTCGTTTAGGTACGACACCGCCCTCCCGGACAGTGCTTTGCTGATGATGCCACCCCTCTCCCCAAAACTGAAATGCACCCGCGCAGCCAGGGTGGGTTGTGACTTCGGCGCGGCGGTGGTAAGCTTTCCGTGCCCCAACCGGTGGGAACCTTACTCCAGGAGAACAAGATGGGACCCGCAGCCCCTGCCAAGCAGCAGTCCATGTTCGCCGTCTTCCGCAAGCGCAACTTCCTCTTGCTCTTTTTTGGCCAACTTGTCTCTGAGTTCGGCAACGGCCTGACTTCGGTGACAGCTTCGATCCTGGTCTTCAGGGAAACGGGGTCGGCGGCCAGCGTCGGCCTGATGTTGATGGCTACGGCGCTGCCCAGCCTGCTCTTTGGCTTGATCGCCGGGGTGTTCGTCGACCGCTATGACCGCAAGCGCATCCTGATCGCTTCCGACCTGCTGCGCGGGGTCTTGATCCTCCTGATACCGATCCTGATCCCTCACAGCATCGCCTTCCTGTACATCCTGGTGATGCTCTCGAGCGCGGTCACGCAGTTCTTCGCGCCTGCCCAAGCCAGCGTGGTCCCGGAAGTCGCCACGGACGAGGAGCTGGCTGCGGCTAACTCGCTCCTGGTGGCGACGACCACGGGGGCGCTGGGGTTGGGCTTCGCCGCCGCCGGTCTGATCAGCTCTACCTGGTCGCCTGAAGTGGCCTTTATCATCGACGCCTGCACTTTCTTCGTTTCGGCCTGCACGTTCTTCCTGCTGCGGATTGCAAAGGTGCAGGCCACCGAAGAAACCAGCGTGAGCGTCGTGGTCGCGAACCTCAAGGAAGGTCTGCGGTTCCTCTGGGATTCGCCGGCGGTGCGCTCAATGTGGCTGGTGTTTGTTCCCGTCTACGTCACCTTTGGCCTCCACAATTCCCTGCTGCTGCCCTTCTCATCACGGGCGCTGCATGCCACCGAGTTCCAGTACGGTCTGATCGAGGGCGTCGCCATGGTCGGCTTTGTGACGGGGGCGCTGCTGATGGCCCGCCTGGCCGACCGCCTGCGGGAGGGACAGTGGATAGTGGTCAGCCTGGCGGCGATGGGTGTTCTAACCATCGTCTATTCGCAGATCAGCGCGGTGAACGTCGCCATCGCCCTGGGCGTGCTGATGGCGTTCTTCAACGTGCCCTCGTTCGTGGGGCGCCAGCTCATCATCCAGCGCTATACGACGCGGGAAGTGCGCGGCCGCGTCAACAGCGCTTTCTTCTTCACCCGCGATGCTTTCTTCATGGTGGGGATGGGTCTGGCCGGGCTGGCCGACATCATGGACATCCGGCTCCTGATGCTGCTGGAAGGCGCCGTGACCATGGGCCTGGGGGTGCTGGCGCAGTTCCTGCCCGGCCTGGGCCAGCCAGCGGCGCAGTGGCGGCGGGCCATCGGCCTGCTCAGGGGTATCTCGGAAGCTCCCGGCCTGTCCGTGGGCCGGTCGGCGACTATGGCGGACCTGGAACGCTATGCGGCAAGCGTGCCGACCCTGGCGGCGCTCAGTCCCGTCGAGCAGCAGCGCCTGGTGCCAAGCATGACCTACGCTGAGGCCGCCAGCGGCACATTGGTCGTGCGCGAAGGCGATGCCAGCGACGCCGCCTACTTCATCCTGGAAGGGCACGCGGTGGTCGGCAAGTGCCGCGTGGACTATGAAGAGGTGGTGGGCTTGTTGAATAAGGGCGACTTCTTCGGGGAGATCGCCGCTCTGACGGGCGTGCCCCGCACTGCCAACGTGTTGGTGGATGAGCCGAGCATCCTGCTGCGCGTGCCTGCGCACACGCTGCAGGAGATGGCCAGGAAACCGGAGCTGAACAGCATCTTCTCGGCCAAGATCGCCGAGCGCTTGGCCCGCACCAACATCACGGACGTCCCGCGCTCGGTGGGCTATGACCAGGAAGCCTTGCGGGACCTGCGCACACCGGCGCTGGCCGAAGCGGCTGCTTAGGGCATGATTGCCGCCGTCGGGAGGCCGGCGCCGGTCTCCCAACGGCGTGGCGTTGACGGCGTTGGGGTTGGCTTGGCCGGCAATGCGCAATGCCCGTACAATGGGCATTGGTCCACCGGACACTGATGCGCTGCGAAGGGAGAGATCACACATGTTGAAACGGCGATTCACTTTGATCCTGGCGGGCGCCGCTATTTCCGTGCTGCTGGCAGCGGCGGCGGTGCTTGCGGCGCCGTCCGGTGAGGTTCCCGGCCCCCAGCCGCAGCCCGCAGGCAGCGAATCCCGCTTCTTTCTTCCGCTGTTGGGGCGGGGCATGACGGCGCCCTTGCTGCCGCCGGCGCCGACGCCGGTCAGCGCTCACCCGGGCTATCCACTTGCCCGCTTCGAGACCGGCAGCTTCACCGGCCCGGCCGTGTGCGACAAGTGCCACAGCGACCTCAAAGACGAAAGCGGCGCCGATGTGACCAACAGCACGCTTTGGCGCGCCACGATGATGGCCAACGCCGCCACAGACCCGCTGTGGCAGGCAAAGGTGAGCTCGGAGATCGCCAGGCATCCTGAGCTGCAGTCCGAAATCGAGCGCATCTGCTCCCGCTGCCACATGCCTATGGCCAACGTGCAGGCGCTGGCCAACGGCCAGACCCCGGCCATCCTTGGCGACGGTTTTCTCAATCCCGCCAATCCTCTGCACGAGGCAGCGCTGGGCGGCGTCTCCTGTACGCTCTGCCACCAGATCCAGCCGGATAAGCTGGGCACCGACGAGAGCTACAGCGGAGGCTTCGTCATTGACACCGCCCAGAGCGCCCCTGACCGCCAGTTGTACGGCCCCTATCCCACGCCGGATATGATCGGCGCCATGGTCATGCGCTCAGGGGCAGGCTATGACCCGATCCAGGGCAAGCACATCCAGCGTTCAGAGCTGTGCGCCACCTGCCATACGTTGTTCACCCCGACGGTCACGGCCGAAGGCGCGCCGGCGGCGTTTCCCGAGCAGGTCCCCTACCAGGAATGGCAGCACAGCAGCTTCGGCGATGGCACGGTCGACGACCAGCAGTGCCAGGATTGCCATATGCCCACGGCGCAGGGCGCGGTCGTGCTCTTCAACGGCTGGCCGGCGCACGAACCGTTCTACCAGCACACCTTTGTGAGCAGCAACGTCACCATGCTGAAGATACTGCAAGCGCACGTCGCCGAGCTCAAGCTGGGCGCCTCCACGGCCGAATTCCAGCGGGCAATCGACGATGACGCCGCCTACCTGCGGGAGAAGTCGGCCGATGTGAACGTTTCCTCCGCCCAGGTCGCGGGTGGCGCCCTGGAAACGGTCGTACACGTGACCAACAAGGTGGGGCACAAGTTCCCCACCGGCTATCCCAGCCGCCGGGCCTGGCTGCACGTGGTGGTGTCCGATGCCCAGGGCAGGGTGGCGTTTGAGTCAGGTCGCGCCGTGGCCCACGGCGCCGTGCTCGACAACGACGCCGACCTCGACCCGGCTGCCTTCGAAGGGCACTATGACCTGATCACGAGCCCGGACCAGGTGCAGATCTACGAGACAGTGATGGCCGATTCCCAGGGTGCAGTGACGTACACCCTTCTCAATGCCAACCACTACGTCAAGGACAACCGTCTGCTGCCGGATGGGTTCGACAAGGCCACGGCGAAGCCAGAGGTGGCGGTGGTGGGCGAGGCCTTGGCTGATCCCAACTTCGTGGGCGGCAGTGATGAGGTCACCTACCGGGTGAGCGTAACAGGATTCAGCGCTCCCTTCACGGTCAGCGTCGAGCTGCTCTACCAGCCGGTGCCCTACGCCTTTGTCCACGACCTGGGCAGCGATGCTACGCCGGAAACGGAGCGCTTCGCCGGTTACTACGCGGCGGCCGACAAGACGCCGGCGCTGGTGGCGTCAGCTCAACGGACCGTGGCGCCGTGAGCGTCCGGCTAGGCGTGCTGGCAGCCGTTCTCTGCGCAGCCCTGTTAGGGGCGGGTTGCCGCTCTGCGCCGGGAGCAGCCCCTTCCCAGAGCGACGCCGCCACGGGCGTCCCAGCCGCGACCGGGGACGTGGTCGCCTACCTGGGAAACGAGCCGGTGAGGGCCAGCCAGTGGCAGCAAGGGCGGGCCTACGCCGAGGCGACCATGACCCTCCTGGCCGAGCCGGGCGCCAGGCTGGACGAGCACGCCGTGCTGCAAAGTTACCTGGAAGACCTGATGCTGGCCAAGGCAGCAGCGGCGGCAGGGTTCGCAGTCAAGCCGGCGGATGTCGATGCCGAGGAACAGCACATCCTGCAGGTTGCCAATGCCGGCGCCGCCAGGTTCGATGAGGTGCTCGCCCAGGTGGGGCTCACCCGTCCCGCCTGGCGGGCAGAGTTGTCCCGTGCGGTCCTGGCCAGCACCTACCTCGAAGACGTACTGTTGTCCGGCGTGCCCGCCCGCGAGCGCGGGGCGAGGCGCCTCGCCATCCTCGACGAGCTGCGCCGCACCTATGGACTGCGGGTGGTGACCGAGCCGCCTCGCCTTGAGGGCGCCCGTGCCGGCGACCAGGCCCCGGACTTCACCCTCAAGGATATCGATGGCAAGACGGTGCACTTGTCCGACCTGGCCGGCAAAGGCGTGATCCTGAACTTCTGGGCGACCTGGTGCGGTCCCTGCCGTCAGGAGATGCCCCTGCTGCAGCAAGCCTACGCCAGGCACCGCGATGAGGGGCTGGTGGTATTGGGTGTAGATGTCGGCGAGCAGAAGGAAGCCGTGCAGGCCTTCCTCCAAAGCCTTGGCATCACCTTTCCAGCGGTTCTCGACGTGGATCAGGAAACCAGCAGGGTCTTTCGCGTTTATGGTCTACCAAGCACTTTCTTTATCGACCGCAAGGGTGTGATACACTACGTGCTCGTCGGTCCGGCCGACCAGGCCCTTCTGGACCGCGAGATCCCGGCCATACTTGGGGCAGCGGAGAACTGATCTCTTCCCCCAACCATTCACTGTGAGATAACTCATGCGCATCTCTCGACTTACCTTGTTCCTCCTGATCGTGGTGGCGGCGCTGGCCCTGGCCGCCTGTGCTGTACCGCCCCCTGCCGGCAGCGGACAGAAGAATATCGAAGAAGCCGTGCAGGCGACCTTGACGGCCGTTGCGGCGGCGGGCACGCCTGCCGCCACCAGCCAGGCCGCACCGGCCGAGGGTACGGCGGCGCCCGTTGCCACCAGCGGCCCCGCCGCTGCCAAGCCGGCCGAGGGAACCCCGCAACCGGCGGCGGCGACAACGCCCGAGCCGACCCTGGACCTGAGCCAGGGCAAGTTCGTCATGCCGGGCACCATCCCGAACTTCAAGGCCGCGGAACGTCCCGCCAGCAGCAAGGGCGACGCCAACGCTCCGGTCGTCATGTACGAGTGGTCGGACTTCACCTGCTCGCACTGCAAGGAGTTCAACGACAACACCCTCCCGATCCTGGAGGACGCCTACATCAAGACCGGCAAGCTGCGCTTCGTGCAGAAGGAATTCCCCGTGGTGAACGGCGACCTCTCGGTCGTAGCCGCCCTGGCGGCGCAATGCGCCGGCGACCAGGACAAATACTGGGAGATGCACGACTGGCTATTCGCCAACGTCCCTACCTGGGCCAACCAGGATGCCCTGGCCAAGGTGAAGGAAGGGGCGCGGACGGCGGGAGCCGACGGCGCCAAGTTCGATACCTGCTTTGACCAGCAGACGCCGATCCAGCGCATCGTCGAGGACTTCCGGGAAGGGCAGTCGTTTGACATCCAGGGCACACCCGCTTTTGTCGTCAACGGCCATTTCATTCCCGGCGCCATGCCCGTCATCCAGTTCCGGCAGATGATCGACGCCCTGATCACCGAGGCCGAGACTGGCTCTCTTCCCGACACCGTCGTCACGGTCACACCCAGCCCAACGCCGGATACGAACTTCGACGTCGCTAAGCGGCCGGTGCAGGGCAAGGCCGACGCGGCTGTGACCATCGTCGAGTTCACCGACTACCAGTGCCCCTTCTGCGAGAAGTACTTCACGGAGACTCTGCCGCAGATTCGCAAAGACTACGTCGATACCGGCAAGGTCAAGTACATCGTCATGAACTTCCCCCTGACCTCCATCCATCCCCAGGCAATGCCTGCGGCGATAGCAGCGGAATGCGCGAATGCCCAGGGCAAATACTGGGAAATGCACGACAAGCTGTTCGGCAGCCAGTCGGAGTGGGCCGGGAAAGATGATGCCGTCGATACCTTCAAGAAGTACGCCGCCGGCCTGGGCCTTGACAAGGACAAGTTCGCCGCATGTATGAACAACAGCGAGACGAAGACGGCCATCGATGCCGAGCAGCAGGCTGGCATGAACGGCGGCGTTACCGGGACCCCGGCCTTCTTCATCAACGGCGCCCTGCTCAGCGGCGCCCAGCCGATCGAGGCCTTCAAGCAGGTCATCGACGAGCAGTTGGCAAAGGCAGGAACGAAGTAGCCAGACCCTGAAGGCGCAGACTCCCCCAAGGGGCCTGACTGCCTGGAAAAGCAAGAGTCCCGCCCTGCTCCGGTTTCAGCCGGCGCCAGGCGGGACTCTTGCTTTAGGCAGGGCCGGTGTTCTGGCTCAACTGCGGACCAGCTCAGGCATCTGGTTTGGCTGCGGGGCGGCGATGGTGGGCGCTTCCGGCGCAGGCGCCTGAGCCTGCTCCTGATTGGTCCAGAACCGCACGGCCAGGCGGAAGATGTCGGACTCGGTGATGATGCCGATGACGTTGCCCGCCATGTCCACCACGGGCAAGGCGCTGATCTTCTTGGCCAGCAGCAGCCGCGCGGCGTCCTCGACCGTGGCATTCTGGCCGATCGTAACGGGGTGTGGCGTCATGATGCCTTTCAGCGTCGTCCTGGAGAGTTGGTAGTTGATTTCCCCGACGCTCAGCGTCGTCGCCTCGGAGGGCAGGGCGCCCCGCAGATCGCCCCACGTGACGATGCCAACCAGTTCGCCGTCGTCGACAATGGGCAACCGGCGGATGCGGTACTCCTTCATCAGGCGACGGGCGGCATAAAGAGATGTGCTGGAGGGAGTGGTGATGACATCCCGCGTCATCCAGTCTTTAACAAGTTCGTGTTTCACGTTACGCTCCTTTGCGCAGGTAAGTGAGGGCAACACTGGCCTCTCTTACTGTCTATTATAGCGATTTGCGCACGCCGGCACAAGGGGTGGACCTCCGGGAGGTCATCTCCCGGAGGTCCACCTGGATCAGAGGCGCTTGATGGCCGTCACTGTGAGTTGATCGGGTTGTTCGGAGATGTGGAAGCCCAACTTGCCGCAGATTCGCAGCATGGCAGCATTGTCGGGGAGGAAGGTCGCCCGCACACAGCCCAAGCCTTCGAGCTTGGCGTAGCCAAGGAGCCGGTCGAGCAGCGCCGTGCCCATGCCGGTGCCCTGGAAATCATCGCGCACCAACAGGCCAAAGACGGCGTCGCAGGTGCCGGTGACCTTACGGAAGCGGGCGATGCCAAGGATGGAGCGCGTGTCCGTCGTGGGATCGGTGCGCTCGGCCACAAGCGCCATCTGGCGGTCGTAGTCGATGAAGCAGACTCGTGCCAGGCGCTCGTGGGCGACGCGCTCCTCGAGAGGCATGGCATGTTCGAAGCGCTGCACCACGGATTCCTCGGAAAGCTCCCGGTGGAACTCCACCATCAGGGGCTCATCCTCAGCCCGGATGGGCCGGAAAGTGAGAATCTCACCGGTGGCAGGCAGCTTCCACTCGGAGATGTATTCGGCGGGATAGGGCCTGATGGCTGGCTTGGGCAGGCGGTCGGCAGGGACGTCAGCGCCATGAACCAGGACGCGGGCATCGAGAGCGACCAGTCGCTCCGGCGAAGCCAGGAGGGGATTGATGTCGATCTCGGCGATGAGCGGCTGTTCGAGCACCAGGTGGCTGAAACGCACCAACAGCTTCTCCAGCCACACCTCGTCGATGGCGGCGCGACCACGCACGCCCTTGAGGGCCTTGGAGATCTTGGTCTGCTCGATCATGCGCTGGGCCAGCGTAGTGGTCAGCGGCGGCAGGCCGAGGGCGCTGTCCTTGAACACCTCAACGAGCTGGCCGCCGGCGCCGAAGAGCATGACCGGTCCGAACTGGGCATCCATGCTGCAGCCGATGATCAGCTCATAGCCTTCCAGCTTGATCATGGGCTGGACCGTCACGCCGATGAAATCGGAGGGGCTGAAGTGAGCGCTGACGCTCGCCTGCATGTCGTTGAAGGCAGCGGCGACCGTGGCTGCATCCTTCAGGTTGAGCCGCACACCACCCACGTCGCTCTTGTGGGTGATGGTCTCGGAGTGGAGCTTGACCACCACGGGGTAGCCGATGGCGGCGGCGGCAGCCACCGCCTCTTCGGCGGTATGGGCGATGCGGGTTTCCACCGTCGGAATGCCGTAGAGGGACAGAATCTGCTTCGATTCGTACTCGGTCAGGATGGTGCGGCCCTGGCCGCGCACCCGCTCCAGGATCGCGGTGGCCTGGCGCCGCTCGCTCTCGTAGCGGGCGGGATCGGTGGAGATGATGGGGGTCTCGTAGAGGGCCGACAGGTTGTCGGCGAACTGCCACATGTAGTTGAAGACATGGGCGGCGGTGTCAGGAAAGGGATAGGTGGGGATGTTCGCCTGGTTCAGCAGCAGCTCGCCCTGCGCCACGCGCTCGCCGCCCATCCAGCTTGCCAGCAGCGGCTTGCCCCCGAGGTGAGCATACTGCAGCAGCTCCTGCGCCGTACCGGTAGGGTCGGTCATGGCCTGCGGGGTCAGGATGACCAGCAGACCGTCAGCGGCCGGGTCTTGAGCGACCAACTCCAGGGTCTTGGCGTAGCGCGCCGGATCGGCGTCTCCCAGGACGTCCACCGGGTTGTTGTGGCTCCAGGCCGAAGGCAGCAGCCTGTTCAGGGCGGCCATCGTCTCAGCGTTGAGAGACGTCAGCTCGCCGCCGCCTGTGATGAGGGCGTCGGTGGTGAGCACGCCGGGGCCGCCCGCATTGGTGAGGATGGTCAGACGGCGGCCCTTGGGACGGGGCTGCTTGGCCAGGACCTCGGCCATATTGAACAGGTCGTCGATGGAGTTGACGCGCAGGACGCCGGCGCGGCGGAAGGCAGCATCGAGGACATCATCGCTGCCGGCCAGCGAGCCGGTGTGTGATGCGGCGGCCTTGGCTGCCGCATCCGTGCGGCCGGCCTTGATCACAATGATGGGCTTGGTCTGCGCCACCTCGCGGGCAGCCGACAGGAAGGCGCGGGCGTTGCCCACGGTCTCCATGTAGATGACGATGGCATTCGTGTTCGGGTCGTCACCCAGGTAATAGATCAGGTCACCCCAGCCGACATCCAGCATCGAGCCGATGGAGACAAAGTGGCTGAAGCCCACGTGCTCGCGATAGCTCCAATCCAGAACGGCGGTGCAGAGGGCGCCGCTCTGGCTGATGAAGCCGATGTTGCCCAAGGTGGCCATGCTGGCAGCGAAAGTCGCATTCAGACCCGAGGTTGGACTCATCACGCCCAGGCAGTTGGGGCCGATGATCCGCATCTTGCCGCGCGCCGACTCCATGATCTCGTGCTCAAGCGCCGCGCCCTCGGGACCAACTTCCTTGAAGCCAGCGGAGATGACGATGGCGCCCGGCACGCCCGCCGCCACGCACTCACGGATGATCTGCGGCACCGTCGGCGCCGCCGTGGTGATCACCGCCAGGTCAACCGGGTCGGGGATGGAAGCGATATCGGGATAGGTCTTGATGCCCAGGATGTTAGGCCGCTTGGGGTTGACCGGGAAGATGGTGGCGCCGCAGGGTGAGCTGAGGAGGTTCCACAGCACGGTGCGACCGACGCTGCCCTCGCGTTCGGTGGCCCCGATAAGGGCCAGGGTCTTGGGGGCGAAAATGGGGTCCAGCGGGTTGCGCTCTCGGCGCAGGAAATCCCGCGTGGGATTGGAGGGGACAACCGATTTGTCACTCATTTGGCTTTCTCCGGTGGAGTATTTGGGGCCGCTTCCGAATCGTCCCAGGCTGTCACGATAAGCCCGAAGATATCGGATTCGGTAATAATGCCTGTAAGGGTGCCGTCGGCGTCAACGACCGGCAGCCCGCTCACGCGGTTGTCGAGCATGACTTTGGCCGCATCGCCGATCGTAGCGCTGTCGGCGATGGTGACGGGATTCCTGGTCATGATCTCGCGAATGCGCAGCTTGGCCAGCAAATAGGTAAGGTCCCAGACGTTCAGCGAGGACGCGTCCGATGCCTCTGCGCCGCGGATGTCACCGCGCGTGACGATGCCCACCAGCCGCCCCTGCTCAACCACCGGCAGCCGCCGGACGCGATGCTCGGTCATGAGGCGGTGCGCCTCGGGGAGAGTCGTTTCAGGGTCGATGGTGATAACGCTGCGCGTCATCCAATTGCGTACCAGTTCCTGATGCACGGTAGAGACTCCTGGGTCAAGGAGGGGGGTAGGGAGCTGCAACTTCTATTCTCGCACATCCGTTGGCGCTCGTACATGACGCACGTCATGCTCACAAAGCGCCCGCCGGGGTGAGCCGGCGGGCGTTGTGAATCGGATGCGGGCGACGACGGTCGATCAGATGAAGATGATCTGGGCGCCTTCGGTCATATCCATGAAATCGCTGGCTGTGACGATGTCGATGACGCCGTCGACGAAGTCGTCCATCTTCAGCCCCATCATGTCCACAGACATCTTGCAGGCGTAGAGCTTGGCGCCGCCGTCGACAAGCATCTGCACATACTCGCCCACGGGCGGAACATCGAGGGCTGCCATCTTGTCCTTCATCAGCTTGGTGGCGAAAGCGGTCATGCCGGGAATGACGCCGAGGATGTTGGGGATGCCCAGGTTGCCTGTATTGACGCCCATCATCGACATCTTCATGCTGGTGTTGCCTACGGGGGCAATCTCAAGCTTGTCCTGGCGGGCCTTGGTGATGATGTCCATGCCCCAGAAGGTGAAAAAGAGGGTGACGTCGATGCCGTTGCCAAGGGCCGCCCAGCCCATGACCAGGGCAGGGTAGGCCATGTCGAGATCGCCCTTGGAGCAGATGAAGGCCACGTGCCGGTTTTCTTGTGACATTTTGTGTTTATCTCCGCTGGGAGGTGTAGGCGCGCTGGCGCCGCTTGGAGCGCCCGCTCAGACGCAGCCTTCGGGTTTGCCGACGCCGGCGATGCGGGCGACCTTCTTGGCCGGTCCCTTGGGGAAAAGGGCGAACAGATCCTTGGTGGAAACGCCGGCTTGGGCGCTGATACGGCGCAAAGTGGGTGATTTACCGGTCGCTTTGGTATCGGCGCGGGCGAAATCAATCACTTTCCAGTGTTCTGGCGTCAATTCCGGGATTCCTTCCTCTTTGGCCAGTTCTACGCCGATCTCGCGCGTCCACTGGTTCGGATCGGTCAGGAAGCCTTCGTCGTTGACATCAACGTTTTGGCCTGCAATGACGCGGTTTGGCATGTCTAGATCTCCTTCTTGGGAATGAGTGAAAGTTCAAAGTCAGGAACGGCCGCCGGCGGTGGAAGCAGGTTCCTCGCCGATGGCCTTGAGCATAGTCAGCGTGACGCCCATGCCGCGGCGCACCTGCGGATCACGCAGTTGGCGCAGGAGGCCCAAGAGGGAGGGCGGCGCCTCTTCGGGCGCGATCTCGACCTGCCGCATGCGGCCGGTCAGGTTCTGCACGGTCCCCATGATCTCAGGCTGCGTCATGCTCTTGACGGTGTTGAGGATGGTAACGACGTTGTCGCCCAGCTGGCGGACGTCGTCGGGTGTGAACGAGGAGACAATGTTGTCGAACACGTAGGCGCCTTGTTTGGCGAAGTTGAAGTAGCCCTTGCGCTCAAACTGGTCGAGGGCGTCGACGGCGGTGGCAAAGCCATCGTTGACGATGGGCGCCGCGTCGTGGGCCAGGTCGGCGAAGCTTTCTACCTGGTCCAAAAGGTACTCGATGTTGTGGGTGTTGCGGGCCAGGCGTTTGACCAACGCCAGCATGTCCTCGAGCCGGACATAGGGTTCGACCTCGGAGAGCTGCTCGACGGCGGCGACGTAGACTTCGTTCATCACCGGCGACAGGTCGGCGCGCAGGTCGTCCCACTCGCGTTGGCGGCGCCGCTGCTCATCGGCGTACTCGGCGAGAACCTGAACCTGGGCGTTGAGCGCCTGCACCTGGGACAGAAGGCTGTCGAGCTTATCCTCAAGCCCAGGCGAAACGGGACTCTGATCCATAGCGTTCACCTCAGTTCCACTTGCCGGCCATGGCCATCTGGGCGGGAATGGGAAGCTGCCGGCCCTTGAGGAGCATATTCCAGTACATCCAGCGGAAGAGCAGCTTGCCCCAGTGGTTGACGCGTGACTCCTGGAGGAGCGAGAAAGGCCCTACGCCGGGCAGGGGGAACATGCCGGGCAGGGGCTCGACGTCGTAGTTGAAATCGATCAGGAAGCCCTTGCCAAAGCCCGATTCGATATAGCAGTTGGCATGGCCGTCAAAAGTGGGGAGCAACTCGAGGCCATCGATATAGCGCAGGAAGTTCTCGATAAAGACCTCGCCCTGGAAGTGCGCCACCGAACCGGCCTTGGAGGCGGGCAGATCGGTGGCGTCGCCCAAGACAAAGACGTTGTCGTAGTCTTTGGCCTTGAGCGTGTGCTTGTCCGTGGGCACGAAGTTCGACTCATTGCCCATGCCGGAGCGGGCGATCACGGGGTCCCCCATGTTCAACGGAATCGAAACCAGGAGATCGTACTCGAGCTCCGTGCCTTCATACGACGTGATCTTCTTGCCGTCGGGATCGACCTCCATGATGTTGTACTCGGGCACCACCTTGATGTTCTTCTCGTCCAGCATGCCGCCGAGCAGGGCCGAAGCACGGGGTTTCGTGAAGGCGCCGGGCAGAGGCGTCACCAACGTCAGCTCGACACGGTCGCGCAGACCGTGCTCGTGGAAGAACCAGTCGGCCAGGAAGAGGAATTCCAGGGGAGCGACGGGACACTTGATGGGCATTTCGGTGATGTTCAGGAGCAGACGCCCTCCCTGCCAGGTGCGCAGCCTGCGGGCCAGCGCCACGGCGCCATCCACCGTGTAGAAGTCGAAGATGCTCTTGCGCCATTCGTGCTCGGCCAGCCCCGGTGTTTCGCCGGGCACGATGCGCGTGCCCGTGGCGATGATGAGGTAGTCGTACTTCAACACCCGCCCCGTCTTCAGGCGAACCTGGTTGCCGGCAGGCTCGATGACGTCGATCTCGGCGATGATGGTCTCGATGCTGCGCGGCAGATAATCGCGGCGGGGCCGGACCACATCCTCCTTCTGGTAGACACCGAACGGGATAAACAGGAAGCCGGGCTGGTAATAGTGCAGCTCGGACTGGTCGACGGCGGTGATCTTCCACTCGCCGAGGTCCAGGGACTCGGCCAGCTTGTTGGCGACAATGGTGCCGGCAGTGCCGGCGCCGAGAATGACGATTTGCTTCATAGAGTGAACACCTCGGTTAGCAAACAATTGGGATAAGAGCGTTCCACCCGGCTGGGTGAATTGCCCGGGTGATGGCAAAAAGCGGGTTCCTCTAGACCTGGGTGATCTCGGCGATCCGCTGCAGGCGGCCCAGGAGCGTGGTACGCTCGGCTGCGATGTGGGCAAAGATGTCGGCGACGCGCTGGGCGTGTCGCAGCGCCCGTTCCCCGCCTTCCTGGTCCAGGTGGTGGACCTCGCCGGCGTGGTTGACAAGGATGTCGAAGGGCATGCCCATCCGTGCGGCCGTGGCCTCCAGTTCGGCGCGGCCGGGCGGCCAGGGTTCGGGGGCGATATCGCCCACGATCAACATGGCCTTGATCTCGCTGCCCACGCGCACCAGGCCGCGTGCGCACAGCAAACCGAGGGCGTTGGCCTGGAACTTTGGGGTCAGCGCCGGGTCCTGCGCCATGCGCACCCATTGGCTGACGCAGTGTTGGTAGGCCTCCGGATAAGCGGCCACCGCCTTGTGCAGGCCACAGGCATGGCTTGGCCGGGTGATAGCGTTGCCCTCCAGGTCGACGAGCAGGAGCATGGCCCCCAGCAGGTCGGCGAACCCGTCCTGAATCAGCTGAACACACTCGAGAGGGAAGATCTGCCGTGCATCAAGATGCTCTGGGGCTAAGCTGTCCGGGTCAGGCGCGGGCACAAGCGGCAGCGCGCCGCTCTGGCCCTGGAGCCACAGCTCGATCTGCTGCCGGGAAAAGCGCCACTGGCCACCTATCTTGATCCCCGGCAGGCGGCCGCTGTCGGCCATGCGGTAGATCGTCGTGCGATCGACCCGCAGGATGTCCTGAAGCTGCTTGGCGGTGAGGAAGTCGGTCATGGCATGGCGCTTTGTGCACTACTTCACAAGGCTGACCCTTAGTTTAGCACCGCCTTGCTGTGCCGCATATGATCTATGTCATATCGAGACGAATTATCTGCACCATGTGCATGATGTGCAGAATATGCGACCCCAGCGCCCGCGGGCGCTGGGGTCGCCATGCTGGCACCAACCCTGCGACCGGGTTGGTCGCGCAGGCGGGTAGGTCAGCGAGTGGCCGCAACCAGGGGGGCGGGCCTGAACCCGGCCAGGCGCAGGCGACGGACCAGGAAGGCACCGCCCGCCAACACGACGGCGCTTGCCACGGCCCAGCCGCTCACCTGACCTGCAAGGGCGCTGATGTTCTGCCAACTGCTGGCGAACAGGTAGCCCATGCCGCCGAACCCCAGCACCCAGATCGTCTCACCGGCCGCCACCAGGCCCAGGTAGCGCGCCGGGGCATATTCAGTGCTGCCAGCCATCAGGTTGATGGGCAGGGCCAGGGGCATCAGGAGAAAGCGCGAGAGGAAGACTGCCATACCGCCCCAGTGGGCGAACGTCGTCTGGGCACGCTGCCAGGCCGGAGTGGACTGGGCTCGCCACGGGGCAAAGCGGGCGCCGAAGCGTCCGATCAGGTAACTGCCGCTGTCGCCGGCGATGGCGCCCACTGCGGCCAGGGCCAAGGCCCACTGCCAGTTGAGCACGCCCTGGCGGGCGAAGGCGCCGGCGGCCAGCAGAAGCATGCTGGAGGGAAGGGGGACACCCAGGGCCGCAACCAGTGTCGCCAGGCCCAGGGCCCACACGCCGTAGTCGTTCAGGCCGGCAAGGACCAGGTCATCCAGGTCAGGAAGCGAGCTGTAGGCCCCCGACAGGACGAAGAGCGCTGCGCCCAGCACCACAAGGGCGACCAGGGGAAGCAAGCGGCGGAACCAAGGCATGCGGGAAATGTAAGTGTCCATGCCATGAGAGTAGGGCATGCTTATGCAGCCGTGATGTGGACGATATTAAGAGACTGTTCAGATGTGTCAGTTCGCTTTCTGGCTGACTTGCCATGCACAGCGCGACAACGTGGACCACAGCCCATATGATCGGGTGTGGTTCAAAGTTTCGCGTGGGACGGGGAGGGGGCTGGTAGAATGGCATGAACCCCGAGGAGTGAGGAGCAAGGATGCGAGAAGATTTTGACGCCAGGTGGCATGAGCTGGCGGAAGAAGTGATGAGTGGGATGAAGGAGTGGCGGCTGCAGCATCCGCGGGCCACCTTGAAGGAGATCGAGCAGGCCTTGGACGAGCGACTGGGGAGGATGCGAGTTCGACTGTTGCAGGATGCGGCGTTGGCGAGTGCCGCGGCAGAGATAGGGGCAGGAGAGGAGCGACCAGTGTGCCCGCAGTGTGGGAAGGAGTTAGTGGCCCGGGGGCGAGACGTCCGGGAACTGACGACGCAGCACGATGGGGTGTTGCGACTGGAACGGAGTTACGGGGTGTGCCCTCAGTGTGGCGAGGGCTTTTTCCCCCCTGGATGAGGAACTGGGGTTGTTGCCGGGGACGCTGACGCCGAGTTTGCAGGAAGACCTGGTGCGATTGGGGAGCTGGCTGCCGTTTGGACGAGCGGCAAGAGAGTTGGCGTACTTTCGAGGGACAGAGGTGGGGCGAACGACCGCCCAGCGAGTGACAGAGGCAGCAGGAGTGGCGTATGTGGCCTGGCAGGAGGCGGAGGCAGAACGGATTCAGCGAGAGTTGCCCTCGCCGTCAGGCGGGGCGGGCAAGTTGTTTGTAAGTGCCGATGGGGCGATGGTGCCACTGGTGGGAGGAGAATGGGCGGAGGTGAAGACGCTGGTGATCGGGGAAGTGCAGCCACCAGTGCTGGTCAAGGGCGAGTTGGTGGTGCGGACGCAGGCCCATTCCTACTTCTCCCGGCTGACGGACGCCGATACCTTTCAGCAGCAGGCGCTGGTGGAGATCGAGCGGCGAGGGGTGGAGCAGGCGGAGGCGGTGGTGGCGATCAGTGACGGGGCGGAGTGGATTCAGAAGTTCTTCGATCAGCACTGCACCGAGGCGGTGCGGATACTGGACTTCCCGCATGCGGGAGAGCATCTGGGGGCGCTCGCCCAAGGGGTTTGGGGCGCCGATAGCGCCAACGCCCAAGCGTGGTTATCCAAGCAGTTGCAGGACCTCAAACATCATGGTCCCACGGGGGTGCTGACGAATGTCAGGGAACTGCTTTCCCAGCATCCTGAGCAGCCTGAGTGGCTCGGCCACCTCCACTACCTGGAGAAACGGGTGCCTCACATGCAATACCCCGCCTTCCAGGCCGCCGGCTGGCCTATCGGCGACGGCGCCGTGGAAAGTGGCAACAAGCTGGTGGTGGAGGCCCGGCTCAAGGGCAGTGGCATGCACTGGGCTCGCGCCCACGTCAACCCCATGCTGGCAGGATCTGTCAAGAAGAGTGTGTAAATGGGTGAGAGCAGAGTAAGGAGAAACCAGTGTTTCGAGTCTGGCAGCGTCTGGTTTTGAGCAGCGCCGAGACAAGGCGCCGGGGTCAAGGGCCGCCGGAGGCGGCTTGCGCAGCCCTTGACGCCGGCGACGTCTCGGCGATGCTGGGCCGGATGCTGCCAGACGGTTCAGAGGGAGAGACGGTCGTGGAAGTAGATGGCGAGCTGGTTGAGGATCAAAGGCCAGCCGGTCAGGGGCCGGGTCCAGTCCTTGACGATATCCTGGTGGAGGAGG
>JAKOVD010000055.1 GCA_029782215.1 Chloroflexota bacterium
CGTCCGGTTGTCGCCGATCAACCAGTTCAACGACATCCGGGATTCCAACCCCGAGGCCCTGTTCCATCACGTGGTCGAGGCGCTGAATCCGTTCAACCTGGCCTACCTGCACGTGGTCGAGATCGGTATGTCAGGCGATGCGCCGCAACCGTTCGATTTCGACAAGCTGCGCAAGGCCTACCGTGGCAATTACATCGCCAACGGGGGCTATGACAAGGCGCGCGGAAACGCGGCGATTGCTTCCGGCCATGCGGATGCGGTGGCTTATGGCGTGCCGTTCATCGCCAACCCGGACCTGGTGGAACGCTACGCCAGGGATGCCGCGCTGAATACGCCGGACCAGAGCACGTTTTACGGTGGCGGCGAGCAGGGCTACACGGATTATCCGTTCCTCGGCTGAGGCCATGCCCGCCCCTGAGGAGGGATTCGTCACCTACCAACTGCTGATCCATCTGGCCCGGCCGGCCCGGTTACGGATCGGCGCGCTGGGGGTGTATGATTTTCCTGCAGGACGATATGTCTATACCGGCAGCGCGCGCCGGAATTTCGAGGCGCGCATCGCCCGCCACCTGCGCCGGGAAAAGCAGCTGCGGTGGCATATCGACTACCTGTTGGCCGACCCTGGGGCAGAGGTGGTAGATGTCCTGCGCTCCAGCCAGCCGGAGTGCGAAGTCAACCGGCGTGGCGGCGGGAATATCATGGTAGCCGGATTCGGTGCCGGGGATTGTCGGGCCGGATGCGGCAGTCATCTGAAATATTGCGGTGAGGTGTGATGGATAGCGTCGATCATTCAGTGTTGAGCGCCTTGCAGTCGTGGCAGTCGGAAGCCATCGGTTGCTGGCTGGCGACGGTGGTTTCCACCTTCGGTTCCAGTCCGCGTCCGCCGGGGGCCATGCTCGCCATCCGGGCCGACGGCGTGATGGTCGGCTCGGTCTCCGGCGGCTGCATCGAGGATGATCTGGCCGACCGCGCCCGGCATGGCCGCCTGCCCGAGGCCCGCGCGGAGATCCTGACTTACGGCGTCACGCGCGAAGAGGCCATGCGTTTCGGCCTGCCCTGTGGAGGCACCTTGCAGATCGTGGTCGAACCGGTGAAGGATTTTGCCTGGGTGGGCCAACTGCTGGCCTGTATCGACCGCCAGGAGCTGGTCGCCCGACATCTCACCTTCGACCCGCTTGCGGTCACCCTGACCGGTGCCACGCGTGACAGTGTGCTGACCTACGACAAGAGCAGCCTGACCACGCCGCACGGCCCGCGCTGGCGCCTGCTGATCATCGGTGCCGGCCAGACTTCCTTCTATCTGGCGCGCATGGCACAGGCGCTGGATTACGAGGTCATCATCTGCGAACCGCGCGAAGAATACCGCCTCGCCTGGGATGTTCCCGATACCCGCCTGATGACGGAAATGCCGGATGATGCCGTGCTGGCGCTGCCAGTCGACGGTCGCACCGCCATCATCGCGCTGACGCATGACCCCAAGCTGGATGACATGGCCTTGCTGGAAGCCCTCAAGTCACCCGCGTTCTATGTCGGTGCGCTGGGGTCGCTCCGCAACAACCTCAAGCGGCGTGAGCGCCTGGCCCTGTTCGATCTGGGCGCCGATGAAATCGCCCGCCTGCACGGCCCGGTGGGGCTCGATATCGGCAGCCGTACGCCGCCGGAAATCGCCGTGTCCATCCTGGCCCATCTCATTCAGGTACGAAACGTGAAATTCAGAATCGACCCAACCCTGGCCATGACGCCACAACAGGAGACCACCCCATGAGCAGCCTCAATATCAACGGCAAACCCGTCAAGGTCGATGCCGATCCCAACACTCCCTTGTTGTGGGTCTTGCGCGACCATCTGCACCTGACCGGCACCAAATACGGCTGTGGTATCGCCCAGTGCGGCGCCTGCACCGTGCATCTGGATGGACGTGCTGTCCGTGCCTGCGTGACCCCCGTCTCCATGGCCAGCGGCAAGCAGGTCACCACCATCGAAGGCCTGGCGGAAACGGCCCTGGGCAAGACTGTCCAGCACGCATGGCAGGAAGTGGATGTGCCGCAGTGCGGTTACTGCCAGTCCGGCCAGATCATGGCCGCCACGGCGCTGCTGAAGGAAAACCCGCATCCGAGCGAGGCCCAGATCGCGACTGCCATGGACGGCATCCTGTGCCGTTGCGGGACCTACAACCGCATCCGTACCGCCATCCAGAACGCCGCCGATGAACTGAAGGGAGGTGCCAAATGAAACCGACCACCGCTGAAATCCCGGGCCGTCGCAAGTTCCTCAAGGATTCGGCTGCCCTGATGGGCGGTCTCGTTATCGGCTTCTACCTGCCGTTCAAGGGCGGTCGCGCCATGGCGGCGGAAGGGGCTGCGAAGCCGGCCCCCGTCTACCCGCCGAACGCCTTCATCCGGATTGCGGCCGACGACACCATCACCATCGTGGTCAACAAGTCCGAGATGGGGCAGGGCGTGTACACCTCGCTGCCGATGTTGATCGCGGAGGAACTGGAGGCCGACTGGAGCCGGATCCGCGTGGAGTCCGCACCGGTCGATGCCGTCTACAACCATACCGGCTTCGGCATGCAGATCACCGGCGGCAGTTCCAGCATCCCGTCTTCCTGGGAGCAGCTGCGCCGGGTCGGTGCCAGTGCCCGCATCCTGCTGGTGCGCGCTGCAGCGGCGCAATGGGGCGTGCCGGAATCCGAATGCCGTGCAGAGAACAGCCGCATCACACATGCCGCCTCCGGCAGGATGCTCAGTTACGGGGACGTGGCCGATGCCGCCGCCAGGCTGACGCTGCCGCAGGACGTGGCGCTCAAGTCGCCCGGCGATTTCAAGCTGATCGGCAAGCCGGTCAAACGCCTGGATACGCCAGAAAAGATCACGGGCAGGGCGCAGTTCGGTCTGGATGTCTACATTCCGGACATGCTCACGGTGCTGGTCGCGCGCAGCCCGGTATTCGGCGGTAAGGTCAAGCGCTTCGACGCGACCGAGGCGCGCAAGGTGCCGGGGGTGCAGGGGATTTATCAGGTACCGACCGGCATCGCCGTGGCGGCCAGCGGTTTCTGGCCGGCCAAGACCGCACGCGAATTGCTCGAGATCGAGTGGGAAGAGGGGGCTGGGGCAGGCGTGTCGACGGCCAGAATGCGCGAGGATTATCGCGCCCTTGCCAGAACGCCGGGGCTGACGGCGCGCAAGGACGGCGACGCCGGTGCCGCACTCAAGTCCGCGCAAAAAACAGTGAGCGCGGAATACGAAGTCCCTTACCTGGCGCATGCCGCCATGGAGCCGCTGAACGTCGTGGTCGACCTGAGGGCTGATCGGTGCACGATCTGGACTGGCACCCAGTCACAGACGATGGACCGGGCAATGGCGGCCAAGACTGCCGGCCTCAAGCCCGAGCAAGTCGAAATTCATACGACTTTCCTGGGGGGCGGTTTCGGGCGTCGCGCCAACCCGGTGTCCGATTTCGTGATCGAGGCCGTGCAGGTGGCCAAAGCCGTTGGCAAGCCGATCAAGGTGGTCTGGACCCGCGAGGACGATACCCGCGGCGGCCATTACCGCCCGATGTGGGCAGATTATATCGAGGCCGCCATCGGACGTGACGGCAGGCCGGTGGCCTGGAAGCACACCATCGTCGGCCAATCGATCACGGCCGGGACGCCGTTCGAAGCCTTCATGACCAAGGACGGCATCGACGTGACCTCGGTTGAGGGGGCTGCCACGATCCCCTACAGCATTCCCAACCTGGAAGTCGGCCTGCACAGCCCGAAAAACCAGGTGCCGGTGCAGTGGTGGCGCTCGGTCGGCCACTCGCATACCGCCTTCGTGGTCGAGACCATGATGGATGAACTGGCCCACCTGGCTGGCCAGGACCCCGTGCAGTACCGCCTGGCCTTGCTGGACAAGTCCCCGCGCTATGCCGGTGTGCTCAGGCTGGCCGCCGAGAAGTCAGGCTGGGGCAAGCAGGTCCTGCCGGCTGGTCACGCTTATGGCGTGGCCGTGCATCAGTCTTTCGACAGTTACGTCGCGGAAGTGGCCGAGGTTTCTGTCGAGAGCGGAAAGATCCGCGTGCATCGCGTGGTCTGCGCGGTAGATTGCGGCATGGTAGTGAACCCGGACGGCATTCGCCAGCAGTTGGAAAGCGCGGTGGTCTACGGCCTGTCCGCTGCCCTGCACGGCGAGATCACGCTGGAGAACGGGCGCGTGGTGCAGTCGAACTTCCACGATTACGTGCCGTTGCGCTTTTCCGAAATGCCCAGGATCGAAGTCCATATCGTCCCGAGCGAAGCGCCGCCGACCGGCATCGGCGAACCCGGTACGCCGCCGATCGCGCCGGCCGTGGCCAACGCCGTGTTCAGGCTGACGGGAAAGCGGTTGCGCAGCATGCCATTTGATCGGGCTGCGCTTGCCTGATCCCGCTGCGATCCTGCTGGCCGCAGGCCGGGCCCGCCGCTTCGGCAGTGACAAACTGCTTGCACCAGTGCGGCGTGCCGGTATCGAGCACCCCTTGCTGGTCCACGGCCTGCTGAACTGGTTGAACGTATTCGACCGTGTGCATGTCGTGGTTCGCCCTGACCACGAATCCTTGCTTCAGGCCGTTGCAGACGCCTTGCCGCAACATGTGCACGCGATCGACTGGGTGGACTGCGCTGAGGCCGATCGCGGCATGGGTGCCAGCCTGTCGGCAGGTGTGGCAGCCACCACCGGTGCCGGCGGATGGGTAGTCGGTCTGGCCGACATGCCCGCAGTTCCCTCTCCCGTGATCAGCGCAGTGCGCATGGCCCTGCAGGAAGGGGCGGCTCTGGTCGCGCCGTATTGCGGTGCGCAGCGTGGCCATCCGGTGGGGATCGCAGCCACGTTCCGCGAAGAGTTGCTCCGGCTGGACGGCGATCGCGGGGCGCGCGACCTGTTGCAGCGCGAACAATCGCGACTCCAGTGCATTCAAACCGAAGACAAGGGGGTGTTGCAGGATATCGACACCCCTTCGGACCTGCTATCTTTCAACATTTCAATGAAGGAGTCTCCATGAAGAAACCCGCGACGACCCAAGTTCCCGTCCATGACATCATTGCCAACCGCTGGAGCGGACGTGCCTACGATGCGTCCAGGCCTGTCAGCCGTGACCAGGTGCTTTCCATGCTGGAAGCCGCCCGCTGGGCACCCTCCTGCTATGGTGATCAACCGTGGCGCTTCGTGGTCTGGAACA
>JAKOVD010000057.1 GCA_029782215.1 Chloroflexota bacterium
CAGGCTCGGTTCCATCTTGTGTTGGTGACACAAGATCGTGTGTTGGTGGAGCTTGCCGGAATGAAGACAGGCGCAGCTTTGGGCTTCCGTCGCTTGGTGTCGGGTCCGGACAACAAGCGACGGTACCGTGGGCGCTTCACAATCCCAAAGCATCGAGATAGCTGACTTGTCCTGGAGGAACCCCGGCGACTTGAAGGGCGCTTTGGCCGGGGTGGCGATAATGGCGTTTGCGCTCGGACCTCGCTTGGGCGGGCTCGAAGTTGTGATAGATAGCCCAGAGCAGCGCCGCCCGCTGCAAGCGCTGGTCGGAGCGATGGTTGCGGCCGTGACTGAGTCTGAGGCGAAAGTCGCGCCAATACCACTCGGGCGTCACCCGCTGCAGGCCTTCGTAGTAGGCGACCAGGTGGACGAGCACGCGGTCGAAGTGCTCGTTGAGAAGGGTGGCAATAGCTGTGCCCAGGGGATGCCCTTGCAGCGCTGCTAGCGCTACTTCCGCCTGGTCATAGCTTTGGGCGTCCATGATCTTGTGCAGCAGGGTTGTCAGCTCGGCCCGTGCTTGCTTGCGGGTCTGTTCAGCAGCCTCACCATTAAGACCGGCGGCGGCTTGACTGGCGGCCCGGGATAGATGCGGACTCAGGTTGCGCCACAGATGCCAGACACAGCGCTGGTGCTGGACCCAGGCGAGGTGGCGGCGCAGGTAGGCCTGTAGCCCTTGGGCGCCGTCGCTGGTCACGCCCCGTAGCGTCTTGAGTACCAACCCCGCCTGCTGGGCCTGGGCGAACAACTGTTGCCAGGACCGCTCGCTCTCTTCACCCTCGGCGACCACGGGCGGGTAGAGCAAGCCGCTCACACTGTCGGCCAGCAGCAACACGACCCGCTGCACCTGCCCTTTGAGCTTGGCCCACAACCCATCCGTGCCCAGCGTTTGCGCTCGGCCAATGCCCTGTAACTGCCCCGCGACGCTTGCCTGGGCCTGTTTGCCCGCATGGTCCAACCAGCGGTGCACTGTGCTGGCGGACAGATAGCAGCGCTCGTTCGGTTCCTCCGCCAACGGATGCCACAACAGCCAGCGCTCCTGTCGCCCCATCCAGGAGCGCAGCACCTCTGCCGTCCGTCGCAGCGATGTGCCCAGATGCTGCCAATGGTCCACCGCACTCCGCTGCACCTCCCGGGCGTACCAACTCCCCCGCACCAGCAGCGCCGATCCCTCCGAGTAGGTCCCGTCACAGTTGTGACACAGGTGCCGCTGCACCCGCACTTCGTGACGACCATCCAGAAACCAGGGATGCCGTTTGTACCCTCCCCAACAGCACGTGTGGCTGCTGCCGCATGTGGGACACCGCTTCCAGTCCCACGCTGTTCGCTTGCTCAGACTGTACAACGATTGTAGGTGCGTCTTGCCGCGCTCTATAATGTTCATGGGCTGTGCGTGTCCTTGTGTGGTCGTCAACTTCACAATGACCGCATGGCCCTTTTCTGTCAATCCCCGCTGCCACCACCCGCCATCTCAGCTTCCCATCGAGGCCCGCACCCGTCGCACATCCCCTCATACGTCACCAACACAGTCTGGAACCGACTG
>JAKOVD010000080.1 GCA_029782215.1 Chloroflexota bacterium
GAACTCACCCCGTCATCGACATCAGGCTGTCCGCCAGGTTGCGGATTTTGGCAGACGTCATTTGCACCCGTGCAAGACGGGTAGCACCCTGGCCAATTCGTCCAGGATCAGCTATCCGCACCATGCAACGCCGCAGCCCACGCTGCTATCCCCAGTGCACGCCATGTCGCCCAATTGACGCGACAGACCGCTCCGTGTCAGCCGCCCGGCGCGACAAAATCGCATCTTGGCGCCTGCTGCACACCTGGTGCACGCCCAAAACGCCCATTTTTTCACGAGTCGACCTCGGCCCAATTTTTGGCACACCTCGTGCATCCATTCAAGGTGTGCGGCGACGCACGTCAACGAGTGTCTCCAAGGTTCAAATTTTTTGAAGGGAAATCGAAATGAAGAAACTCCAGCAAGGCTTTACGCTGATCGAATTGATGATCGTGGTGGCCATCATCGGCATTCTGGCTGCCGTGGCGCTGCCAGCTTATCAGGATTACACGGTGCGCGCACGCGTATCGGAAGTGATTCTGGCAGCTTCATCTTGCCGCACAACCATTACTGATACCGTGCAAAATGCACCCGGCGTGGATATTGAGGCCCCGCTCGCCTCATCCTGCACGGTAACCGCAACCAAAATGGTCAAATCTGGATCGGCAGATAAAGACGGCGTAATCACTGTTGTTGGGGATGAAACGGGATTGAAGGGCGACACGACCAATGCCCTGAATTCAATTTCGATGAAACCGTATGTTGGCGGGACTGCACTCGTCGGCAAGACCGATGGGGGCAAGACCATTACCGAATGGAAATGCGGTCCTGCGGCCACCAACCCCATGCCACTCAAATATTTGCCGGGATCTTGCAAGGCTGCTTAATTTTCGGTTGAATCAACCTAACTGGACCGCTTCGGCGGTCTTTTTTTTGATCATTATTTAATCAAATCAAAATGATATTATAAATTATCTCATTTTTTCAGAAAATTTTATTCGGCTGCACGATTTCTACATGAAAGGGCGATTTAATGCGGATTTGGAAAACCAAGTCGGGCGCTTTTCTTGTCCATTTTTCGATCAGCCTGTTGGTAGCTCTGTTAGCTGCAGCAGCTGTTTTTTTTCTTTGGTTTTCATCCCCATTCCACACCTTATCTGGAGGGCGCGATTTGTTTTGGCTGGTGGCGGGGGTGGATGTGGTAATTGGACCGCTGATCACGTTCGTGGTGTTCAACTCACGCAAGTCGCGACGCGAGAAGATATTGGACTTCTCGGTGATCGGCGTGCTGCAACTGGCGGCGCTGGGCTATGGCCTGCACACCATTTACGAGGCGCGGCCGGTGCATGCGGTTTTTGAGTACAACCGCTTTCGGGTGGTGCATGCCAACGACATTCCGCCAAGTCTGCTGCCGCGCACGCCAGCGGGGATCGAGGCCTTGCCGTTGACTGGCCCCACTTGGCTGTCACTGCGCCCGCTGGTAGGTGGCGAAGTGGTGGGGACTACACCATGCAGGCTTTGGATGGCGTGCCAGTAGCGGCACGACCCGAGCTTTGGCAACCTTACGCGGCAGGCCGGCAAGCCATTTTGGCGGCGGCGCGTCCGGTGGCGGATTTGGAAGGGCGGTTTCCCAAGGATGCAGCGTTGATCCACGAGGGCGTGGCACAGTCAGGCCGCGTCGTGGCGGATTTGAAATACCTGCCCATCCAGGGCCGTAAGGGCGTGGTGTGGACGGTGCTGCTGGATGCCAGGACAGCGGCACCGCTGGCTTTTGTGGCGCTGGATTCGTTTTAAGTGGGTAGATGGCCGAGCCTTGAAACGGACGATGAGCTCAGCCTTCATGTTGTCAATTACGACAACGCTTGATTTCCACCATCAAACACACCAACCATGAGCTGACTCTGGTTCATCCAGGTATCCAGGCTGCCGCTTGCACGGCCGCCGGTAACTCATGCGCCAGCGCCATTTCCTCGCGCTGGTGGTGGTGCTCCAGCAGGTGGCGCAGCGCGTGCGCGGCGTCCAGCAGGGCCAGGGCGGCGCGGCGCCGGGCGCTCTCGCCGCGCGGCGTGCGTTGGGCCAGCGCGGCCACGCGGGCGGCGTGCTCCTGCGCCAGCAGTGCGATGCGCTCGTGCTCCAGCCGGTAGATGCGAGCGTCCCAGCGGGCGCCGGCGGGCACGTGGGGCAGCAGGCGGGTGTTCTCGATCTCGATGTGGCGCAGCAGGCCCCGGTGCCAGCGCTCGAATTTGTGCTGCGCCCCGGCAAAGTCCAGCCCCACCACGGCCAGCAGGTGGACGCGCAGCAGGGCTTCCAGGCGACGGTGCTCGCGCTCGAAATGCGAGGCTTGCTTTTCTTCAGTGCTCATGACAATCATCCTTCATGCCGGCACCGAATATACGCCTCAAGCTACTTAAACCATAGCGATCGGGATCAAGCCGCGTAGCCGGGATTGGGCAGCGCGCCGCCCACCAGCCTGGGCGTGTTGGGCTGGCGCGGCGCCACCTTGCCGCCACGGGCCTTGAGCCACTCCTCGACCACGTCCCACACCATCTTGTTGCCGGCCTTGGCAGCGTCCTCGGCCACCGGGGCCCAGCCGGCCACCTTGTAGGTCTTGTCGGCTTCGATGGGCTGGCCTTTCAGGCGCATGTCGCTGATGCGCCGGCCCATGGCCTGCAGCGGGTCGCAGGCGTAGGTGAGGCCGCCCACGCGCACCATGTCGCCCCCCTGCTGGTAATACGGGTCGGGGTTGAAGAGGTTGTCGCACACGTCTTCCAGCACGGTCTTGAGCATCTCGCCCTTCATCTCGGTGAGGGTGGCGTAGCTGTAGGTGGTGGCGGTCATGTCCAGCAGCCATTCGCGCGTGATGGGCTGGCCGGGCAGCAGCGAGGTGCCCCAGCGGAAACCGGGCGAAAACGCGATGTCGGCGCCCTGCACGTCCATCAGCGCATCGACGATGAGCTGATCGCCCGTGCCGTTGAAGTTGCCGCGGCGGTACAGCAGGCCTTCGGTCACGCCCAGTTGCTCGGCCAGTTTGCCTTCATACGGCGCGCGGATCTTGGTGATGAGCGCGTCCATCTCCTTGTCGGCCGGCAACATGTTGGCGAACACCGGCAGCAGCTTGTAGCGGAAGTCCGCCACCTTGCCGTCCTTGACGTCGAAGTCCAGGACGCCCAAAAACTTGCCGTTGCTGCCCGCGTTGGTGACGATGGTCTGGCCCGACTTGTTCTTGACGATGCTGGCCACGGGCATGCCGTCGTGCGTGTGGCCGCCCAGGATGGCGTCCACGCCGGTCACGCGGCTGGCCATTTTCAAATCGACGTCCATGCCGTTGTGGCTGAGCACGACGACCAGCTGCGCGCCCTTGCCGCGCACCTCGTCGACCATCTTCTGCAGGTTCTCGTCCTGGATGCCGAACTCCCAGTCGGCCACCATGTAGCGCGGGTTGGCGATGGGCGTGTACGGAAAGGCCTGGCCAATGATGGCGCAGGGCACGCCGTTGATGGGGCGGATGACGTAGGGCTTGAACACCGGATCGCCGAAGTCGGTGGTCTTGACGTTCTGCGCAACGAAGTCGACCTTGCCGGCAAAGTCCTTGTCGATGATTTCCTTGACGCGCTGCATGCCCAGGGTGAATTCCCAGTGGCCGGTCATGACATCCACGCCCAGCAGCTTGGCGGCATCGACCATGTCCTGGCCCTGGGTCCACAGGGCCGTGCCCGAGCCCTGCCAGGTGTCGCCACCGTCCAGCAGCAGCGCGCCGGGACGGCTGGCGCGCAGGCGCTTGACCAGCGTGGCCAGGTGCGCAAAGCCACCCACCTTGCCGTAGCGCGTGGCAGCCTGCTCGAAGTCGAGGTAGGTCAGGGCGTGCGCGGTGGGCGTGCCGGATGTGACGCCGGTGGCCTTGAGCAGGTGCTCACCCACCAGGTGCGGCAGGCGGCCCTTCATGTCGCCCACGCCCAGGTTCACGCTGGGTTCGCGAAAGTAAATGGGTTTGAGCTGGGCGTGGCAGTCGGTCATGTGCAGCAGCGACACGTTGCCGAACTTCGGGATGTCGTACAGCCCCTCGGCCGCCGTCTGCGCGCTGGCGTCGGCAAAGCGCCCCAGGCCCAGGCCGGCGGCGCTGGCGGCGCCCAGCACCTGCATGAATTCGCGTTTGGTGAGGTTCATATATCAGCACTCGCTGAAGTATCAAAAT
>JAKOVD010000087.1 GCA_029782215.1 Chloroflexota bacterium
GTTGACGAAGTCCCAGTTCAGGTTGCTCTTCTGCAGGGTGGGCTGCTCGAGGGCCGGCCACCACTCGCTGGCGAGGGTGCCGTTGAGGAACAGCTCGCGCATGCTGCCGCTGGAGGCATTGAGGATGCCTTCGGGGGCGTAGGGGGCGAGGCTGAGCAGGTACTCAAGGGCTTCGGTGGCCTTGGGGTCGGTCAGGGCGCACTTGCCGGCCTTATCCAGGACGTCGCCGCCGTTGGAGTAGATGAAGGAGTTCATGACGACGACGGTGTCTTCGCCGGGGTGGGCGAAGAGGCCGATGCCGTACTTGCCATCCTTGGTCAGCTTCTCACCGGCAGCCTTGAGGCCTTCCCAGGTGGCCATGCTGGCGGGGTCCACACCGGCAGCCTTGAGCATGTCCAGGTTCTGGAAGGTGAACTGCCAGACGTCGACGTTGAAGGGGACGCCGTAGGTCTTGCCGTCCCACTGCGCCGAGTCCCAGGCGCCGGGGAAGAAGTTGTCCTTCTTGATCGACTTCGAGGCGGCAACCTTGTCATCCAGCGGCAGGATGGCGTCGGCGACGGCGAGGCCGGAGTTCCAGATCTGGTCGACGGTGGAGACATCGGGCGGGTTGCCGCTCTGCACCGCCAGCAGCAGCTTCTGCTGGTATTCGGGATAGGGAACGGTGACGACCTCGACCTCGATGTTCGGGTTGGCCTTCTGGAATTCGTCCACGGCCCGCTGCTGGAATTCGCTCAGACCGGATTCGGTCTGGCGGTTGTCCCAGAACGTGATCTTGACCTTCTCACCCGACGCCGCCGGGGTCTCCTTCGAGAGCTCGGTCGGCACGGCGCCCACGGCCAGGGCGTCGATCTTCTCGCAGGCAGCCTTGGTGGCGTCGGCCACGGAGGTGCCGCTGAAGATGGCCTGCATCATGTCCTGCTCAATCGAGGACACCTGCAGGTAGTTGGGCGACAGGGGGCGGGGCCGGGCGTTGTTCAACTGCTCCATGATCTTGTCCGGGCCCTTGCGGTTTTCCTTCAGGAAGGCCGCGGCGGCTTCCTTGTTGGCCGGGATCAGGTCGACGACCTTGCCGTTGACCTTGGGATCGGTCATGAACTCGATGAACTTCCACACGGCGTCCTTGTGCGGCGAGTTCTTGTACATGACCAGGTTCCAGCCGCCGTAGGTGCCGATCGGGGTCTTGCCCTCGGGGGCGGTGCCGTTGACGAAGTCCCAGTTCAGGTTGCTCTTCTGCAGGGTGGGCTGCTCGAGGGCCGGCCACCACTCGCTGGCGAGGGTGCCGTTGAGGAACAGCTCGCGCATGCTGCCGCTGGAGGCATTGAGGATGCCTTCGGGGGCGTAGGGGGCGAGGCTGAGCAGGTACTCAAGGGCTTCGGTG
>JAKOVD010000118.1 GCA_029782215.1 Chloroflexota bacterium
CAACGTCGGCGCCTTCGCTCCCTCCTGCCAATTCAGACACTCCTCCACGATCGCATCCGCCTCTGCCCTGAGCTTAGCTCGCATTTCTTCTCGTCGCCCTTGCATTGCCAATGTTTCCTTGTTCTTGGTGCTTTCGTTCCGCCCTATTCAACGGCGGTCATCCTATCTTGCCATCCTTCTCCCCCAAACTGAAATGCACCCCTCTTCCTCTTCCCTCTTGACCTTTCAAGCGAATTGTGGTAAGGTTTGTTAACGTTAACGGGAACGATAACAACTTAGAGAGCAATGACGCTTTTGTTTGCTGAGCTGAAGATAGTCCGTCACTCTATGGCCTGGCAGTCTGTTTGTGAACATCTAGCACACCTGGACGAGAACCTTCGTCCAGGTGCTGTTCTTTGGCCCTTTTCACAGACGGGATAGCGCCCGTTCCGGCAAGGTCTGCAATGGAACCTAGCGAAAAACTGCTCGACATGCGCAGGATCACCAAGCGTTTTCCTGGCGTCCTGGCGCTTTCAGAGGTGGATTTTGATGTCCGCAAAGGGGAGGTGCACGCGCTCGTCGGGGAGAACGGGGCCGGGAAGTCGACGCTCATGAAGATCCTGTCAGGCGTCTACGAACGAGATGGTGGTGAAGTGACCTTCAAAGACCAGCCCGTGGCCTTCCGGTCGCCGCGCCAGGCTCAGTTGGCAGGGATCACCACGATCTACCAGGAACTGAACCAGGTGCCCTACCTCTCGGTGACGGAGAACATCTTCCTGGGCGCCGAGCTGACGCGAGGCGTTGCCCTGCGCTGGGCTGACATGCACCAGCAGGCGCGCGAGCTGCTGGCCAAGCTCCATCTTGACGTCGACCCGCGCACGCCGGTCGGACAGCTTGGCGTTGGAATGCAGCAGATGGTCGAGGTGGCCAAGGCCCTTTATCACAAGGCTGACCTGATCATCATGGACGAGCCCACCTCTTCGTTGAGCATCCGCGAGATCAACGATCTGTTTGCCATCGTGCGCGAGCTGAAAGATCAGGGCGTCTCGGTCATCTACATCAGTCACCACCTGGAAGAGACCTTCGCCGTGAGCGACCGCATTACCGTCCTGCGCGACGGGCGTCTGATCAGCACGCAGCCCACGGCGGACTTGAGCGTGGACAAACTGATCCGGCTCATGGTCGGTCGCGATCTCTCTGAGAAGTTCCCCAAAGAACTCGTGGAGCCCGGCGATGAGGTACTGCGCGTCGAGGGGCTGAACCAGGGCGGCAGGCTGCACGACATCAACTTCACCGTCCATGCCGGCGAAGTGCTCGGGCTGGCCGGTCTGGTGGGCGCAGGCAGGACGGAACTCGTCCGCGCCATCTTCGGCGCTGACCCCATCGACAGCGGCCGGTTCTATGTCATGGGCAAGCCGGCCACCATCAAGTCGTCGCGTGATGCGGTCAACCACGGCATCGGCCTGCTGACCGAAGACCGCAAGCGCCAGGGGCTCTTTCTGCAGATGAGCGTGCGCGAGAACATCACGATGTCCGTCCTCGAGCGGCTGACGCGCAGCCTGATCACCAATCGCAAGAAAGAGACAGAGGTGGCCCAGCAGTACATTGACAGTCTGGCGATCAAGGCCTCTAGCCAGGACCAACTGGCGATCAATCTCTCGGGCGGCACTCAACAAAAGGTGGTGCTCAGCAAGTGGCTGGCCACCTCCCCGCGACTGTTGATCTTCGATGAGCCGACGCGCGGCATTGATGTGGGCGCCAAGGTGGAGATCTATCGCATGATCAACGAGCTGGCGAGCCGCGGCGTCGCTATCCTGATGGTCAGCTCGGAGCTGCCGGAAATTCTGGGGATGAGCGACCGCATCATGGTCATGGCTGGCGGGCGCATCCGCGGCTTCCTCAGCCGCGGGGAGGCGTCCGAAGAGCGAATCATGGAGCTGGCGACCGCCACCGATCGGAAGCTGATCGAGCAGGTGTTGCCCGAGCTGGCCGCCTAAAGCTGGCCGGCCGGCGCCAGCCAGATCATCCCTTGCACAACTATCCATTGAGGTTCCAAGAGCGATGACAAACACAGCCGCTGAAGCCAATCAAACATCGTCAGGCATCGGAGGACTCATTCGCAGGGGCATTGCGAATACCGGGCCGCTCCTGATCCTTCTTTTCCTGGCCGTGGTTCTGTGGATTCTCTCGCCGCCGTTTCGCTCGCCGACAAGCATGATGCTGCTGGCGCTGGAAGTATCGGCCATTGGCGTCATTGCTGCGGGGCAGACCTTCGTCATCCTGACGGGCGGGATCGATCTATCGGTCGAAGCCATGGTGTCGTTCGCCGGTGTGGCGGCAGCGATCCTGATCGCCGGTACAAGCATCGCCGGTGGGCAGATCGCCAATGGGATGCCCTCGGTGGTGGCGATTGCGATTGCCCTGGCGCTGGGCCTTGGCGTCGGCCTTTTTCAGGGCATGTTGATCACGCTGTTTCGTATGAATCCCCTGATCGTGACCCTGGGGTTCCGGAGCATGCTGTTGGGTGTTGCCCTGGTGTGGACGCGCGGCGCCGGCATCAACATTCTCAAGGACGGTCCCCTGGCCGCCATCACGGGCGTGATTCGCATCGGCAATGTCCCCATTCCGGTGCCCTTTCTGATCTGCATCCTTGTCTATGTCGTGAGCTGGTATGTCCTCAGGCACACGAAGCTGGGGAGGTACACCTACGCCATCGGTGGCAACGAGACGGCGGCGCGGCTTTCGGGCATCCGCGTGGACCTATACAAGGCGACGATCTACGGCATCAGCGGCTTCCTGGCCGCCATCGGTGGCATCCTGGTCATGGGACGCCTGCAGTCTGGCGCCTATCAGAACGGCACCAACATGACGCTCTCCTCGGTGGCGGCAGTCGTCATCGGCGGCACCTCTCTTTCGGGCGGCATTGGCGGCATCTGGGGCACCCTGATCGGCGTCTTCATCATCCGCATCGTGGATGCAGGGCTCGTCTACCTGTCGGTGCCCTCTACCGCCAAGGAGATCGTCATCGGCGCCATCATCGTGCTGGCGGTGATGCTGGATGTGATCCGTCGCGGCGAGATCCCCTGGCTCCGCCTGCGCCGTCGCGGCTAGGACAGCAGTCCTCTTTCCTGCTTCACCCGTCGGGTTGTCATCTTCCGGCGATGTCGCCGGTTGGTTTACTTTATTGCCGAGGCGTGCGAGCGCCTCATCTGATCGTCTTCTCGATGGAGAAAGGAGATCCGAAGATGTTGCACAAGCGTACCATTCTCATGCTGGCGCTGATCGCCGTGATGGCTCTTGCCGTTGCGTGCTCGTCGGCGCCTGCCACCCAGGCGCCAGCCCCTGAAGCCACGAAGGCGCCCGCGGCCACCCAGGCGCCCGCGGCCACGCAAGCGCCCGCCGGGGGTAGCGTGGTCGTCGGCTTTGTGCCGCCGGCGCTGACGAGCCCGTTCCACGTGGCCATGGTCGACGGCGCCACAGCCCGCAGCAAGGAGCTGGGCTGGACGATCGATGTCCAGGCCCCCGCAAGCGAGGGCGACTTCCAGGCCTTTGTGACGACCGTCCAGCAGTTGCTGGAGAAGGGCGTCAAG
>JAKOVD010000090.1 GCA_029782215.1 Chloroflexota bacterium
CGCACCCATTCCCGCCCCTGCCCCGCCGCCTGGCCGCCCTGCTGCTGGCCGCGTGCGCGCTGGGCGCCGGCAGCGCCGGGGCCGCCGACGACTATGCCGAAGTGCAGCGCCTGCAAGGCGCGGGGCAAACCCAGGAGGCGCTCGAGCTGGCCGACAAGTACATCGCCGCGCACCCGCGCGATCCGCAGATGCGCTTCATCAAGGCCAACGTGCTGGGCCGCACGGGCAAGCCGGACGAGGCGCAGGCCATCTTGCTGCAACTGACGCGCGACTACCCCGAGCTGGCCGAGCCCTGGAACAACCTGGCCGTGCTCTACGCCGGCCGCGGGCAGCTGGGCCAGGCCCGCGAGGCGCTGCAAAACGCCTTGCGCATTCAGCCCGACTACGCCACCGCGCTGGAGAACCTGGGCGACGTGCAGGCGCGCGAAGCCCTGCAGTCCTTGCAGCGCGCGCGCCAGCACGGCGCGGGCGACCCGAAGCTGCCGGCCAAGATCGAAGCCCTGCAAGGCCAATGGGCCGACACCCCCCGGCCCGCGCAATGACCGCGCGCTGACGAGCGCCGGGAACTTGCGCCTGCGGGCCGCGCACCAATCACCGTCCTTTTTTTCATTGAACCTCCCGTCATGAACCTGTCTCGCCGCTTGCTCAACCGCCTGGCCGCCACCACGCTGGCCGCCGCCGCTCTGGCCACCGCCCTGCCCGCGCTGGCCGCCGACCCCAAGGTCAAGTTCGTCACCACCGACGGCGACTTCGTGGTCGAGCTCTATCCCGACAAGGCGCCCAAGACGGTGGCCAACTTCCTGCAGTACGTCAAGGACAAGCACTACGACGGCACCATCTTCCACCGCGTGATCAAGAACTTCATGGTGCAAGGCGGCGGCTTCGACGCCGACTACAAGGAAAAGCCCACGCGCGCCTCGGTCATCCACGAAGGCCGCCAGGCGCTGGCCAAGGGCCTGAAGAACGTGCGCGGCACGCTGGCCATGGCGCGCACCAGCGATCCGCAGTCGGCCAAGGCGCAGTTCTTCATCAACGTGGTGGACAACCCGCGCCTGGACCCGGTGATCCTGCCCGCGGGCGACCCGGTCACGTTTGAATATCAGGGCCAGCTGCAAAAGGACATTCCGCGCGCCCAGGTCGAGAACCACCCCGCCCTGTTCGGCTACACCGTGTTCGGCAAGGTCGTGAGCGGCATGGACACCATCGACAAGATCCGCGACGAGCCCACCGGCCCCGGCGGCCCCTTCCCCACCGACGTGCCGCAAAAGCCGGTCGTCATCCAATCGGCCACCCTCATCAACTGAGAGACGTTTCCATGAGCAACCCCCAAGTCGAACTGCACATCAAGGACCACGGCGTCATCACGCTCGAACTCGACCACGAGAAAGCGCCCAAGTCCGTCACCAACTTCCTGTCGTACGTGCAAAACGGCCACTACGACAACACGGTGTTTCACCGCGTCATCAAGAACTTCATGATCCAGGGCGGCGGCTTCGAGCCCGGCATGAAGCAAAAGCCCACGCAGGCGCCCGTCACCAACGAGGCCGACAACGGCCTGAAGAACGCCCGCTACACCGTGGCCATGGCCCGCACCAGCGACCCGCACTCGGCCACCGCGCAGTTCTTCATCAACACGGTGGACAACGACTTCCTGGACTTCAAGGCCCCCACCGCTCAGGGCTGGGGCTACGCCGTGTTCGGCAAGGTTGTCAAGGGCCAGGAGGTGGTGGACGCCATCAAGGCCCTGCCCACCACGCGCAAGGGCTTTCACGACGACGTGCCGCGCGATGACGTGGTGATCGAGAAAGCGGTCAAGCTCTGACACCTGCCCCATGACGGCCGTGCCCTCCTTCGGCGTGCTGACCGCACCCGAGGCTTGGCGCACGGTCGATGTCATTTCCGACCTGCACCTCAAGCCCGAGGAGCCGGCCACCTTCGAGGCCTGGGCGCATTACCTGCGCAGCACGAGCGCCGACGCTGTCATCATCCTGGGCGATCTGTTCGAAGCCTGGGTGGGTGACGACGGCGCCGCGCCCGGCAGCTTTGAGGCGCATTGCGGCGCTGTGCTGGACGACTGCCCGGCCGAGCTGGCCTTCATGCGCGGCAACCGCGACTTCCTGGTGGGCAGCGACTTCCTCGCGCGCCACCGCGTGCGCGACCTGGCCGACGACCCCACGGTGTTCGAATGGGACGCGCAGCGCATCGTCCTCAGCCACGGCGACCTGCTGTGCACGGCCGATGTGGCCTACCAGCAGTTTCGCCAGCAGGTGCGCAGCGCCGCATGGCAAAGCGCCTTCCTGGCCCGCCCGCTGGCCGAGCGCCAGGCCATCGCGCGCCAGATGCGCGAGCACAGCGAGGCGCGCCACGCCGCCACCGCGCCCGCCGACTACGCCCAGGCCGACGCCGCGCTGGCGCGCCAATGGCTGCACGCCGCCAACTCCCGCCTGCTGATCCACGGCCACACCCACCAGCCCGCCGACCACGCCCTGGGCGATGGCCTGACGCAGGTGGTGCTGAGCGACTGGCACATCGACGCGCGCACCCACCGCGCCCAGGTGCTG
>JAKOVD010000129.1 GCA_029782215.1 Chloroflexota bacterium
AATGGCCAAGGGCAAATTTGAGCGCACCAAGCCGCACGTGAATGTGGGCACGATTGGGCATGTGGATCATGGCAAGACCACGCTGACGGCGGCCATGACGCTGGTGTTGAGCAAGAAGTATGGTGGGGAGTACAAGGCGTACGACCAGATCGATGCGGCGCCGGAGGAGAAGGCGCGCGGCATCACCATCAACACCGCGCATGTCGAGTACGAGACTGCCAAGCGGCACTACGCGCACGTCGACTGTCCGGGGCACGCCGACTACGTCAAGAACATGATCACCGGGGCGGCGCAGATGGACGGCGCCATTCTCGTTGTCAGTGCGGCGGATGGTCCGATGCCGCAGACGCGCGAGCACATTTTGCTCGCGCGCCAGGTCGGGGTGCCGTACATCATCGTCTACATGAACAAGTGCGACATGGTCGACGATGCCGAGTTGCTGGAGCTGGTCGAGATGGAAGTGCGCGAGTTGCTCAGCAAGTACGAATTCCCGGGCGATGCCATACCCATCATCAAGGGCAGTGCCAAGCAGGCGCTGGAAGGCGACAAGGGCGAGTTGGGCGAGCAGTCCATCATGAAGCTGGCCGAAGCGCTGGACAGCTACATCCCCACGCCCAAGCGGGCGATCGACCAGCCGTTCCTGATGCCGATCGAGGACGTGTTCAGCATCTCCGGGCGCGGCACGGTCGTCACCGGGCGGGTCGAGCGCGGCATCATCAAGGTGGGCGACGAGATCGAGATCGTCGGCATCCGGCCCACCGTCAAGACCACCTGCACCGGGGTGGAGATGTTCCGCAAGCTCCTGGACGAAGGCCAGGCGGGCGACAACGTCGGGGTGCTGCTGCGGGGTACCAAGCGGGAGGAAGTCGAGCGCGGGCAGGTGCTGGCCAAGCCCGGCAGCATCACGCCGCACACCAAGTTCAGCGCCGAGGTGTACGTGCTGTCCAAGGAGGAGGGCGGGCGGCACACGCCGTTTTTCAACGGCTATCGGCCGCAGTTTTACTTCCGCACCACGGACGTGACGGGTTCCATCGAGCTGCCGGCGGGCACCGAGATGGTGATGCCGGGCGACAACATCACGATGCAGGTGGCGCTGATCGCACCGATCGCGATGGAGGAGGGGCTGCGCTTCGCGGTGCGCGAAGGCGGCCGCACCGTCGGCGCCGGTGTGGTGGCGAAGGTGATCGAGTAACC
>JAKOVD010000171.1 GCA_029782215.1 Chloroflexota bacterium
GCATGTTGCTGAGGATCTTGACTTCCTGCGGGTTGCCGCCAAAGAGCTTGATCGGAAAGGCGGCGTACATCGGCGCCGCCAGGGTCAGAAGCCAGACGACGACGTCCACCTCGCGCATGGCCCGCAGGCGTTCCGTGCCGAAGCCCTTGAGCAGCAGCCAGAAACTGACACCCACTGCCGCCAACCCACCCACAAACAGCGGCCACATCGGCAGACCGCCCAGACGGGCGCTGGTCACCGGCGCTCCCACGGGCGCTTTGATCGCCTCGATCAAGGGATAAATGGCAACGAGGGCACCGAGAAGGAAGACCGCAAAGAACACCCAACGATAGCTCCCTATCTCCCACGGTTCCCGCAGCAGCTTCACCGCGATCCACACCAGGAAGAAGGCGGCGAAGATGACGGCGTAGAGAAACGACGCCTCCATGGTCGTAAAGGCCAGACCCATCGCCACCGCCAGCCCAATCAACCATTTGCTGTCACCCTGCTCCAGGTAGCGAAATACCAGGACGACCATGAGGACCGCAAAGAAGATCAGGAACATGTCATGGCGAATGTAGCGGCTGTGATACAGCATGGTCGGTGAGACAGCCAGCATCGCCGCCGCCAGGAACGCCCCCGGACGGCTCAGCCAACGGCGCATGAACCACATCAGGATGACCACGCCCGTGCCCAACAGCACCGATGGCATCCGGGCCGAGAAGTCGCTCGCTCCAAAGAAGAAGTAGCTGAGGGCGGTCAGCTCAAAAAGCAGCGGGCCATGCATCAGAGGATCGTGCTGGTAGCCGGCGCCTTTGTACAGGTTGTAGCTGTACAGGGTGTGCAGGCTCTCATCATGGCTCATCGTGCGCGCCCCCACCATGTACAGGCGCAGGACCAGGGCGACGATGACCAGGATGACCCATGCGATCTTCTCCCAATCCAGGCGCAGGGCCAACACTGCCGGGCTATCGAGGAAGCTGCGGGCTTCGACGCCCGGTGCTTCACTAGGGGTGGTTTGCTTGGTGCGAGGCGGCATAGACTATAACAGTAGAAAGAGGTCAGTAGTCAGTCGTCAGACGACTGACTTGGATGAGCGGGTCGCAGGTGGCTGCTAGGTGTCTGGCTGGTCAGTACGACAGTCGTCAGTAGTCAGTCGTCAGACTGCTTAGTGGCTGGCCGATACATGTCTGGCTACTAGCGACTGACGACTGACGACTGCTCTCAAGGTGCTGCGGTAGAGGGCGTCAGGATCGAAGAATCGGCCCAGAGCACCACCTTGTCGGTGGCAAGGTTCCAGGGCGCCGTACGGAACAGCGCCCACGTGAGAAGCTGGCGCGTGTCGCCGTCGGCAGGCTTCCAGTTGTCCCAGGCGACGAACTGCTGGCCGGAATAGCGATCGGTCAGGGGCACTTCCAGGCCGCCGGGGGCGATCACCAGGGGCGGTGCGCTGGCCGGATCGACGCCGTGCACCACCTGCAGGTCCGGGACCTGGCGCAGGTACCAGCGCAGGGTGTCGTCTGACTTGCTGCCGGCGACCAACGCCACGGGCAGCGCCCACCGCTCGCCCTTCTGTTTCTCGCTGAGATCGCCGATCGTGGTTGCCAGGTCGCGCAGGCCCGCCCGGCCATCCTTGGCGTAAAGCGCGCCAAAACCGGGCGGCAGAGGGTCGAACCCCAGCCCATGCACGACCGCCAGGTTGAAGAAGAATAGGATGAACACCAGGACAAAGGCCGCGTGCACGAGAACGGTGCGATGGCCGAGAAAGAAGCCGAAGAGCACGCCTAAAACGACGGCAGCAGCTAGCGCCACCACCACCTGGGTGACGTAGATCGACTCGGGATTCTGAAGGCTCAGGACAAGATACTGGAACGCCACGACGAGCAGCAGCAGGGAAACGACCACATAGAGCAGGGTTTCCGGCTGGAGCAGATCGAGGCGCTGCAGGACGGCCAGCACAAACACCGCCGCCGGTACGGTGAACAAGAGGGCGACGACGGCACGCGTGCCGGCAGCTTCGGGACCCTGCAAGATCGCCGGCGCCATCATGACCAGGGCCGCCAATCCCAGCGTGCGTGCGGGTCCGGGACGGTTCAGCAGCCAGAGCGTGGCGACGACGCCAACAGGAACCAGGAAAGGCTCGTCCAGGACGAGACGTATCGCTCCCCACCACCAGGAGGTAGGGGCAAGGGCAAAGGCGCCAAGCCACTCGCTCCAATTCAGAGCGGCAAGCCCGAGCGCCCGCACGTGGGAGAAGAACGCCGTGCCCCCCACCAGGAGCACCCCTACCAGCACGACGCCGTCCGTAATCGATGGACGGGGCCACCCCCTGACGTCACGCCAGGAAAGCAGGGCGAGGACCGCCAGCGCCAACAGCGCCGACGCCCCGTAAGGACCGCTAATGAGGGCGATGCCGGCGCCCACGGCGGCCAATGTCCAGCCACGGCTGTCTTGCTGCTGCAGCCTGCCCCAGCCGGCGACGGCCAGGGCAAGGCCCATCAGCACCAGGGCAACGCCATCGCCGCGCCGCCCGTAAGCATTGGCGAGCGGGGAAAGCGCAAAAAGCACGGCGGCGACAAGCGCCACCAGGTCGCCGCTGGCCTCTGCGGCCTTGTCGCCTGCCCACCGGCGCCAGTCATATAGAATCCAGAGCGTCGCCGCCGAGGCCAGCACAGGCCACACGCGCACGAAGGCGTCGCCGAGCTGCGGCCATGTCTTCGAACCAGCACCGGCGAGGAAGAAGAAGAGCGTTTCCAGACTGAACAGGAGCGGGATGCCGGCATCCAGCGCAGGCTGCAGACCCTGGCTGGCCAACCAGGCCCGCAGCGCCGTAGAGGCTTCAACAGGGGCAAGCGGCTGCACCCCCAGGTTCACCAGGCGCACGGCGAGCATGGCGAGTGTCAGTGCCGCGAAAAGCACCTGCACGACAGTCACGCGGTAGAGGAGGGGCGGGCGGGCAACCTCGGCTTCTGGGGATGAGGCCGGGGCGGCGCTGGAGGTGGATAGAGTCATGGGGTGGGAAATCAGGTGGTGGCCAGCGTCCTGGAAGGGCAATCGTTGTGACGAGAGGTTTCCGGCAGGCTAGAGCATGGTGACGGGATGGCCAACAGAGGTCAGCCTCTGGCGGCGCTGCTGGGCAGACCCCCACGCCAGGCATACACGGTGTAGTCACCCTGTTCAAAGACAGGCTGCCAGAGGCGGTTGAATGCTGCCTTGCGGTTGGGAGCGATCTTGTACTTCTCCATCTCCATCGGGCCCACAACCAGGTAGTCGATGCCAAACTCGCGCACGATCCCGCGAATGCGCTCCTCATCCTGGTTGCGGTAGACGGTCTCGATCAAAGGCTCGCGGCGGCCGGGTTCATCATAGGTGCCGCGCCACTGCAGCTCATGTCCTCCCCAGCCCAGGAGCGTCGGGCGGCCGCTGTAGGCGGAAATGCGGTTGTTCTCGGAATACGAGCCCCCGGGAGATTCCAGGATGACGGCGTCCGCAGGCGTGTTGGCACGCATCCACGCAATCACCGCCGCCTCATCAGGCCGGTTGGCGGTCACGAAAAGGGTGCCGTCCAGGCTCGGGTCGCCCTGGAAACCATTAGCCTTGCTCGGAATGGCGAAGACCGGATAGACCATGGCGCCGAGGACCAGGACCGCCATCACCACCAGCGCCACTGCCCGCAGCGCCCCGGCCGCACGCGTGCCGATATAGTAGACGGCGTAGGCCGAGCCGATGGCCATCATGATCCAGGCCTGGTAATAGAATTTGAAGACCGTGTTCATGCGGGTGCCAAAAGAGTCACGCAGGAACACGAACTCCACGCCGTAGGTCAGGAGCAGGGCGGTGAAGAAGAGCGCCAGGGCAAAGGTCAGATTGCGTCCCGGTCGCCGGTCGCCGCCGCTCCACACCAGCGCCGCCAGAGCCCCCACGGCCGCCAGCAGCAGGCCGGCGAACAACCAGGTGGCGGGGGTGGCCAGGCGCACACCGGCAATCTGCGGAAGCAGCGTCGCCGCGGTCAGCCCCGTCGCCCCCTCGATCTGCGTCCGGATGCCGGGGATGGCGTAGGCAAGAACCGTCGCCAGCACCAGGAAGGCGAGCGGCAGCAGGAGCACCACCAGCAGCCACCGGAGGAACGAACTTCTGCCAGGCGAAGCGCGCCTGTAGGCCACGACCAGCATGAAGATCAGGGCTGCCAGGAAAGGCCCGAACATCAACAGGTACTGCACCCAACGCGTGGGATTGTAGAAGTTCGGCCAAAGCCCGTTGGCCTGCGACCGGAAGGTCAGATAGAAGGGCAGGTAGCCGACGAAGCCCACCACCGCCAGGATGGCAAAGGCCAGCACGACCTCCGTCCACAGCCGCCGGTCCAGGCGGGCGCCGTTCAGGCCCCGGCGCAGGGCATACACCAGGACAATGAGGAAGACGTAGATGGGGAAGTCCCAGGTGTTCAGGAAGCCAAGCGCCCCAAGCGCCAGGCCGTAGACCAGCACCCCCCAGCCGTCCAGACCGAAGGCCGACACCACGGTGGCCCAGGCCGCGCGCCAATCCCGCCCTTCGCCCTGTTCGCCCACCGTCGGCGGCCGGCGGAAAAGGTTCAGCCCCAGGGCGATCGCCAGCAGCACGAACGGCAGAGCCAAGACATGCGGGTGCATATCGCCGAGCAGGAAACTGAAGAACGGAAACTCGTCGATCACTTCCTGATCATATTGGCGTGTGAAGTTGTAGTCGTGGATCGTGCGCGAAGCCCGCCACCACCACCAGAATCCGACGCCTGGGTTCCAGGAACCCGTGACCGGCGCACCGGCCAGGTCCTTGATGTCGAACAGAGCCTGGAGCCTGGGCGACAGCACCCCGCGCACGTGCAGCATCTCCAGCACGCCCTCCAGGTTGCCCATCAGCCCCACAAAGAGCGAGCCGAGCAGCCCGACGAGGGCGCCGCGCAGCGGCGACGCCGGATGGCTCTCGTCGCTGGCGACCAGGTTGTAGACCAGACCAAAGGCTGCCACCATCGTCAGGGCGAAGATACTGGATAGGCCCAGGTTGAAGGCAACTCCCGGCGCCACCCCCGTCAACTGCACCAGCATGTTGAGCTGGACGTAGCCGAAGTAGTAGTAGCTGATGGCATAGCCCGACAGCCAGGGGTCGCGCGGCGGAAACTGCGGCGAGTTGAGAATGCCGTTGAGGAAGGCGAACTCCATCGGCTTCTCGGTGCCGGCGATCTCAGGGTTGTAGGCGCGGAAATAGGCCCACGCCGCCAGCGCCAGCAGGAAAAAGATCTCGACGCCAAGCACGTAGCGCCAACGACGGCGCAGGTCCTCGACCAGGGGCCGGTTGCCCTCAGCGTCGACCTGCAGGCCCGTTCGTCCCAGCCAGACGCCCACTGCCAGCACCAGGAGCATCGCCAACACGGCGCCACCGGCCGTGTTCCGCAGCAGGCCAAAGGTGGAGCCCAACCACAACAGATACCCGGCTGCCAACAATCCCAGGGCCTTGGCCAGGGTGTAGCCGCGATCCGGCAGGTGGGCAAAGAGCCGCCACGCCAACGGGAGGGCGATCAGACCGAAGATCTGGAGGACGATCCAGAAGCGGAGCAGGTCAAGCATGGCTGCTGAGTGACCAGTGGTGAGGGCGGGTGGTGAGACGAAGGATGGCAGGCGGCAAAGGGCAAAGGAACGGCGGGGTTACTGGGCGCTGGCGACCGGCGTGATGACCCGGTAGATGGTGACGCCGTCGTTCTGGAACGCCACCTCGGCCTCGCCGGAGCTCACCAGGTCATCGAACTTGGCAAGCTGCTCGGGCGAGAAGAGGATGTGCTCCAATTGGCCCACGTAGATATAGTCAACGTGAAGGTTGCGGATCAGCTCGCGCAGGCGGTTCGGATCGGTGGTCTCCCAGAACTCGCGTCCTTGCGCCTCGCGCGGTCCGGTCTGCGAGCCAAAGCGCTGCTCGCCCTGGTGCTGGCCCAGGAAGGTGGGAAGTCCGGTCAACGAAGAAGCGCGCAGGCCGCCGGCGCGATAGTAGTCATAGCCGGCGTTCTCGCCTTTGACCGGGTACCATGAGGCCGGGGCTTCGGCCAGGACAGGCGTCCCTGTCACGTTTTCCTGCAGCCAGCGGATGGCCTCGTAGTCATATTTCAGCTCGATGGGGCTGCTGGCATCCGGCCAGGTATAGCGGCCCACCGACATGAACGCCATGCCATCCAGGGTAGTGCGGGCCGGGCGCGTCCCCGGGAAACGATCGTCGACGCGATGCGCCGTGCCCAAGAGCGGGAAGACGAGGCTGAGGGCCAGAAGAACGCCAAGGCCGCCCCACCAGGCAGCACGCCAGCCCCGCCGCCAGGTCTCCACTTCCTGCAGCAGCGCCGGCAGCGAGGCAGCCGCGGCGATGCCAAGCATGACCCACACCTGGATGTAGAACTTGAACAGGGTGTTCATGCGATAGTAGTCGCCGTGCTGCTGGCTGAAGAAACCGCCATCCCCCGCCCCAGACAGGAAGTCCTTGAGATAGACAAGCTCGACGCCCAACAACACCAGGAGCGCCGTAAACAGGAGAACGATCCGGAACTGCGCCGCAGCCGATGTCGTCCGCCGGAAGAGATAAACGGCGGTCAGAACCACCAGCGGAATCAGCAGGGCAATCACCGGGTACCCCAGCAGCAGGGCGAGCAGGGCCAACAGCAGGGCGACGCCCAGCAGGGCCTGCCCGGCGCGCAGCGCCGTGGTCGACTGCACCAACTGCTCGATGTGATCGAGATAGCCTGGCGCACGGTTGCGGTGCGCTATCAGCCCGGAGACCCAACGCAGGACGGGAACGTCGCCAGGGACGCGGCGCAGCTCATAGAGAATGGCGCTGATCGCCACGAACATGAACAGGCCCCAGATGCGCAGCCAGACGCCCAGCTCCGTCTTGGCATAGGTCATCGCCACGCCCGTGTCAAAGACGGTAGTGTAGTTGCGGTAGAAGGGTAGGTACAGCAAATAGGACAACCCCGCCAGGGCGCCCACGAAGACCACCGTCCGCAGAATGTGGACGCGCCCCTCGGCGCGCCAGTCGCGCACCAGCCAGGCCACCAGGCCCACGCCCAGGTAGGTGGGCAGGTCCCAGGTGTTGATGGCGCCAATAGCGCCGAGCGTCAGCGGCATGGCCGCCAGGCCCAGGAAGCCGATCCCGCCTTCCGCCTGCGACAAGTCACCGCGCGCCTTCCCCCTTCCTCCAGCCACCAGGTTGAAAGCCAGCCCGAGGAAGAGGATCGTGAAGGGAATGCCGATCAGGTGGGGGTGCAGGTCGGCAAAGAGGAAGGACCAGAAGGGAAACTCGTTGATGGTGAACGGAATGACGCGAGATGGCGCCCAATAGTCGTAGCTGGGCAGCTCAGCCCGCCCTCCCAGCACCGCCGAAACGCCCGCAGCAGCCCGCACCACGCCCTGCAGCAGGGGCAGGTTCGAGGTGAACTGGCTGCCGCCGCGTTCCGCCAGATTGCGGAAGGTGATGAGCCCGCCTTCCAGATTGCCCATCAAGGCCACGAAGAGAACGCCCACCAGCCCAGCGGGCGCCCCGCGCCGCCAGCCCTTCTGCCAGGAGCTGGATTCGGAGCCCGCGGCCTGATGCCGTGGACGCGGCGCGAGGCTGTAAACGAGACTGAAGACTCCCGCCACCGTCAGCGCATAGAGGGTCGGGATGGCCAGGTTAAAGGCGATGGTAGCGGTGATGCCCGTGAGCTTGATCAACACCGCCAGCACCTGGTACCCGTAATAATAGTAATTTAGGGTGCCGCCGGCGAAGTAGGGATCATAGGCCGGGAAGTACGGCGTTTTCGTCACCGCATTCAGGAAGGCGAACTCCATGAACTTCTCGCCGCCCTGCCACGGATGCCAGAGGTCGGGGTTGAGCAGGCGAATGACGACGAAAAACAGGAAGGCCGCGCTGAAAAGGATCTCGCTGAACCAGATCAAACCGCGATGCTCCGCCGCAAAGGCCTTCATCTCGGCGCGATTTCGGCGCCACAGGGCGTAGGAAAGCAGAATGACCAGCACCAGCGCCATGAGCACCGGCACCAGGGTATTGACCACCAGGTGCAGCGCCGGCAGGATCCAGCTCAGCCACGCCAGCAGAATGAGCCCGAGGGCGCGGCTCAAACCCCAGCCGCGATCGCGCAGGTTGCGGAATACCGCAAAGGCGATGGGCCAGCTCAAGGCATTGAGCAGGATCAGGACCACCCACCACATGATCAGGCTCAGCAGGCTGTTGTACCGGAAGGGATTCCAGGCCACGCGTCCGGTGTTGGGGAGGGTGTCAACCGGCTTGTCGAGCAGCAAGGTCGGACCGGTGGCGCCCTCGCCCGTGGCAGCGTTGGCGGGTTCGCCCCGATCCTGGGGGCGCTGGCCGGTGTACCCCGGCACCGCCTTCTCCCAGGTGCCGCCCAGCAACTGATTCCATTCCTGGTCGCTGAGGTCGCGCACCTTCTTGTAGATCAACACACGGGGGTGATCGTAGACCCAGGAGCTCTCGTCGGCAGCCTGGTCGGGGACCTGGATGCCAAACAGCGTGGGATAGGCTGTAAAGTCGCCTACCAGCTCGTAGCCGAGCTGCCCGGAGAACAGCAGATCGTAGAACTTGAGACTCATCGGGTAACGCTGCGGCAGGTGCGGCAAAGCGCCGTACAGGCGCTTTGTCGCCAGCACGTAGTAGTCGCCCTGCTGCATGTTCTGCTTCAGAATCTCGAACTTCTCCGGCGTGTCCTCCTCGTACATCGGCATCATGACGTTCCGCCAGCCATGCTCGCCGGGATTGCCGCGCGGGATCGGCAGCACCAGCGGCATCCCCTCTTCCCAGTGCTCGGTAATCCACACACTGCCGTCCGGGACGTTCTCATACATCCACTTCGAGGCCGTGATGAACGTATGCTCGCGGTTGTAGACCCCGTTCACAAAGGCCAGCGCCCACAGCATCGTGGGAATGAGGACGATCAACCCAAAGGCCCAAAACAGACGCACATGCGATGCCTGGGACCGTCCATCACCAGAGTATTCCTGGGACCGCCGATCACCAGGACGGCGCTGGGAGCCTGCCGCTGCTGTGAACGCAAGCGAAGTCGCAGCGTCCTCTTGTTCGGCTGCCGCTTCCGGCTCCATGGGTTCGGGCTGGCCGGGAAGCGCCTCCACCTCGAGCAGGCGCTCCGGCTCTTCAGGCATCTCCGCCACAGGCTCATCAGATGCCAGAACGGACGCAGTGACCGCTTCCGGGGCTGCAGGCGGCACCCCTGGCTCCTGCGGCATCTCCGCGACCGGCTCGCCGGATACCGGCATAGGCTCGGGAACCGGCATCGAGGCCTCGATTGGCTGCCACAGCAACTCGGCCGCCAGGCTGGCGTCAGGCTGCTCCAACAGGTCCAGGTCTACGCCGGCCAGCGCCTCGGGGTCAGGCTCTTTCGCTTCCTCCGGCTTGACGACCAGCGCCGCCAGGTCGGCTTCGGGCTGCTCGCCCCATTCCGAAACGGGTTCGGCCAGGGCAGCAGGCGGTGGAGGCTCATCCGGCGTGGCTGCGGGCGGCACGTGTTCAGCCGCACCAAGGATCGCAGGCGCCTCCGGTGCGAAGTATGTGATCGCCGCCGGGCTGGCTGCCGCTGGCTCCGCAGGAGACACCGGCGCCTCCGCTGCGGTCGAACGCCGGCGGTCCACCAGCCAACCCGCCAGGCTCCAGAGCATGCCCGCTCCCAGCACGGCCAGCAGAGGCACAATGGGCACCATGTAGCGGCTAAACTTGGCCAGGAAGCTGCCGGTGATCAGGAAATAGGGCAGAATCCACGAGAGGATGATCACCTCGCCCTGGACCACCCGGTCGTCGGGCAGCCTGCGGATCCGCACCAGGTCTTTGACGATCACCCAAAGCAACGCGCCCCACCCCAGCAGGCCGAGAAACCAACCCATACCCCAGCGGATCTGCTGGACGATGAAGTAGAGATAGGGCGTCGTGCCGCGGTATTGGCGCGTGAAGGGAAAGTCGGCGATGCCGCGCACCATCGCGCCCTGTTCTTTGACCACCGCCTCGTAGAAGTTCTTCCAGTCCAGGAAGACAAAGGGCGAGGTCACGGCGAAGACCACAAAGGCAACCACCAGCGCCGCCGCCGCCAGCAGCCAACCCGGCGCCCCTCGCAGTGGCGAATTCAGTCGCTTTTCCCTCTCCTGCTGCCACCAGATGAATCCCCCCGCCACGACCGGGGCGGCAAGGATCGGCAGGGCGCTGAACTTGGAGGCGATGGCCAATGCCGCCATCACGCCGGTAAGTACGCCAAACAGCCACCGGCGCGTGTCGACGAGCCGGATCGCGTAGTAGAGAGCAGCAACGGTAAAGGTGGTCGAGATCGGATCGACGGCAAAGAAATGGGCAAGTTGGATCTGCAGGACGGTGAACGTACCAAGCAGCGCCGCCAGCAGACCGGCGTGTACGCTGTACAGCCTCTTACCCAGCAAGAACAGGTAAAGGACCGTCAGGGTGTCGGCGATCGCCATCAGGAAGCGGCCCACCCAGGCATAACCGGGCGAGCCGACGGCGATGCGCAGCATGTCAACGTATTTTTGCGGCGCCCCAATCGCCTCGGCGACGGGCGCCAGCTTCTGCGCCAGGTGGCCGGAAATGACAAGCAAGTACAGGGGGAAGTGGCCGTAGGTGTACGACCGCCTGGAATTGTTCTCGACGTCCCAGAAAGGATTCAGGGTTGACTTGCGCGGGTCGAAGAACGTGCCGGGCTGCGTAGGCCAGCGAATGCTCGGCGCGTAGAACGCAACCGTCGATCGCTCGTCTGGATGCGGCAGTTGTCCTTCCGCCCAGTCGACGTTGAACGTGCGCAGGAAGAAGGCGACGAACAGGATGAGGGCAAGGAGGGCAATCAGAAGCCAGCGGCGCCGTGTCGGTGTCATGAGGATCAGTCTTCCTCCTCCAATCTGAGCACCGCCATGAAGGCCTCCTGGGGCACCTCCACCGAGCCCACCATCTTCATCCGTTTCTTGCCTTTCTTCTGCTTCTCCAGCAGCTTACGTTTGCGGGTGATGTCGCCGCCGTAGCACTTTGCCAGCACATCCTTGCGCACCGCCTTGACGTTGGCGCGGGAAATGACGCGCTTGCCCACAGCCGCCTGGATGGCGACGTCGAACTGCTGGCGGGGGATCACGTCCTTCATCTTGGATACCAGGCGCTGCCCCTTGTTGTAGGTCTGGTCGGCGTGGACGATGATCGAGAGGGCGTCGACAATTTGGCCTCCCACGAGCAGGTCGAGCTTGACCATCTCGGCGGGCTGGTATTCGTCGAGGTGATAGTCGAGGGAGGCGTAGCCGCGCGTGCGCGCCTTCAGATCGTTGTAGAAGTCGACCAGGATCTCGGTAAGGGGAATGCGGTAGCTCAACTGCACGCGGCGTTGGTCGAGATACTCCTGGTTCTTGAATTCACCCCGGCGCCGGGTGACCAAATCCATGATGGTCCCGATGAAATCCGTGGGCGTGATGACGTTGATCTCCACCCAGGGCTCGCGAATCTCGACGATGAAGTTCGGATCGGGCATCTCGGATGGGCTGTCGATGACGATCTCTTTGCCATCCGTCAACGTGATCTGGTATTCCACCGAGGGCGCCGTAAAGACCAGGTCGAGATCATATTCCCGTTCCAGCCGCTCCTGGATGATCTCCATGTGGAAAAGGCCCAGGAATCCGCAGCGGAAACCAAAGCCAAGCGCCTGAGACGTTTCGGGCTGGTAGATAAGCGAGGCGTCGTTGAGCTGCAGCTTTTCGAGGGCGTCGCGCAGCAGGTTGTAGTCATCGGCTTCCGATGGGTAGATGCCCGCAAACACCATGGGCTTGAGGGGCAGAAACCCAGGGAGGGCGTCGGTCGACGGACGCGCCGCCGTGGTCAGCGTATCCCCAACCCGGCACTCGCGCACCGTCTTCAGGCCCGTCGCCACATAGCCCACTTCACCTGCCTGCAGCTCATCGATCGGCTGCATCACCGGCGCAAATACCCCGATTTCCAGCGGCTCCGTGTCGATGCCGGTGGACATCAGCCGCAGCAGGTCCCGCCTGTGGATGCGGCCGTTGATGACCCGCACGTAGGCGACGACCCCCTTGTAGGCATCGTAGTGGCTGTCGAAGATGAGCGCCTGCAGAGGCGCATCCGGGTCACCCTTGGGAGGCGGCACCCGCTCCACCACGGCCTGCAGCACGGCTTCGACGTTGACGCCTTCCTTGGCCGAAACGTGGGGGATGTCGGCGGCATCGATGCCGATCAGGTCTTCCAGCTCCTGCGCCACCTCGTCCGGCCGCGCCGCCGGGAGGTCGATCTTGTTGACGACGGGGATGATCTCCAGGTTCTGTTCGATGGCCTGGTAGAGATTGGCCAGCGTCTGCGCTTCAACGCCCTGAGAGGCGTCGACGACCAGCACCGCGCCTTCGCAGGCCTTGAGCGCCCTGGAGACCTCATAGCCAAAATCGACGTGGCCCGGCGTGTCGATCAGGTTGAGCTCGTAGACCTGCCCGTCTTTGGCCGCGTAGGACATGCGCACGGCCGAAGCTTTGATCGTGACCCCTTTCTCCCGTTCCAGGTCCATGCTGTCCAGCATCTGCTCGTGCATTTCCCGGTCGGGAACGGTGCCGGTAAGCTGGAGCAAGCGGTCCGCCAGCGTCGATTTGCCGTGGTCGATGTGGGCAATGATGCAGAAGTTGCGAATGTGATCAGTGCGCATGAACGATCGCTGGAAAGCGAAACAACGTCAGAACCCAAACCTGGAGCGATGCCGAACGTCCATTATACGAAGCAGCGCTAGGGGCGGCAAAGCCACCCATCCTAACGCTGCTGCCAATCAGCCACAAAACATCGCAGCCCCAGGCGGGGAAACGCCGGGGCTGCGATGCCATGAGCGAACGAAAAGGGATCCGGACCGCTGATTGCCTCAGCGCGGATTGGCCACGGCCTCCGGGAGCCCGGCGCCGACAGCTTCAGGCGCCGCTGTCGATGCCAGGGCCGGCGGCTTCTCGACGAAGACTTCGATCCAGGGCGCGCAATTGGCGGGCGTCGTACACTCGCTTGAACGCATGGTGTAGAGCACGCTATTGCCCTCTTCAGCGCGCATCACGAAACCGAAGTTCTTGTCAGGGTTGGCGTAAAGGTCGCCGATGACATCAGGCCCGATTTCCCATACGACTTCACCGCTCTTGATGTTGAGGAGTGTCTGGCTGACAACCTCATCGCTGCGGTCGGAACCGCGACCATTGGCGCCGCCAATGCTCCACTTGTGGGCTGCATCGGCATTAAGCCAGGTGGTCGTGTTCTCATCCCACGTATGCAACAAACGATAGAGCCTGGCCCAAGTGGTGCCGGTATTGCTTCGGTCGTAGACCTGCATGTGGACACGTGCCTTGAGCGGCTTGGCATTGGCTGGAAGGGCAGGCGGATCGAATTTGAAGACGACGTTCCATTGTTCATCGCCGCGCAGTGAAAGCGTCGGGGATGTTCCCAACTTGTCATTGGGGTGCCACTGATCAAGCGTCGCGTCCGTGAAACCAACGCCAGGGCCAGCTTTTATCCATTCGCGCGTCGGACCGTTGGCAAAGCGCAAGGTCCCCTGCTGGGGCGTCGGCACGGAAAAGTCAGAGCCTGCCCACACCAGGTAGCCCTTCAGACCATGCCCATCGTTGTCCTGCACGCCCCAAGTGAAACCGACCTGGGCATCGTTAAGGAAATCGGCGCCGAATTCGTGCGTGGGGATGGCAATCTCGGCCTGCCAACCTGTGGCGTTGCGGGCAGCGCTGGCCTGGTAGCCGAGAGGCAGCAGACCGCCATTGGTGATCAGCCCATCGGGACTGACCGTCAGGTAGACATCACCCTGGCTCGGACCACCGCTGCTGTCGACATCAAGCGTGAACTGCGCCATGTCATCCTGCACCCAGTTGCGGTGGGTGCGCACGACCACGTTATCCACTACATTCAGGGCAATGTAGAGGTTATCTGTCGTCCATACGAAGCTGGCCCAGGCGCTGAGGTCGCTCGGCTGCGGGCGTTCCTCGGGTGATGGGGCCGAGGCATTCTGATTGTCGAGTGGATAGCGCTGGACACCACTCCACTCATCCAGGTTGCCGTCCACGATGGGAGCGGTTGTGAGCCAGTTGGCCTGCACGAGCGCGTCTGCCGCCGGAACTGCCGCGCCGCCTGGCGCCAGAGCAGCGACCGGCTGAGAGGCAATCAGGCTGGCGCCCAGGATGCCAACAGACGCCACGGCGGCGGCGAGATGTGCGACCGACCGTCGCGAGAACATGCGGGACATGAGCAATTGTAATCTCCTCCAAATAAGGTTGCTCGGGGAGTGGTGAGTAGTTTAGCTTAGGCGGGAGCGACAGACGAAATCCGACTGCCCCCCGAACCCCTATTATGACGTCGCTCAGGCTGATTTCAGTCCGCCAGCGCCTGTGCGATCGCCCCACCCAGCGCGCCCATGAAAGCTGCCACCGCCCACGTGACGCCGCACAGCAGAACTGCAAAGAAGATGGTCCCTCCCACGGTGTCCATCGACATCAGGTCCAGCCCTGCACTTTTGAAGGCGTCCACAATGCCCGCAGGCAGCAGGTGCAGGCTGGTCATCATGTCGCCGGCCAGCTTGTAGCGCACCGGCGCCAGGGCGATGTTGGCCACTCCATCGATCAGGCCGGCGAGAAGACCCGCCCCCAGGCCGGCTGCCACGCCGGCATTGCGTGAGCCGCCTCGCAGCGCCATCCGGCCACCCCAATAGCCACCCACCGTCCAGGCTGCAAACCGCAGCGGCAGCGCCACGTACCCGCAGACAGGAATTACGCCGAGAATAGAGAAGCCGATAGAGAGCAGCGCTCCCAGCAAGCCGCCGCGCAGGGCTCCGCGTGCGATCATACTTGCGACCTCATGCCAACGGCATCGCCATACCGGCAGCAAGCCGCAGACGTGCGGAACGCCAGCCCAAACGATTTCCGATCAAAAGCGGGTATGACTTCAGAACCGAGCACGGGGGGGAATCTACCATCCTGATGCGCGCTTGTCAACGTTAAGATACATCGCAAACGGCGTCCTGAACCAGGTTCACGCAAAAAGGCCGATGGTAAACCATCGGCCTTGACTAGCTCGGACGAGGCGCGCCTCAGTCCTTGGTCATGTAAAGAGTTCGTGCCACGACGTCATCTTCTTCAACTTCGTCGTACCACGTCTTCTTGCGTCGCTTCTTGTCCCGCTTGGCGGAACCGCCCTGCGCCCGCTGCATGGCGAACTCGAAGGTGGTCGGGGCCAGCTCTTCCTCCTCAACGGCCTCTTCCACAACTTCGGGATCGGGGGCCGACTGGGGAGCAGAAGTCTGTTTGGGCTCCGCCACGGGCTCAGGCATGAGCGCCCGCATCGAGAGATCGATCTGGCCTTTGCGCCGCTTGACGCTCAACACCTGCGCCTGGATCTCGTCACCCACCTTGACCATGTCGCTCGGATGCTTGAGATAGCCATGGGACATCTCTTTGACGTGCACCATGCCATCGATGCCGACGCCGAGGTCGACGAAGATGCCGTAGTTCTCGATACGCGTGACCTTGCCTGTGACTTCGTCACCAGGCTGAAGATCGCGCACGGTGGGTGTGTCGGGCGAGATCAAGGTGAGACTGATTCGATCGCGATCCCTGTCAAGCTCCTTGATCCAGGCGGTGACTTCCTGACCCAGCTTGAGGACATCGCTCGGCTTGTTGATGCGTTTCTGTGAGATCTCAGAAACGTGCACCAGGCCATCAGTGCCGACACCGATGTCGATGAAGGCGCCAAAATCGGCCAGCCGCCGCACCCTTCCTGTCACTTCCTGGCCGACAGTCAGCTTGCGGACGATGGTTTTGGGGGGAATGACTTTGATATCCTGCTTTGGAGAGGCTTTGGGGGCGCCTTGAATGGCGTCGGTCACTGGGAAACTCCTTTGATTGCAATCCTGGCAAGCGAGAATCATACCGATGATGCCCGCGGCAGTCAAGCCGGCGCAGGTGCGTTGAAAAGGACCGCCGTTTCTGGCCTGTCACGGGTCCGCAAGCGCGCGAGCGGGTCATGACTTTGGCCGCCGTCGCGACCCTGCGCTATGATCAGCGCCAGGCGGCCGGCGCTTCTGTCCAGGCCCATTTGTGCAGACGAAGGAAGAAACATGATGGCATACAAGAAGATTACAGTTCCCGCCGGTGGCGAGAAAATCAGCATTGAAGACGGTAAGCTCCAGGTGCCCGATCGGCCCATCATTGCCTTTATCGAAGGCGATGGCACAGGCGCCGACATTTGGGCGGCATCGGTGCGCGTGATGGACGCAGCCGTTGCCAAGGCCTATGGAGGCAAGCGCAAGATCTCGTGGATGGAAGTTTACGCCGGCGAGAAAGCGCTGCAAGTCTATGGACCCGATGTGTGGCTGCCCGAGGAAACGCTCGAGGCGGCGCGCGAGTTTCTCGTGGGCATCAAAGGCCCCTTGACCACCCCCGTGGGCGGCGGCATTCGCTCGCTCAACGTCGCCCTGCGCCAGGAGCTCGATCTGTACGTTTGCCTTCGCCCTGTGCAGTATTTCGATGGCACCCCCAGCCCGGTGAAGCACCCGGAACTGGTGGACATGGTCATCTTCCGCGAGAACTCGGAGGATATTTACGCAGGCATCGAGTGGCGCGCCGAAACGCCAGAAGCCCGCAAGCTGATCGAGTTCCTGCGCAAGGACATGGGGGTCAAGAAGATCCGGTTTCCCGAAACGTCCGGCATTGGCATCAAGCCCGTCTCGCGCGAGGGCACGGCGCGGCTGGTGCGGGCGGCCATCGAGTACGCCATTGCCAACGACCGCAAATCGGTGACACTGGTGCACAAGGGCAATATCATGAAGTTCACAGAGGGCGCCTTCCGCGACTGGGGCTACCAGGTGGCCAAAGATGAATTCGGCGGCGTCGAGTTCGACGGCGGGCCCTGGTGCCGGCTGCCCAACGGCATCGTCATCAAGGATGTCATCGCCGATGCCTTCCTGCAGCAGATCCTGACCAGGCCTGCCGAATACGACGTGATTGCCACCCTGAACCTGAACGGCGACTACATCTCCGACGCCCTGGCGGCCCAGGTGGGTGGCATCGGCATCGCGCCCGGCGCCAATATCAACTACCTGACCGGCGCTGCCATTTTCGAAGCCACGCACGGCACCGCCCCCAAATACGCCAACCAGGACAAGGTCAATCCCTCGTCCGTCATCCTCTCCGGCGAGATGATGTTCCGCTACCTCGGCTGGGTCGAGGCCGCCGATCTGATCATTTCCTCCATGAAGCGCACGATCGCCGCCAAGACGGTGACCTACGACTTCCACCGCCTCATGGAGGGCGCCACGCTGTTGAAGTGCTCCGAGTTTGGCGACGCGTTGATCCGCAACATGGACTGAGCTGGCAGTGCACCTTGCTCACCAAGACGCCCCCGGCAGCGGGGGCGTCTTTTTGTTCTACCGTCCTGCCAATGGCGCCCGCGGCGGGCGAAGACGCGTTTGTACTAAATTTCGCTTGACGGACGGGCGGGAATGCGGCACAATACAGCCCCAATTTTCAATCGTCTACTGCACGTTCATCACCGTCGATCGCAACCCGCGAAGGAGCGCAGTATGGGACAAGCCATCTCATCTCTCTGGAGAGGCATCACCTATCGGGGACGAGAAGGTCATTACGCCTTCATTCTGCACCGCCTGGCCGGGGTCGGGGTTCTGGCTTTTCTGGTGCTTCACGTGTTCGATATCTTCCTGATGGCTTTCGGAGAGAATGCCTTCAATGACTTTCTGACCCTGTACACCAACCCCATTGCGCGGGTGGCTGAGGTCGGCCTGATCTTCGGCGTGGTCTACCACGCTTTCAACGGCCTGCGCATTATCATCATCGACTTCTGGCCATCGACCACCGTTTACTCGCGCCAGCTTTGGTGGCTGGTGGTGGCAATCACCCTGGTCCTCACCCTGGTGGGCGGCTTCTTCACGCTCCGTCACTTCTTCATGTGATCGGGAGGCACTCATGACAACACGCGTCAGTCGTTTAACCCTGGCTCGCCAACGCCCCATGAAAGGCGGATTCGAGACTTTCTCCTGGTACTTCATGCGCGTCAGCGGCGCCCTGCTGCTCCTGATCGCCGTCCTCCACTTGATGATCATGCACGTCTACATCGGCGTCGAGAACATCACGTTCGCCGTGGTGGCGGAGCGTTGGACGGGGACATGGGGGCCGTTCTGGCGAGTCTACGACCTGGCCTTGCTTACGTTCGGACTCGTCCACGGCTTCAACGGGCTGCGCTGGGTCATCGACGACTACATCCACAGGCCCGGCTGGAACGCAGCCTTCAAGGCCATCGTGGGCATCCTGGCGACCATCGTCATCATGATGGGCGCTTACATCATCTTCAGCTTCCAGGCTTAGGAGCGAACCTATGCAGTATCATCGGCATGACGCGATCATCGTGGGCGCCGGCGGGGCTGGGTTGATGGCGGCGCTCTACGCCAGTCGCCAGGTGGACACCGCCGTGGTTTCCAAACTCTACCCGACGCGCTCGCACACGGGCGCCGCCCAAGGCGGCATCGGCGCCGCCCTGGGCAATCTCGAAGAAGATCATTGGGAATGGCACGCCTATGATACGGTCAAGGGCTCGGACTGGTTGGGAGACCAGCCGGAGATCGAGGCCATGTGCCGCGAGGCCATCGACGTGATCATCGAGCTGGAGCACATGGGGCTACCGTTCGACCGCACTCCCGACGGGCGCATCTCCCAACGTCCCTTTGGGGGTCACACAAACAACGTCACCAAGAAACCGGTGCGCCGCGCCTGCCACGCCGCCGACCGCACAGGTCACATGATCCTGCAGACGCTGTACCAGCAGTGTCTGAAAAACAAGGTCAACTTCTACGATGAGTACCAGGTCATGGACCTACTCGTCAACGAAGGGCGTGTTTGTGGCATCATTGCCTACGAAATCGACAGCGGCGAGCTGCACGTCTTCCACGGCAAGGCCGTGCTCTTTGCAACGGGCGGCTTTGGGCGCATGTGGAAGATCACGAGCAACGCCCACGCCCTGACCGGCGATGGCAATGCCATCGCCCTGCGCCGGGGCATCCCGCAGGAGGATATGGAGTTCTTCCAGATCCACCCCACCGGCATCAAGGGCATGGGCATTCTCATCACCGAGGGCGTGCGCGGCGAAGGTGGGGTCCTCATCAACGGCAAGGGCGAGCGCTTCATGGAGCGGTACGCCCCGACCGTCAAGGACCTTGCTTCCCGCGATGTCATCTCACGCGCCATCTATGAGGAGATCGCCGAAGGACGGGGTGTCAACGGCGAGGATTATGTCTACCTCGACGTGCGGCCCGAGATCGTGAACAAGTACTTCGAGCAGGATGGCGTCAAGAACCCCGACGGCACGCCGCGACGCATCACGGCTGAGGAGGTGGAGAAGAAGCTGCCTGACATCGCCGACTTCTGCCGCGTCTACCTCAACGTCGATCCGGTCAAGCAACCGATGCCGATCCAGCCTACGGCCCACTATGCGATGGGCGGCATTCCCACCGACGGCATGGGCCGCGTCCTGGGCGATGGCAAAGAGGCCGTTCTGCCGGGCTTCTACGCCGCCGGTGAGTGCGCCTGCGTCAGCGTTCACGGCGCCAACCGCCTGGGCACGAACTCGCTGGTCGACCTCGTCACCTATGGGAAGTGGGCCGGCGCCGATATGGCCGCCCATTGCCAGGAAATGGAGCTGACGCCACTGCCAGAGGAAACGTGGCAGCCCATCGCTGCCGCCCTGGAGCAGATTCGCAGCCGCAGCGAAGGTGAAAACGTCGCCGACATCCGCAGGGACCTGCGGGAGATGATGATGCGCTGCGTGGGTGTGTTCCGTTACCAGGACCGCCTGGACGAAGCCGTCGAGGTCGTCCGCGAGCTCCGTGAGCGCTACGAGCACATCACCATCATGGACAAGGGCAAGCGCTTCAACACAGAGCTTCTCGAAGCCTGGGAGCTGGGCTGCCTTCTGGACCTCGCCCTGGTGACGGCCACCGCTGCCGCCGCCCGCAAGGAATCGCGAGGCGCCCATGCTCGTGCGGACTTCCCTGATCGCAACGACCAGGAATGGATGAAGCACTCGCTTGCCTGGTTGGAGGAAGGGGACAGCGTCGTTCTCGACTACAAACCTGTACGCCTGGTCACCAAGCCCGACGGCACCCCCAAGTATCCGGCCATCAAACGCGTGTACTAGCAGACAGCCGGCGGAGAACTCCCATGACAATGCTCCAACTGAACGTCAAGATCCTGCGCTTCAATCCTGAAGTGGACAAGAAGCCGCACTGGAAGGAATACAAGGTCGAAGCGCCCGACAACGCGCAGGTGCTCGACGTGCTGCACCTGATCAAGTGGTATCAGGATGGCACCCTGACGCTGCGCCGTTCGTGCGCACACGGCGTGTGCGGCTCCGATGCCATGGTCATCAACGGCCGCAACCGCCTGGCGTGCAAGACCCTCGTGCACGATGTAGGCACGAAGATCACGGTCGAGCCCATCCGCGGCCTGCCGGTCATCAAGGACCTGGTCGTGGACATGGAGCCTTTCTTTGCCCACTACCGCGAGGTCTTACCCTGGTTCATCAATCCCGACGCCCCACCCCTCCGCGAGCGGCTGCAAAGCCCCGAGGACCGGGAGCGCTTCGACGACACCACCAAGTGCATTCTCTGCGCCTGCTGCACCACTTCCTGCCCGTCGTTCTGGGCCAATGGTCGCTATGTCGGGCCGGCGGCGATCGTACAGGCGCATCGCTTCATTTTCGACAGCCGCGACGAGGGGAACGACGAGCGCCTGCAGTTGCTGGACCAGCGCTTTGGCGTGTGGTCCTGCCGCACGGCCTTCAACTGTGTCGAGGCCTGCCCGCGGGATATCAACGTCACCAAAGCAATCGGCGAGGTCAAGAAGGCGCTGCTCTTCGGCACCACTGACTTCTAGCGCGAACCCGTCCCTGGAAATCAAAACCCCGGTTAGCAGTCGGGCTAACCGGGGTTTTGACGAGGAGGAGGAAGGGAGCTCGAGGAGGAACCACCGCAGTTAGGATTCAAAACCCTAACTTACCTACAGCATACAACACTTCCCTCCCCGAAACATGAATGGGGCCTAAAAGAGGGCTATAGGGTGGGTGAAAAGGGGGTGCTTCAGGTCAAACAACATAGATCGGGTTCGAGAAGATCCAGCCGCGGGGCTTGAACCACCAGGATTTCCACACCTCTACCCGGTAGGCACCAGGCAGGTGCGTCGCGTAAGTGAGGCTTGTACCCGTCGCCTCCGCCACAACGCCTTGGCCGGCGCGAATGAGCCTGATGTCTGCTGACTCGGGCGTTTCCACCCGGAAGGTCACCGGCTGGCCACCGCCCTCCAGCGTGTCCCCAAGGGTGGCGCCGCCAGTGACGGAGGTAGCCGCAAAACGAAAGCCGTTTGTGGCGCCTGCCATGTCATAGGCCACCCAGGCGCGACCCGCCGCCAACGCCTCATAGACCATGTCCCGGTCGTGGTCGATGTACCGGTCGAAAGGCTCTGGGGTAAGGATGTGGGTGTTGACAGCCCGGAAGCAATAGTCGTAGGACAGAAAGCGGCGGCGAATAGGACCCAACCTGAAGACCTGGGCGTGGGCGTCAGAGCCGCCGATGGCCACCACGGGCTGGCGCAGCAGGAGTTCATCCCAGCGCTCGAGCATTTCGGGATAGGGCGCCGTCGTGAAGTACTGGGGCACGAAGCTGAAGAGCAGCGCCTGCACCTTGCTGGTGGCATAGGGGCGGAATTCAGACATGAAGTTCCACAGTTCCACGCCGGTGAACCCTTCAAGGTCCCACTCGGTCCACGGAAAATGCTCCCGGACCAGGGGACCAGGCTTATCGACGGGATGGGCGAAAAAGGTCAACCCGCCCCGCGCCCGCACCGCATCCACCAAGCCCTGGGGGTTCGCGGCGAAACCACTCACGTCCTCGTGCACCCCCAAGGTCAGGCAGTGGTTGCGTTCGGGCTTCAGTTCACGGTCGTGTACTTCGATGTCGAAAAGCACCAGCACATCCCCATCCCATCGCTCCCAGGACTGGTCCAACAGGATGTTGTGATCGGTCACGATGATGAAATCCAGGCCCGCGGACCTGGCCGCCGCAGCCAGGTCCTCAGGCTGCCCGGCGCCATCGCTGTGCACCGTGTGCATATGGATATTGCCGCGGTACTCGTAGAAGGCGGCCAACCCTACTCCTCGGGCCACTGGCCGAATTCGACGGCGCGGCGCTTCGTGCGATTGTCGGCGCCGAACAGGCGGTAGCGGGCGTCCAGCTTGCGGGCAAACACAAGATAGCCGGTGTGAGCGACCATGCGATCCGACGGGCGCAGGCGATTGGCGACGGGCTTGTAGGACCGGACAAGAAGCTCCTCGACGCGGATGTCCACGAAGTTCCCCGCCTCCAGCGCGACCAGTAGGTCGCTCACCTGGTTGGTCGTAGGAACCAGCGAGCCAAACAGCCCGCCCAACATCAGCGCCGCCTCCGCCTGGGGGATATAGGCGGCGGCATCCCGCACATCCAGAAAGACGGCGTCGACCTCGGTCTCGTCGAAGCCTTCGGCAATATCCCGTATCTTCAGATCGACGTAGGGCAGGAGCCCCACTTGCGCCAGGTTGCGGCGGGCCACCGTCTGGTGCTCGGCCCGCGCCTCGTAGCTGTAGATGCGGCCTTCCGGCATCACGGCGCGGGCAAAGGCCAGGGTCAGGCCGCCGCTGCCTGTGCCCGCCTCGATCAAACGCCGCCCGCTCCAAAGATCAAGCTCCATCACCAGATGCGCCGCATCCTTGGGATAGATGATCTGCGTCGTACGCTTGAGGTAGCGCAGCAGATCGGACGTGGTCGGGCGCAGCACCAGGAAGCGCTGGCCGAGATGCGTGGCGATCATGCCGCCGAAGGACTGGCCGATCAGATCGTCATAGGGCAAGCGCCCCTTGTTGGTGAACCAGGCGCCGCCAGGCTGGGGCGAAATGACATAGCGCTTGCCATCTTCGCCGATCAAAAGAACAGGTTGGTTGGCCTCAACCACAGCCACGGGTGCTCTCCTCACCGCTCAAGGTCGGGCGATCATAGCACGCCGCTCGTCCGGGGCCAAAGCCCACAGCCGCTCATTGCCCCGACGTCGTTGCTCAGGAGCCTTTCAACCTGCGGCGTCGCCAAGGCGGTAGTGGACAACACGCACCGCCCTGGCGATGAAGGGGACGTACCGCATGAGCCGGAAAGCGCCCAGGCGCGGCTCCGGCTCGTCGAAGTAATACCACTGGCTGATCAGGCGAATGCCGGGCGCCCACGCTTCCACATCCCGATCATCCTTGAGTCCCCAGCGCGGCTTGGGCATGTCCGGCGGCACCGGGTGCAGGCGGACTACCACCGGCGCATAGACGTCGCAGACCAGCTCGGCGCCGGGGAACCGCCCGGCGATCGCCTGCACCAACCGTTTGACTTCAGCCTCAGCCAGGTAAACCAGCACAGCCTCGGCCAGGAAGAGGATGGGCCGGCCAGACTTTCCCGCCTGGCTGCTCAGGACATCCATCCATGAGAAGTCGAGCACCGAGCCTGCGGTGAAATGGCTGCGCGGGGTCTCGTCGAGCAGATCCTCCCTCAGGGCGATCACCTCCGGCAGATCGACGCCGTACCACTCTGCCTGCCCGTTGTCGACGCGCTCGAAGCGGGTGTCGAGCCCGCAGCCCAGGTCGACGAGCACGCCATCGGGATGCATTGCCAGGAATACCCGCGCCTGCCGGTCGAATTCCCTCATGCGGAGCAGGAAACTGACCCGATCGCCCTCCGGTCTCTGCACGCTGGCGAAGTCCGCGTCGAGCCGGCGGGCCAGCTCCACCGCCGCAGGGTCGCGGACCAGGGCATCGGGGCGCTGGCTCTCACTCGCCCGGATAGACAAAGGTATCAGAAGCGTCCTGGAAACCGCGTTCAGGTTGCGCAAACGGTCTGCGGGCATGGGGCCGCTCATCCCTCACCTCCCTGGAGTTGGTAGTGAAAGACGCCTATCGCCGTGGCGAGGAAGGGGAAGAGGCGCATTTGCAGGGCGCCGCGCATGCGGGGCTCAGGATATTGGAAAGGGTATCGTTCATCGACACGGTCAACCTCCTGCTGACGCCTACCAGACGCCCGGCAGGAGGCGAAAACGAACCCGGCGTGCATACTCCGCGTAGCCGTCCAGCTCCGCCGCCAGGAACCGGTCTTCGAGCGCCGTGCGCAAGACGAGCAGAAGCACGCTCAGGCTGCTGACGGCCAGCGCAGGCCAGGAGGCAAGCAGGACCGACACGAACAACTCATAGAGGAGCGCGCCGGCGTAGGCGGGGTGCCGGACGTAGCGGTAGGGACCGCCGGTGACAGCCACATGGCTGCGTTCGGACTGGATGCGCAGCACCCGCGAGAAGAACGGATTGGCGGCCGAGGCCCACACGAAGAGGACATCATAGCCCACGGCGCATAGGGCCAGGGCGCCGATCTGTGCCGCCGCAGGCAGGCCGCCCGTCCAGCCGTAGCGCTGGTCCAGCCCCGCCACGATGTAGCGCACCAAGGTGACCAGGCCCAAGAGGCTCACGATGGCCGTATCCCAGCGTTTCTCCCCCTCGCGCGGCCCCAAACGTTCGAGTAACAAGCCGGGATTGATGGTGAGAACGATAGCGGCCATCGCCGCAATCCAGATACCCATGACGGCGAGGGCCCCCCAGGCGGCCCACCAGTCCAGCCGCCCGGCGGACCAGAACAGCGCCACGCCCATCCCCGCGAGACTGAGGACCTCGCGGATGGCATAGCGGGCAAGAGCTGCGGATCGTGGGTTCACACTTTCTCCCTACAGCGCCAAGCCGTTCCGTGTACTCTGACATCCATTGTACACGGTCCGGCCCTGAGTTTCTGGAATTGAACCTACAGGCCAGAACTTCTCGGGGGCTTGACAGGGATAGAACAAATGTGCTATTCTGCGATTGCACAGGTCAATGCCTTCATCCAGCGACCTGAACGACTACCCGGCAACCAACAGCGAACCGACCACGACAGGACACGAGCAAAGGAGAACGACGATGGCCAGCAACGGCGCCAACGGCACGAATGGCAGAACTCAAGCCCTTGACACGACACTCTTGAATCTGAACAAACGCTTTGGCGAAGGCACCATCATGAAGCTGGGCCAAGCCAACCACATGCAGGTGGAGTCCATCCCCACCGGCGCCCTTGCCCTCGATATCGCCCTCGGCGTCGGCGGCCTGCCGCGCGGCCGGGTGATCGAGATCTACGGACCCGAATCATCGGGAAAGACGACGCTGTGCCTGCACACGATCGCCGAAGCGCAGCAGCGCAAAGGCGTCTGCGCCTTCGTCGACGTGGAGCACGCCCTGGACCCCGCCTATGCGCAGCGCATCGGCGTGGACATCGACAACCTCTACGTCTCCCAGCCCGACACCGGCGAGCAGGCCCTCGAAATCGCCGAGGCCCTCGTCCGCTCCGGCGCCATGGACGTCGTCGTCGTCGACTCCGTCGCCGCCCTCGTTCCCCGCGCTGAGATCGAGGGCGAGATGGGCGACAGCCACGTGGGCCTCCAGGCCCGCCTGATGAGCCAGGCGCTGCGCAAGCTCTCCGGCGCCATCAAGCAGACCAACACCGTCATGATCTTCACCAACCAGCTCCGGCAAAAGATCGGCGTGATGTTCGGCAATCCCGAGACGACCACCGGCGGCATGGCCCTCAAGTTCTATGCCTCGGTCCGGCTCGACGTGCGCCGCATCGAATCGGTGAAGACGGGCAGCGAAGCGGTGGGCAATCACGTGCGGGTGACGGTGAAGAAGAACAAGGTGGCGCCGCCGTTCCGCGTGGCCGAGTTCGACATCATGTTCAACGAGGGCATTTCCAAGGCCGGCAGCATCCTCGACATCGCCACGGAGATGGGCATCGTCGAGAAGCGGGGGGCGTTCTTCAGCTACGAAGGCCAACGCCTGGCCCAGGGGCGCGAGAATGCCAAGGAGTTCCTCAAGGCCAATCCCGACCTGCTGGCGCGCATCGAGCGCCAGGTGCGGGATCAGGCCGGCCTGGGCAAGGTGCTGGTGCCCACCGCCGCCAGTGAAGACCTCCCTGACCCTGAACTGGAAGGAACGCCGCTCGCCAGCGCCATGGACTAACGGCCCGTGTGCTGGCGCTTGCAGCCTCACCGTGCCGCCGATCGTCGCGGGAGAATAGACCCCATCGCATCTGCGCCGAGCCGGGCGCATCGCCAGGATGGAGAACCGCCCAGATTTGGCCAGACGACATAGCGTATCTTAACCAGATGGCATCTGTTCAGAATCCTCTGGCCGTCCTACGCTATGTTAAGTGAATACGGGTCAGAACTGGGCGCTGCCTCTTGATCGCCATGGCAGCAGCGTCTTAACGCCTCTGACATGGCTGAAGTGGCTGAGAGTGGGGGACTCACAGCCACTTCTTTTTTGCCGGTAAGGCTATCGGGTAGAATGGATGCCTGTTCGCTCCGCCCTGACAGGACCCGATCATGTTCAAGAGACTTCTTGGCGGTAAGACGCCTGACAAACCGCCATCCTCAGATCCTTCCGCCATCACCGCTGAGGCTGCCAGCAGCCGCGCTGCTGAATCCGTCCGGAGCCACGCCCGTGGCCCTGCATGGGACGCGCCGCAGACGCCCTACCTGAGCTACTTCAACGTTCACATCAAGGGCGCCCCACAGGAACGCGTGGTCGAGCGCCTCAAGGCAACCTATCTGGCCACGACCCAGACCGGAGCGGCGAAGGTCATCCTTGCGGAAGACAACGGCTGGGCGACGGCATATGTCGAACCGGGTCTGGCCAGGAGCGTGGGCTTCAACAAGCTGGCGAGCGAGGTCGCCCGCGACCTGGACGCCTGGGTCATCGCCTACCGCATCTATGCCGGTGAGGGCATGGACGTCCACTACTTCCGGGGCGCCACTCACCTCGACCAGTTGGCGCTCTCAGAAGATGAGCTCGCTTTCGAGCCCACCTCGGCGGAGCCATTTGCTTCTCTTGCCGATATGGGCGATCTCATGCCTCGTCGGGCTGGTCAACACCCTCTCGACTTTCACTTCATCGTCCTGTCCGCCCTTGGCATTCGCGACGCCGCCCTGACCTGGGAACATGCCCTGGGCCGCCAACAAAGCGGTGGCTTTGCCGCGTCCTGCCTGTTGCCGGTTGAAGCTTGAACGTTTGACGCCCATGTCCCGCCTCCACCTCTACCGCGATCGTCCCGGCATCGACATCGTCACGGGCGTCTGCCCACACGACTGCCCCGACACGTGCAGTTGGCAGGTGGCGGTGTCCACCGCCACGGGCCGTGCCGTTGACCTTTGGGGCCATCCCGGTCATCCCGTGACGCAGGGGCGTCTCTGCGGCAAAGTCGATCGCTACCTGGAACGAACCTACCATCCGGATCGGCTTCAGACGCCCCTCAGGCGTTGTGGGCCTAAAGGCGACGGCAGCTTCCAGCCCATTTCCTGGGACGAGGCGATCGCCGAAATCGCAGAACGTCTGCAGGCCGTCGTCTCGCAGGACGGAGCCGAAGCGATTCTTCCCTACTCCTACTGTGGGACGATGGGGCTGCTGCAGGGCGAGGGGATGGCAAGGCGCTTCCTCTACCGCCTGGGCGCCAGCCGCCTGGCACAAACGATCTGCGCCGAAGCCGGCTTTGAGGGCTATCGCTACACGACGGGTGAGGTCATGGGAGTGGAACCGTCGGATTTCGCCTTTGCCCGGCTCATCCTGCTGTGGGGGACAAATACCCTTACCAGCAACCAACACCTGTGGCCGTTTGTCCAGCAAGCACGCCAGCAGGGTGCGCGCGTGATCGCCATCGACCCCGCCCGCACGCGCACCGCCCGCGCCGCTGATGAATGGATCCCCATCCATCCCGGCACCGACGGCGCCCTGGCGCTGGCGTTGATGCACGTCCTCATCGACGAGAACCTGTACGATGACGCCTACGTGCGGGAGCACACGGTGGGCTTTGTGGAGCTTGCCGAGCGTGTGCGCCCATACTCCCCGGAGTGGGCATCCCCTATCACCGGCGTCGACGCAGGCCGGATCCGCCAGCTTGCCCGCGAGGTGGCGACGACGCGCCCCACCGCCATCCGCATCAACTACGGTCTGCAGCGTCACGGCGGCGGGGGCGGCGCCGTCCGCAGCATCGTCTGCCTGCCGGCCTTGACGGGCGCCTGGCGCGAACGGGGAGGCGGCGTTCTGCTCAGCACCAGCGGCAGCTTCGCCCTCGATCGTTCATCGCTTTACCGGCCCGATCTGCTGGCCGGGCGTGACCCGCGCACCCTCAACATGAACCGCCTGGGCGACGCTCTCAGCCTGGACCCTGCCCGTCTGGCCCAGGCCCACTACCATCCCCGGCCGGTGGACAACATCCCGTCGCCCGCACAGGCCGGCCCACCCGTCAAGGCGCTCATCGTCTACAACAGCAACCCGGCGGCGGTTGCTCCCGACCAGGGCGAGGTGCTGGCCAATCTGCGGCGGGAAGACCTCTTCACCGTGGTGATCGAGCATTTTCAGACCGACACCGCCGACTACGCCGACCTGGTGCTGCCGGCAACTACCCAGCTCGAGCATTGGGATCTGCTCAAGCCGTACGGTCACCTCTATCTCGCCCTCAACCGGCCCGCCATCGCGCCGGTCGGACAGAGCCTGCCCAATAGCGAGATCTTCCGGCGGCTGGCGGCGGCGATGGGCTTTGGCGACGCCTGCTTCCGGCAGAGTGATGTCGAGATCCTGCAGGAGTTCGTGGCCAGCCAGTCAGGTCCTGCCTGCGCCTCCCTCACCTGGGAGCAGCTCCTGGCCCAAGGCTTTGCCCGTCTGGACGTTCCCGACCCGTACCTGCCCTTTGCCGGGGGCGCCTATCCGACGGCGAGCGGCAAGTGCGAGTTCTACAGCGAGCGGCTGGCCGCCGACGGCTACGACCCCTTGCCCACCTGGACGCCGCCGCAGCACCTGGACCCGCCCCCCGCGAGTGCTTCATCGGGACCTCCGCCGCTGGCATGCATCTCACCGCCGGCCCATTCCTTCCTCAACAGCACCTTTGCCAACCTGGCGCGGTTCGTGGAAAGAGAAGGCCAGCCGGTCCTCTGGCTGCATCCTGACGACGCGGCCTTACGGGGAGTCAGCGACGGCGACAAGGTGTGCGTGCAGAACGAGCGCGGCAGTGTGCTGCTGGCGGCTCGCGTCACCACGGACATCATGCCGGGCGTGGTGCTGGCGCCCAGCATCTGGTGGTCGAAGCTGAGCCCCGACCGCCGCAACATCAACCGGTTGACGCCGCCGGATGAGGCCGACATGGGGGGCGGGGCCCTGTTCTACGACGTCCTGGCCTGGGTGAGCAAGGACGACTCCGGCTCGTAGTGGCGTCTTCAGTCGCTTTCCCGTCCATCAACGACTGATGTCGTTACTACGAGCGGCGCTCCTTGCTCCGGCATTCTTCGATCCGCTAGAATGAACACCATCGCAGCCACCTTCAACCTGTAACCTGTAATCTGCAACCTAAAGCCTTCACCCTCCCATGCCCCATCGCCAAGACGAGATCGACGCTATCGTTCGCCGCATCGCTGACCTTTCGGAAGAGAGCCTCATGCTGCTGTCCGAGTACATCAGCTTTCTGAAATGGCAGGAGGAACAATGGCACTCACCCGGCGGCTGGCAGGACAGCTCTGGGCTGGACACGGTGTGGGTCTACGACCTGATCGAGCACTTCTATGAGGCCGCGCAGACGGCCACGGTCGATCCGGCAGGCATGGAGATCAAGCTGGCCCCGGCCTCATGTGGGGGCGTGATTCGTCAGGCCATCTGGCAGCACCCACCTGCAGCCGGGCTCTCGGTGATCGATTACCAGATGCAGGTGCCCATGGACGTGGACGTCCTCAAGCTGCACTTCGCCGTCGGCGTGCGCGATGGCGCCCTGCTGTCGGAAGACAACCAGGTCGCCTTCCGCATCCGGGTCAACGGCCGGCCCTTGTGGAGCCACCTGAAGCGTGACGTCGGCTGGGAGAACTTCGTCGTCGACCTGCCCTCCCTGGCGGGCCAGGACGCCGTCGTCCAGCTCATCACCGACGCCCTGGGCAACTCGCGCTGGAATTGGGCCGTGTGGGGAGAGCCTCAGATCGCCGGCCTGACCTACCCTGAGCTTTAGGACCGGCGCCTCCCGGCCCCACATGGACATGGCAAGACCAGCCCTGCACATCTTCGGCGCTCCCATGGACCTGGGCCAGCAGCGCCGCGGCGTAGACATGGGGCCGAGTGCCCTGCGCTATGCCGGCCTGCAGGGCCGCCTGCACCGGCTTGGCTACGACGTTCACGACGGGGGCAATATCGACGTCGCTGCACCCGAAGAAGCAAGTGGCGAGGAAGCGTTTACCGTGATCGGCAATGCGACCGTCCGCCATCTGCAGGCGGTGCGCAGCGCCTGCGAGAGCATCTACCAGGCTGCGGCGGCCTGCGTTGCCGACGACCACCTGCCCATCTTCCTGGGTGGCGATCACTCTGTCGCCATGGGCACCGTGGGTGGGGTGAGCACTGCCGGCGCCACAGGCGTGATCTGGATCGACGCCCACGCCGACTTCAACACACCTGCCACCTCCCCCTCCGGCAATCTGCACGGCATGCCTCTCTCGCACCTGGTGGGCCTGGGGCTACCAGAGCTGGTCAACCTGGGACGCGCCGGCGCCAAGATCGACCCGCACCACGTCGTGCTCATCGGGCTGCGCAACCTGGACCAGGGCGAGCGCGAGGAATTGCGGCGCCTGGGAATGCGCGCCTATACGATGCGCGATATCGACGAGCGCGGGTTGGCAGCCGTGGCGCGCGAGGCGATCATCCACATCGCCGGTCTTCCGCGCGTCCACATCAGCCTTGACATGGACAGCCTCGATCCATCCGTGGCGCCGGGCGTGGGCACGCCGGTGCCCGGCGGCCTGAGCTACCGCGAGGCGCACCTGCTTATGGAGATGCTCGCCGAGTCACGCAAAACCACCTCGCTGGACATCGTCGAGATCAACCCCATTCTCGACCACGGCAACCAGACGGCGGAGCTGGCTGTGGAGCTGGCGGCATCGCTACTGGGCGCGCGCATCCTCTGACCCCCCGGCCACCAGGGTTGTGAAGGGCAGCAGAAAGACGTGGGGAAATGGACTCGGATCAGACGATCAGCGCTGAACGAGCGGCAGATACAGAACCGGCACTGTGATCACGTCGACGGGAGCGGTGGAGTAGCCAAGTTCGCCGTTGCCCAATTGACCGTAGAGGTTGTAGCCCCAGCATTGGACGGCGCCTGAATCCAGTCTGGCACAGGTGTGACTTCCACCTGGGGCCATACCGGCGACATGGTTCGACAAGCCGTTCACTGCGGTGGGAACCTGGCGTCGCGCAAGGGTGCCGTCTCCCAACTGCCCGTTGTCGTTTTCACCCCAGCATTTGAGGCCGCCGCCAACTGTCTGGGCGCAGGTGTGGTAGTAGCCAGCGGCAATGGCTCCCACACCATTTGCCATCCCACTGACATCTACGGGCGTCGGCCGCTTCGTGGTTGTCCCGTCACCCAATTGACCATAATAGTTGTCACCCCAGCACTTGGCGCCGCCCGTCTCGGTGAGGGCGCAGGTATGGTAGTAACCAGTCGTGATGGCGCTGGCCTTGCCAGCCAGGCCGTTCACAGCCACCGGCGTCGGGCTGCTGGTGGTCGTGCCATCGCCCAATTGGCCCAATCCATTCCATCCCCAACACTTGACGTCACCCGCGGCCGTGACGGCGCAGGTGTGGCCCCAACCGGCGGCGATTGCTGTCACGGACGCAGCCACGTCCACCGGCACTTTCTGGTCTGTGGTTGTCCCGTTGCCAACCTGACCGTAGTTGTTTCGCCCCCAGCATTTGACCGTGCCCGAAGCCATCAGCGCGCACGTATGGTGGCTGCCGGCAGCGATGGCAGTGACACCTGCACTCAACCCGGTGACATCGACCGGTGTCTTGCTCGGGGTTGTTGTGCCATCGCCCAGTTGGCCATAGTAGTTCATACCCCAGCATCGCACCCGGCCGGTCGCCAGCAAGGCACAGGTATGAGTGTAACCCGGCGCAATAGCGCTGGCTTCGCCGCCCAGAGCGCTCACGGCCACCGGCAGGGCACGATCGTCCTGCGAGCCATCGCCCAGTTGAGCGTAGTAATTGTGTCCCCAGCACTCAACGTCGCCGAGAGCCGTCCGAGCGCAAGTATGATTTGCCCCGGCGGCAATTGAGCTGGCGACGGCCCCCAGACCACTCACCTCTCCGGGCACGACGACGAAGCCAACCGCGCCATTGCCCAACTGGCCGCGATGGTTGAATCCCCAACACCGGGCGCTGCTTGCCGTGAGCGCACAGGCGTTGTACTCACCCGCGGCGATGGCGAAGACGCCGTCGGCCAACCCGATGACGTCGACTGCAACACGCGATAGCGACGTCGTACCGTCACCCAGCATGCCGTAGGTGTTGTCGCCCCAGCACTTGACGCTGTCCCCTGCCAGACGGACGCATGTGAAGCTATCACCTGCAGCTAATGCAAAGATGCCGCCCGGCACGACCGTCACCTCTACCGGGGTAGGGCTGTTTCCATAGCCCTGGTTTCCTAACTGACCGTGGGAATTGGATCCCCAGCACCTGGCGCCGCCACCAGATAACAGCGCACAGGAGTGGTTCTCGCCCGACTCCACCCCGCCAACCCCGGCCTCCAATCCGCTGACATCGCCCGGCAGAAAACGGTTCGTGGTTGTCCCGTCACCCAACTGGCCGGCATCATTGAGGCCCCAGCACTTAACGCCGCCTGCAGACGTCACAGCGCAAGTGAAACGATAACCGGCATCGACATCGACCGTGTCGTTTGCCAACCCGCTCACCTCCACCGGCACTGCACTGTCCACGTTCGTGCCGTTGCCGAGCCCGCCGAAATAGTTGTCACCCCAGCATCTGAGGTCGCCGTCCATCATCATTGCACAGGCATGGTTGAAGCCGACGGCGATCGCGGCGACGCCGCTGGCCAGACCACTCACGTCTACAGGCGTCGACTGCCCCGACTTCGTCCCATCACCCAGTTGCCCACTGGCGTTGTCACCCCAGCACTTGACGGCGCCGCCGGTGGTCAGGGCGCAACTGAAACCCCAACCCACACCAACGGCCTTGACTCCGCTCCCCAGTCCGCTCACAATGACCGGTATGCTGCGTGTGATCTTGGAGCCGTCTCCCAGTTGGCCGGAATCGTTTTGCCCCCAGCACACGACCCCTCCGCCGTTCATCAACGCGCACGAGTGCCGATAACCCACGGCGATGGCCACAAGGCGAGGGGCTGCAGGTGACGTCGTCGCGGTTGTAGACGCCAGCGGAGTCTGAGAGGGAAGCACATGAGAGGGGGGCATGGAATGCGCAAACAGAGGAGGAGGCGTCGCCATCACACTGAAAACAGCGACCACGGCGAGGAGGCCCAAGAGGGCAAAACGACGTGCGAGCCAGATACAAGGGCGTTTCATGTTCTTCCTTCCTCACTGAAGTTGGCAGGCAACGAGCCAATAGCGACGAGACCGGCAAACAGCCGGAGCCCTTTGCCGAGTGCCATCGCAGATGATAACCTTGTGGACGATCGCCGCTGAGTGTAGACAACTCTGCCGGACCTGCATTCCCCAACCGCCGCCATGAAAGTCGCAGCCTTTTCGCAGCACATCCTGTGCGAGTCCTTTCCAGCCATACCTGTGTTTTCCCACCGCCCTGGGTGGACCACTACAGGGACCTGGCATTAACGCGACCGTCCTTTGTGCTGGTCACCAGCAACTGGTGCTGGACATCCTCGACGAGCAGTCGACGCTGAGCTGCCAGTCTGTGGTGTCAGTTCCATTCTAAGCTTCGCGGTGATTCATGTCAATAGGTTTTCGCAAGCCGTCAGGGCTTCTCAAAAGTCGCGCGAGGGGAGCAGCAGCCTAGAAAAAGACTCCTTCGGCTGATAGACTGGTGTCGTCCAAAACATCACGTCACAGCAGGAGGAGTCAGGATGAAGTGTAGCACAGACGAGGAAGCGGGCGTCGTTGGCGAGTTGGGTGAAGCAAGCGACGTGCGCAGCTTGTACGGGCACATGCAGGGGGTG
>JAKOVD010000175.1 GCA_029782215.1 Chloroflexota bacterium
AACAGCCCCCAGCCAGGCCACATTTCGCATTCCGACCCCAGCCTGTACGCAAGCCGCAGCCCACTGGCCATCGCGGCAGCGCACCTTGTGGCATCTCGCTCGTATCCGCGACCGTCGCTTACCAGCCGCTGGTCACACGCCGAGCTTGGTTGTAGTTGTTAAAGATCAGCTTCTTTCAGCAGAGTCAACGTTACAACGTTCAAACGCATCCAGGAATTCGCCTTCGAGAGTGACTTTGCGGTCGGGCGGCAGGCAGCTCGCCCGCAGAGCATTGAGGGTGACGTGCTCCAGGTCGGCAGCGTCGAAGCCAAAGTGGTCGATGAGCACACCGTATTCATCGTTCAGGGTCGTGTTGAACAGGGGCGGGTCGTCGCTGTTAACGGTGACATAGGCGCCGGCGTCCCAAAGGCGGCGCAAAGGATGGGAGGCGTAGTCCGGATAGACGCCGAGGCGCAGATTGGAGGTCGGGTTGACCTCCAGCGGCACCTGGCGCTCGACCAGGTAGGCTACCAGCGCCGGGTCCTCAACGCTGCGCACGCCGTGGCCGATGCGCTCGGCGCCGAGCGCACGCAGCGCGCCCCAAACGCTCTCCGGACCCACGGTTTCACCGGCATGGGGCAGGCAGTGCAGCCCGCCCGCCCGCGCCCGGTCGAAGGCGTGGGCAAAGGGCTCCGGCGGCGCCCCCACCTCGTTGCCGCCCAGGCCCAACGCCACCACCCCCCGCTCTCGCCAGGCCAGGGCCATGTCCACGGTCGGGTCGCTGGCGTAGCCGGTGTAGGCGCCGTCCTTGAAGCTGAGATTGCGGGGAATGTCCAGCACCCAGGCCATGTCCACGCCGAACTCGGCCGCGGCCTGCGTGCGCCCGGCGTCCAGTCCGTCGATCAGGTCTTCGGCGTGCAGGCCCTTGTCCTGCCATAGATGCGTAAAGGGCGTGAAGGTCACCTCGGCATAGCGGATGTGCTGCCGCGCCATTTCACGGCCGAAGTCATGGACGATAAGGGCAAAATCGTCTGGGGTGCGCAGCAGGCTCGAGATCGTCAGATAGATGTCGATGAAGTGCCGGAACGAAGTGAAGCGGTACCAGGCCCTCAGCCCGGCAACATCGGCGGCAGGCAGGGACATCCCATGCCGCTGCGCCAGCGCCAGCAGCGTCTCCGGCAGGATGCTGCCCTCCAGGTGGACGTGCAGCTCCACCTTGGGCATCGCCGCCGCGAAGGCGCGCAGCGCTGCTCTATCCGCGGGCGAGGCAGCCTCGCCCCTACCCCTTTCTCCGCCCATCAGTTCTCCTTAACGTGCGAACGTTCAAACGTTCGCACGTTAGCTCCCCACTCGCGCCTCACTTCCTCTCCTCACGCACGTAGGGGTTGCCCAGCGCCGCCGGTGTACCGGCCCGCTTGCGCAGGCCCTCGTACCAGGTGATGATGACAAGGACGGCGATCGTGAAGATATAGGGCAGCATGGCCAGGAAAGCCGAGGGAATGGTCGTCCCGGCCGCCTGGAGGCGGAACTGGATGGCGTTGATGCCGCCGAAGAGCAGTGCGCCCACCAGAGCCCGCGGCGGACTCCAGACGGCGAAAATAACCAGGGCGATGGCGATCCAGCCGCGGCCCCCGGTGAGATTCTCCGTCCAGCCCGGCGTATAGGCCAGGGAGAGGTGAGCGCCGCCCAGGGCCACCAACATGCCGCCCACCAGGGTGTAGAGATACCGGACCTTGTAGACGCTCACGCCCAGGGCGTCGGACGTGCGCGGGTTCTCGCCCACCGCCCGCAGGTTCAGCCCGGCGCGCGTGCGGTAGAGATACCAGGTGGACACGATCACGAAGATGAACATGCCGTAGACCAGGAGGTCCTGGTTGAAAACGGCATCGCCCACGAGGGGCAGCTTGGACAGCACAGGAATGGGGATGCGCTTGAACCGGGGACCGATCTGGCCCACCAGGGGACCGCCGTTGGGCCCCAGTTTCTGGCCCAGGAAACTGGCCAGGCCGGTGGCGAAGATCGTGAGCGCCAGGCCACTGACGACCTGGTTGGCCCGCAGGCTGACGGTCAGAAAAGCGTGGATCAGCGCCAGCACCCCACCGACGATCATGGCGGCCACCACACCCAGCCAGGCATTGTTCGTGTGATAGGCCACGGCAAACGCACTGACGGCGCCCATCAGCATCATGCCCTCGACGCCGAGGTTGAGGATGCCGGAGCGCTCCGTGTAGATCTCACCGATGGTAGCGTAAACAAGGGAAGTGCCGGCCCGGATGGCAATGGCCAGGATGGAGGCAATGAGGGCGACGTCCATGGTGGTTGCGGTGAGGGGAGCGGGTGACGGGTGGCGGGGACGGGGACGTGTAGGGGCATGGAAACCACGCCCCCCGATCAGGGAAGCGTCTCAGGCTTCGGGCTTGGCGCTGGCCAGGGCTAGCGCTTCTGCAGCGGCGGGTGATTCGCGCACGATGCGCAGGTTGTAGCGCACGAAGATCTCGCCGCCGAGCACGAAGAAGAGGATGGCGCCCTGGAGCACCAGGGCCACCGAAGCCGGGAGGCCCATCGTGATCTGGATCTGGTCACCGCCCACCAACAGCCCGGCCAGCAGCACGGAAACCAGCAGGACGCCGAAGGGGTTGAGCTTGGCCAGCCAGGCGACGATGATGGCGGTGTAGCCGTAGCCCACGGTCAGCCCTTTTTGCAGGCGGTGCGAAATCCCTGCCACCTCCGAATAGCCGGCGATGCCCGCCAGGCCGCCCGAGATCAACATCACCAGCAGGATGTTGCGCGTAATGCTGATGCCGGCATAGCGCGCCGCCTTGGGGTTCTCGCCGATGACCCGAATCTCGTAACCCCAGCGGGTACGATCCAGCACCAGCCAGATCAGGAAGGCAGCCAGGATGGCGAAAGCCAGCCCCAGATGGACGCGGCCGGTCAGACGCGGCAGCCAGGCGGCATTGGGAAAGACCGCTGTGCCGGGGAAGCCGAAGCCCTTGGGATCTTTCCACGGCCCGACGTAGAGATAGTCGACCAGGAGGATGGCGATGTAGTTCATCATCAGGGTGACGATGATCTCGTTCACTCCCAGCTTGGCCTTGAGCGCCGCCGGTATCAACCCCCACACCGCCCCGCACAGGAACGCGGCCACGAACATGGCCGGCAGCACCAGGCTCGCCGGCAAGCTGCTCGCCACAAACAGGGCGACAAAGGTGGCGCCGATCGCGCCCATCGCCAACTGCCCTTCGGCGCCGATGTTCCAGAACAGCATGCGAAAGGCGATGGACACTGCCAGACCGGTCAGCATCAAGGGAATGGCCTTGACGAGCGTTTCGCCAAAGGCATACACACTGCCAAAGGCGCCGATCGCCATGGCCTTGTAGGTCACCCAAGGGTTGGCCCCAGCCAGCGCCAGCAAGATGGCACAGAACAGGAGGGCCAGCACGATGGAGATGATCGGCATCAGCACGGCGATGCGGCGGGAAGGATTCATGCGCCGCTCAAAGACGAATTTCATGCCGGCACCTCCGTTGGCGACCACTCGCAGCCTGCCATCAACAGACCAATGCCGTTGATGTCGGCGTTGTAACAGGGGACTTCGCCCATAATGCGGCCCTCGTAGATGACGATGACGCGGTCGCTCACACGCAGGATCTCGTCCAGGTCCTCGGAGATGAGGAGGATGGCGGCGCCTTCGTTGCGCAGCTCCACAAGCGTCTTGTGCACGCTCTCGGTGGCGCCGATGTCCAGACCGTGGGTGGGATGGACGGCCACCATCAGCTCGCGACCGGCGGAAATCTCCCGCGCCAGGATGGTCTTCTGCAGATTACCGCCGGAGAGCAGGCGGACGGGCGTATCGACCGTAGGCGTGGCGATGTCAAAGCGCGACACCATGCGCTCGGCGAAATCACGGATGGCCTGGCGCACCAGGAAGGGGCCGCGCGACATGGGCGGCTTGCGGTAGCCCTTGAGCGCCAGGTTGTCGCTGACAGGCAGGTTCGGTACCAGACCCACCCCCACCCGGTCCTCAGGCACGTGACTCACGCCGATGGCGATCAACTGCTCTGGTGTGCGGTTGGTCACCTCCTGCCCCCGCACCAGGATACTGCCGGAGGTCACCTTGCGCAGACCGGTGATGACTTCGGCGAGCTCGCGCTGCCCATTGCCGGCCACGCCGGCCACGCCGACGATCTCATAGCCATGCACATCGAAGGTCATATCGCGCAGCGCCGGCAGGTTCTTGTCGTTGCGGGCCTGCACATGCTGCAGGCTGAGAACAACGCCCCCCGGCGGGTGGTCGGCCTTCTCCATTTGGAAGAAGACCTCGCGGCCCACCATCAACCGGGCCAGCTCGCGGCGATCCACGTCTGCCGTGTGCACGGTGGCCACGTTCTTGCCGGCGCGCAGGACAGTCACCTCATGCGAATAAGTCATCACCTCGTTGAGCTTGTGGGTGATGAAGACGACAGCCTTGCCCTCGCCCGCCATCTGGCTCAGAGTCTGGCCGAGATGCTCGGCTTCCTGCGGCGTCAGCACCGCGGTCGGCTCATCCAAAATGAGGATGTCGGCCCCGCGATGCAGCAGGCGCAGAATCTCCACGCGCTGCTGTTCGCCTACCGAAAGCTGCCAGATGTAGGCATCAGGATTGACCTGCAGACCATAGCGCTCAGAAAGGGAGCGAACATCGGCATCGATCTTGGTCTTATCGGGCAGGAAGCCCAGGTCCTCCAGCCCCAGCATGAAGTTCTCGGACACGGTCATGGTCTCCACCAACATGAAATGCTGGTGCACCATGCCGATCCCCAAATGGATGGCGTCGTGCGGCGAGCCGATGTGGGCCCGTTTGCCCCGTAATTGGATCTCACCCTCATCAGGCCGGTAGAGGCCCGTGAGGATATTCATCAATGTGCTCTTCCCCGCCCCATTCTCCCCCAACAGGGCATGGATCTCGCCGGCCTTCACCTCAAGATCGACGTGATCACTTGCAAGGACACCTGGGAACTGCTTGACAATGCCGCGCATGGCGACCATCACGTCGCCGGGAGGATGATCGGTCATGATCGGTTCTGGTGCGAGAATGAGCCTCTGTGGAGAGTCTTGGAGTGGAAGTTGTGACACGCATTACGCATGACATACAACATCGTACGCCATGCGTAATGCGTGAACAGATCCCGCTGGCTAGCAGCGAGCCATTGCCTTACTTGGGAACCTGCCCCTTGACGCCTTCGACCAGCCAGTCAAAGGCAAGCAGTTGCTCGTCGGTCATCGCCTGGCCGGCGGCGACCCGTTCCTTGCCGGTGTTGTCCTTGATGGGTCCGGTGAAAGGCGCCAGCTTGCCGCTGATGATGTCCGCCTTGGCGGCGTTGACCTTGTCCTGCACGTCCTTGGGCACCATGCTGCCGAACGGCGCCAGGTCCAGCAGGCCGTCCTTCATGCCGCCCCAATAGGCGTGGGATTTCCAGTCGCCCTTGGCGGCGTCGGCCACGGTCTTGGCGTAGTAGGTGCCCCAGTTCCACACGGGCGCCGTCAGCACCGCCTTCGGGGCCACATCCGGCTGGACGCCGTTGTAGGCGATGGCATACACGCCGGCGTCCTGGGCTACCTTGTCGGCCTCGGGCGAATCACTCTCGCGGGCGATCACGTCGGAGCCGCCGTCCACCAGGGCCTGGGCCGCCTCACGCTCCTTGGGGGGGTCGAACCAGGCGTTGATCCAGACCGGCGTCACCTCAACCTTGGGATTGACCGAGCGGGCGCCCAGGGTGAAGGCGTTCAGGTTGCGGATGACTTCCGGGATAGGGAAAGGGGCGACGTAGCCCAGCTTGTTATTCTTGGTCATCGAACCGGCCGTCTTGCCGGCCAGGTACCAGCCCTCGTAGCCGCGACCATCATAGATGGCGACGTTGTCCGCGGTCTTGTAGCCGGTGGCATGCTCGAACATGGTCTTCGGATAGTCCTTGGCAACGTTCAGAACTGAGTCCATGTAGCCAAAGGAGGTGGCGAAGATCATGTCGTAGCCTTTCTGGGCATAGTCACGGATCACGCGCTCGGCATCCGGGCCCTCCGGCACGGCCTCACTGTAGGCGGTTTCCACGTTGCCCAGCTTGTCCAGCGCCATGCGGCCCTGGTCATGCGCCCAGCTCCAGCCCAGGTCGCTCTTGGGGCCAACGTAGATGAAGGCCACCTTCATGGGCTTGCCTTCCGCCGCCGCAGCGGCGCCGCCGGTCATGCCGGCAGGGGCGGACTCGCCCACCAATGGCTTCTCCAACTGCTTGCTCGCCGCCAGCTCGCCCTTCACACCCTCGATGAAGAAGTCCATGTTCAGCTTCTCGTCGAGATTCAGGCACTTGCCTGCCGGCAGCACTTCCTTCCCATCAGCCGACTTCAGCGGCCCACAGAAGACCTCGAACTTCCCGTCCTTGATCTCCTGCTTCCGCGCATCCACCATCTGCGCCACGTCCGCAGGCACCTTCGGGCTGTACGGCGCCAGGTCCACGATCCCGTCCTTCAGGTGACCGTAGTACGACTCGCTCTTGAACGTCCCGTCCAGGACCGACTGCACGATCTCCGTGTACTTCGGCCCCCAGTTCCACACCGGGCTCGTCAGCACCGTGTCGCCCACGAACTTGCCCATGTCCGAGTCATAGCCAACGCTGTAGCCGCCGGCATCCGCCGCCGCCTTCTGCGGCTCCGTCGTATCCTGGTGCTGGGCGATAACGTCCGCCCCCTGCGCCAGCAGCGCATCCGCTGCCTCCTTCTCCTGCGGCGGCCCAAACCACGTGTTCGTCCAGACCACGCTCACCTCGGCATTCGGGTTCGCTTCGCGCGCCCCCTGCGTGAAGGCGTTGATCCCACGAATCACCTCGGGAATCGGGAACGCCGCCACGAAGCCGAGCTTGTTCGTCTTCGTCATCTTCCCCGCCACCAACCCACTCAGGTAGCGGGCTTCTTCCATCGCTCCGAACACCGTGCTCAGGTTCGGGGCCGTCTTGTATCCCGAAATGTGCACGAACTTCGTGTCCGGAAACTCCTGCGCCACCGTCACCGTCGGGTCC
>JAKOVD010000003.1 GCA_029782215.1 Chloroflexota bacterium
GCCGAGAACATGCGGCTGCGGTCTGAGCTGGCGCGCATTGCCGACCTGCTGACCGCCGAGGGGATGCGGCGCAACGTGGGCGAGACCGTGTCCGAAGTGCTGGCGAACTACATCACTCGCCAGCGTCTTTACGTCTTCAATCACCCCGACCCCGACTACCAGGGAGCAGACTGATGGCACACGCCACCGCAAACAACCACGCGCAGGCGTGGAGGACACGGCACGAGTACCGGGACGCTGCCGAGTGGCAGCGCAACCTGGAGCGTGCCGCCCGTGCGGGCTTCCCCCGCACACAGCGCGGCGTGCGCTCGGCGCTCGTCATGAGCGTGTGGCAGTCCGACCGCGCGCGCTGGGAGCGGCACCTGCTGGTGAGCGCGCACGTCAACACCGCGCCGCCGCCCCCGCGTCACTGTGAGGACGCCTGGTGGCGCCAGCGACAACGCAGCGCATGTCGCACGGGGTTCCCACTGACACCGCGCGACATGCGCTCGCGCCTCGTCTGGCGCGTCATGCAGCACCGCGACGAGTGGCACCTGACCTGCGCGCACGTCAACACCGCGCCGCCACCGGCGTTCGCCCACGAGCCGGTGCGCGTCGCCGTGCAGTACCAGCTTGAGGCGACCGCGCCGAGCTTGCGGCCTGAGCCGCCTGCCGCACAGCGCGTTATCGATGCCGCCACCGAGTTCGCGCGGCAGCAGTGCATAGCACTAGTCGCAGAGATGCGTACATGGGGGCCAGCGGCGTGATGGACGCCAGTTTCTAGACACGAACCCCCGGCCAGCGTTGGCTGGCCGCGCGGGGCGAGGCGGCGACCTTCTGTATCCAATGTTGAAACGAGGAGTCGCTACGCAGGGTGGAGTCAACCGTCGCCGCCTCGCCCGGCGCAATGCGCCGAGAGGACTATAGGGCAGGGGGAGCGTCGTTCATTTTGATGTCTCTGACTTTCACAGAAAGGAGGATAGCTCCTACAGGCTAGAGGGCTGCTCCCCCGCCCGCCTGCTCCCGAGGATGGCCTAGCCCGGTCCTGTACGCCGGATACGCGGGTTCGATTCCCGCCGGGAGCTTCGACGTAACGGTAGCGGACCTTAACAATCGAATAGTAGAGCGCCTAGACAGGGGGAGGGCTATGCTGTATCCTATTGCTATGAAGCAACAAAAACCGTACCTATCAACAGCAGAAGCCGCCAAACTCCTTGACGTGAGTCCACAGCGCGTGCGCGACCTCATCAAGGCAGGGCGCCTTGAGGCGTTCAAGGTCGGGCGCGATTGGGCCGTGAGCCGAAAGAGCGTCGAGGAATTTGAGCGAGCGAAGCCCTGGGAACTGACAAGCAAGAACTCAAGTTCTACTTGACAAGGGCAACCGAAAATAACTATAATTAGAGTGTAGCCAACTGACAAAAAGAAGCTCGGAGCGTGCGGCTAACACCTCCGAGCGGAGCGACCTGACAGGGAGGTCACTATGTTTAATTATAAGACTGGCGCATCCTCGCGTCAAGACGCCCCACAGTTTACCCCAATTGAGCCGCGCACGCAGGAGCTGGAGCACAACGGCGAGACCTACACCGTCGTCTCTCTCACCGCGCGCTGCCACGTCCTGGAGCACGAAGGTCGCCTGATTGGCACGTTCACCAGCATGGACGCCATTCGGCGCTACCTCGAGCTGGCACTGAGCTGACCCGCAGAGTAGGGGGGCGGTCGGCAGGCC
>JAKOVD010000006.1 GCA_029782215.1 Chloroflexota bacterium
GCAACGAGAGCTGGCGATTCAAGCACTCCAGTGCCGCTGGCGCGGCTCCCCCAAAGCAACGCCCAAAGAGCCAGAAAGGAGATCGAAAAACAGCAGACCCGATAGACTTATCCACAACCGAATAGTCAAAGAATCCATCAACCCAGTGGCTCAATATTCAACGTGATCACTGGCTCAGTTGTGCTGATGAATCAACAGCCCATACCTGGAAGAAAACGGCACGTTTGCGCCGGCCGGGTATTGGGCGCGCAAGGAGTAAGCCATGAGCGAAACAGCCGATCAAATGGCACCTGACGCCTCGCCGGGCGCGGTGTCGAAAAAGTCCGGCGTCCGTCGCGTCAACAACCTGCCGATGTACCTGCTGGCTGGTGTGCTTGGCTTGTTCCTGCTCGTCATGGCCCTGGTGGCAGCGGATCGTTCAGCGAAGCAGAACGCGCCGGCTACCGGGCCGCAGGAACGGGCTGGAAACACGTCGATGTTCGCCAAGGAAATCGCAGGCGATCAGGACGGTGGCATGGTGGCTCCGGCTCAAGCCCTGACGCCACCCGACATGCCGACCACGGCGGCCGCCGATCCGGTATTGATTGCCCGGCCGGACAACCTGGACGCGCCGCCGGCTCCGCCAACTGGCGGGCATCTGGATCAGCCGGCCAACGATGACGAGGCCCAGCGCATCCGCATGGCGAAGCTGCAAATGCTGGAAGAAGCCATCAAGGCAAAGACCACGGTTCAAGTGGTTGCGCCGCGTAGCTCCGGCTCGGCTCCTGGTGGCGACACGTCAACCCCGCAAACCCGCGATGAAATGCTGGCTCGGCTGGCGGCGGTTCGCCAGCAGATCGACGCCCAGCGCACCGATGACCCGACAGCCGCCTATCAAGCTCGCCTGGCGCAGCTTCGCAGCTCTGGCGTGGGTGGGGCAGGGGCCGGCGGTGGCGCGCCTTCTGGCGCTCCTTCGCTGTTGCAGACCTCGGGCAACGGCAAGAACTACGCGCAGTTTGGCGCTGGCAGTGAAGGCGGCGACCGCTGGAAACTGGACTCCCAGCCGGAAGCTCCGCGTTCGCCGTTCGAGCTGCGCGCCGGCTTTGTCGTTCCCGCCACGCTGATTTCGGGAATCAACTCGGAATTGCCCGGCCAGATCATGGCCCAGGTCAGCCAGAACGTGTACGACACGCCCACCGGCAAACACCTGTTAATCCCGCAAGGCTCACGCTTGGTTGGCATGTATTCGAGCGACGTGGCCTATGGGCAATCTCGGGTGCTGATTGCATGGCAGCGCATCGTATTCCCGGACGGTAAGGCAATGGATATTGGTTCGATGCCGGGCGGGGATAGCGCGGGCTATGCCGGCTTCAAGGATAAGGTCAACAACCATTACTTCCGGGTGTTCGCGTCGGCCTTCCTTATGTCTGGTGTGACCGCCGGCATTGCCATGAGTCAGGACGATGGCAGCAACTCGGTCAATGGTCGTCCTACCGCTTCCAGCGCGATGAGCGAGGCGCTGGGTCAACAGCTCGGTCAAGTGACCGCGCAGATGATCGCCAAGAACCTGAACATCGCTCCCACCCTGGAAATCCGTCCTGGTTATCGCTTCAACGTCATCGTGACCAAGGACATGACGTTCTCGAAACCGTACCGCTCGTTTGATTATTGACGCCAAGGAGAAACAACATGAAGCAGAAGTTTTTAGCCGCTAAAGTCGCTCTCGCCGTGGCCCTGACTGCCGGGGCATTTACCTCCGTTCCTGTGCAGGCCGGCATCCCTGTTATCGACGGCGGCAACCTGATCCAGAACGTCATGTCCGCAATGGAAGCGGTTGCGCAAACTGCCAAGCAAATCGAGCAATACCAGACTCAATTGCAGCAGTACGAAAACATGATCCAGAACACCACGGCACCCGCCGCGTATATCTGGGATCAGGCGCAGTCCACGATGAACAAGCTCCTGGCCGCGCAGGACACGCTGAACTACTACAAGAACCAGGTGGGCAGCCTTGATGCCTACCTGGGCAAGTTCCAGGACGTGGCCTATTACCGCAGCTCGCCGTGCTTCTCGTCGGGCGGGTGCTCGGATGCGGAACGCGCCGCGATGGAGCAAAACCGCCGCCTGGCCTCCGAGTCGCAGAAAAAGGCAAACGATGCCTTGTTCAAGGGCTTGGATCAGCAGCAAGACGCGCTGACGGCCGATGCCCGCACGCTGCAACAACTCCAAGGTAAGGCGCAGGGCGCGACCGGCCAAATGCAGGCCATCGGCTACGCCAACCAGCTCGCCAGCCAGCAGGCCAATCAGCTCTTGCAGATTCGTGGCCTGTTGATGGCGCAGCAGAACGCCATTGCCACGCGCAACCAGGCTCTGGCTGACCGTGAAGCGCAGGAAGCTGCATCGTCTGAACAACTCCGCAAGGGCAGCTACAAGCCAAGCCCTGCACGTTCCTGGTAAGGAGGTTTCATGAAATCAAGCAAGGCTCTGGCCTTGGCCCTGGCCGCCCTCGTGGCGGCCTCGGTCGCAGGTTGCGACAACAAGCCCGCCGTGCAGCCGCTTCCAGAAGTCACCGATGCGAATTGCACCCCTGAAAAGATCAAGGCAATGCCGCAGGCGCAGCAGCAAGAGTTCTCATCGCTGTGCCTGCGTCGTAGTGGCGACTTCAAGCCCAGCCCCAAAAAAGAATGGTGAGGTAGGAATGAAAGTGCCAGCCAATCTAAAAACCGCCCTGCCGCTGTTTCTCTGGCTGGCGTTGTTTTCCGTAAGTGCTCACGCCCAAGTTGATAACTCGGGTGTGTTCGATAACGTCCTGAATCGGTACTCGGCGGCCGCGTCGGGATGGGCCGGCGTCATCACGACTGCCGCTTCCTGGCTGTTCTGGACGCTGACGGTTATCAGCATGGTCTGGACGTTCGGCATGATGGCCTTGCGCAAGGCCGACATTGGCGAATTTTTCGCCGAGTTCGTGAAGTTCACGATCTTCACCGGCTTCTTCTGGTGGCTGCTGACCAACGGCCCTAATTTCGCATCGTCCATCTACGATTCATTGCGGCAACTCGCGGGTAACGCTACCGGCCTCGGTAGCGGCCTGTCGCCGTCCGGAATTGTCGATATTGGTTTTGCGATCTTCGACAAGGTGCTGGATCAGTCCTCGGTCTGGTCGCCAGTCGATAGCGCGTGCGGGATTCTTATGGCAACGGCGATCCTGGTCATCCTGGCTCTGGTCGGTGTGAACATGCTCCTTCTCTTGGCGTCCGGCTGGGTGCTCGCCTATGGCGGCGTGTTCTTCCTCGGCTTTGGTGGATCGCGTTGGACTTCCGACATGGCGATCAACTACTACAAGACCGTGCTGGGCATTGCCGCGCAGCTCATGGCAATGGTGCTCCTGGTCGGCATCGGCAAGACCTTTCTTGACGACTACTACACGCGGATGAGCGCCGGCATCAGCCTGAAAGAAATGGGCGTGATGTTGATCGTCGTCATCATCCTTCTGGCGTTGACCAACAAGATTCCGGCCCTGCTCGCCGGCATCATCACTGGCGCAAGCGTGGGCGGTGCCGGCATTGGTGGTTTCGGTGCCGGTGCTGCAATGGGTGCCGCTGGTATGGCCGTGGCAGCGGCCGCAACTGGTGGCGCAGCCCTGGCCGCCGGTGCGGCATCGGCCGCCGGTGGTGCGCAAGCCGTGATGGCGGCATTCTCGAAGGCTAGCGAGAACGCATCGAGTGGCGGCGACGGCGGCGGCGATCTTATGTCGGCCTTCACTGGTGGCGGTGGCGGTGGTGGCGGCGGTGATGCCGGCGGCGGCGACGCTGGTACTGGTGACACTCCCTTTGCCCAAGCCGCCGGCTTTGGTGGCGGTGGCGGTGGCAGTGGCGGTGATTCAGGCGGCAGCTCGGCCAGCTCGGACGGTGGCGGCGAATCGTCCGGTTCGTCGTCCAGCAGCTCGTCCAGTTCGACCGGCGGCAAGGCATCCAGCGGTGGTTCGTCCAGCGCGGCCGCTTCGGGTGGTGGCTCGTCCAGCTCGGCCGCCTCGGCGGGTGAGTCGCCCAGCTCCGGCGGCGCATCTACGGCCAGCAGCGGCGGCAGTGACGCCGGCAGCTCGGGCAGTGGCGATTCCAAGGGCAACGACAAAGCCCAAGCGGCCGCCGCCGGCGGCGGCTTCCTCGCGTCGGCCGCCAAGGCGGGGCGTATCACGGCCGATGCCGGCGGCATCTTGGCCAAGGGCATCGGTTCGGTGGCCAAGGCCAAGGCGTCCAGCATCAAGGATTCCGCAATGGAGCGAATTGCCGACACAACGGGCGGCAAGATCGCGGCCGCCATCAAGGGGCAGGGGAGCGAAACGGTCAGCGATTCGCAAGACGCTGCCAGCCCTACGTTTGGCGCAAATAGTCTGGCTTCGGGTGAAACCCAAGCCGATCCAGAGTCCGAAGTCGCGGCATTCGTGAACCGCGATGGCGGCGAACAAACCGCATAACCACAAGGAGAATCATCATGAAGAAGAAATTGTTTGCTATCGCCGCGCTGGTTGCCGCTCTCGGCACTTCGGCTGGCTCGGCCAGTGCGCAAGAGGTTTTGACCGGCGACACCCGCCTGGCTTGCGAAGCGGTTTTGTGCCTGGCATCGGGCACGCGGCCCAGCGAATGCGCGCCGTCGCTCAACCGCTATTTCAGCATCTCGGCCCGCAAGCTCAAGGACACGATCAAGAAGCGCGCCAACTTCCTCAAGCTATGCCCGGCATCGAACCAGTCGCCCGAAATGGCGTCCCTGGTCAATTCAATGGCCAATGGTGCCGGCCGCTGCGATTCGCAATCGCTCAATAGCTCGCTGATTATGTATCGCGGCTGGGACTCCGGCGAAACGTACATCAGCAACCGGATGCCGGATTACTGCGCGGCATATACCGGCCACGCCTACACCGACTTCAATTCAAGCGGCACGATGCCACGCTATGTTGGTACGCCAGAGGAAGGCGGGTATTGGGTCGAGGCAAAGGACTATGACCGTGCCCTGGCCGAATACAACGCACGCCTGGAAGAACAGCGCCGCCGGAACCGTGAAAACGGTTGGTTGCAGCGGTAAGGGGAGGGGACATGATGCCATTCGTTGCCGACATGCCGCCGCAGATTCAGGAGCGCGTCGTGTGCTCGATCTCGGCGGCCGTCAAGTATGAAGTCCCGGCCAACATCGTGTTGGCCGTGGCTGAAAAAGAGGCGGGCAAGCCGGGGCAGTGGGTGCGCAACACGAATGGCACTCACGATGTTGGCCCCATGCAGTTCAACACGACGTACCTGCGTGACCTGGCACGCTACGGGATCACGGCGGACGATGTAGCGGCCGCTGGCTGCTACTCGTTCGACCTGGCCGCCTGGCGGTTGCGGATGCACATTCGCAACGACAAGGGCGACCTGTGGACGAAAGCCGCTAACTACCACTCACGCACGCCCCGGTACAACACCGTGTACCGGGCCGACTTGATCCGCAAGGCGACCAAATGGGCCGATTGGCTCGAAGCCCGCTTTGTGACCCTGGACGTGACGAAAGAGGGCGCTACGGCCTCCGTTCCGACCATGCCGGTGACAGTCCAGGCAGTGGCCCAACAAGCCCCTATGGCGGCCCCAGCGGCCGCCCCGGCCGTCAAGCCACACAAGCCCGCCGCGTCTGGTTCATTGAACATGGCCAGCTACGTGCCGCGCTCGATCTCCTTCACCATTAACGATCAGGACAACGCGCAATGAAATACACCTCGATTACGCCGGCAACGGATTGGTTCTATGTCCACCCGAAGGCCCCGCCAGAAACCGGCGCTGTGGTCTATCACGTCCCGGTGTTCGCCGTCGATGGCGATACCGGCGACGTGGTTGGTTTGATTCCAGTGTTCTACGGCGGCGTGCCCAAGCTCGTCGCGCCGTCTGACTCCCTGGGCGGCGTCTATCTGCACCGTGACCAGCTCACGGAAGAAGAGGCCGAGCTTGCACGCTCTACGCGCTGAAACGTCGCCAGCGTTGCCGCGCCTGGTACTGGCCGATGGCACGGTCGAGGCGTTGAAGTGGTTTGCCCTGCTGCTCATGACCGGCGATCACGTCAACAAGTATCTGTTCAACGGCACGATTGATTGGCTGTTCGATGCCGGCCGCCTTTGCCTGCCCATCTTCGTTTTTGGGCTATCCGGATTTCTGTGTTGAAGGAGGCTTCCGGTGATTGAGTGCCTCCGTGTGGAAACCGACGTTGCACAGCCCGCAAATGAGCTGCTGCCGGCGGGTGTTGCCGCGCACCAGAACGACCACGTTCGCCTTGTCGTCCTTGGTCCGTCCCAGCTCGCAGCCGCAGCTCTGGCACCGGTTGCCCTGTTCCCGCTTCAGGAGCTGCAACTGGGTGGGGTTGGCAGGGTAGACGGTCGCCAGCCGCCACGGCTCCAGCGGCCCCTTGCCGTACAGGAGACGGGCGCGCAGCACCTCGAAGGTGTACCCCCGGCCCTGCCGGTTGATGGTCTTGGCGACCCCGTTCAGCGCCTCGGTGTAGGCGTTGGTGATGGGGTGGTCGAAGTACGCCAGAATCTCCGTCCGCCAGTTCTTCATGGCGGTCGTGAGAGTCTTGAAGTCCGCCTTCAGGCTGGCTGGGATGGTCCCCGGGAAGGCGTCGAAGGCCGCCACGGCCTGCGCCTTGGGCAGGTCGTAGATGTTGTAGAACGCCTCTTTCAGCCCGTAGGCGGCGGCCAGCTCGGGCTCGTTGGCCAGCCACATGTCCAGATTGAACCGGCCCTTCTCGGCCAGCTTGGCGTACCGCATGTTCAGCATCGCCTTGGACTGGAGCCACAGGCGCCGCTCGCCAGCCTTGCGCTGCTTCTGGAGCCGGATGCGGACCCGCTCCATGCAGTAGTTCGCCATGCGGACGACGTGGAACTTGTCGATGACCACCGGTCGGCCAGGGAACATCTGGTGCGACACGTCCCGGTACGGCCGCCACATGTCGATGGCCACGCCCTTGACCCAGTGCCGGTCCTTGAACCGGTGCAGCCACCCCGCCAAGGTCGCCTTGTCCCGGTCCGGCAGCATGTCGAGGATGCGGCGCTCCCCGATGTCCGTCAGGACGCAGCGCATCTTCCCGTCGATTTGGGTCTCGTCGATGCCCAGCCAGTCTGGCATCTCCGGCCGGTGGCTGGCCTCCAGTTCGGCCATGTACTCCGCCCCCAGCGTCCGGACCGTCTTGTCGTCGCACCCCACGTTCTCCGCGATGCGGGTGAAGGTGTCCCGCAGGCTGTGGGCCTTGATGTAGGTGGCGCAGCGCTCCGTCATGCGCCGGCCCTCCAAGATGCCGCCCAGCGGCTGCAGGAAGGTCTCCTTGCAGGAGGTGCACCGGTATCGCTGGACCTTCGCCCGCAGCTTGGCCGGCTTCCCGCGCATCGGAATGTCGACGTAAGTAGTAGCTTTGGTGCCGTGCCGGTAGATGCAGTCGAGGGTGCCGCACTTTGGGCAGGCGGTAGGCATGGGCAGCGGGTACTCCGCCTCCAGCACGTCCGCCCCGTCCTCCTCGGTGCGACCCAGCACCGTCCAGCCCTTCAGGTCGAGGATGTCCGTCATCCCCGGATTGTCGTGTGGATGGGGTCACCGCTTGTCAATGGCGGCGAGGTACTTGGCTCGGGCGGCGTTGGCTCCCGCTGCGTAGTCGGTATCACCGTCACAGCGGTCGGAAGCGATGACAGCCCGGATGCGAGACAGCTCGCGCACCAGCATTTGCTGGGTGAAGGTGGCAATCCACACCGGCACATCGTTCTCCAAGACCGTGCCCTTGATGTACTTGGGGAAGGCGGGCTTCTGCCGGACGAGCTGCTCGGCAGCGCCCAACACGTCCTGCCAAGCCGGCAGCGCCGGCCTCTGGGGCGTGTCGATGCCCATTGGCGGGTCGCACACCTCCTCTTTGCCATGCTTCGCCATCGTCTGCCGGGCCAGTTTCCTTGCAGCGTCAATCTTGGCCAGCGCGCCCTCGTAATTCTCGTTCATAGCAGGAACCTCAGGATGAACCACGCGCAGTACAGGGCTGCGCAGATGAAGAAAAAGGCAGTCAATTCACTTCTCTCGGACCAAGACTTGAGCCGCCCGGAGAACCTCGCGTGCGAAGGTGCTGGGCAGGATATTCCCCGCCGCATCGAACGACCGACCCAAGCAGTCGGCCACATCTTGGTCCGTCAGCCGAGGCATCCGGTCATCGCATCCGTTCGCGCAGGAGCCCGTCTCGTTGCAGTAGTCTGCGTGCGGACATGGGCCGGTGGTCGCCTCGCCGTGATGCCACAGGAATGCGCAGTAGGCCGCCACATCCAGTGGGTCCCCTTTTGCAACGTGCTTCCGCAGTTCCTTGCGACACTCGCCCATCCAGTCGTCAGTCGCCCACCCGTCGGAGTAGCCGTACTTCTCCTCTGCGGCGGCGAGTTTTTCCTTCAGAGCTGCGGCGAACCGGTCCACAAGGGCGGCGGTCTTAGGATGCAGTTTCACTTGGTTTCCTTTCCACACGAAAATCCGACTCAGGAGGATACTGCATGGTCACCTGTTCCACAAGTTATTCCGGAGAGCCGATTCTGCGCAGCGCGGCCGGCACGCCGCACGTGATCGACATGGCCGAGGCCTGGGCGCTGCTGGCCGATCCGCTGATGGGCCAGTTCATCGATGACAAATCCAGAACCATCCGCAAGCAGGATGGGATTCTCGGGCTGGATGCGCAAAACGCTGAGGACGTGGCCGAGAGCCACTTGGGCCAGGAGTTCCTGAATCAGTTTCCGACCTCGTTCATTCTGCCCAACAGCAAGGCCAGGGCGGAGGTCTATATCGACAAGCTCGGGTTGACGCCGCGCGAATTCGAACTGGTGCGCACCAGCAGCGCAAGCGACGGATCGGTGCTGGTGAAAAAAGGCAACGAATCCATCATGGCAAAGATGAACCTGACCGGGATGGACAACATGCTGTCGGTGCTTTCGGCCAGCACCGACAACGTGATGATCTGCCGCGAATGCATCCGGGAATTCGGACCCAATCCCCGCGATTGGTTGCCGCGCTTCTATGAAAGAAGGATCTAGATTTTTCAAAGGAGAAACAGCATGGTCAGGCTCAAGAAAATCAATTTGAGGATGTTCGGCATGGCCGCTGCGCTGGCTGTGTCCTCTTCCGTTTATGCCGGCGGTATTCCGGTGATCGACGGAGCGCATATCGCCACCGCCAAGATGAACAACATGGAGCAGATTGCGAAGTGGGTGGTTCAGCTGGAGCGGATGAAAACCGAGCTCGAACAGACCAAGGGGATTTGGGACTCCCTCAAGGACGGGCGCGGCATGGGCAACATCCTGCGCGATGACCTCATCCGCCAGTTCCTGCCCCAGGACTACTGGGCAGTCGCCGAGTCGATCCGCAGAGGAAACGGCAACTGGAACGGCATCAGCGGCCGGGTGGCCGACATCGTGAAGGCCTACCAGTACAAATCCTGCGCCGAACTCAACAAGGACCCAGTGTTGCGCCAGGAATGCGAGCGGCAGTGGCGCAATGCCGCCATGAACAAGGACTTCGGCGACCTGGCCTACAAAAAGGCGGCGGAGAACATCACCAATCTGCAGGAGTTCGTCCGCACCATCAACAGCTCGTCGGATCAGAAGGTCATCGCCGAGATCCAGGCACGCATCAACGTGGAGAACGCGCGGCTGCAGAACGAGCAGATCAAGCTCTCAACCATCGCCAAGATGGAGGAGTCCGAGCGGCAGCTGAAAACCGAGCGCGTCTACAACGGTTTCTCCGCGGGCATGGCGAACTTCAGCCGGCCCAATTTCTGAGGGAATGTGATGCGTCGCTTCCCTCGAATCGCCTGGATGCTGCTAGTGCTCGCGCTGTGCGGCTGCGAGTCCGCAGACGAGAAGGCCGAAAGACTTCGGCTTGAAAACCTCTACGCCCTGGACGACCTCAAGGTGGCCCAGGCCTACAAGAAGGCCGATTTCGCCGGCGCGGCCTATGCCAAGGAATATCTGGAAATCAAACGCGAGTGCGCCAAGGAGGAAATGAAGACGAAGGGCAAATGGTGCGAGAAATATTCGAAGATCGAGAAGCTGTACAACCAGCTTCAATCCGAATCGCTTCGCAGCATGCCACAGGCGCCAAAATTCTAAGGGGCCTGGACCATGGCAACTGGAGTTCTTGACAACGTCTACCTGAAGTTCGATGGCGCCATCACCGGGCTGTATGCCAGCGCTTCGTCGGGTATTTCGAGCTATGTGATTCCGATTGCCTGGATCGTGCTGGCCGTTCTGCTGCTGGTGTGGTGCTATCTCACCATGACGGGCAAAACGTCCATGCCGGTGCTGGACCTCTTTGTCCCGTTCATCGCCTTCATGCTGGTGCTGTACGCGATGGGCAGCGGCTACACGGCGTGGATCGCCGATCCTCTCTACAAGCTGCCCGAGGAACTGGTTTCCGCCGTGGGCCGGGGCAGCGCGACCACGCCGATTCAGGCGCTGGCGCTGTTCGAGGAGAAGTTCATCGGCCTGGCCACCGGCGGCTTCAACCTGCTGGTCGATTACGTCAAGTCCCTGGCCTGGGGCGCGGCCATCCTGCTGGCCATCGTGCTGCTGATCATGATCATCGCCGCCGTCATCATGATGGTGGTCATTTTCTGCGGCCTGGTCTACGCCAAGCTGGGCCTGACCCTGGTTCTGGCGGTCGGGCCGTTCTTCGTCTTCCTGCTCGTTCTCCAGCACACCCGCGACAAGTTTTTCTCGTGGCTGAACACGGCGCTCTTCTTCGTTTTCTATTACGTGCTGTGCTTCCTGTTCATGAATCTCTTCTTCAATTTTCTGGACGCCTACATCAATGCGCTGGCCGGCGTGGCGGCCAACAGCGGAGCGGGCGTCGCCGGAACCATCGCGGACGCCATCCGCAATCAGTTCATGGGCGGCGACATGGCCAAGGCCGGCAATGTGATCGTTCTTTTCATGCCCGTCGTTTTGCTCACGCTGATCATGGCCTTCATGTTCCTGCAGCTCAGCACGATCGCCTCGTCCATGACTTCCGGCGCCGGCGGTGCGGTCGGGCAGGGCGCATCCAGCCTGATCTATTACATGCGCGGTGCATTGCGCTCCAGGGGCGGGGCCAAGAGCGCGCCGGCCAAACCATGAAGGTGGATCTGATGCGTAGATGTTTGGTTCTGACACTGCTGGCCGCGCTTTCGGCCTGCAGCACCTACAAGCCGCCGCCTGGCTGGCCCGATGGACCGGAGCGGCCCATCAACGCGCAGCCGATTCAAAAGCCCGCGGTCGATTGAATGAGGAACGGGTATGAACGACTCGAATGAACAAGCGCAGGAGCGGTATTTCCAGGCGGCGGCCAGCTGGGATGCCGACAGCAGGAACGCCGAGCGCCTGTCCCTCAAGCGGTACAAGGCGCTGGGCATCGGCGCCGTGGTCTTCGCGGCCATCATGGGCGTGGCCGTCACCACGCTGCTGCCGCTCAAGGAGTTCGTGCCCATCATCATCCGTGTGGAGAACGCCACGGGCGCCTATGACGTCAAGCCCGCCGGCGAGAAGCTGGACGTGGGGGAGTCCCGCAACGAGAAGATCGTGATTTCCGACGTGGCCCGCTACATCAAGGCGCGCGAGGGCTTTACGCGCGGCGAGGCCGAGGAAAACTACAAGATGGTCTACCTCATGAGTTGCGGCACGCAGCGGGCCGAGTGGGACAACTACATCAACCCCCAACTCAACAAGAAGAGCCCGGTGCTGATGCTGACCAATCAGGACTCGGACCGCATCACCGTGCAGTCGGTTACCTTCTTGCAGTCGCTGGACGAGGACACTAAGACCGCCCAGGTGCAGTTTGAGAAAACCGTCTCGCGCGGCACGACTCCGCCGCTCAAGTACCGCTACGTCGCCACGCTGGGGGTGCGCTACGACCCCACCAACATCCCCAGCAACCAGCTGAACTTCTATCTCAACCCCTTCGGCTTCTGCACCGAGACCTACCGGCGCGACCAAGTGGGCAACCCGGTGGTGGTCAATGCGCCGGGGACGCCGAATCAGGAATTGAACCAGGTGATGGAGGACTTCCGCCGCGAAACCGATGCGGCGCTGGCCGCCGTGCGCGCCCAGCAGCAGCTGCAGGCCTCGCAGGCGGCCGCAGCTGCGGCTGCGGCCTCTGTCGCGGGTGCGGGCGCGCAGCCCGCGCCTGCGCCTGCGGGCGCCGCCGCTGGTGCGCCTTCCGCCTTGTCCAGCATCGGCACGAACGGGGCCGGCCAGGCGCCGCCGCCGGCGGCTTCCACCGCCCCGCCTGCCACCGCCAACCCGCGCCGACCATGACCATGAAACCGACAACCTTCCTTGTGGCCGCCGTCCTGTCGGCATGGATCGGCACGGTGGCGCACGCCGAAATGGGCGCCCGTTCCTCGAAGCTGGATGGCCGCGTGCAGATCGTGGACTACCACCCCGACGAAGTGATCCGCGTGAACATCGCCGAGGGGGTCCTGACCACTATCGAACTGCCGGCGCAGGACACCATCGATGACTTCGGCATGGGCGACCGGCAGGCCTGGCACGTCAAGTTCAAGAACAACCTCATCTCGATGAAGCCGGCCGGCATCAAGCCGGACACGAACCTCACGGTGTTCACGGCGCGGCGCAACTACCTGTTCACGTTGCAGAGCACCGGCCGCAAGAGCCGCACGGTGGCCTACTGGATGCGGGTGCGTGACTCCGAGGACGACGACAGCACGCCGGAGGGGCGTCGTGCTGCCCAGGCGCGCGCGGAGCAGAAGCGCATCGCCGACGACCTGCGCAACAGCCGCTACGAGGGCCGCCTGAATTCGGACTACTGGATCGCAGGGGCGCAGGAGTTGCAGCCCGCGTCCATGTTCGACAACGGCCGCCAGACCTACATGACCTTCAGCGCGGCCAACGCCATGCCTGCCGCCTTCGTCATCGAGTCGGACGGCACCGAGGCCATCGCCGACTTCCATGTGGAGGGCGACACGATGGTGATCCACCAAGTCGCCTCGCGCATCCTGCTGCGGCGCGGCAATCTGGTGTCGGGCATCACCAACAAGTCGCCCGCCGCCGCCGTGCAGCAGAGCCCGACCGGCACGGCCAGCGACAAGGTCAACCGCTCCGTCAACAGCGAGGAGTCCCGATGAACGCACGCTCCGACTACACCGATCCCGCAGCGCCGAAGCCAGAGCAGGAGCGCGGCGAATTCGTGGACCGGCGGCCGCCGAAGTCGCCGGGGCAGAAGATCGTGATTGCCGGCATCGCGCTGCTGGCCGTGTGCGTGCTCGCCTACGGCGCGCTCAAGCTGGCGGGCTTTTTCTCGGGCGAGAAAAAGCCCGTTGCCCAACTCGAAGAGCAGAAGCGCCCCGATTCCACGCCCGACTTCAACGTCTCCCTGGCCGAGCCGCCCAAGGCGGAACTGCGCTTCATCGAATGCGCCGGGGGCCTCAAGCTGCCCGAGGGCATGGCCTGTCCCGAGACCAAGCCCGAAGCGCAGGCACAGGCGGCGCCCGAGCCGCCCAAGGGGCCGACCGAGGAGGAGATCCTGCAAAAGCGCCGCTTCGAGTCGGAGATCGGCGTGGGCGGCGGCAAGCCGCCACCCGGCGGCGCGGCCAGCGCACGCGCCCGCGCGCCCAATCTCTCGGGCGACACCGGCTTGGGCGGCGCGCTGCTGTCCACCGCCACGGCCAGGACACTGGCCACGGTCAACCGCAACCCCTCGTTCACTCTGGCCAAGGGCACACTTCCGGACTGCACGCTGCTGACGGCCATCAGCACCGACCAGCCGGGCTTTCTCAAGTGCATCCTGTCGCGGCCGGTCTACTCGATGGACGGCAAGGTGGTGTTGATGGAGGCCGGCACGACGTTCGAAGGCGAGTACAGCGCGGGCATGGCGCGCGGCAAGAAGCGCATGTTCGCGGTCTGGAGCCGCGCCATCACGCCCAACTTCGTGGAGGTCACCCTGAACTCGCCCAGCACCGACGCGCTCGGCCGCAGTGGCATGAGTGGGCAGGTCGATCAGCATTTTTTCGAGCGCTTCGGCGGCGCGATGCTGTACTCGCTGTTCTCGGACGGCATGGACTACGTCATGCGGCGCGAGGAGTTGCGCAGCCAGGAGCGTGACGCGCGCAATGCCGCTGCCAACGGCGACAACAACACGGTCTACTACAACAACCAGGGCGGGGCGCTGCGGAACTTGGACCGCACGCGCTCGACCGCCGATCGTGTCGTGGAATCCATGCTGTCGCAAGGCGAGGACATCCAGCCCACGCTCTACAAGAACCAGGGCGAAATCATCAAGATCTACATCGCCCGCGACGTGGACTTTTCCCAAGTCTACGAACTTACGCGCAACCCAAGGAGTTGACGATGTTCCGCGATCCAGTTCACGACCTGGCGGAGCCACGCACGCCCTCGGTGCCGGCCGATCCCCGGCCTTCGGCCGCCGCCACGGCGGCACCGCCCGCAGCGGGCGCCGGCGCGCAGCGCGAGTCCCTTGCCGACCTCGACGGCGGCTGGGGCGGGCGCACCGGCCGCTCGCCTCTGGAGATCCACATCGAGCGATATTTCAGCCGCTGGCTGGAGCGTCCGGGCGTGCAGGAGGTGGCGATCAACCGCCCGGGCGAGGTGGCGCTGTGGGAGGGCGGCTACTGGCACGCACACCTCGATCCCGCGCTCACGCGCGACGTGATCGAGCAGCTGGGCCAGCTGGTGGCCAACCGTTCGCGCAAGCCCTTCAATGCGTCCAACGTCACCTTGTCCACGGCGCTGCCTGACGGCACGCGCCTGGAGATGACCGGGCCACCGGCCACGCTCAACAACCACATCTACGTCAACCTGCGCAAGCACAGCGTGGCCGCCTTCACGCTGGAGCAATTCATCGAGCAGGGGTATTTCGCCAACACGGTCCATATGTTCAACATGAACATGACCGACGAGCAGCGCGCCAGGGCGGGGCGGCAGCTGCTGCCCGAGCAACTGCGGCTGTGGGAACTGGCCCAGGCCGGGCGCTGGCCCGAATTCCTCAAGACGGCCGTGCTGGAGTACCAGAACATCCTCGTGTCGGGCGCGACAGGCAGCGGCAAGACCTCGTTCATTCGCGGGCTGGTCGAACTCATCCCCGCCGAGGAACGCATCCTGACCGTGGAAGACACGCCAGAGATGCCCCTGCCAAACCACCCGCACTGCCAGGCACTGTTCTACCGTCGGGAGGGCACCAGCACCACGGCGGGCGGCTCGGCCAAGGACATGCTGCAGGCGGCCATGCGCAAGACGCCCAAGCGCGTGCTGCTGGCCGAATTGCGCGGCGACGAGACCTACTACTACATCCAGAGCGTCCTGAACTCGGGGCACCCGGGCGGCATGACGACCACCCACGCGAACAGCCCGCGCGAGGCGTTCGTGCGTCTAGCCCTGCTCATCAAGGCTTCGCCGGAAGGCCGGGGGCTGGCGATGGACGAGACGCTGACGCTGCTGCACAGCCTGGTGAACGTGGTGGTGCAGATCGTTTTCAAGCCCGGCGCCGACCGCTACTGCTCGGCCATCTACTACGACCCGATGTACGCATCGACGCTGCTGGCATGACGAAGGCGCTGCTTCAGACAGTCGGCAGGGCGCGAGGGCCCGGCGCGCGCAGGCCCGGGCCGCGCCACGCGCTCGGGCGGCCGCGCCGTGCGAACGCCGCGAACCCGCTGCCGGGCGGCTACCGCAGCGCCCAGGGTGGGACGCCGGCGCGGATGGGCGCCGCGCCCCGTGCGCCGGGCACTCACGCGGCCGGACGCCGCCATGGGCTTCGCCCATACCCAACACCCCAAGGAGCATGAGCATGGCAACGAGACGGCCCGCGCCGAAGTCACCGGCGGAGGAGATGGTGGAGAGCAAGCGCCGCGCGATGCGCGCCGAACTGGCCGAGTCGCTGGGCCACGCGGCTCGGCGTCTGACGTTCGATGATCTGGTGCACCGCGCGCATTCCCCGGCGCAGGCCTCGGCGCGACGCAGTCAGGCCGGCAGCGGGCAGGGGGAGGCGTGGCAGACGCTCGGCCAAGTGCGCCGCGCGGACGCGGCCGGCCCGCAGCCGGCTACGGCCACACCCTATGCCCGGGGCAAGACGCAGCCGCCGCAGCAGGCGGCCGCCGACGCGGCCCGAAAGACCCGAGCGGGCGCGCTGCCCGCCCAGAACCAGACGCAGCCGGCAACCAGGCGCGGCGCGGGGCGTTGAGCCATGCCGCCAGGAATCGGCGAGCGCGGGCGGGAGCATTGACGCCGAGGCGGCCCGAGAGGGTCAAGCATCTAGATCAACCGCCAGAATAAAGCTCCTGGCGCGCGCGGCGCGATTCCGGCGATTCGTTGCGCATCTCATCCATCACCTGCTGACGTGTTTTCGGCGCCTCGGTACTCTTGATGGGCAGCGGGATGCCGCGTTGCAGCAACGCGAGCGAACCATCTTTGCGAGCTGCCTCGACCTCGGCCATCACTTGAGCACGGGTTTTGGTGCTCTTGAAGTGATCAGGGTGTTCGGTGTAGCCCTGCTCATTGGAAGCAGGATGGTACATCGAATCGGCCTGTGCCGCCATGGGCAGCGCCGTTGCCAGGACAACAGCATGCAGTGCGACAAGATGGGTGAATTTCATTGCGAGATCCTTTGCAGTGTGTGATCGAAAATACCTACATGCCCGAGGGCATGCACACAATGTAGAAATCCGCACCGAACGGGAGCAAAACGTGAAGATGACAATTTGGACAGGTAGCGAGAAGCCGGGTAAGGATCGGCACACCTCATGAAGCTTCTTATCGTGGAAGATGAAGCCAAGATCGCGGACTACCTTCGCAAAGGGCTTGCTGAAGAGGGCTACGTGATTGATGTGGCTGCGAATGGCATAGACGGTCTTCATATGGCTTCGCATGGCAACTATGACCTGATCGTCCTCGACACAATGCTTCCGGGGATTGATGGCTTCGGCCTGCTGGCTGCACTGAGGCAGAGCAAGCAAACACCAGTGATCATGTTGACAGCCCGCCATCGGATCGAAGATCGGGTACGAGGACTAAAAACTGGAGCAGACGACTACCTTGTCAAGCCTTTTGCCTTTTCCGAGCTGGTGGCTCGCATTGAAGTGCTTCTTCGTCGCGCGGCCGGAAACACGCCTGTTCCTGACGCACTTGTGCTCACACTTGCAGACCTGCAAGTTGACTTGGGAAGGCGACGTGCGACTCGGGCCGGGCAGCGTATCGACTTGTCGGCCAAAGAGTTTCAATTGCTGTCACTTCTATTGCGCCGCAAAGGAGAGGTGCTGTCTCGCACTGAAATTGCAGAACAAGTTTGGGACGTGAACTTTGATCATGGTACGAATGTCATTGATGTTGCAGTGCGTCGGCTGCGTAACAAACTTGATCTACCTTTTAAGCAACCACTATTGCACACAGTCCGTGGAATGGGCTATGTCTTAGAAGAGCGAGAATCGTGAAGAAAAAGCGTGCTGGATCATTGGGGCGTCGGCTTGCACGCTGGATGGCTCTTCTCACATTGGCAGGGCTGGCTCTGACTTGCCTGGGGGTATATACCGTTACAGCGCTTAGTTTCCAAGATCGGCAAAATGACACGCTGAGGCAGCAAAAAATCCAAGTAAGTCATTTAATTGCTGAGGTAGGAGGGCCTGATTTCACCACTCTTACAAACAAGCTAGACGACGCTATGGTCGGACGGAGGGACGTAAGAATGACCCTGACCGGACCTAATGGGCGTGTGATTTACGCCAGCGGAAATATACCTAGTGATAAACGCACGATCGATGCGCGTTTCGAAATTTCGAACAGCAACGGCTCCATCCAAGCCCTGTTGAGTCTTGACGCCAGTGAAGATGATCGTGTCCTAAAACGCCTCGCTCAGACTTTGATTGCGGCTGCGCTAGCCGGTGCAGTGGTGATAGCGATTGGCGGATACACATTGGTTCAGATCGGCCTGGAACCAGTACGTGATCTCTCGTCGCAGATTCAAGCACTGGAAGCTGATAATCTCCATCATCAACTGGATGGCTCTGCACAACCTGATGAGTTGGTGCCTCTTGTATTTCATGTCAATGGAATGCTAGAGCGCCTACATACGGCCTATGAGCAACTGGAAGCGTTCAACGCCGACGTCGCGCACGAATTGTTCACGCCTCTGGCAACATTGATGGGAAGCACAGAAATCGCTTTGCGCAAAGCACGCGATGTCGAGACGCTACGGGACGTGCTTGGGGATCACCTCGAAGATCTGCAACGTATGTCGATGATCGTGCAGGACATGCTTTTCCTGTCGCAAGCTGACCGTGGGGCAGAGGCCCGCCGAGAGAGTGTAGACAGCCTGGCCAGACTAGTTAATGCGGTTGCGGACCTGCACGAGGCAGCGATAGAGGATGCTGGCCTTCAGTTGCAAGTTGACGGCGATGCGGCCTGCGCTGTCGATATACGCCTCTTGCAACGTGCACTGTCCAACCTCATCGGAAATGCAACTCGGCATGCGCTTCCGCAGAGCACGATTGTTGTGAAGATCAATAGGCACGATGCCGAAGTGGCTCTACGAGTGGTGAATCAGGGTAATACCATTCCGGACGAGCATCTGCCGTATCTATTCAATCGTTTTTATCGCGTTGACTCCGCGCGCACGGAGGCAGTCCGAAATCACGGGTTGGGCTTGGCGATTGTTTCCGCCATCGCCCGTATGCACAGAGGGCGAACCCTGGCTGAATCAAGGGATGGCGTCACGTCCATTGGGTTTGTGCTGCCTGATTGATTCATGTTTTTTGAACCGCATTCAGAAGTCGAAGCCCGTTGAGCACGACCAACATGCTTGCCCCCATGTCCGCGAAAACAGCCATCCACATCGTTGCACTGCCGAAAACGGCGAGCACAAGAAAAATGGCCTTGATGCCCAGCGCCAGAACGATGTTCTGCCACAGTACCGCGTGAGTTGATCGCGACAGCTTCACCGTCTCTGCGATTCGCCGTAGGTCGTCGTTCATCACGACCACGTCGGCAGCTTCCATTGCCGTATCGGTTCCAGCCGCACCCATGGCCACGCCAATGTCGGCCTGGGCTAGAGCAGGTGCGTCATTGATGCCGTCGCCGGTCATCGCTGTAGACCCAAGATCGCGCTGCAAAGTCTTGATCGCTTCGAGCTTGTCCTCGGGCAACAAGTTGCCGCGCGCTTGGGCGATGCCGGCTTCATGCGCCACGGCCGTGGCCGTAGCCTGGTTGTCGCCAGTCAGCATGACGGGAGTGATGCCCAGCGTTTGCAGCGACGCGATGGCCTCGCGCGACGAAGGCTTGATCGTGTCGGCGACAGCGAACAACGCAAGCACCCTCTCCGGCCTGGCCAGCAGCGTAACGGTGCGGCCCGCTTCCTCATGCCGCTTCAACTGCTCCTCGATTTCCGGTGAGCACTGGTCCCGCTCCTCTATCAGGCGGTGGTTGCCAAGCACATAGGTCACGCCGCCGACATTGGCCTGCACGCCCCTTCCAGCCAGCGCTGTGAAATCCCTTGCCTCGACGTCGCTGGGTTTCAGACCGGCGGCTATCGCACGCGAAACGGGGTGGTCGGAGTGGCTGGCCAAGACAACGGCAACGTGCTCCGCTTCCGCTGCTTCAGTCTGTGCATCGATGACGGACCAATCCACGAGCCGAGGCTTGCCCTCGGTGATCGTGCCGGTTTTGTCCAGCGCGATGGCCTTGAGCTTGCGTGCTTCTTCAAGGTAGATGCCGCCCTTGATCAGGATGCCGCGACGGGCTGCTGCAGCAAGGCCGCTGACGATGGTTACCGGTGTCGAGATGACCAGCGCGCACGGGCATGCGATGACCAACAGCACGAGGGCCTTATAGATTGCCTGCATCCAGGTCCAGCCGAGCAGCCATGGGCCGAGCAACGCGACTGCCAGCGCAATCACGAAAACTGCCGGGGTGTAGATCGCGGCAAAGCGGTCAACGAAGCCCTGTGTCGGCGCCCGTGTTGCCTGAGCTTCTTCGACGGCATGGATGATGCGCGCGAGCGTCGAATCCGATGCCAGTGCGGTCACCTCGAATTCGAAGGTGCCTGATTCGTTGATCGTGCCAGCAAAGACGGAGTCACCAGTGGTTTTATCGACCGGAATGCTCTCGCCGGTGACGGGTGCCTGATTGATGCTTGTTTGACCAGAACGAACTACGCCGTCCATAGGCACACGTTCGCCTGGCTTCACACGCAGCAACGCACCGACGACGACTTCGGCAACAGGCACGACCTTCCAACTGCCATCGACCTGCCTTACAGAGGCCTGGTCGGGCGCCATGTCCAGCAGCCCCTTGATGGCATTGCGCGCGCGATCGACCGCGCGTGCTTCGATCGCCTCGGCGATCGCATACAGGGCCATGACCATCGCGGCCTCGGGCCACTGGCCGATCGCGAATGCCCCCGTCACCGCGACTGTCATCAGCGCATTGATGTTCAGACGGCCATGCCGCAGGGCTGCAAACCCCTTCTTGTAGACGTCAAAACCTGCCAGCCATATCGCGACCCCTGCTACGGCGAGGCCAGCGGCGCGCCAGACTGCGGTTTCCGGAGCGAAGTACCCGATAACTTCGGCAGCGATAGCCAGGAGCAGCGCGGCAGCCAGCTTGGGCAACTGGCCTCGGACAGGATCGTGGTTGTGACCATCGCCTTCAGAGTGCGCATCACCTGAATCTGCTGCACGAACTTGCTGTGGATCAAACCCTGCCTTGCGGATGGCTTCCAGTGCGGGTGCCATCAACGGTTCATCGGCATCGATGGTCAAGGTTCGCTGACCAAGCTGAAATCGCAAACCGCGGATACCGGGCAAGCCGTCAAGGGCTCGGCGGATTTCAGCTTCCTCAGCGGCACAGTCCATCGTGGGGATTCGAAAGCTTCGACCTTGTACCTTTGCCGTGGTACCGGAAAGACGAACCTTTTCAGAGGGCCCGGTTCCGCAACAATCGTCGCTGATGGCGACTGCAGATCCTTGATCGGTGTGAGAGTGCTTCATGGATGATCCTTGCTTTTTCTATATTGAAAACCCTGTAGTCGGTGTAGAGTCAAGCCTTCTATACAGAAAGGTAGGATTTGCCCGTGAAGATTGGAGCACTGGCCGAAGCGACTGGAACGCCAGTTGAAACCATCCGCTTTTACGAGCGAGAGGGCTTGCTTCCGCCACCAGCGCGGGCTGAGAATAACTACCGCCTCTACCTGCCAATCCATGTTGAGCGGCTAGCATTCGTCCGCCAGTGCCGCGGGCTAGATATGACCCTGGACGAGATCCGCGCATTGATTGAGCTTCGCGATTCGCCTGCACAAGACTGTGGCGAGATCAATGCACTGCTTGACGAGCACATTGGCCATGTAGCGCAACGCATTCGCGAACTCCGCGTGCTGGAGAGGGACCTGAAGGCGTTGCGCGCGCGCTGCACGTCTCCGCATGCGGTCGCCGAATGCGGCATTCTCAGCGGCCTCGACCACGCGTCTGTATCAAAGCCTCTATCACCCAACTGGCCTCATTTGCACGGCACGCATTGATGCAGCTGTGGGGGCAGTCTCTTCATTGATTCACAGGATCAACCCAGCGGCCGCCGCGCTCGGGCTGGCCGACATAGATCGGGCGGACTGAACCCACGTCGAGGCCTGCGTTGTCGTAGTAGGCTTGGCAACTCGCCGGCATTGCATTGGAGATGTAGTACCCGTTGTCGCCACCGGCGGGCATCCAGCCGCGCCCATTGAGTGCGGCGGCGTCGCAGCGGCCGGAGCCGTCCACCAGTGCATTGACCAACTGGCGCGTGTAGCCGTCCTCTTTCGCCGTGGGGCACTGGTTCAGGAAGTCGCGCCGCGCGCCCAGTGTCTTGCCGAGGGTGCGCCTGACGATGGAGAAATAGCGCCGGATGGCGGGCTGGCACTCGCTGGGGCGCTCGCCGGTGGACAGGCACAGGATGGCTTCGCACGCCAGGCGGGTATCGCCCGTGAGCAGTTCCATGTCCGGGCTCTGGTCTGCCTGGGCCTGGGCGATGTTGCACAGAGCCAAGGCCAGGGCGGGCAGCAGATTCTTGGTGCGCGGTGTTGCCATGAGAAACCTCTTGCCTGTGTCGCCTTTGGGCTTTCATTGTATTGTCAAACGATAGTTAATATCCTTTTATGTTCTGATAAACGATACATATTCCCCTTTTTTAGGTTAATTATGTGGTGTAAAATGAGGTGTAGTTTTCAACATCTCCCATGAGGCCGACATGACCGACACCCCCCTGAAAAAACGTGTTCCGCAGCGCTGCACGCTGAAGGAGCTTGAAGAGGCGGTGTCGTATTTCAGGATCGCGCCGGCCACGATTGAGCGCGTGCAGCGCGTGCTGGTGGACGGCGAGGCGGTCTCAGTCGTGGCCCGCGGCGACAACCTCACCTACCAGCCGCTGGCCCGGACCTGCAACAAGGTGATGGACAAGGTGGAGGAACTGCGCAGCAATGCGCCCGTGCTGGTGCCGCCAGGCTGGGAAGAGGCCACGATCGTGGCGCCGGTGGAATTCATCGCCGAGACGCGCAAGCGCCTCGAACGCTACCTCTTGGACAAAGGATGGAAGAAATCGATCGCGTGATGCGGGACCCTGCCGCTTCCCGCTGGCTCAGGGACGCCCTGCGCGGCGCGCTGGTGCGCGACCCGGTAGATGCCGCCAACGATGCGCAGTTGCTGGCGCGACTGCTCGATGCGCGCTGCGCTGGCGTCCTGGCGCCCGGAAAGGACCCGCATGGATGCCCTTGAGCGGGAAAGCCGGCTGTGGCAGGCGCGCGCGGCGGTGGGCCAGGATCTGGACCGGCTTACCGCCGAGGCGGTGGCCCTGGCCCTGGACGCCGATCCTGGCCAGCGTGCGCGCGTGGCGGCGGCCAATGCCGCCAGCCGCCTGCTGCTGCGGCTGGTCGATCAGGTGGCCGATTCGGAGGCGAGGATCGAGGACGTGGCCGCGCTGTTCAGCTCGCGCCCGTTCACCTGGGATTTCACCGGCGGGGCAGGCGGCACGCGCATCGACGCGGCGCTGCAGCGCCTGTGCGTGTTGTCGGTTCTGACGCGGGCCGACGTCGAGCGCATGCGCGGCAAGCTGCACGGCGCTTCGCCGTGACGCCGGCCCACGCACGGAAAAGGTGGTGATGTATGGACCTGCTACTCGGCTGGCTTCGACTGCCCATCGTCCTGTGCGTGGCCGTGCTGCGGCTGTTGTCGTTTAGCGCCGGCATCGCCACCTTAGGCGGACTGCTAATGCAGCGCAGCGAATCGCGGTTCATCTGCTTCGTCGTGATGCCGCTCACGTCTTTCGCGTGCTACGTGCTGGCCTCGAAGCTGTCGGAGCAGTACCAGCGCGCGATGGCGCGGCGAGAGGCCGGTTCGGGTGCGCGGTGAGCGGGAGGCACTGGCGGCGCAGACGCGGCAGGTGGTCGGCATGCGCGCCGGCCGCGCGCACACCGGCGAGGAACTGAAGGAGTTGCAGGGACTGGAAAGCGTGGTTCGGCGGATCGCTTCGGCGCAGGGCTATGCGCTGGGCGAGTCCGCGCGGCCAACGCCCACGCCAGGGGCAAGGGTCTTTCCCCGGGCTACCCCCCCGATCTCGATTGGCGGCGGTCAAGCACGCCACCATGCCCGCTGAGGCGAAGCCTGCGGAGTCCAAAAGAGCCGCGCGCGATAGCGGGGTCTCCTCGTTTTCAGTGCAATAAGTGACGGTACGCAAAGCTAGCACTGGCGCGGGGGTGGTCTGGGTAGACCGTTGATTTCATTGACTTTCCTGTTCGCTTTGTAAACGGGTATGGTGGCCTCCCACTTTTGAGGTTCACGATGCAGGGTTGGCACACAACGTTTTTGGGGATGCGTGGGCTCCCCCGCGATATC
>JAKOVD010000019.1 GCA_029782215.1 Chloroflexota bacterium
AGGGCAGGCCCCGACCGTGGCAACCCAACCGCGGGCACGTAGAGAACATACTCGACGCCGTGCGGGCCGTCGCTCACTTGCCTAAGGATGTTCAGGCCCCGGCTTGGTTAGGTGAACCCGGACCGCATCCGGCCCATGAGCTAATCTCCTGCCGGAACGGCCTGCTGCACGTGCCGACCCGGACCCTGCTGCCTCACGACCCGCGGCTATTTGCCACCTGGGCGCTGCCGTTCGACTATGACCCCAATGCCCCGGCGCCTGCGCAATGGCTCACGTTCCTGCAACAGCTTTGGGAGGATGACCAAGAAGCCATTGACACCCTGCAGGAGTGGTTCGGATACACCTTGACGCCGGATACTTCGCTACAGAAGGCGCTGTTAATCGTGGGGCCGCCGCGGGCCGGCAAGGGCAACATCGCGCGGGTGCAGCGGCACCTTGTAGGACCGGAGAACGTCGCGGGGCCAACGTTGAGCAGCTTTTCGCAGAACTTCGGCCTGGCGCCCCTGGTGGGCAAGCCGTTTGCCATCATTTCCGACGCCCGCCTTTCCGGCCGGGCCGACCAGCAGGCCGTTGTCGAGCGGCTTCTGTCCATTACCGGTGAGGACAGTCTGACCATCGACCGCAAGTTCCGTGAGGCATGGACCGGCCAGCTGCCGACCCGCATCATGATTTTAACGAACGAGTTACCGCGTTTAGGCGACAGTTCGGGCGCCCTTGCGAATCGGTTTATAGTCCTCCGGCTGACCAAGAGCTTTGCCGGACAGGAGGACCCAGGGCTGACGGCCCGCCTTCTGACGGAGCTGCCAGGCATCTTGAACTGGGCGCTTGACGGACTGGACCGGCTGCGGGAGCGCGGGTACTTCGTACAACCTTCCTCCGGCGCCGACGTTGCCCGCGAGTTGGTAGAGTTGTCCAGTCCCATCACCGCGTTCTTACGGGAATGCTGCGTTACCGGACCCGGCCGGATGGTGACCGTCGATGACCTTTACAGCGAGTGGCGCGAGTGGTGCCAGGCGAACGGCCGCGACCACCCCGGCACCAAGTGGACCTTCGGCCGTGACCTGGCCGCCGCCGTCCCCCACGTCACGGTTTCGCAACGCCGGATGAGCGGGAAGGTGGTGCGCGTGTATGAGGGGATCGGGTTAGTGTCACGCGATGTCACGCGTGACAACCTATTGCACGCGCGAGGACCAACTATCCCGACGAAAAGCACATCCCAGAGTATAGAACACAATAGCGCGTCACGCGTGACCTCGCGTGACACCCCTGCCGTTCCCTCCCGTGGTGGCGAAGACCGGCCCCGGAGCGACGCAAATTCCGCTGCCTTTTCTACGGAGCGCGAGGTGTTCGAGCTATGACGGGCGCGGCGCTGTTGATGGAGTGTGAACGGCGGGACATCCGCATTACCCTGGCGGGGGACAAGCTCCGGGTGGAGGCTCCGCCGGGGGCGGTGACGGACGCTTTGCGGCAAGCCCTGGCACGGGAGAAGCCGGCCATTATTGAGGTGCTGCATGCCGACGCCCAGGCCCGGGCCGCGGGGCTGGTGGTTCTGGAGCCGGGCGGCGTCTACCATACGGCCCCCGACCGGCTGCATGAGGTGCTGGTCATGCGGGAGGACGCCCGGTGGATCGCCTGGGCGGGGCTGTACCCGCCGCCCCACTTCAACGGTCCCAAAGACCGGCCACGCAAGACGTGGATGCTGTACAAAGGCAAGGACCTGCGGGCTGCGCTGGCCGCCGCGGTGCGCTTTGCCGAGAGGTTGCTTGACCGGCGCGATTGTGGAGGCGCCGGTGGGCCGGATACCCGTCGATACCCGCCCTGGGCCGCCCTGGTGGCAGGTGGCGCCGGTGTTGGTGCAGGTGGACATTCA
>JAKOVD010000023.1 GCA_029782215.1 Chloroflexota bacterium
TGACCAAATCCTGCCTTCGCGGCCAAATGCATCGATAACTGGCACCAATGGATGAAACCGACCACGGTTTGACGCCACGAATCGCAGATTTGAAAGTGAACAGGAAAGTCAATGAAATCAACGATCTACCAACACCACCTCCGCGCCAGTGCTAGCTTTTCGTACCGTCACTTATTGCACTGAAAACGAGGAGACCCCCTCCTGGAGAAAAAGCCGATTCCGGTTCAGAAAGGGTACGGCGGCGGCGCGTCGCGCAGCGTGACCCACTGCCACTGCGTGAACTCGTCCCAGTTGGCCGGACCGCCGATGCGACTGCCGTTGCCGGACTGGCCCCGCCCGCCGTACGGAATATGCGGGTCGCCGAGCACCGTCTGGTCGTTGATGTGCAGCAGGCCCACCTTCAGCCGTTTGCCCAGCGCCAGCGCGCGCGCCGTGTTGCGCGACATCACGGCCGCGGCCAGGCCGGAGTCGGTGCGATTGGCCAGCTCCACCGCTTCGTCGTCGCTGGCGAAGGTGGTGATGGATGCGATCGGGCCGAACACCTGCCCAGCGGGCGGCGTCCATGAGTTGGGTTGTTTCCATGTCTTCAGGTGTGAAGGGTTGAGGCCGGGGCGGCCGCGTGGCGGACTTGCGGCGGGCGGGACTGGCGCATTCCGCCCATCGATGCTCAGGCGGCCTTGACGATGCCGCGCTTTTCCAGCGCGGCGATATCGCCGTCCGCGTAGCCGACCTCGCGCAGGAAGTCTCGCGTCTCGGTGCCCACCTGATGCTTGCCCAGCCAGTTGATCTTGCCCGGCGAGTTGCGAAAACGCGGCACCACGCCCTGCACTTGCGTGTCGCCTATGGCCGGGTCGGCCACGGTCACCACGGTTCCGCGCGCCTGCACGTGCGGATCGTTGACGATGCCTTCCACGTCGTTCACGGGGGCGGCCAGCACGTCGAACTCCCCCAGCCTTTCCATCGCCTCGGCCTGTGTGTGCGCCAGCATCCAGTCGGCGATCATGCCGTCGCATTCGTCGACGCGCTTGAGCCGCTCGCGGTTCGTCTGCCAGGCCGGATCCTCCGCGAGGTCTTCCCGGCCGATGGCCTTGAACAGCCGCATGGTGGGTGCATCGGCGGCGCTCGACACCGCGATCCAGCGGCCGTCCTTGGTGCGGTACGTGTTGCGCGGCGTCGACCAGCGGGCCCGGTTGCCATCGCGGTGGGCGATGCTGCCGGCTTTGGTGTAGTTGATGACCATCGGCCCGGTCATGCTCAGCAGCGGCTCGTACAGGCTGATGTCGATCTCGTCGCCGATGCCGCCATTGCGCTCCCTGGCCCAGAGCGCCGCCAGCACCGCGTAGGTGCCCGACAGGGCGGCCACGCTGTCCGCCAGCGGGAAGGCCGGCAGCGTAGGGGGGCCGTCGGGTTGGCCGGTCACGTGCGCGAACCCGCTGAACGCTTCGGCCAGCGTGCCCAGGCCCGGGCGCAACGCGTAGGGGCCGGTCTGTCCGTAGCCGCTGACGTGCAGCATCACGATGCCGGGATTGATCTTGCGAATGGTCTCGTAGTCCAGGCCCCATTCCTTGACTCGGCCGGGACGGAAGTTCTCGATGAACACGTCCGCGCTTTCCAGCAGCTTGCGGACCACGGCCTGCCCGTCCGCGTGCTTCACGTCCACGCCGACCAGCTTCTTGTTGCGGGCAACCACGCTCCACCACAGGCCGTTGTCGCCTTTGCCAAGCTTGCGCACCTCGTCGCCCTTCGGGTGCTCGATCTTGATCACCTCGGCGCCCAGGTCCGCCAGGTTGGTGGCGATCAGCGGCCCGGCGAACAGCATGCCCAGCTCGATGACGCGCAGGCCCTGGAGCGGCCCGCTCGCCTGGAAATCCTTGTGGCTGGTCATCTCATGCGGCCTGTGCGGTGGAGATTTTCTGGCGCAGCGCGCGCAAGCTGCCGCCGCGCATCACCGATCCCGGCAGCGGATGGCCGACCACTTCCTCGGCCAGGCGCGCCGACACCATCAGCTTTTCCAGGTCGACGCCGGTTTCGATGCCCATCTCGTCGCACATGAACACGAGGTCCTCCGTGCAGACGTTGCCCGCGGCACCCGCATGGCCGGCGAACGGGCAGCCGCCCAGGCCGGCCACGGCGGCGTCGAACGTATTGACGCCCATTTCGAGGCCGGCGTAGGCATTGGCGATGCCCATGCCGCGCGTGTCGTGCAGGTGCAGGCAGATGTTGAGTTCGGGGTGTTTGTCCTGCACCGCGCCGACGAGGCGCTTGACCGCGGCCGGCGTGGCCCAGGCCATCGTGTCGGCCAGCATCACGTTCTTGAGGGTCTCGCCGTGTTCGCCCGCGATTTCCTTGGCCAGCGCGATGGTGTCCAGAACGGCGTCGGTGGAAATGTCGCCGGCGAAGTTGCAGCCGAACGCGGCCATGACGGCCGCGCGTTCCACCTTCACGCCGTTTTCCTTGTACATGCGCATGGTCTCGTGCTGCAGCGGCAGCTGGTCCGCGAAGGTGCGCTTCTGGTTGCGCATGAGGAAGGGCTCGGACGCGCTCAGGGAAACCGATCCCTTGACCTCCAGGCGCTGGCTCTGGATGGCCCGCTTGAGGCCCTTGTCGTTGAGCCACAGGCCGACGTAGCTGATGCCCGGCTTCTTGTTGAACCCTTCGACCACTTCTTCCGCGTCCGCCATGCCGGGCACGGCCTTGGGGTTGACGAAGGACACGATCTGGATGCGGTTCAGGCCGGTTTCGGAGAGGCTGTCGATCAACGCGATCTTGCGCGCGGTGGGGATGACAGCCTTCTCGAACTGGAAGCCCTCCCGCGGGCCTTCTTCGTTGATCTGGATCTTGCTGGGGATCGATGACATGGAAGCTCCTGGGTGAGGTGGTGTCAGGCTTGCGGCGGGACGAAGGGATAGGGGACGGGCTGTCCGTCGCGGAAGGGCAGGGCGATGGTCGCTTCGCCGGGCGTCGACTCCTTGCCGGCGTCGTTGGTGATACCCAGTTCGACCACGACCAGGCCGTAGTCGGCCAGGCGCTCGGTGGACTTGACCTTGCCCCAGACGGTGAGCGTCTCGCCCACCGTGTTCATGGCGCGGAACTGGAAACCGACCTTCCAGACCCAGCCCCTCGGTCCCGCCCAGTCCTTGGCCATCTGCACCATGAACTGCTGCTTGAGCGAGCCGTTGACCAGGAGGTCGGGCAGCTTGTCGTGGCCGACCGCGAACTCGCGATCGAAATGGATGCGGTGCCAGTTTTCCATGGCGGCCGACCAGCGCATGAGATGGATGGGACCCAGCGGGCCTTTCACCAGCCGCGGAAGCTCCTGGCCGACGGCCACGTCCTCGAAATGGATCTGCTCTTGCAGGTTGACGGTCATGCGGGTCTCCGGATGGTGGTCATGCGCGCGCGCATCAGGAGGTCGCCGTTGCCGGCGCGAAATTCATACAGGCGCACCACCAGCAGCATCGGCCCCTTGCTGGTCTGCTTCTCGGTGATGCTGTCGTAGCTGAGCTTGAGGCTGACGGCCTCTCCGTGCCGCACCCAGCGCAGGAACTCGAACTCGGAGCCTCCGTTGAGCGTCGCCAGCTGCGCGAGCGGCTTGATCGCCGGCAGGTTGACGGTGGGCACCAGGCCGTCGAAATCCGGGCGGCCGGCGTTGTCCTGGATCGGGTCGGGGGTGCAGAGCGGCCGCCGCGCCATGTGGTTGGCGAACAGCGGTGGCGCGACCGGGCCGCCGAAGCGGGCGTTGGCTGCGTTGTGCTCGCCCAGGTAGGCCGGGTCCTCGTCCATGATGGCCTGCGCGAAGCGGCGGACCGCTCCCGCTTCTACCGGGTCGCAGGCGAAAGTCGCCTCGCTGGACACGCCCACGTAGGAACGCACTTCGTCGGTCAGGAGCATTTCTTCTTGCCTCAAAATTCGCTTTGCGAATCCGTAATTCACGATCATCACCATAAATGGCCGGTGCCGCTGCGTCAATGCGGGCTTCACCGTTGACTGCAGGCCGGACGCCGGGGTACGATAGCCGATCTTGCAAATCATCGATTCGCATAGCGAATCTCCAGAGAAATCCATGCAACACAAGAACGGCGCCGAAACCCTGGTCGAAACACTGCTGGCCGGCAAGGTGGACCTGTGCTTCGCCAATCCGGG
>JAKOVD010000037.1 GCA_029782215.1 Chloroflexota bacterium
GGCGGCAGGACAGGGGGCACCGAGGGTGCCGAGCCTCTCACTTCAATGGCTACAGGAGCCTGATCATGCAAACTTTCTTCATCCGTCGCAGGAGCAACTGGAAGGACGCGAACGAGCTGAGCGTCACGGCCGGGGTCTCGGCCCGGGTCGGCAACGAGGAGATGCCCGACCGGGTCCGCTGGATTCGTTCCTACGTGGTCCAGGAGGACGACGGCCGCCTGGGCACCGTCTGCATCTACCAGGGCACGGACGAAGCGGCCATCCGCGAGCACGCCCACCGGGCGGGCATGAGCGCCGACGAGATCGTGCCGATCGGCGACACCGTCGTGGTTCGCGACGACCCGGTGAAAGAACAGGCGATGGCCGCCTGATCAGCGCCCGCTTCGCCGTGGCGGCCGTCCGGCCCACTGCCGCCACGTCGATGTCGGCGCGCTGCGCACGATCACTTCGTGGCCGCAGCGACCAGGCATTCGCCCGGCACCTCGAACCCACCCGGCGATTCGAAGCTGCGCATCGCGCCCTCCACTTCGTTCCACACCGACTCGCGTTCTTCGGCGGGCAGGTGCGCCATCATGGCGTTGAATCCGCCGAAGGCTTCCCGGGCGACCCGCACGTACTCGGCGGCGCTGGCCATCCCGTGGGGCACCGGCACGGCGCGAATCTCGGTGTCGGCAAATCCGGCCTGACGGAACAGGCCTTCGAGCACGCCCGGAGCGCCCAGGCCGAACGGCCCCGGTTGCCCCGGAACGGGAGGCGGAAGTTGCGCGCGCCGGCGGATGATGGAAGCCGGTATGGCACCCCAGCTGTTTCGCTCGGGCGTGGAGAAGACGGCGACGGCGACCCGGCCGCCCGCTCGCAGGACACGGCGCCACTCGCTCAGCGCCGTCACGGGATGCGGCATGTACATCAGGCCCAGCCGACACAGCACCGCATCGAACGAGGCGTCGGGGAGATCCAGCTTCTCGCCGTCCATCGCGCGGGTTTCGACCTGCTCGAGCCCGCGTTCACGGGCGACCTGGCGCGCCAGCTCGACGATGCCTTCCGAGATGTCGGTCGCCAGCACGTGGCCGCCCGGGCCCACGCGTTCGGCAGCGCTGACCGCCGGCTCGCCGGCGCCGGCAGCGACGTCCAGGACGCGTTGGCCGGGCCGAATCCGGGCCAGGTCGAGCATCTGGCGAGTGGCTTCGCCGTACCAGCGATCGAGAACAGGATTCCAGCGTCGCCACGCTGCGCCGTCCTTGTTCCATTGCTCGCGTTGCGCGTTCTTGTACTTCTCGGCGTCGAATGAGGAGGGCGAGCTCATTGGCGCCACCGCCACCAGGCAATGGCTGCGGCGGCCGATGCGCTGTCGGCCAGCAGGTAGATTCCGATCTTCCGAACCGTCGAGACCAGATGGCCGGGGTCATACGACCGCCCTTCGATCAGCCGGTTGAGCTCATCGGGCGCAGTCGCCCAGGCGAACGACCAGGCTGCCGCCAGCACGATCAGGTAAGTCAGCAGCACGCCCACGTACCCGTTGCCCTTGCCGACCGCGGCGAGCGGGCTGAGCAGAATGGCCACGCCGAAGGTCGGCGGCCATGCGTAGGCCTGGTAGATGCCGGGTACCAGAAACGGCAGTGCGGCCGTCAGGAAGATGCCCCACGCATCCTTCGAGCCCATGCCCCAGGGGTCGCCGAACCCCAGGGACACGGCGAGCACGCCCGTGAGCACGGGCAGCAGGAACGTCGCCACCAGCAGAAGTTTCAGCAAGCGCAGCATGGGCAAGCGTGGGGCGTCCGGCGTTGGAG
>JAKOVD010000066.1 GCA_029782215.1 Chloroflexota bacterium
CTCCACCGGGCTCAAGAGACCCATGAGATAGGCTTTGGCTCTGCTACGGGCCTCACTCCGGACGAAGCGCCCGCCGATACGTTCCATGACTGACTCCAATTCTTGGGACCATTGTTCGACATCATTCATGTTGATGTACCTTCCATCGCTGACTTGTGACGTCGCGATTATACACCAACATCTACAACTGTAGTACTAGAATGTTCTTTATCGGCTGGCCACGAGGCCAGCGCCGGGTGACGATGCCCCAGCCTGATAGCGATGGCTGGGGTTTTCTTTTTCTGGACGCCCCTGCTCACGAACAGGAGGAAGGCTATGCGCGCCGACACGTTTGAACGCATTCGCATTGCCCCAAACAGCTACGGCGTCAGCCTGATGCGCCAGTTCGAACACTAGAGTCCCTTTGCGGCGCCCCTGGCCGAACGGCTGGCCGCTGAGTGTGACACCGGCAGCCGCGCCCTCCATCTGGGTCTGGTCAGCGGCCGCGGCGAGCTGCTGGCCCGCACCCGCCTTGTGGTCGATTCGCTGCGAGCGATCATCGTCGACGAGCTGGAGGTCGCGCCGGGCCAGACCCTGTTGGCCCCGGAGATTCTGCGTTTCGCCGCAGACGAGGCCGCAGCGCGCAGGCGCTCCCTGGCGGTGTTCGCCGCTGAGGATGATATCGCGGACTGGGCTTCCCTGGGATTTACCGATATGGGCTACCGCGTTCTGGCGCTCTAGCTGCGCGCCGCCGCCCAACGGCCGAGCGACCCTGGGAGCGCCGAGCCCCAGCTCGGCCCTAACGACCGCGCAGAACTACATCACCCAATAGCGAGAGCCGTGCCTGTCGTCTTTAAGCACCTGGATGCGGACAGGAAACTGCTCTTTGAGCTCATCGATGTGGGTGATCACCAGGACCAGGGCGAACTCGTCCTTGATCATGTGAATGGCCTCGACCAGGTTTTCACGCCCGTGGGCGTCCTGTGTGCCGAAGCCCTCGTCCAGGAAGAGGGTTTGCAGCGCTGCGCCGGCGCGGCGGGCCAGTAGCCGGCTGAGGGCAATGCGCAGCGCCAGATCGGCGCGGAACGCTTCGCCGCCGGAAAACATCTCGTAGGGGCGTGAACCCAATTCATCGGACAGGATGATATCCAGGGTTTCACGCACGCCGCCGCTCTTCAGGTCGCGCTGGGTCTTCAGGCGGACATTCATGCGGCCATCGGACAGGCGCAGCAGAAGGCGATTGGCTTCGGCCTCCAGCTCTGGCAGCGCCGCTTCGATGATCATGGCCTGCACGCCGCCGGGACCAAAGGCTTCGTGCAGATGGCGATAGCGGCTGGCTTGCTCCCGGCTTTGACCCAGCTCGCGCAGCTTTTGCAGGCGCTCTGGCACAAGCGCCTCGCAGCTCTGCAAGCGCTGCTGTGCCGCCGCCAGGCGGCCGGTGGCGTCCTCCCACTGGCGGCGCAGCTCGGCGGCCTTCTGTCCCAGGGTTCGCGCCTGTGTCTGCAAGCCCGGCAGCGCCGCCACCTGCCCGTCCAGATCCCGCAGCCTCTCGCGATCCCGGCCCAGGGCATCTTCCTCCCGCTGCCAGCGCGCCTCGGCGTTCTGCACCTGCAGCCGCAGGTCGTCGCTTTGTTCCAGGGCTGTCTCCAGGTCGTGCTGCTTACGCTCAAAGCCTGCCAGGTTCGCCAACGCCGTCTGGACCTGCCGGTGCGCGGTTTCATCGTAGTCGAGACGGGCCATCTCGGCGTCCAGGGCAGCCAGTTGGGCTTGCACCTCACGGGCGTAGTCCCCCTGTTCCAACTGCTGGGTGAGCGCTGTCACCCGCGCCTGCTGCTGCGGCAGGGCTTCGCCGGCAACATGCGCCTCCTGCAGCGCTGCTTCGAGCTCGGCCCGGCGCCGCTGCAGTGCGGGCAGGCGCCGGAGATCGCGTTCGGTGGCCTGCATCTCGGCCTGGATCGCCTGCAGATCGGCGCCGATCTGTTTGATCCGTTCGGCGGCATCCCGGTACTGTTCCCGCAGAGCGGCCAACTGCTGATCGTACTCCTGTTCCAGGTGCTGCCGCCCGCCGGCATCGAGGGGCTGCCTGCATACAGGACAGACGCTCGCCTCGCCGGCCCGCAGCATGTCCAGGCGCTCTCGCAGCGTGTCACCCTCGTTCTGGATGCGGCTTCTGTCCTGTTCCAGGCGAGCGCGGTCGGCGGTGAGCAGAGCCCCCTGTTCGCGCCGGGCCTGGCTTCGCGCCTGGACGTCTTCGAGGTGGCCGATTTCCGCTGCCGTCTGCGCCCGCTCGCCTTCCCGGTCCGCTATCCCCTGCGCCCGCCGCTGTGACTCCTCCATCTCCCGGCGGGCCAGCCGCAGCTCGCTCTCCAGGTGGGCTTTTGCCTCCAGCAGGCTGCGCTGGCCCTGCTGGATCTGCTGTTCCAGCGGTCGCCGGGCGCGCAGGCGTTCGGACCAGAGCGCTTCTTCACGGCGCGCTGCCTGGAGCGCGGCAAAGCCCGCCGTGATGGCTTCGCGCTCTGCCAACAGGGTATCGACGCCCTGCAGGCGGACCTGGAAGCTTCGCCATTGTTTCTCGGTGTCGCGGTGATCGGCAAGAGCCTGAGTCAACCGGCGTCCCAGGTCTTCGCGCTCGGCCTGCTTGCCCAGCAGCGCCTGAATCTCCAGGCGAGCCGCTGTCTCCACGCGTTCAGCTTCGGTCAGATCCAGCTTGGCCCGCGTCTCGGCCAGCGTTGTCGTGCGCACCTGCTCCTCGTAGAGGGGGCGCTGGGCGATCTCCTGGTCCATGCGCTGGACCTCGCGCTCAAGGGCCACCGCTTCGGCTTCCGCGAGCTTGGACCGCTGTTTGGCAGCATCGGCATACTCGTCGTACTGCTTCAGGTTCAGGATAGCAGCCAGGATGCCCTTGCGCTCGCCGGGCGTCTTGCGCGTGAAGGCATCGGCTTCGCCCTGTTTGAGAAAGGCCGAATGAACAAAGGTGTCGTAGTCCATGCGCAGGATGGCAGTGATGCGGTCCTGCGTGAGCCGCAGATTGGGCTCGGTCAGCGGCTGCCAGGCCGCGCCGGCCGCATCCCAGATGGCCAGCTCCAATTCTGACTTGCGGCTGCGGCCGCTGACCATTCGCTTGCGAATGACGTTGTAGCGTTGTCCCGCCAGGTCGAACTCGAACTCGACCTGCATCTCGGCGCTGCCCGTATGCATCAGGTCGTCATCCGAGTTGGTGCGGGCCCTGCCCCAAAGCGCCCACGTGATCGCGTCCAGCAGCGCCGACTTGCCGTGGCCGTTCTCACCCACCAGGCACACCAGGTGCATGCTGCTGAAGTCCAGGGACTCCAGGCTGTCCCTGTAGCTGAGGAAGTTTTGCAGGCGTAGCTTGTGGGGTATCATTGCGTTGGCGCAGGTGGCAGGAGGCGTGCGTGCAGCGGGCCTTCAGTCTACCACGAGCCTTGTCACCCGATCAAAACATTTGTTCGAGGTTCGCCCGTCTGTGACCGGCGGTCAAGTCCATGGAAGCGATGAAACGAGCTATTAGCGTCAGCCTGGGCAGCAGCACCCGCAACAAGGCTGCGGTGATCCAGTTCAAGGGTGTGCCCATCAGCGTCGAGCGCATCGGCACGGATGGAGATGAGACCAAAGCGCGGGAGCTATTCGAGCGGCTGGATGGCACGGTGGATGCCCTGGGTGTGGGCGGCGTCGAGCTCTATCTGCGCGTCGGCGACAAGGAGTATCCCCTGCGCTCCGGGCTTGGTCTGGTCAGGAACGTCAAAACGACCCCGGCCGTGGATGGCCGCGGTCTCAAACATACGCTGGAGCGCCGCGTCTTCGAGCTGGCAGCGCCGGCCCTGGGCTTCAAGCCGCATTACCACATGGCCTTTATGACCCTCGGCGTCGATCGCTTTGGCATGGCCGAAGGCGTGGCTTCAGTGTCCGATCACGTCACCTACGGCGACCTTATGTTCGGCCTGGGGGTTCCCATCCCGATCCACAGCGTCGGCCAGCTCACCCGGCTGGGAAGGGTTCTGCTGCCGGTCATCGGCAAATTGCCCATCTCGATGGTCTATCCCACGGGTGAGAAACAAGAGGAGATCAAACCCCGCTTTGAGAAGTACTGGAATGAAGCGGAGCTGATCGCCGGCGACTTTCTCTACATCCGGCGCCATCTGCCGGACCGGCTCACGGGCAAGACGGTGGTCACCAACACCACCACCGAAGACGATGTGGAGCTGCTGCGCGCACGCGGCCTCAAGTGGCTGATCACGACGACACCCCGTTATGAAGGGCGCTCCTTCGGCACCAACATGCTCGAAGCTGCCTTGACCGCTTATGCCGGCAAGGGCAGGGTGCTGACGGATGCCGAGCTGAACGACCTCATCGATGATCTGGAGATCAGGCCAAGCGTTCAGCGCCTCAATTCATGATAGCCAGCGGCTTCACCCGAAGTGGCTTTGCCAGGGTGGCAAGGCGACACGGCGTCCTCCTGTTTGGACTGGCGGCCCTGTTGTTGGTGTCCTGCGCGCCGCCCGCAGTCCCTACGGCCACACCGGCATCCTCGCCTGGTCCGGCCCTGACCCCAGCCGCCACGGCGGCGCCCACCAGCCCATCGGCGACTCAGGTCCCCACGGCTACGGCGCCTGTCCAAGCGGGGCGCGGCAGTCCCCCGGCGCCCCGGTTGTTCGACACGGCTTGGGATGACCGGTCTATCTTCGCGCTCGGCCTGGTCAAGAGCGAGCAGTCTGCTCTGCAGGCACTGCCGGGCGCGAGCATCTACCATATCGATCTCACCCTTTCTGACGACCTGACCAGGCTGAAAGGCCGTGAGGAAGTGCGCTATACCAACACCGAAGATGTGGCGCTGGAAGAGGTCTACTTCCGGCTCTTCCCGAATCTGGCCGATGGGGCGAGCCAGGTCAGCAACGTCACCGTCAACGGCGAGCCTGTGCAGCCGCACTTCAAGCTGCGTAACAGCGCCATGTCCGTGCCAATGGCTCCGGCTTTGCAGCCAGGGGAGCAGGTGGTCATCGCCATGGACTTCGACGTGACCGTTCCTACGGAGCCGGGAGGCAACTACGGCACGTTCGCCATGACCGACGGCATTCTGGCGCTTGCGCACGCTTACCCCATGATCGCCGTCTATGATCAAACGGGTTGGAACGTGGAGATTGCGCCGCAGATCGGAGATGTGGCGTATGCCGATTCGAGCTACTACCTCGTGCGTGTGAACGCGCCTGCCGGTCAGCGCCTGCTGACTTCGGGCCGCGAAGTGGACCGCCAGGAAAAGGGCGAGCGGCAAACAACCACATTTGCCGCGGGTCCTGTGCGTGACTTCTACCTTGTTTCCAGCGATGGCTTCGTAGAAGCCAGTCGCAAGGTGGGTGAGACCACGATTCGCGCCTTTGCGCCTGCCAATGTCAAGGACGTCAATGAGACCGGCTTAGGGTTTGCCGCCAAGGCTTTCGAGACCTACAGCGACCTGGTGGGCGTCTATCCCTTCACCGAGCTGGACGTCGTGGGAACGCCCACGCTGGCGGGAGGCGTCGAGTATCCCGGTCTCGTTGTGATTGCCTTGTCACTTTACGACCCCAGCAACAACTACTTTGAGGCTGTGGCTGCCCATGAGGTGGGACACCAGTGGTTCTACAGCACGGTAGGCGACGACCAGGTCGATGAACCCTGGCTGGACGAATCCCTCACCCAATACCTCACGCTGCGTTACTATGGCAAGCTCTATGGGCAGAGCGGCTACGACGGCTTTCGCTCCTATCTCAATGACCGCTGGCACAGCGTCAAGAACGTCGACAAGCCGATCGGTTTGCCGGTTGCGGCCTACAGTGAAGAGGAGTACAGCGCTATCGTCTATGGCAAGGGTCCCCTGTTCTTCGAGGCGCTGGCGCAGAAGATGGGCGATGCCAGGTTCGATGCCTTCCTCAAGGACTACTACCAGGCCTTCAAGTACGGCAACAGCACGAGCAAGAGTCTGCAGCAGTTGGCAGAGAAGCACTGTGGCTGTAACCTGGCGCCGCTCTTCCAGGAATGGGTGTACCCGAAGAGCTGAAGCGCCGGGAGGCGGAGCGCCGCCCCTTCAAACCGGATCGTTGTTTATCGCACAGCGGGCAATGGCGGCGCCCTGCCAGCGGCCATCGCCGTACTTGCCCCAAGCCATCAGCCTGGTGGGCGTGACGGCAATGATAACGTCGTAGTCCGGGCTCTCGCCGAGGTCCCAATCATACTTCTTCTGGAAGAGGGGTTGGATGCGGGGACGTGCTTCCAGCGCCAGCGCTGCCGTGCCTTCAATGATAATCGGATTCATTGGGTCGGAATCGTGCAGCACCACAGCCGGCTGGCGAGTGATATTGGCGGCCTTGACGGCGGTCCCGGTGGTGACGACATAGATCCTGCCGTCGCACCAGACATGCCAGATCGGGCTGGCATGTGGGCGGCCATCGGGCCGAACGCTGGTGAACCAGCAGCAGTCCGCCGCCGCAAAGCGTTCGACCAGGCTGTACAAGACCGGATCGGGGGTGTCTGTCATGTCACATGGTTCGATGGGGAGAGTGGCGCCTGGACCGCGGGCTATTGGACGGTGACGTCGCTCACCTTGACCAGGGTCTTGCCGGGACCGCCGATTTCGATGCGGTCGAGGGTGTCGCGGTCATAGGCGCCGGCCCACAGCTCATAGGTTCCCGGTGCCAGATCGGCCGGCAGGGTCAGGGTGTGATCATCCAGCACGATGCCCGGATTGGTCCAGGTGTGCCACAGCGTGGTGGGGAAGCGGCCCTCTCCCACCTCCTGGTCACTTTGGGCGACGCGGGTCAGGGAGCCGTCAGCCTGGGGGCGCCGGGGGTCGAGGAGGTGGACGAAGAAGACATAGTTGCGATCCATGGCGGTATCCCGCGTTCGCTGCCAGGCCAGGGCGATCCGTGTGCTCTGACCCGGCGCCAACACCGGCGCCTGTGACGGGTCAGCGCTGTCAAGCCAGCCGTAGGCCGACAGGACCAAGGGACTCATCGTGGGCGGGACCGTGGGCATGGGCGCCAGGGGAACGCTGCGCTGGCGGGCCAGCAGGCGGAAGGGTCCCCTGGCGGCCGTCTGGACGTACTCGTGCCACGAGGGAGGAAAGGCGTCGGCAGCGGCGTAGGGGAAGATCGGCGCGCCGATGGCGCCGGGATCGTTTCTTTCCAGCAGGTAGTCAGGGGGCTCCTGCGGGCGTGACAGCAGGGTGTAGATGTGCTGGCGCTGCGAAAGGTGCGGCACCAGGGGCCATTCGGTGCTGACGGCGGCGGCGGGCGGCACCTGGGCCAACAGCGCATAGGCGGCCTTGTCCTCGTCCAACACCCGGAAGGCGTCGATGCTTGCCAGCCGTCCCCCTGGGGCCAGGCTGAACAGGTAGTAGCCGGCCCCCACGCCGATTACCAGGAGCGCTCCCATCGCCAGGTAAAAGGGCTGCACGCGGCGGCCCCGGCGCTGCAGCCAGGCTCCCAGGTACGCCCAGGCCTCGATCAGGGCGAAGTACAGGATCGGCAGCAGGGGAGGATTGTAGTAGGACTGGATCGACCACTGCGGCTCATAGCCGCTGAGCATCAGATAACCCAAGATGGGGAAGGCCAGGAGAATGGCGGGCACACCCAACAGGGGTAGGAAGAGGAGGGGAGCGAACAGGCGCAGGATAAACCAGAGCTTCTGGGGCTGCAGGAGATGGGAGAGCACCAGCCCCGGCTGCGTCAGAAACACCTTGATGGCGCTCTCGGGCGTGGCGCCCATCCAGGGATAGCGCCTGTCGACGAAGGGATAGGGCATTCCCCGCGTCAGCGCCGGATAGAAGACGCGCAGCACCAGCACCGCCCAGACCAGCGCGAAGGCGCCGAGCAGGATGCCGTCGCGCCGTCGAAAACCGCGTGGGCGCAAGGCTACGATGTAGAGGCTGAACGAGAGAAGCGTGACCGTGAGGTCTTCCTTGACGAGCAGCAGGAGACCCAGGGAGATGAAGGTGAGCCGGCGCTGGCCTGTCAGCAGGCCGTAGAGGGCGAAGCCAAGCAGAGGGGGCGTCAACGCCACCTCATGAAAGTCGTTGAGATTGGCGTTGTGGAGGGCGGGATAGAGCAGATAGGACAGGGCGAACAGGAGTGCAAAGCCCGTTGTTGCCCGGCGGGACGGCAGGTAGGGGGCCAGGCGCTCCCGGGCAAACAGGTAGATGGGCAGCGAACCCAGCGCCAACGCCAGCGATTGCAGGATCATGAGCACGCGGACGTCGGGAACAAGCCAGTAGAGTGGCGCAATCAGGGCCAGGATCGGCTCAAAGTGATCGTAGTAGCCCCCCGTTTCATAGACCAGCGTCGTCTGGAAAAGGCGGCCGTGGGCGATGTTCCAGACCACCTGGTCGTAGATGCCCAGGTCGTATCCCGTGCCCAGGGCGCGATGGTGCAGCAGGGCGAGAACGCTCAGCGTGACTGCGCCCAGGAGGAACAGCACGATGTAGGGCGCGTGAACGTGCAACTGTCCCCTGCGGGCAAGGCTCATGCGAGAAGGTACATGCGAAAGGAGTGCGAAAGGCTTGGCGAGCCCTGTCATGCTGGCTAGAATGCGTACAACCTGGCGCCAACGCCTGTCTAGTCTACATCAATGGCAGGCCGTGATCATAAGGCTGCCTGGCTGCCGCAAACGAACCCCGGTCTTCCCCATGTCTGCGCCGAATCTCTTCCCCGACAAGCTTCCCGGCAGCGCCGTCGCCAGGCGCCGCCGTCGCTTGATCGTGTTCGGCCTGCTGGGGCTGCTCATGGTGCTTGCCCTGGGCCTTCGCATCTACGCCCTCAACTCGCTGCCGCCCTATCTGTGGTGGGACGAGGCAACGCAGGGACTTGATGCCCGCAACCTGCTCCACGGGCACTTCCAGGTCTTCTTTCCCAGCGCCGAGGGCAAGGAGCCTCTCTATATCTACCTGACGGCGCCCCTGGTGGCGGTGTGGGATGGCCAGCCCTTTGCCACGCGGCTGGCGGGTGCTCTGCTGGGCATGCTCATGGTGCCCGTGCTCTTCTTCACGGCGCGTTCCCTTTGGTACGACCAGGAGCGGGGGGAATGGGTGGGTCTCATCGCTGCGGCTTTTTGGGTCACCAACTACTGGGCCTTGAGCATGAACCGGATCGGCTTCCAGGTGAACGCCTTGCCGCTGGCGCTCACGCTGGCGGTCCTGGCCTGGACGAACTGGACCCGGCGGCCCGGCGCACGCCGCGCGGTCGTGTTCGGACTCTGTGCAGGCCTCACCCTGCTGACCTACCTGGCGGCCAGGATCACGCCCCTGCTTTGGGTGGCGCTCTATCTGGCGCTGCCCAAGCCCCGGCGGCGTGCGCTCATGAAGACCGTACCGCACGCGCTTGTGGCATTTCTTGTCCTTGTCCTGCCGCTTGCTGCCTATCTGCTCCTCAACCCGGAGGTGGCGCGCACAAGGGTCGGGGTTTTTCCCCTTCTGAGCGAGTCAGGTGATTTCGCCACCTGGATCGATGCTTTGACCTCCAGCGCCCGGAGTGTTGCGGGCGTCTTTCTGGGCGTCACCGGTGATCCGATCCTGCGGCACAACATCCCGTACCGCCCGCCGTTTTCCGTGCTGATGGCGGGACTCTTTGCTTTGGGCCTCGTGCTGGGCGCCGTGCGCCTTTTTCGCCGTGAGCAGCGAAGCTGGACCTTGCTGCTCTGGCTGGCGATCCTGTGCGTGCCGGGTGTGCTCGCTATCGCCAGCAACCCCCATTTTCCGCGGCTTTTCGGCGCCCTGCCCGCCGCGCTTCTGCTGGCAGCGTGGGGCGCCAGCGCCCTCCTGGCCCCGCTGCGGCGTTGGGGACGCGCCGGCAGCATCCTGGCGGTGGCGCTGGTGGTGCTGGCCGTTTGTTTTGAAGGGGCGCGCACGGTCCAGGCCTATTTCGTGACCTGGAAGAACATGGATCTTTATGCGGACTTCGAGGGTGATCTCTGGACCCTGGGCGAACGCATTACGGCGGCGAACAACGCCATCGGCGTGGTCCCGCTGGCGGCCGACGACGCCATGGTCCTGGAATACGGCTTTGACAAGACGCCGCTGCTGCGGCTGGATGCCGGCGAGCCCGATGTCGAGTCCGGGCTTGCCGCCAGGCTCAATACGGCGGGAGGCAAGGACGTCCTGCTGCCGGTCTGGCAGGAGGCGCCTTACCTGTGGGCCGACCCCAAGAACAGCGTCCTCTTCTACCTCCTGCGCGAGGGTCGCCAGGTGCGTGAGCAAAAACTGGGTCATCACAAGCTTTTGACGGTCGCCCTGGGGCCGCACCCGCAGTTTGACGCCGAAGGCCAACGAGTGAACCTGGCGCAACCTTTCAGCGATGGCGTCCAGCTTGTCGCAGCACGCTGGGGCGGCGCCTATCCCAACGCTGACCGCAGTGCTGCCTCAGCCGCGGCCGGCACCAAGCTTTGGGCGATCCTGACCTGGCAAATGGCCAACCCCTCACCGGATTTCGCCGCAAGCGTCGAGATGATCGATGCACAGGGCCACCGGCTCGCCATCTCCGACCAGCAGATGCTGCGGGTCGACCCCGAGGCGCCAGTGGCCACGGCGGGACCACAGACCGTGCGAACCTATCACCTCCTGGATGTGCCAGCGACGCAGCCTCCGGGAGAGGTGAAGTTGCGCGCCTATGCCTTTGACGCCAGGAAAAACGTGCTCCTCGCCCCTACGGGGCGCGAGATAGCCGCTGGCGTGCCCCTGGGAACGGCGACGATCATCCCTGCCGGCGAACCCGTCGCAGCGGGCGCCCACATCGCTCATCCCCTGGCAGTCTCGTTTCCGTCGGGGGTGTCACTCGTGGGCATGGACGACTATCCTGCCGTCGTTGCGCCGGGGCTGCCGCTCACCCTGCGCCTGTTCTGGCACGTTGACGAGCTCCTCACCCGGCCGGTGGATTTCACCGTGACGATGGGTGACACCGGGCTGGCGGCCACGACATCGCTCCCGGCGGGCACCCCTGCCGGTCAGGTGATCCATTCTTATGTCGATTTCCAGCTCCCTCCCGATCTGCCGTTAGGCCGGCAGGTCTTGTCGCTGCAAGCAGATGGCGGCCAGGCGGGTGTAACCCAACTTGGTGAGGTCGAGATCGGCGGGCGACCCCGGCAGTTTGTGCGGCCCGCTATATCGCAGCCTGCGCCGGCCAGTTTCGGCGACCAGGTGGCGCTGGAGGGGATGGCCGGCTGGCCAGAGCCTCCTTTCCACCCTGGCGACACGGCGCGGTTTGACCTGGTCTGGAAAGTCAAGAATACGCCAACCGCCGACCTGGTTCGCTTCGTCCATGTGCTGGACGCTGCGGGCCACCTCATGGCCCAACAGGACACCATCCCCTGCGCCGGCGAGTGTCCTGCGCGTTCCTGGCTGCCAGGTGAATTCTTGACCGATCAGGTCGAGCTTGCCCTGCCCGCCGACCTGCCGGAGGGCGCCTACACCCTCGTGACGGGCTGGTATGACGCCAGGTCGCAGCAGCGTCTACCCGCCACCGGCGCCGGGGGCCAGCGCCTGGCAGACGACGTGATGCCCTTGCCGGTCACGCTGAACGTGGCCAAGCCCTGACAGGCAGCCCGCGGCCGGGCCGCCTGCCAGGTGGAAGTCCTCAGAATCCCTGGAGCAGCGTCAGGTCGGCGATGCCGTCGGGCAGAGCGGCGATGGCCTGCACCAACCCCAAACGGGCCGACCGCAGAGCCGGTTCTTCGGCCATCACAAGCACGGCGTCGAAGAAGGCATTGATCGGCGCCCGCAGGCTGCCCAGCACGGACAACAGCGTGGGGACGTCGGGCTGTGCCTGCACGGCCGCGGCTGCTTCCTGGTACGTCTCCCAAAGACGGCGGTGGACGGGTTCGGGGTCGACCTCGGGATGGATGGCATGGCGCTCGGACAGGCTGCGCACGATGCGCTTACAGCGGGCATAGGCGGTGAAGTCGTCGATCCAGCCCGGCTGACCGATGCCGGCCGACAGCGCTCTCACAGCAGCGTAGGCGCCAGCGGGGTTGTTGCCCTGGCCGGCCAGGACAGCCTCGGTTACGTCGTGGGCGAATCCTTCTTCGCGCAGGACGCCGTAGAGACGGCGGGTGATGAAGTCCCGGCAGTCCTGGAGAACTTCACCGGTCACCATGACCGGCTGCAGGGAGGCCGCGGCCCGCAGACCTGCCTCCAGGTCGAACGGCTTCCCGGAGACGAGCAGGTTGCCCACGATGCCGAGGGCGTCACGGCGCAGGCCAAAGGGGTCAGCCGTGCTCTTGGGCGCCAGGCCAACGGCAAACAGCCCGACGAGGCTGTCGAGGCGATTGGCGAGATTGAGCGCCATCCCGGCCGGGCTTAGGGCTTCGTCCGGCCGGACGACATACGCTTCCCGGATGGCCCGCGCCACCTCGGCTGTCTCGCCGCTGCTCAACGCGTAGATCTCGCCCATAATGCCCTGCAGCGAGGTGATCTCGACCACCATGTGCGTGGCGAGGTCCGCCTTGGCGAGCAGTGCGGCGCGCCTGGCGGAAGCAAGCTCAGCCTCTGACAAGCCGAGCTGCAACGCTACGGGCTCCACCAACTGCTCCAGGCGGTAGACCTTTGCCAGCATGGAGCCGAGCTGTTCCTGGAACGTCAGGGTCGCCAGGTTCTTGTTGAAGTCCTCGAGGGGGCGTTTGCGATCATCGCGCACAAAATAGGCGGCGTCTGCATAGCGAGCGCGCAGCACGGCTTCGTTCCCTGCCGTCACCAGCTCCCGATCACGGTCGGCGCCGTTGGCCACGGTCACAAAGTAAGGGAGCATGGCGCCCTGACCATCGACCACGGGGAAGTAGCGCTGGTGCTTCTTCATGACGGTGATGAGCACAGGCGCCGGCAGGTCGAGATAGGCGGGGTCAAAGCGTCCCAGCAGGTGCAGCGGCTGCTCCACCAGGTCCGTGACTTCGTCCAGCAGCGCCTCGTCCATCAGCACGCGCCCCCCGATCGCTGCTGCCGTTTGTTTCAGGCCCTCGGCGACCAGGCGCCGGCGCTCACTGCGGTCGGTTACGATGCCGGCGGCAGCCATCACCTGGGCGTAAGCTGCAGCCGAGGGGATGGCGATAGGCGGCGATCCCTGCGGGCGCAGCCCGCGGCTGGTGCGCCCGCTCTGGACGCCCGCATAGGCGAAGGGGATCACCTGGTCGCCGTAGAGCGCGACCAGCCAGCGCAGCGGACGGCTGAAGCTGGCATTGCTGTCGTTCCAGCGCATCGATTTGCCAAAGCGCAGACCAGACATCAGGGCTTCCAGCAGACCGGGCAGGAGCAGGTAGCTCGGCTGGCCCTCAACCTGCCGCACCGCGTAGAGATAGCGTTTGCCGCCTTCTTCACGGATTTCAAGGCTGGAGACAGGCACCCCCTTGCCGTTGGCAAAGCCTTCAGCCGCCTTGGTTGGCTGGCCCAGCGCATCGAAGGCCCGGTCGGCAGGCGGTCCGCGGAACTCCTGTAGCTCGGGCTGTTGTTGAGCGGACAGCTTGTGCACCTGCACGACCAACCGCCTGGGGGCGCCAAGCACCTCCACGCCGGCATGAGCCAGCCTGGCGGACGCGAGCGCCGTAGAAACGGCGGTCTGGAGCTGGGCAAGCGCATCCCGCAGGTCGTGCGGCGGTAGTTCCTCAACGCCGATCTCGAACAGCAGGTCCGCCTCCTCCTGACCGGTGGGCAAGGGGGTGGGATCTGGCAGGGCGGGGGCTGAGGCAGCAGCTTCTTTCTCCAGGAAGGGGTATTCCATCCGCTGCCGCTGCTCAACATAAGCTTCGGCCACCGCGTGCGTCATGTCGCGCATGCGCCGGAAGTAGTTGGCTCGCTCGGTGACGCCGATGGCGCCGCGGGTGTCAAGCACGTTGAAGGTGTGCGAGCACTTGAGCACATAGTCGTAGGCGGGGATGACCAATCCGCGTGCCATGGCGGAGCGGGCTTCTTCCTCGTACAGGTCGTAGAGTCGCTGCAGCCGCTGCACGTCGGCAGTGTTGAAAGCGTAGTCGCAGTGTTCGATCTCGGGCATCCTGAGAACGTCGCCATAGCTGTGCCTGTCATCCCAACGCAGGTCCCAGACTTCTCTGACCCCTTGCAGGAACATGGCGATGCGTTCCAGCCCGTAGGTGATTTCGACGGCGACCGGGTCGAGGTCAAGGCCGCCCGCCTGCTGGAAGTAGGTGAACTGCGTAATCTCCAGACCATCCAGCCAGACTTCCCAACCCAGCCCCCAGGCTCCCAGCGCCGGACTTTCCCAGTTGTCTTCCACGAAACGAACGTCATGGGCGTCCAGGTCGATGCCAATGGCCCGCAGGCTGTCCAGGTAGAGTTCCTGGGGATTGCCGGGGTCGGGCTTGAGGATGACCTGATACTGGGTGTGCATCTGCATGCGGTTCGGATTCTCGGCGAAGCGACCGTCGTCCGGGCGGTAGGATGGCTCTACGTAGCCAACACGCCAGGGTTCGGGCCCCAGGACGCGCAGGGTGGTGGCGGGATTGGCGGTGCCCGCTCCTACCTTCTCGCTGTAGGGCTGCCAGATCAAACATCCCCGGCTGGCCCAGTAGCGTTCGAGGCGGGAGATCATGTCTTGGAAGTTCAGAGCTTGCGCGCTTGCAGTCATTAATCATTTCCTCAGATGAGAAGAGCACATGGGCGATGGGCGGTAAAGAATTGGCAGATTCTTGCCAGCCGTTCGCGGTGGGTGCAGGTCGTGATTCTAACATTGGAGACAGATTTCATGCAGTCCGGGAAGGCCGCAAGACCGCAACTGGGCCGGTAAAAAGGTTCGTGTGGCTTTGCACACCGGGCACTGACCACTATAATGGCTGTGCCCTGCTACCGTTATCACAAACGCTGTCTGCATTTCTCGAGGAGAACGCCCATGGATGACCAACACCATGATGACGACTTCAATCCGATAGGCACGGTTTGGATTCTCATCATCTTCTTTCTGTTGATTATTGCCTTCTGGGGCTACGCCTATCTCGAACTCCTGGTGCGCTCCTAGATTAAGCAGAGGTCGCGATGCACATCCACCGATACGAACGTGCCTGGATTTATTTCTCTGTTGGCTTGGTAGTGGTCTTCTTCCTGGCCGTGTTTACCGCGGCTTTCGCGGGCGGCATCAGGCTGCCCGGACCGCAGGGTGAGGTCAATCCGGCTGACCTGAGCAGCACGGATTTCGCCAATCCGGGCGTTCGGGAGCTGTCGCCGGGCAGCTATGAGGCTTATATCGTTGCGCAGATCTGGCAGTGGACGCCAAACGAGATCAGAATCCCGGCCGGATCGCAGCTCTCGCTCTACCTGACAAGCCGCGACGTGCAGCACGGGTTCAAGGTCGAGAATACGGACATCAACCTGATGGTGGTGCCTGGGCAGATTTCGCACGCCACCCGCGTTTTCAACAGGCCGGGTGAGTACCTGATCGTCTGCCACGAGTTTTGCGGCGCCCAGCATCAAACGATGGCCGGCAAGATCATCGTCGAAGCGGCTCCCACGCCTGCTCCTTGAGAGCTCTGTCCCTCAGTTCTGCGGAGAGAACGCCCATGTCTGCCAGTCTGAAACGCGTTTCGCTTTCTTATATCGTGCTTGCCACGGTGGCGCTGTTCATCGGCACCCTGTTTGGGCCTTTCCAGGCCCTGGACCATGCCCGGCTCAATCTTTATCCTCTCCTGGAGATGGTCCTGCCCTTTGTCAAAAGCTACTATTACGGTCTGAGCCTGCACGGGGTCCTCAATGCTCTGGTTTGGACCTTCGCCTTCAGCGCCGGGTTCCTGCTGTTTGGCACCGCCAAGGCGCTCAAGCGGCCCTATCCGCACATGTGGGTGGTGTGGCTGAGCTTCATCCTGATGCTTGTGGGTGTGGTCGTCACGGCCATCCCGATGCTGGCGAACAAAGCGACCGTGCTCTACACTTTCTACCCGCCGCTGCAGGCATCGCCCTTGTTTTACCTGGGCCTGGTCTTGGTTGTGGTCAGCACCTGGGTGACAGGACTGGCTATCGCCCAAATCGTGCGGGCCTGGCGCAAAGAAAATCGGGGTGAGCGCACGCCGTTGGTGGCGTTTATGTCGCTGGCGACGTACACCATGTGGTTCATTGCCTCTCTGGGCGTGGCGGTCGAGGTGCTGTTCTTCCTGCTGCCGTGGTCGCTGGGGTTGATCAAGTACATGGACCCGCAGTTGGGCCGTACGCTCTTCTGGTTCACCGGGCATCCGCTGGTCTACTTCTGGCTCCTGCCCGCCTACGTCGCCTGGTATGCCATTTTGCCGGAACGGGCGGGCGGCAAGCTCTTCTCTGACCCGCTGGCTCGTGTGGTCTTCCTCGTCTTTGTCGTGCTGTCGACGCCGGTTGGCTTCCACCACCAGTTCACCGATCCGGGCGTCCCGCAGGGCTGGAAGCTGCTGCATTCTGTCTTCACCTTCATTCTGTTCCTGCCGTCGATGATCACGGCCTTCACCGTCATCGCCTCCGTGGAATATGCGGGCAGACAGCGCGGCGGCAAGGGCGTCTTTGGCTGGCTGGTTAAGCTGCCCTGGGGCGACCCGGTCGTCACGACCATGCTGCTGGCCGGCATCGGTTTCATGTTCGGCGGCATTGGCGGCCTGATCAATGCCTCCTACAGCATTAACCTGGTCGTCCACAACACGTCGTTCATCCCCGGCCACTTCCATCTCACCGTCGGCACGGCTGTGACCCTCACCTTTATGGGCGTCGCCTATTGGATCTTGCCGCAGCTCACGGGCAGGAAGTTGTGGGCGCCGAAGGTGGCAGTGATCCAGGCCCTCTTCTGGTTTGTGGGCGTGATGATCTTCGCCCGTGGCATGCACCTGTCGGGCATGGCGGGCATGCCCCGCCGGGTGCCCATGGCCCTGGCCACCTACTGGCTGCCGGCCTGGAATCTCCCGTCGCTGTTTACCGCGGTTGGAGGCTCCATCATGTACGTGGGCGCCCTGCTCTTCTTCCTGGTCGTGGTGCTCTCCTTCTTCACAAAGAAGGTTGAGGTGAAGGAAGAGGACTACGAATTCGCTGAAGCGTTGTCGCCTTCCGATCGCGCCCCGGCTATTCTCGAGAACTGGGGTTTGTGGGTCGCGGTCGCCGTCGCTCTCATCATCGTGGCCTATCTTCCCTACCTGATCACTTACAGTTACAACTTCATCTCGCCTGGCTACAGCGGCATCTGGTAGCCGGACGAGCCAGCCGACAATCAAAGGGTGCGAGCGCTGCTTGCACCCTTTTTTTGTGCGCCTCAGCGGCCTGGCCGGTTGGGGCCTGGTCCGGCGCCGTGCTATCCTCACGCCACGGCTGTGCTCCAGACCGGATCGTACAGATGCTTCGCCGGCTTGACCCGGCGCCGGTGTGCTCCTGGCAGTGCGTAGACCTGTGCACCTCCTGATTCTGACCCCGCAGTTTCCCTTTCCGCCCCATCAAGGCACGACCCTGCGCAACTACAATTTGCTTGCGGGGCTGGCGGCGCGACACACGATCGACCTCTTCAGCCTCCTGGCGCCGGGTGACGATCCTGGCGCCGGCGATGTTCGCGACCTGGTCAACATCCTTGTTACGGCGCCGCAGCCAGTGCGTCCGACGTCCGCGCGCCTGCGCAGTCTGTTTTTGAGCGCTCTGCCTGACATGGCGCTGCGGCTGTGGAATCCTGAGGCGTTTGCGAAGCTAGCAGCGCACTATGCGGCCCATCCGCCGCAGGCGGTGCAGGTCGAGGGCATTGAGATGGCGCCCTACTTGCTCGCCCTGCAGGACGCTGGTGCAAAGCTCCCGATCGTCATGTATGACGCCCACAACGCCGAAACGCTCCTGCAGCGCCGCGCCTTTGCCGCCGATCTGCGTCGCCCTGCCCGGTGGCCGGCGGCGGCCTATTCGGCAGTCCAGACCCTGAAGTTAGGCCGCTATGAACGCCGCATCCTGCTGGCAGCCGATGGCGTTGCCGCCGTGAGCGAAGCGGATGCGGAGGTGCTGCGCCGCCAGGCGCCGGGAGCGATCCCCGAAGTGGTGACCAACGGCGTCGACCTGGTGTTCTATGATCCCGCCCTTTCCTATCCAAACCCTTACGCGGGCTCGGGTTCGCAGGACGGACCACGCCTGGTCTTTACCGGCAAGATGGACTTCCGGCCCAATGTCGACGGCGTACGCTGGTTTGTGAACAACGTTCTGCCGCAGCTGCGGGCGGTCTATCCTGCCCTGGAATTCTGGATCGTTGGCCGCAATCCCCATCCCCGGCTGCGGGTCCTGGAAGGACGCCCAGGCGTCGTCATCACGGGCGCTGTGCCGGACATCCGCCCCTACCTGGCGCACGCACAGCTCAACGTGGTGCCGTTGCTGGCCGGCGGCGGGACAAGACTGAAGATCCTCGAGGCGCTGGCGATGGCGCGCCCCGTCGTTTCGACCCGGCTGGGCGCCGAGGGCTTTCCCGTGGTTGACGGCACGCACCTGGCGCTTGCCGACACGGCCGAGGATTTCGCCGGGCGCTGCCTGCAGTTGCTGGCGCAGCCTGAGGAAGCAGAGGCCATGGGGCGGCGCGGCCGGGCTTTTGTCGCGGCCGGATACAGTTGGAGCCGGGTGGTCCCCCGTCTTGAGCACCTCTATCTCCAGACCCGGCGCTGGAGCGGCAAATCGGTGCCGGCGCCCGGACAGGCGGCCGACGATGAGGGCGAATCCGGTGAATGAGATGGCGTTGTAGGCCAGGTCGCCGCCTTCCATGCTTGACAATCTGAATGCGTACGAGTGGCAGTTTGCGGCTGCGCCGCGCCGGGCGTGGGAGGCGCCTCTTGACGATCCGGCGGGGCTGCACGACTGGATCAGGGCCACGGTGCCCGGTTCGGTCCAGCGCGACTTGATGGCCGCCGGGCGTCTCCCCGATTTGTATCAGGTCCTTGACCTGGAGGAAGTGCTGGCGGGGGTGGATGCCAGCGACTGGTGGTACCGGACCACGCTGCCAGGGCTCGACGCCGGCGAAAGGGCGTGGCTGCGGTTTGAGGGCATCGATTACCAGGCGGCCGTCACGGTGCGTGGCCGCGAATTGGGCCGCGGCGCGGGCATGTTCGCCGCCCGCCAGTGGGAGGTGACCGGCTTGCTGCAGCGGGGACCTGCCGAGCTGGGGGTGCGCGTTTGGGGAGGTGGGGCGCTGCCCACCTGGCCTCGCAGCCGCGTTCGCCAGTGGCAGCGCTGGCTTGCCGCTCGCGTGCAATCCGGTATTCCTGCGTTCGACGACCGCTTGCTCACCCTCAAAGCGCCCGTGCACTTCGGCTGGGACTTTGCGCCCCGCCTGTTGGCGGCGGGCATCTGGGATGACGTCATGCTGCACAGCGCCCGCGGGGTGGGTATTCTGGATGTCTACCCGCGCGCTGACTGGGGGACTGAACATGGCCTGGTGCTCCGCGTGGAAGTGGACGCAGACCGGCAGCGGCCGATCACCCTGATCGGACTGCTCACGCCGGTCTCTCCGGCGCCGGAGGTGAGCTCCCAGGTCCGGCATTGGTCTATGACCGTCGATGCCGGTCGCCAGGTTCTGCATCTGCGCTGGCCGGAGGCACGGCTGCGGCCCTGGTCGACGTCTGACCGCGGTCTGCCCTATCTCTACCAGCTTCAGCTCCGGCTGAGCGACGGCGACGACCTTCTGGATGAGGTTTGCCTGCGGGTGGGCGCGCGCACCGTGGGCTGGGAAGCGGACGGCCGCCTGGTGCTCAACGGCGCGCCGCTGCGCCTGCGGGGGGTCAACTGGACTTCCCTGGACCTGCTGCGCGGCGCCCCCGACGAAGAGGCGAGGTGCCGCCAACTGCTCGAAGCCGCGGTGAAGGCAGGCATCAACGCGGTGCGCGTCTGGGGCGGGGGAGGCCGCGAGCGGGGCCTGTTCTATGATCTCTGTGATGAGCTGGGGCTGCTGGTGTGGCAGGAGATGCCCATTGCCTGCGTTTTCTTCGACCACCTGCCTGACGACGACGGCTTTCTCACCCTGGCCTGTGCCGAAACGCGTGGCATCATCCGCCGCTTGCGCCACCACCCCAGCGTTTTTCTCTGGTGCGGGGGGAACGAGTGGGGACCGGGCCGCCATCGCCGCCTGGCGCGGGCGCTGAGCGAGGTCGCGGCCATTGAAGATCCGGCGCGGCGGTGGCTGCCGGCTTCGCCGGGACCGGGGGACAGCCACAACTGGCGCGTGTGGCACGGCAAGGCGCCGCCGCAGGTGTACGAGCGTGATCCGGCGCCTTTGATGAGCGAATTCGGCCTGGCGGCTCCCCCTGACATCGCGACACTCGCCGGCATTCTGCCCGGGCAAAAGCTCTGGCCACCTGGCGCTGCCTGGACGGCGCGCCAGGCCCAGCTTGACAAGCTCTGGCACTACGCCGGGCCACAGGCCGCCCCGGAGAAGGCCGCGGGCACCCTGGAGGCGTTTGTGCAGGCCAGCCAATCAGCGCAGGGTCGCGGTCTGCAGGCCGGCATCGAGGCCTATCGCCTGCGTCCGGAGGCGACAGGCTGTTTCCTATGGCAGTGGAATGAACCTTGGCCTGCGATTTCCTGGAGCGTGTTTCCCTATGAGGGGCCGCCCAAACAAGCCTATGCGCAGGTGAGTCGCTCGTGCGCCCCCGTGGCGCCCCTGGCCCGCGTTTCTGAACACGCTATCGAACTGTGGGCTGTCAACGACCGGCTTGAAGCCACCGGCCCTTGCCGGCTTGAGGCCATCGTGGATGGCGATGGGGTCTGGCAGGGTGAGATCGACCTGCCGGCCAACGATCGGGTGCATGTCGCCGCCCTGGCCCGTTCCGGCGTCATGCAGCGCCTGGTTTTGCGTCTCACCGGCCCCGGCTGGGTCGCTGAGAACGACTATGATCTCGCCCCGCGCCCCCCGCGGGCGACGGGCTTGCCGGCCCTGGGCTGGCTGCGCCAGCGCGTGAAGGAATGGCTCCTGCGCTGGTAGCAGCGCAGACGACCTTCCGTCAGCGCCGCCGGCCCGTGATCTCCAACTGGCTGTCCGTGATCACCACCGAATCCACGTACACATTCTGCTCCACCGCCGCCAGGCTATCCAGATAGGGCTGGACCAGCCGGTCAACCTGGTCGCGCAGCACCCCGCCCGCCCGGGCGCCGTTCACCGTGACCTCCTGAACGGTTGTCTGCACACGGCCATCCTGCGGGACCGCAGTCACGGCCAGCCCGACGCTGACGGGGAGAAATCCTAGAACAACCTGGGCCTGAACCCACAGCCGGCCCTGTTGGGCGTCCATGACCACGTCCCGCACCGGCGTTGACCCCTGGGCGGCAAGGGCCCTGCGCGCCTGGTCGGCGAGCTGCTGCTCGGTGAGCACAAGCTGGAAGCGATCGGCCTGGACACTGCCTGCGGGCAGCGTTGGAATGGGCGTTGGGGTCGGCAAAACCGGCGTGGGCGTGAAGGTCGCCAGCAGCAGCGGCTCCTGATCAGCGGGAAGTGACTGGCGACCGCAGCCAGCCAGCAAGACCAACCCCACCACGACACCGGCGAGGGCAAACAGCGAAAGGAAACGCGTTTTGTGCATATGAATTAAGACGGCGCCGCGCCGTTTTCCGTTCCCCGGCGCTTGATGAAGCATCTCCGCCTACTGCGGCCACAGGTTGAGAAGGGTCAGCAGCCCGATCGACATGTTGTAGAAGGCATGCACGAACATCGAAGTGGTCGTGTTGGCGCGCTGGCGAACCAGGCCGAGCACCAGGCCGATGCCCAACACGATCGCCGTGCTGGCGGTGATGCCGTAGTTGCTGTGCAGCAGGGCAAACAGCACGGCCGTCAGGATGAGGCCAAAGCGAGGATGGAGGGCGCCGCGGAAGAGCGATTCCTCGCCTAGTGCCGCGGCAACGCCCAGCGTGACGACGCCGACAAGCGAGTGCGTCAAGGGCCCGATGAACTGCTCGCCCAGGCGCTCGACGTCCTGGTTCCAACCGATGCCGGTCATCTTCATCAGGTAGTCGAGCGGAATGAGAATCACTGCCAGCGCAATGCCGATCATCGTGCCCACCAGCACCTGGCGCCATGTGGGCCGGACGATGGCCAGGCGCCTCAGGCTTTGGCGAAGATCGCGACGAGCCAGGAACCCGACGCCGACCAGCGCCATCAGGACAAAGGCGAGCTCCTGCACCCACGTCAGCCGGAGAACGGAGCCGGGATCGGTAGCCGGGCCGTTTTCGGCGAGGTCGGCCAGATTGCCGAGGCCAAAGGCGACCGTCGCCCATAGGTTGACGATGACGAGCATCGTGTACGAGAGCGCCACGGCATGCACGGTGCTGCGGGCGTCGATGCCGATGAAGCGGGCGATCAGCCGTCGTACGGGGGGGAGCAGAAGCACCAGGCCCACAAGGGCCGGGAGCCAGAAGGCCATGCCGAGCATGGGCAGCCGGAGCAGCAGTTCGCGGGCGGCTTCAGGCTTCAGGCCGCCAAAATTGCCCATGGCGTCGATCGTGGACTGCAGGCTTGCCTGGGCGCGCAACAGGACCCCAAACAAGCTCAACAGGATGCCCACGAAGAAGAGGAAGGTCCACAGCAGCCCCAGCACGAAATAGGCTGCCACGGTGAAGGCCCCGCCCGGCTGCCCTTTTTCCCGCTGGCCATCGGCGACATTGGCCAGCCAAAGGATGAGCAGGAGAGGCAAGAACAGCGCCACAATGCTGATAACGTCCAAGTCTAATGTCTCCTAGCGGCGAGCTTCCCATTCCTGCCGGAGGATGCTCATTAAAAGCAGATCGTGCCAGCGGCCGTGCCGCCATTCCGCCTCGCGGAAGCGACCTTCGTGGACAAAACCGACCTTTTCATAGGCCCGAATGCCGCGCGTGTTTTCACTGAAGACGCGCAGACAGATGCGGTGCAGATTCAGTTGGGCGAAGCCGTAGTCCACGATGGTCCGCAGGATGTCCTGCCCCAGGCCCTGGTTCCACAGGTCCTTCTCGCCGATGAACAGGCCCACCTCGGCGCCCTGGTTCTTGTGGTCGTGCAGGTGCAGCCCGGTTCCGCCGATGTGGTGGCCGTCGAGTTCGACGGCGAAGTTGATGACGTCGGGGTCCTGATTCTGCCGGTCATACCAGGCTTGTTCCTGGGCCAGGTTCATGGGCCGGTAGAAGCCAAAGTATGCGAGCAGGTCGGTGTCCGCCATCCAACGTACATAGGCTGGCAGGTCCGGCGCCTCGATCGGTCGGAGCACAACGCGCTTACCCTTGAGCATGAGATTCCTCGTGTCATGTCAGCGACCGGGTGGCGGCCGGCTGATTCCATCGCGCCCCTGGAGGCGCCGGCAGAAAGAAGTATAGCGAAGCGGCGGCAGCCACCCAAACCCTGCCCGGCCGCAGCCATCATGTCCGGCGCACGTTTGGCTGCGCGAGTTCACCTGGCTATACTTTCTGTGTGCCCGCGTAGAGGCGATCTCAGGAAGAAAAGGTCGTGGTGTTCATGTCGCACAACTATCCAACGTTCGACCCCCTTGATTGGCAGGCTATCCAGCCGCATTTCGATGCCTTGCTCGCCGCCGACATCAAACCGGCGACGGCACGCGATTGGCTGCAGGCCTGGAGCGATCTGTCTTCGGTCCTGGAAGAGGCAACCGCCCAGATCTATCGCGAGATCACGGAGAACACGGCCGATTCTGAGGCCGACGCGCGCTTCCGCAGACTGGTCACAGAAATCGCACCGGCCGCGGCCAGGGCCGAGCAAGCGCTGAAACAGAAGTTCCTCGCCCTGCGCGATTACACGCCTACCGGGGAAACGAGCCTCCTGCACCGGCGTCTGCAGACAGAAGCCGATCTCTTTCGCGATGAGAATGTCAGCCTGCAAAGCGAGCTGCGCCTGTTGGACAAGCAGTATGATGAGATCATCGGCGGGCTGTCGGTCACCTGGCAAGACGAGAGCTACGCCATTCCGCAGGCAAATGCCCTCCTCCACAGCGCCGATCGCGGGACACGGGAAGCGGTCTGGCGCCTGGCGCTCGACGCCTATCTCGGCCGCCGCCAGGACCTGAACACCCTGTTCCTGACCATGTTGGAGCGGAGGCGCCGGTTGGCCGCCAATGCCGGGCTGGCTGACTTCCGCGAGTATCAGTGGCGGGATATGGCCAGGTTCGACTACAGCCCCGCCGACTGCATGACCCTGCATGGGGCCGTCGCCGATGAGGTGGTGCCGCTGGCGACGGAGTTGTATCGGTCTCTGGCCGATGGCGCCGGTTCGGGCGCCGTGCGCGCCTGGGAAACGAGCCTGGAGAGCCCGTGGATGACGACCATGAGCCGCCATCCGGCGCCGATCGCCGCTTTCGAGAGCGTAGCCGTCCTGGAAGAGACCGGGCAGGCCGTGTTCAACCGCGTGGACCCGCGCTTTGGCGACGACTACCGGGCCATGCGCGACGGCTTCCTGGACCTGGAGGCGCGGCCCAATAAGGCGCCCGGCGCTTACTGCAACAGCTTTCCGGTGAGCGGCAAGCCCTACATCTTCATGAGCGCTGCCGGCACCGTGGCGAACTTTACCACCCTAATGCACGAAGCCGGCCACGCCTTCCATTTTGCCGAATCCATCCGCCACCAGTCTCTCCACTGGAACTACAATGGTCCGATGGAGTTCTGTGAGGTGGCTTCGATGGGCATGGAGCTGCTCAGCTCTCCCTACTGGTCTCGTGAGAAGGGGGGCTACTACTCGGAAGAGGACGCCCGGCGGGCGCTGGCCGAGGAGCTGACCAGCATCGTCTTCTTCCTGCCCTATATGGCGGTCGTCGATAGCTTCCAGCATTGGCTGTACGCCGAGGCCCCGGCTGAGGTGGACGTCGCCGACATCGACCGCATATGGTGCGAGCTGTGGGATCGCTATCTGCCCGGCATCGACTACAGCGGCATGCAGGCGCAGAAAGAGACCGGTTGGCACCGCAAAGGCCATATCTTCGGCGTGCCGTTCTACTACGTCGAGTATGGATTGGCGCAGTTGGGCGCACTGCAGGTCTGGCGCAATGCCCTGCAGGACCAGGAGCGGGCCGTGGCCCAATACCGCTCGGCGCTGGGCCTGGGTTACACGCGCTCCCTGCCGGAGCTCTTTGCTGCCGCTGGCGCCCGGTTTGCCTTCGACCGCCGCACTGTCAGCGACCTGGTGTCGCTGCTGCGGCGGCAGCTCGACCATCTCGGTGTCTGAACATGGCGCATTCGGCAGCGCGGCGCCTGGACCTCTACTATTGGATGCGGCTCACCCGCGTCTTTGACGAGCGCATGCTTGCCGTCTGGAAGCAGGGCCGCGGGGTGGGGAGCACCTTCAGCCAGCGCGGACACGAAGCCATCGGCGTCGGTGCGGCCTACGCCCTGGCGCCGGAGGATGTGGTGGCGCCGATGCACCGTGACCTGGGGTGTTATCTGGTGCGCGGGCTATCGCCGCGCCGCATCTTCGCCAGTCTGCTGGGACGGGCGACGGGGGTCTCTGCCGGCCGCGACGCCAATCTGCACGGTATGGGCGACCTGGACTTGAATATCATCGGCTTCATCAGCCACCTGCCGCAATCACTGCCGGTCACACTGGGCGTGGCCATGGCTTTTCGCTACCGTGATGAGCGGCGGGTCGCACTCACGTTCTTCGGCGACGGTTCGAGCCATGCCGGCGTGGTCCATGAGGTGCTCAACATGGCGGCTCTCTGGCAGGCGCCGCTGGTGATGGTCGTCGAGAACAACCAGTATGCCTACTCCACCCCTTTGCACCAGCAGATGCGGGTGACGAACATCGCCGGCCGGGCAGCGGCCTATGGGATTCCCGGCGTGGCGGTCGATGGCAATGATGTCGAGGCTGTCTATGCCGCGGTCACCGAGGCCGTGGATCGGGCGCGGATGGGCGATGGACCGACGCTCATTGAGGCCGCTACCATGCGCATGCTCGGTCATGCCATCCACGACGGCGCCGAGTACGTGCCCCGCGATCTGCTTGCCGCCTGGGAGGCCAAGGACCCGGTGCGCCGGTACGAGACACGCCTGCTGGACGATGGCATTGCTGACCAGGCCGAGCTGGATGAGATCGGGCGCCGCTGCGAGATCGAGGTTGAGGACGCCATCGCGTTCGCGGAAACGAGCCCCTGGCCTGACCCTGCCACGGTCACCCACGGCGTCTATGCAGGTTGAGAGGCTTCGTTGATGTCCGATCCTATCCTTCTGGCCGACAGGAATTGCACCCGCGCAGGCCGCGACGCTCGTCCCCTCACCAACGAGGAGATCGCCGCCCTCCTCCGCGAGATCCCTGGGTGGCGCCTCGTTGAAAGCGGGGAAGTCACTCGCCTCGATCGGGTCTTTGCTTTCCGGGATTTTGCCGAGGCGCTCGCTTTCACCGATGCTGTGGGTGCGATGGCGGAGGCGCAGGATCATCATCCGGCGCTGACCACGGAATGGGGGCGCGTCACCGTGCAGTGGTGGACGCATACGGTGAAAGGGCTGCACCTGAATGACTTCATCGCTGCCGCCAAAACCGACCGCCTGTATGCCGGTCGCTAGTTCGCGGCGGCGTTGTGAGCGTATCTGGATGCGGCATCTCGAGGATGCGGCGTTTTGACATGGTGCAGGGCCAAGGAACAGATTGCTCATGAACGATTTTGCCGACAAAGTGGTCATTGTGACCGGCGCCTCCAGCGGGATTGGACGGGCTACCGCCATCGCCTTCTACCGTGCCGGCGCCCGCTTGGCGCTTGCCGCGCGCAGCACGGCTGACCTGGAGCAGCTCGCGGTGGAGTTTGGCGGCGACGACATGGCGATTCCTTTTACCCTCGACGTGGCCAACCCGGATCAGTGCCAAGCGCTCATCGATCGCACCGTCGCCCATTTTGGCGGCGTCGACGTGCTCATCAACAACGCCGGCATGATCGTTTCGGGACCGTTCGAGCATCTGCAGCCGGGTGACATCGAACGGCAGTTTGCCGTCAACTATTTCGGGGCCGTCTACTGCACCCGGGCAGCTCTTCCCCATCTCAAAAAGAGCCGGGGGGTGGTGGTGAATGTGTCGTCTGTCGCCGGGTTCGTCGGCGTGCCGACGAGCGGCGCCTACAGCGCCTCGAAAGCGGCGTTGAACAGCCTCGGGCAGAGCCTTGCCGCCGAGCTGAAGCCCCACGGTGTGGCCGTCGTGACTGTTTGTCCCTACTTTACCAGCGGCGCCCAACTGTCCCGGAAGGGCATCCTGCGCCAGGGCAGCCGCCACAAGGCACGGCTGGAGGGACAGCAGGAGCGACCGCCGCGCCAGGCCCCTGGCACCCAGCCGGTCGCCGTGGTCGCCGACGCCATCCTGAACGCCGCGGCGCACCGGCGGCGGCTGGTGGTGCTCAGTCCCTTTGGCCGGTTGATCTGGCGTGTGGAGCGCTGGGCGCCGTGGCTGGTGGATCGGGTGCTCCCGCTGGCCATGCGTATGTAGGGAACCTTTCTCCGGGCTTGGGGCACTTCTGCGGTATACTTAGGGTTCAAATCTATGCCCTCGAGACCACTTTGGAAAATCTGCAACCCATTATCGATCGTATCCGCTCCGGTTTTGAGGCCAAAAACGCCGCGCGTGACCGGGCGTTGGCGCGCTCGCGTGAGCTGATCCGGTTTTGTTCCTTGAGCATTCGCGCCACCCACCGGCATGAGTTTCCGGAGGCCGACGAGCTGCTCATCCAGGCGCGGGCGCTGGCTGCCGCCATGACGTCTGACCTGGCCGGCTATCCGGACCTCTATCACGCCGGCTACACAGAAGACGCTCTGAAAGAAGTGGCTGAAGCCCATATCGTGTTTGCCCTTGTCCAGCATGCCCCTTTGCCTGATCCGGAAGCACTGGCCATCCCTCCGGCAGCCTACCTGGGCGGCCTGGCCGAAGCGGCCGGCGAGCTGCGCCGTTTCATCCTCGACCTGGACCGCCAGGAACGGCTGGAGGAGGCCGAGGCGCTCTTCGCCTACATGGATGACATCTACACCGAGCTCGTGACCATCGATTTCCCCGACGCCATCACCGGCGGCCTGCGTCGCCAGACCGACATGGTGCGTGGGGTCGTCGAGCGGACACGTGGCGACCTCACCGCCGCCCGTCGCCAGCGCAAGCTGGAGCAGGCGCTGCGGGATTTTGAGCACAAGATCGTTGACATCTAGTTCTTTGCCGCCAGAGGACTCCGCTTCAGGGCCTTTGATACGCGCCAGCGAGCTTGCCCAATGGGCTTATTGCCAGCGGGCATGGTGGCTTGCCAGTCAGGGCTACGAGAACCGGAACACGGCAGCCCTGCAGGCAGGGACGAGCGCTCACGCACGTCATGGCCGCGTGGTCGCCGGTTCCTTGCGGATGCAGGTCGTCGCCCTGGTCCTCCTGATCGCCGGTCTGCTTCTGCTGGTGGCAGCTCTTCTCACCATGCTCTAGATCGGGCGCCTGCGCCTGGTTGTGACCTTCCACCCTTCCATGTCCCGTACACACACTCCTTGGCTCTTGGGTCTGGCCGGCATTCTGGCCCTGGTGGTCCTGGCCCTGGGAATGGTCTTCAGCCCCAACGCCGCGACGGGCGTAGTCTCTACACCTACGCCCACGAAGACGCCAACGGCCTCGGCGTTGGCTGGCGCCGCATCGGGCTTCCGCGCTGCGGACGCTCCCCTGCCGACCCCGACGCCCACGGCAACGCCGCTGCCGACGGCAACGCCGCCGGCGACTCCAGATCCCGATGAGCCGCCAGCGCCGGCGGCCTGGGTGGTCACGGTGGCCGAGGCGCACCACATTCCTCCCCGCGGCGCCTATGTCGTCGTAGATCAGAACAACCAGCAGATGCACGTCGTGCGTGATGGGAAGGTCGAGCGCATTCTCCATGTCACCACGGGAGACCCGCGCTACGGATGGGATACACCGGCGTGGGCGGGCGTTATCGGCTCCTACTGGGGCACTTTTCAGGGCCGTGGCGGTGTCATGGCCGACGAAGGTTGGTGGCTGTTCAACCTGAACGGCGGCGACTACCTGATCCATGGCCTGCCCTACCATCTCAGCGAGTCGGGCGTCAAGGTGTACGATGGCGAGGCCAGCCTGGGCGCCGCCCCGGCATCGCACGGATGTATTCGCCTGTCGCCTGAGGACGCGGCCTGGTTCACCGCCCAGAAGCCTACGGGAATGCCGATCGTGATCCTTCCCTACACCGGCCTGCGCGGCGCCCAGGGATGATGATGGTCCTGCTGCCGCTCGCCGCGGTCTTGCTGCTGGCGGGCATTGGGCTCTATGTCTGGGCTCGGCGCCAGCGCCATGCCGCCGGCTTGCCCGCCGGCGAGATCATTGCTGCCGATATGGGCGCGTGGCGGCGTAGCGAGCGACCTCTCATGTCGCGCCGGTACGGCCTGGTGGGAAGACCCGACTACCTGGTCGACACCGCGGACGGCGTGGTGCCCGTTGAGGTCAAGTCCACCCGTCTCGCCGGCTCCGATCCGTACCCGGCTCATAAACTCCAGTTGGCAGCCTACTGCTTGCTTGTCGAAGACACCATGGGCAGCCGTCCGGCCTACGGCATCGTGCACTATGCCAATGCCACGGTGCGCCTGCCTTTCTCCGACGAGCTGCGCGACGCTCTCCTGCAGGCCCTGGCGGCCATGCGCCAGGCGCGGCAGGTTGCGCGTGTCCGGCGCAGCCACGACGACCCTGCACGCTGCCGCCGCTGCGGCTTCCAGCACGCCTGTGGCAGCGACGCCCTCGACTCCATCACTCGCACAGCTTCCTGATCGTCATGCGCTTCCAGACTCTTCGCGGCTTCAACGACACCCTGCCTGACGACTTCCGCTATTGGCGACGCATCATCGGCAAGGCCCAAGAGCTTACCGGTCGCTTTGGCTATGTCCAGATCGATCCACCCATCCTCGAAGAAACGCGGCTGTTCCTGCGCGGTCTGCAGGAAGGGTCGGCCGTTGTTCTCGACAAGGAGCTCTACACCTTCGAGGATCGCGATGGCGCCAACGTCAGCCTGCGCCCCGAGTTCACGGCCAGTCTCATGCGTGCCTATGTCGAGCATGGCATGGCTTCCTGGCCCAAACCGGTCAAGCTCTTTGCGATCGGTCCCCTGTTCCGGCATGAGAAGCCACAGGCGGGCCGTTTTCGCCAGCATGTCCAGTTCAACGCCGAGTTGCTCGGCGAAGAAGACGCTGCCGCCGATCTTGAGATCATGCAGCTTGCCTACAGCCTGTACCATGAGCTGGGATTCCGCGGCCTCACCTTCCAGCTCAATTCGATTGGCTGTCCCCAGTGCCGGCCCGCCTATATCCAGCACCTGGTCGCCTATTTCCAGGAGCAATGGGACCGCCTGCCCGCGGTCGACCAACGCCGGCTGCAGGTGAATCCTCTGCGGGTGCTTGACTCCAAGGAGGAGGCAACGCTGCGGCTGCTTCCCGGCGCTCCGCGCAGCGTCGATCATCTGTGCGAGACCTGCCGCGAGCATTTTCAGAGTCTGACAGGCTATCTTGACAGCCTCTCACTGCCCTTTACGGTCAACTCGCGCCTGGTGCGCGGCTTTGACTACTACGTACGCACGGTCTTCGAGGTCTGGGGTGAGGAGTTGGGCGCTCAGAACGCCCTCTGCGGAGGTGGCCGCTACGATGGCCTGGTGGAATCGGTGGGCGGTCCGGCGACCCCTGGCGTGGGGGTAGGCATTGGCATTGAGCGCATCGTCATGAGCATGCGCGGCCAGGGCATCCAACCGCCGGCGTTGGACCACCCCGAGGTCATGGTTCTGCATCACGGCCTTCAGGCCAAGCCAGTGGCGATACGCATCGTGAGTGACATACGCTCGGCCCGTATCCCTGCCCTGCTGAGCTTTGGCGACCGCAGCCTGAAAGCACAGCTCAAGGCGGCCGACCGTGCGGCCGTACGCTTTGCCCTGCTGCTCGGTGAAGAAGAGCTTGCCCAGAACACCGTCACCGTCCGTGACTTGAAGGCTGGCAGCCAGACGGTCGTGAGCCAGGAAGAAATCGTCGGCTGGCTGCAAGATCAGTTGACGGCTTAACGAGTCTGCAATGGGTGCGCTGCGGTGAGAGCCGGCGCACCCGCTTATCGCCCCCCCCTGTGCGCGACGAGGTTCCCCCATGCGCCTGCAAGACTACCCCCGTCCCCCCCAAGACAATGGGATAGGCATGCATTGGAGCGGCGGCAATGCCGGCCTGGTTGGCGCCGGTGAGCTGCGCAGCCGTTGGATTCCGGAGCTTCAGCGGCTGGGTGTGAAGTGGGTCAAGTTCCTTCATGATGGCGGCCTGGAATTTGCGGAGCTCCTGTTGCACGCGGGCATCATGCCGGTCGTACGCATCTATCGCCCGCGGCCCAATGCACTTGACCTGGAGAAAAGCACGCTCAGCCGTAAAGAAATCGGCTACCTGAAAGACTATGTGAGCCAGGGGGTCAGGTACTTCGAGTTCAATAACGAGCCCGATGTGGGCACCGAATGGGAAGGGGGCGTCGTCCCGCCCAACGCACTGGACGTGGCCGCCAGGGCTGCCCTGGCCGACATGGAAAAGGTCCTGGCCGCGGGCGGCTACCCGGCAGTGCCGGCCATGGCCATTGGCAACCAGTGGGACTTCATCGGCAGGATGATCAGGCTGGCGGGTCGTTCTCTGTTCGACGAGCCCGTTTGGATCGCAGCCCACAACTACGACATCAACCATCCGCTCGACTATCCCTACGACGCCATCAACCAGCGCGGCGACGAGCTGACCAGGGAGGAGTATGAGCGGCTCGGCATGGCGGCCTGGCAGGGGCGCAACTGGCGACTGCGCTCGCGGGCGTTCGTCAACCAGCAGCGCAGCCAGGGCAAGAACCCAGACCAGTCAGTCCATGACGACCCCTCCTGTTTCCGCGTCTATGAACGGTTGGGCGACCTCTGTCACCAACATCTGGGCCGCTATCTGCCCATTCTCTCCACCGAGAACGGTCCGATTGTCGGCGAGGATGATGATCCCCGCTATCCCACGACCACTCCCGCCCTCCACGCGCAGAAGGTGGTGGACATCGCCCAGGTCATGATGGGGGTCAGCGAGCGTTTTCCTGCGGCCCCGCCCTACTACTTCTGCACGGCCTTCTGGCTGATGGGGAATGCGATCCTGCGCGGGGTCGGCTGGGAGACTCACGCCTGGTACTCGCCGACGTGGCCCGATGGGCGCCTGCCGGCGGTGGAAGCATTGGCGGCCCTGCCCAAGACGCCCCGGCGTCCGGTGACGGATGCCGACAATGGCGACCAGGGCATTCTGCCGCCGGTGGCCGTGCGCAGCGTGATTTCCGGCGTGATTCACGGCTACCCCCAACGCCGGGTCATCCTGCGCGGGGTTGGCTCGGCGGAGGAAACCATCACCGGCGATACGGGCGCCTACCGGTTCGAGGAGCTGCCCGCGGGCAGCTATCGGCTGTCGGTGCCGGGCACGCGGCTGGTCCGCAATAACCTGCAGGTCGATGGTTTCAATGCCCTTCGCGTGGACCTTGGCGAGCCGCCGCCGCCACCAGCGCCGCCCACGCCTGACTGGCAGGTGGAAATCACCGACGCCGGGCGCTCGCCGGGATTTGGGGTGATTCGCGCCAGTGTCGAGGGTAAGCTCAACCTGTTGGTGCAGATCGCTACTGCGGGTTGGGCCGGCTATGCCCAGTTGACGGGCAGCAAGACCGAGCATGGTCCCTATGCCCTGGAGTTTGCCCCACTCAGCGCCGGCCGGTATACCATCACCCCGGCGGGTCTCGGGGTCAAGGCGGAGGTGGTATTGGACAGCACGCGCATCCTGATGGTGCGCTTTCTGCCTCCCACCCTGCCGGCGCCGGATGTGCCCGCCTCCGCAAGCAGTATCAGCGGGAAGGTGACCCACGGCGCCGGCAAGACCATCCTCCTGCGGGGACCGGGCGGCGACCGCAGCGTCACGATCGGCGTCGATGAGACGTACCGTTTTGAAGGCTTGACGGCCGGAACCTACACCCTGGTCGTTCCTGGGACGGATGCTCGCCGGGACGGGTTGGAAATGGACGGCGCCAACCAGCGTGTGGCCAACTTCACGCTGGCGCCCGTTGCACCGGCGCAGAGCGTCATTCGCGGCACGGTGCCCGGCGGCCCCGGACTCAAGGTGACCCTGCGGGGATCGGACCAACAGCAGCTCACCCAAGTCACCGACGCCTCCGGCGCCTTTAGCTTCGTGGGGCTGGGCAGCGGCCTCTATCGCCTGGCGGTGGTAGGGGCCAATGGCGAGGCCAGCACCGAAGTCCAGGTGGACGGCGCCAATGTCGTCGAAGTGACGCTGCGCCTGCAGGCTCCGGCCGCCGGCGGAAGCTGGCAGGCCACGGTCAGCGATGGCGGGGCATCGCCCGGCTTTGCCGTGGTGCGCGTGCGCATCGACGGCCATCCCAATCTGGCGGTGCGCTTGTGGACGGACGGCTGGAGCGGAATGGTCCGGCGAACCGGCGAGAAGCCAGAATATGGTCCGGCGGTGTGCGAGTTTGCCCCCTTGGGTGCAGGCGTCTACTTCATCGAGCCCCAGGGCTTGGGGACTCGTGCGGAGATCAAGGCAGACGGCCGCCGGGTGCTTTGGGTAACGTTCACCCAGATCGCGCCGCAGCCTCCGGGCAAGACCGTCGAACACTGTCTGTTGATCAGCGAGCTTCCGGCTGACGCCGCCACCTATGTCGTCATGCTGCGCTACGTCGCCCGTTTCCGGCCTGCCATTGCCGCAACGCAGGGCGAGGCGATGGCAGCACGCAATGTCACCCTGATAGGCAGCGAATCAGCGCTCCCGCGGGCGGTGGAGGATGCACTGGTCAAATCGGGCAGCCGCGTCGAGAGACTGGCCGGGCCGGGCCTTGCCGGCCAGTTGCAGAAGCGCATCGATGCCGATCAGCCATTTCCCAACCCCACTTCCTCTGATTCCGGGCTCCCGCCCCGGCGCCCTCCCTCGCCTGTCCTGAGTGGACAGGATTTCTGAGCCAGGCTCACAGGCACATGCGTATTGGCATCCTTCATCACCCTAAGATTCCCGCTTCCCAGAGCCTGGGGGCTGACATTGCTGACTGGCTGAGAGCGCAGGGACACGGTGTTTGGGTCGGGTCGAGCTGGGACACGGCCGCGATTGAACGCGAGCTGGGCGACCTGGCGCTGCTCATCACCTTGGGAGGCGATGGCACCCTGCTGCGCGCCGGGCGCGTCGCCGCCCGCCTTTCTGTTCCTCTCCTGGGCATCAATCTTGGCCGCCTCGGTTTTCTGACCGAGGTGCAGCCCGCTGACTGGCGGGAGCAGTTGCCGCGTGTCCTGGCAGGCGACTACTGGCTGGAACACCGTTTGATGCTCAAGGCCGAGGCATGGCGTGGGGCGGAGCTGCTTGACGGAACGCTGGAGGCGCTCAACGATGTGGTGGTGAGTCGCAGCAGTCTCGCCCGTGTGATCCGCATCACCGCCAGCCTGAACGGGAGCACACTGACGACCTATATCGCGGACGGTGTGATCGTAGCGACGCCCACGGGTTCGACGGCCTATGCTCTGGCCGCCGGGGGACCGATTCTGCCGCCGGAGCTTGAGAATATTCTCCTCCTTCCCATTGCCCCTCACCTCAGTCTTGCCCGTCCTGTGGTGCTCGATCGTGACGTGGTTGTGAGCCTGGAAGTTCAGACCGATCACGGCGCCATCCTCACAGTGGATGGGCAGTTCTTGATTGACCTTCAAGATGGTGATAGAGTGCTCGTCACCTCGGGCCCAGACGCGGCCCGTTTTGTGCGCTTACAGCCGCAAAGCTATTTCTACAAGACCCTGATGGATCGCCTGCGCTGGAGTGTTTGACCTGCTCCGGCGCTACCTGACTTGTTCGCACCCTGAACCTCCATGGATGATTTGACCGCCTACAACCTCTTGAAAGACGCTCGCGCCGCCGCCGTGGCAGGGGATCGCGAGGAAGCCGCCCGCCTTTGCCGGCGGGCAGTGGAGCAGCAGCCCAACGACAAAGACGCCTGGCTGTTTCTGGCTTCCCTGGTCGATGACCCGGCCGAGAAACGGCAGGCCGTGGATCGCGTGCTCACCCTGGATCCCTTTAACCAGGAGGCAAAGGCCGCCCTGGCCCGCCTCGATGGCGTCAACCAGGAGCAGCAGGTGCATGAAACGCTGCACTGCGCCAACCATCCCGACCGTGAGACCATGCTGCGCTGCAACCGCTGCAACAAGCCCATCTGCACCGAATGTGCGGTGCAGACGCCGGTGGGCTATCGCTGCCGCGAATGCGTGCGCGGCCAACAGGACAAGTTCTATACCGCCAAGGCTTCGAACCAGCTCTTGGCCTACGTGGCGGCAGCGGTAGGGGGACTCGTCCTCGGCGTGATCGGCGGTTTGCTCGGGCTCTTCCTTCCCGGCTTCATCGGCTGGATTGTGGCCTTGTTCGCCGGGCCGGCAGCGGGTGGCGCCCTGGCCGAGGTGGTCTGGCAGGCGGCGGGGCGGAAGCGCTCGCGCAATCTGGATATCATCGTCACTGCCATTGTGCTCGTGGCGGCAGCACTGGTTGGGCTGCCGATCTCGGCCTCGCGCGGGCTCTATGGCCTTATCACCGCCGGTCTGTTCGTCGCCCTGGCCATCAGCACCATCTACGCCCGCACACGCTTCCGCTCCTGATGGCGGGTGTGAGCTCCTTCGAGTAGGGCGCTGCGCACCTCGATCACGGCTGTCATGTTAAGCGAACTGCGCGTCAAGGATTTCGCCATCATCGATGACCTGCAGCTGCGGTTTCATCCCGGCTTCAGTGTCCTGACAGGCGAAACGGGCGCGGGCAAATCCATCATCATCGACGCCATCGAGCTGCTGTTGGGCACGCGCGCCAGCCAGGACGTGGTGCGCAGCGGCGCTGAGATCGCCAGCATTGAGGGCATGTTTGAGCTGCAGGGCGAGATCGGAGAGCGCATTCGCGCCAGGTTGGCCGCGGACGGCCTGGGCGAGGAAGAATCCCTCTTGATCCTGGCGCGGGAAGTGCGCCGCGGCGGCCGCAGCGTCGCCCGCGTCAACGGTCGCGCCGTGGCCCAGAATCTGTTGGCCGAGGTGGGGGGACAGCTCATCGACATCCACGGCCAGGGACAGCACCTGTCACTGCTGAACACGCGCTCACACCTGTTCCTGCTCGACGCTTATGCCGGCCTGGATCCGATGCGGGGCGAGCTGGCGCGCTGGGTCGCGGAGCTGCGGCAGGTGCGCGTTGAGCTGGACAGCCTGCGGCGTGACAGTCGTGAGCTGGCGCGCCGTGTTGACCTGCTCACCTATCAGGTGGAAGAGATCGCCGCCGCCGGTCTGCAGGCTGGTGAAGATGAAACCCTGGAGGGTGAGCGCCGCCGTCTGGCCAATGCTGAGATCCTGGCCGGCCAATCGGCAGCCATCTACCGCTTGCTCAGTGACGGCGACAACGAGATGCCTTCAGCGGTTGACCAGGTGGGTGAGATCGCAGGCCGGCTGGAGAAGCTCAGCCGCGTGGATCCCGACCTGGGGGCGCTGCAGAACCAGGCCGCCGAAGCGCTCGATCGCTTGAGCGACCTGGCCCGTGCTCTGGCCGATTACAGCGAGAGCATTGCCTTTGACCCGGAGCGGCTGACCGAGGTAGAAGAGCGGCTGGATCTGATCTACCAGCTCAAGCGCAAGTACGGTGAGAGCATCGCCGAGATCATCGCCTACGGTCGTGAGGCGCAGGCTGAGTTGGAACGACTGTCTGGCAGTGAAACACGCACATCCGAACTCGAGGCCCATGAGACCCGGCTCCTTCACGTCATCGGCGAGCAGGCGGCCCGGCTTTCGGCCGCGCGGAGTGCCGCTTCGCAGGGTCTTGCGCAGACTATCGAGGTGGAGCTGGCCGATCTGCGGATGGGCGGCACCCGTTTCCAGGTCGAGATCGTGCAGCAGTCCGATCCCCAGGGATGCTTTGCCGGCGACCAGCGCCTGGCCTTTGACGGCACCGGCATCGACCGGGTGCAGTTCCTGGTGTCGGCGAACCCCGGCGAACCCCTCCGCCCCCTGGCCAGGGTGGCCAGCGGCGGCGAGACCGCCCGCCTGATGCTGGCCCTCAAAGAGGTGCTCTCACGTGCGGACGCCACGCCGACGCTCATCTTTGACGAGATCGACCAGGGTATCGGCGGTCGCGTGGGCACGATTGTCGGGCGCAAGCTGGCGGCGCTTGCCCGTGATCATCAGGTACTCTGTGTCACCCACCTGGCGCAGATTGCCGCCTATGGCGATTGTCACCTGGCGGTGCAGAAGCTGGTGGACGGCGACCGCACCGTGACGCGCCTCCATGAGCTGGCCGGTCCGCAACGCGTCCAGGAATTGGCCGCCATGCTGGGAACGTTGACCGAAGCGGGACGGCAATCGGCGGAGGAGCTTCTGGGAGAAGTGGATCAGTATCGCCAGACAGCAGAGGGATGACGGCCAACGCGCAAGCAGGGACGGTGTGCGCGTTGCCATCTGGCAATCGTGCGGTGCTATAATCGGCATAAAGACGGCGTTCACGCTGCAAGCTATTCATTCTCTCCTGTAATTCTGTGAGGCCGAGATGACTCAACAGATGTTGTGGACCACACTCTATGTTGACAGTATTGACCGTCGGGATTGGATCGCACGTGCGACCAGGGCGCTGTCGATCAATGGGGTTGACAAGATCATTCCCGATGCGCACAGCGGGCAGGTACGGGTTCGCTACAATCCGGATACGGTGACATCCTTCCAGCTCAGCGCGCACCTGCGCGCCTCCGGCCTGTAGCGCCGTCTGGGCTTGCCTGAGGGACCAGCGCCGCCTGTGGATAGGGCGGCGCTTTCGTTGTCTGCGCCCGGCTCTGAAACCCACAGGGGCGTCCGTTCGTAATGCCCATCAGAAACACATGCAGCCATCCCTTGAGGAGTCCGTGCCATGACAACGAAGCGTCTCTACCGTCCCCGCAACGATCGCATGATCGCCGGCGTTTGCGCCGGGATCGGCAACTATCTAAACATCGATCCGACCCTCATCCGGCTGGGTCTCCTATTGCTCGCCATCTGGGGCGGCGGCGGCATTCTTGCCTACATCATCGCCTGGGTCGTGATCCCCGAGGAACCCTTGCCATCGCCCACGAGCGATCTGATGATGCCGGGCCAGGCGCCCATGCCGCCCTCCGCGCCGCAGCCGCCGGCTGACCAGGCGTAGGATCTGGCCAACCACGCTCCCTTCCTGGCGGGGCAAGTGCATTGAGGATAGCGAGGACCGCCTCTCGTTCCGGGACGGCGGTCCTCGTCGCGTGAGAGCGGGTCTGTGCTTGGTCGCCGCTGTGGCCTTTGCTACACTGCTGGCGCTACCTTAGCGCCAGGTTTTTGCCCGCAAGGGGAGAATCACCATGTCCTACGCACCTGTTCAGAACCAGCGACTGCACTACAGCGAACATCGAGATGACCTGGCGCAGCAGCGCCCTCCCCTGGTTTTGGTGCATGGCGCCGGCATGAGCCTGATGAGCTGGCCTCCCGGCCTCCGGCGGCTGGCGAACCATGACGTCTACGCCCTTGATCTTCCCGGCCACGGGCGCTCCCAGGGACCCGGCCGCGACAGCATCGGCGGCTACGTGGAGGTCTTGTCCTCCTGGGCGGCGATGCTCAAGCTCCCGCCTTTTGTGCTGGCAGGTCATTCGATGGGAGGGGCGATCGCCCTGCAGTTTGCCCTACGCTATCCGCAACACCTGTGTGGGCTCGTTCTGGCTGCGACCGGCGCTCGCCTGCGTGTGGCGCCCGCCATTCTCGACAACGTGCGCACGCAGCCATCGCTGGTGGCGGCGCAGCTCGTCGAGTGGGTGCATGGGCCCAGGGCCACCCCAGAGCAAAAACGTCACTATCTGCGACACCTGCAGACCGTCGACCTCGACGTCTTCTATGGCGACTGGGTCGCCTGCAATGCTTTCGATGTGCGCGAGAGCCTGCCCGATTGCCAGACCCCCGCACTCGTCCTGGCCGGCACGCGGGATGTCATGACCCCCCCTGCCGGTGCGACCTATCTCGCCGAACAACTCCCCAACGCCGACCTGAAGTGGTTCGAGGGCGCCGGACACATGCTCATGATCGAGCAGCCAGAGCAGGTGACCGCAACGATTGCCGGGTTCATGGATCAACGGCGGGGCAACTCATAGAAATTCGATGGCTATCTGCACGCGGCGTTCGACGGTCTGACGACTGCCGTCTGACGCCTGACGGCTGAGATTGTAAGCTGATTGCAAGGTTGGGGGTATTGAGAAAATGTTATGTGGGTCATAAAATTTGGAGTGGAAATCTTCGTCGATGTTCTTAGTTGCGTCGCCTGCAAAACCTGCCCGAGACGGCTAAGAGCAGGCTAGTCGACTTCGTCTGCACGAGCAAAGGGTTGGTACCTATGTTCTCTGGCAATATTCGCGGCCAAACGCCCCCTCATTCCGGTCTTCACCAGCCCTCTGGTAGTCGCCTGGCTGCCGAACGGCAGGCGCTGCGCCACAAGCTGATGCAGCTTAACTGGCTCCAGCACCGCCGGTTCGCCCAGGACCTGGCGGACCTGGACATCACGGTGCCGCAGTTCTACACCCTGAACGCCCTGGTCGAGCTGGGCGGCTCCAGCACCATGGGCGTGCTGTCCCGGCAGGTGATGCAGGTCTCGGCCACCATGACCGGCATCATCGATCGCCTGGTGCGCGATGGCCTGGTCCAGCGTTCACGCAGCGACGAGGACCGCCGCTCCGTGCATGTCGAGATCACGCCGGCGGGCCGGCAGTTGGTGACCCAGGCCTGGGAGCGGGCGTTCGGCGGCATGGAAGATGCCCTGAGCGATATGTCACAGGCGGAATTGCATCGCGCACAATCCGTGCTCGATGCCCTGGTGACGATGATGGAAGGCGCCCAAACCTCCGATCCCCCCGCGACGACCTGATTATCTCCCTCCCTCTGTGAGCCATGACGGTGCTTCTGGACCCAGGAGCGCCGTCATGGTGTTCTTGGCGTCTGTGCGTCTCACTGGCTGGCGCTTGCCAGCCACTGCTCCAGGAGCACTCGTGCCTGTCTTGCCGCTCTTCCGCGGTGGCTGATGGTGTGTTTCTCATCAGGGGTGAGTTGGGCGTAAGTCAGCCCGGTCTCGGGGAGATAGAAGACCGGGTCATAGCCGAAACCGCCGGACCCGGCAGGCCGGTCGGCTATCACGCCTGGACAGGAGCCGCTTGCCGTAAGGGCCCGGCCGTCGGGCCAGGCTAGGGCCACCACGCAGCGGAACATCGCCGTCCGTTTCTCGATGGGGACGCCCTTGAGCCGGTCCAGCAGGATACGCACCCGATCCTCATCGGTTGCCTCGGGTCCGGCATGGCGCGCCGAGGCGATCCCCGGCCATCCGTCCAGATAGTCCACCTCCAGCCCGCTGTCGTCAGCCCAGGTGAGCAGGCCCGTGGCGTGCGCGTAGGCGCTGGCCTTCAGGATGGCGTTGGCCTCGAAGGTGTCGCCATCCTCGTCGGCCTCGAACGTGATACCCTCGGCATCCAGCCAGGTGACCTCGACGGGCAGGTCGGCCAGCAGCTCCCGATACTCTCTTGCTTTGCCGGGATTGTGTGTTGCCACCAGCAGTCTGATCTTCGGTTGCGTCAAAAAATCCTCCAGGCTGAACGCGTTTCAGGTTTGGGCAGGGCACGAATCGTACCATATAATGATCGCTTGGCCAATGCCTTTGCGGATGTGCCAGTGGACATAAGTTATCATGTCGTACAATCGTCACGCACTGCGAATTTTCTCTGGTTCTGCGAATCGCTCCCTCGCCGAAGAGGTTGCGCTCGATCTGAACATCCCCCTGGGACGGTGCACAACGCTTCAACTGCCTGATTCGGAGATTCACGTTTCCGTCGACGAATTGGTGCGTGATGACGATGTGTTCTTCATCCAGCCCTGTTCGCACCCGGTGAATGACCACTTGATGGAACTGCTGCTTTACGTCGACGCCTTTCGGCGGGCGTCCGCGCACACGATCAACGTCGTCGTTCCCTACTTTCCCTATGCGCGCCAGGAACGCATGGCTCACGGGCGGGAGGCCATCAGCGCTCGGGCCGTCGCCACGATGCTGGAGACGATGCGGGCGTCCCGTGTGATCTACGTGGACATCCACGCCGAGGCCACACAGGGGTTCTTCACCATTCCGGTCGATCCGCTGTCTGCCATGACGGTTTTCGCGGCCTACTTCCGCGAGCTGAATCTGACGGATCCGGTCGTGGTCGCCCCTGACGTGGGGCGCGCGAAGCTTGCCGGCCGCTTCGCCCAGCTTCTCGGGCTGGACCTGGTGCTTATGCACAAGCGCCGGCTGACCCCGGAGATCGTGGAGACCGTCGCCATCGGCGATATCGAAGGCAGGACCCCCGTGGTGTTCGATGACATCATCGCCGGCGGCAGTGTGCTCAAGCAGGTTGACGCGCTCGTGGACAAGGGCGCCCGGCCTGAGATCTACCTGGCCATTACCCATCCGGTGCTGTTGCCCAGCGCTCTCCCCTACCTGGATGCGCCTCATATCCGGCAGCTTGTGGTGACCAACACCATTGCTTTGCCGGAGGAGAAGCACCATCCCAAGCTCAAAGTCCTGTCCGTCGCGCCCCTCCTGGCCGAGGCCATCTCGCGCATCCACGGCGGCGAATCGATGGGACCCCTGCTCAAACACCTCAGCTAATCCTGAGCGGCTGGTGCTGCCTTTTCTGCCCCAGCACGCCAACCTTGCGGAGTTACTTTCAAATGCTACGGCGCGAACGTCGTCCTGAACCCGACAGAATCGAAGTCACCATCGGTATGCATGCCACCCTGCGCGGCGAGATCAAGTGCGAGGGAACGGTGCGAATCGATGGCATTGTCGAAGAAGGCAGGATCGAAACGCTGGGCAATATCATTATCGGACCCGAAGCACGCGTTCTGGCGGACGTTAAGGCCGACACGGTTTCGGTGTCCGGCGCCTACAAGGGCACTCTCGATGCAAACCGCGTCGAGCTGTTGGAAGGGGGGCGTATGTGGGGTGTGATCCGGGTGGTTTCCTTCCTGCTTGATGAAGGCGCCTATCTGCACGGCGAGCTTGTGATGCAGGGTGAGGGCACAGAGCCCGCAGAACCCTGGGAAACGCCCGAGTCGACTGATCCGGCGGCGAAGCCGCCGCCTGCCAAAGCCAAATAGCGGCGCTAGCCGCCGCCGGTCGGCTCCCGGGATGCCTGCGGCGCTGCTCGTCTTTTGTCTAGCGCACCAGCCCGGCCTCAATGGCCTGGGCCAGTGAGCGCGCCTGGATGATCTGCAGGCCCTCGGGCAGCGTGTCAGCTGCAGCCCGCCGCTTGGGCAAGGGGGGGATGATGGCCTGCGTGAAACCTAACTGTTGGGCTTCCCCAAGCCGTCGCGCCAACTGGCTGACCGAGCGCAGCTCGCCGCTGAGGCCGATTTCGCCAATGGCCACCAGGTCAGCGGCAACCGGCCGGTTATGGACGCTGGAGGCGATGGCCAGGGCGATGGCCAGGTCGCTGGCTGGTTCGGCGATCTTGAGGCCGCCGATGACGTTCACAAACACGTCCTGATCGGCCAGCCGCAGGCCCACGCGCTTGGACAGAACGGCTGTGACCAGGAGCAGGCGGGTCATGTCCACGCCATTGGCCGTGCGTCGCGGCTGCGGAAACGATGTCGTCGATGCCAGCGCCTGCACTTCCACCAGCAGGGGGCGTGTGCCCTCCATAGGCACGGCAATGGCGCTGCCGGAAGCATTGGGCAGCCTTTCGGCCAGGAACACCTGCGAGGGATTGGCCACCTCGGCCATGCCCTCGGCGTTCATCTCGAAGACACCTACCTCATTGGTCGAGCCAAAGCGATTCTTGACCGAGCGCAGCAGCCGGTAGCTGTGGAAGCGATCGCCTTCCAGGTAGAGCACGGTGTCGACCATGTGCTCAAGCACCCGCGGCCCGGCGATGATCCCTTCCTTGGTCACATGTCCGACCAGGAACAAGGGGATATTGGAGGACTTGGCCATGCGCAGCAGCGCCGCTGCGCTCTCGCGCACCTGGGTGATGCTGCCGGCGCTGCTCTGAACGGCATCGAGCTGTACGGCCTGAATGGAGTCGACGATGATCAGACCGGGCTGGAGCTGCTCTGCCTGGGCAAGGACATTGTCCACGTTGACGTCTGCCAGCAGATAGAGGTAGGGTGAGTTCAACCCCAGGCGCAGGGCCCTGCGCTTGATCTGATGGGCCGATTCCTCGCCGCTGACGTAGAGCACCTTGCGCCCTCCCGCCGCCACGGCTGCCGCCACCTGGATGAGCAGGGTGCTCTTGCCGATACCGGGGTCGCCGCTGATGAGCACGCCACTGCCGGGGACGATTCCCCCTCCCAGCACCCGCATCAGCTCGTTCATGGGCAGGGGAATGCGTTCGCCGCTGTCCAGGGGAATGTCCGGCAGGGCCAGGGCCACCGTCGAGCTGGAAGGCAGCAGGCTGCGATCACCCTTGGGCGACGCCTGCTCGATCTGCTCCTCGAGGGTGTTCCATTCCCCGCACTTGGGGCAGCGCCCGGCCCACTTGGCCTGGCTGTGCCCGCATTGCTGGCAGACGTATTGGACGTGGACTTTGGGTGGCATGGGCGTCACGCGAAACAGGGCAACATCAGGATTAGCTCATTTGTTCGATCTTGCCTTTCATTGTAGCCAGCCGGGGCGGCGACGTCAAAAGGCGCCGAGCGTGCTTCACCGTGTTGGAGAACGGTTCCGGCGCAAAAAGAACGCCGGTCCCACAGCGGGATCGGCGTTCTTGGCTGGACATTGGGTTGGGACTATCCCAGGATCGCTTCCAGGGACTCGCCGCTCGGCGCATCTTCGACGTCTGTTTGGTGGCTGACAACCTCGAAGATGAGCGCCCTCTTGTCGCCATCGCGGCTGAGCCGCACCACATCGCCGGCGCGGACCTCCTGCGCCAGCAGACGCTCGCTCAAGGGGTCGTCTACGTGTTCCTGGATGGCCCGGCGCAGTGGACGCGCTCCGAACTTCGGGTCGTAGCCGATCTCGCCCAGGAAGCCCTTGGCCGTGTCCGTGACCTCCAAAACGATCTCGTGCTCGGCAAGCTGGGTATGCACGCGCTGCAGCTCCAGGTCGACGATGCGCTTGATCGCCTCCAGATCGAGGGCATGGAACACCATGATGCCGTCGAGGCGGTTGATGAACTCAGGCCGGAAGGTGCGCTCCAGTGCCTCCATGACCCGCTTCTTCATGTCCTCGTAGTCGCTTTCCTTGCGCTTGTCGTCGTCAGTGATGGCGAAGCCGAGGCGGGCGCCATGCCGGATCAGGGATGCGCCGACATTGGAGGTCATGATGATGATCGAGTTGCGGAAGTCGACGCGCCGGCCTTTGGCGTCGCTCAGGTGCCCATCCTCCATGATCTGCAGGAGGATGTTGAACGCCTCGGGATGGGCCTTCTCGATCTCGTCGAGCAGGATGACGCAGTAGGGACGGCGGCGCACGGCTTCCGTCAATTGGCCGCCCTCGTCATAGCCCACGTATCCTGGCGGCGCACCGACCAGGCGGCTGACGTTGTGGCGCTCCATGAACTCCGACATATCGAGCTTGATCAGGGCGTCGGGCGAGCCGAAGAGGAACTCGGCCAGGTTCTTGGCCATATAGGTCTTGCCCACCCCCGTCGGTCCCAGGAAGATGAAAGTGCCGATCGGGCGCTTGGGATCCTTGAGCCCGGCGCGGGCCCGTCGCACTGCCCGGGCGATGGCCTTGATCGGCTCCTCCTGGTCGATCACGCGCACCCGCAGGTATTCTTCCATCTTGAGCAGCCGCTCGCTTTCTTCGCCGGCAATGCGCTTGACCGGAATCCCCGTCCACATCGCCACCACTTCGGCGATGTCGTCGGGCTGGACAATCGGACGCTCGGCGGTCTCCCAACTGGCCCGCATCTGTTCAAGCTGGTTCTGCAGCTCGACCTCGCGATAGCGCAGATCGATGGCCTGATCATAGCGCTGTTGGGCGAGCGCTTCTTCTTTCTCGCGCTGCAGCGACTTGAGGTCACGGAAGGTCGCGCGCAGGCTGGCGGCGAGCGGCGTCTTGTACATCCGCACCCGCGAGGAAGCCTCGTCGATGAGGTCGATGGCCTTGTCGGGCATGAAGCGATCCGGCACGTAGCGGGCGGCCAGATGGGCGGCAGAGCGCAGGGCTTCATCGCTGATGCTCAAGCGGTGGTGCTCTTCGTACTTGTAGCGAACGCCGCGCAGGATCTCGATCGTATCCTCGATGGACGGCTCCTCCACGAACACCGGCTGGAACCGCCGTTCGAGCGCGGCATCGCTTTCGATGTACTTGCGATACTCGTCGAGCGTGGTGGCGCCGATGACCTGGATCTCGCCCCGGCTCAGCGCTGGCTTGAGGATGTTGGCGGCGTCCACGCTGCTGCCGGCGGCGCCGGCGCCCACCAGCATGTGCACCTCGTCGATGAAGAGGATCGCCTTCGAGTTCGTGATCTCTTCAATGACCTTTTTCAGACGTTCCTCGAACTGGCCGCGATACATCGTTCCGGCCACCAGCGAGCCGACATCCAGCATCAGCAGGCGCTTGTTGAGGAGCGGCTCCGGCACATCACCCATGACGATACGCTGGGCCAGGCCCTCGACAATGGCGGTCTTGCCGACACCCGGTTCGCCGATCAGGGCCGGGTTGTTCTTGGTGCGGCGGCACATGATCTGGACGACGCGCTCGATCTCGCTCTCACGGCCGATCACGGGATCCAGTTTGCCTTCGGCGGCGCGTGCGGTCAGGTCAAGGCCGAGCTGATCCACCAGGGGGGTATCGCTTTCTGGCTTCTTGGCGCCGGTCTCGACCGGCTCGCGCTGCGCCTGCAGAATGGAGCGGGCCGTCTGCGTGCGCACACGGTCCAGGCTGACGCCCAGGCCGCGCAGGACGTTCACGGCGATCCCTTCGCCCTCGCGCACCAGTCCCAAGAGCAGGTGTTCGGTGCCGATATAGTGATGGCCCATCAAGCGGGCCTCGTCCACGGCCAACTCGATCACGCGTTTGGTGCGCGGCGCCAGGGTGGGTTTGCCAAAGGGAGGACGTTCGCCGCGCCCGACGGTGCGCTCGACCGCCCGGATGACCTGGGCAGGGTCTACCCCCAGCTCAGTCAGTACCTTCGATGCCACCCCGTTTTCTTCACGCACCAGTCCCAAGAGCAGGTGTTCGGTGCCAATGTAGTTGTGGTTCAGTCGTTGCGCCTCTTCCTGTGCGAGCTGCAAAACCCGGCGCGCTTTCTTGGTAAACCGATCGAATTTGTCTGTCATTGCTGTGTTCCTCGGGGTTGAGAAGCGGATTGCCGGCTGAGCGATCCCTGCCGATTATAGCAAACAGGGATGGGCAACCAGTAACGCCTGTTCCGGTCTGGCCCATTCCCACGGCGTCGAGCCACGGGCAAAAAGAAAGGGGGCCAGCCCATCTCATTAGACGGTGCCAGCCCCCCAACTATTACGGGGTTAACAGCGTTGGGTCGCCTAGAGGACCGACGCTTCCTCGGCGTCTGCCAGGACTTCGGCCTCGGCTTCCACCTCAGCGTCAGCCATGAGACCGGCGTCGGCTTCCAGCTCGGCCTCGGCATCTGCCATCGCCGCCGCCATCGCCGTCTCATCTTCTTCATCCATCAGATCGGTGTCTTCGGCAGCCCAGTCGATCACGGCGTAGCTGTCTTCACCGGCGCGCTTCAGGCTCAGTCCCATGCGCCGCTTGTCGGGATCGATCTTGATGACGCGGAGGGTGAGCCTTTGGCCTTCGTGCACCACTTCCTTGGGATGGTTGATGCGCTGGTCAGACAGCTCGCTGATGTGGATCAGACCCTCCAGCTTGCCGTCGACACGGGCAAAGGCGCCAAAGCTCGTCAGGCGGGTGATCTCGGCATCCACCAGTTGTCCAATGGCGTACTGCTCATGGACGACGCTCCAGGGCTCCGGCATGAGCTGGCGCATGCTGAGGCCGATGCGCCGCCGGTCGCGGTCGACGCTGATGACCTTGACCTTGACTTCGTCGCCGACCTTGACGACCTCGCTGGGATCCTGGACACGACCCCAAGAGAGCTCCGACAGGTGGATCAGACCGTCAGCTCCGCCGAGATCAACGAAGGCGCCGAACGACGCCAAGCTGCTGATCATACCGGTGCGGACATCGCCCACCTGCAGGTCGGTGAGCAGCTTGGCCTTCTGCTTGCGCCGCCAATCACGCATGGCCTGGCGCTCGGACAGGATCAGGCGGTTGCGGGTGCGGTCGAGCTCGATGACCTTGAGCTGGAGCTTCTTGCCCACCAGGCTGGCGAAACGATCCTCGTCGTCGTCGTCCTTCTTGCCTTCGTCGCTGACAAGCTGGGAGGCCGGCACAAAACCGCGGGCCTTGCCGACAAAGACAATGACGCCGCCTTTGTTGTAGCCATTGACTTCACCCTCGAACACCTGCTGCGACTCAAGAAGCTCCTCAGCATGCTTCCAATCGTACTCCTGGAGCGCTCGAGACAGGGACAGAGTGGCATGGCCTTCGCGGCCTTCGGGTCGCACGACCTGAGCATAGATCTTGTCGCCGATCTTCAGACCATCGCGGTGTTCCGCGTCCACCCGTTCGAGATCGCGGGCGGGGATGACTCCTTCCGACTTGGAGCCAATGTCGACGAGGATCTCGGTGTCGTTGATCCCGACGATGGTGCCTTCGATGGTGTCGCCCACTTCCAGCTCACGCAGGTCGTAGGGATTCTCGCTCAGCAGCAGCTCCATGGGATGGATGGCTGCGGCGGGAACGCTTTCGACGTCGCTGGCGGTGGACTGCGGGACAGGGCTCACCTCTTGGCCTGGTGTGACCGGTGAGTGTTCAGGGTTGTTCATAGAATGAGAGCCTTCTCCTCCAAATGATTAGGCTGCGAAGTATACCTTGAGAAAAGTGAAACACGCAAGACAAGCGCACGTATTCCGTTGGGAAAGCGTCAGATTAGCCTGCGATCGCGACTGCTTCGATCTCGACCAGGGCTCCCGCGGGGAGGCTGGAGACGGCGACGGTGGTGCGGGCAGGGGGCGCGCCGGTGAAGGCCGCGGCATAGATGGCATTGACGGCGGCGAAATGGCCCATGTCAGTCAGGAAGATCGTGGTCTTGACGATGTGATCCATGCTGGAGCCGGCCTCGGCCAGGATGGCGGCCAGGTTGGCCATCACCCGCCTGGCCTGCGCTTCCAGGCCTTCGACCAGCTTGCCGGTGGCAGGATCGATGCCGACCTGACCGGCGGTAAAGACCAATTGACCGGCTTTCACGCCCTGGGAATAGGGACCGATAGGCGCCGGTGCAGAGTTGGTGCGGATAATCTCGCGGTTCATGGTTGCCTCCATAGGGATGGGAATTAGGTGGGCGGTGCAGCGCGGAGCCACGGCCTGCGAGGCTGGCTCTACCGTCTGACGAAATAGTAGTAGGTGTACGGGCGGCCGGTCTCCTCGCAAAACGCCTGCCGGGAAGTGGGCGTGGCGCCGGCGAACCGGGCGGCAAGCTGGGGTTGCGTCGGAGTGAAGGCGCCGTGCCCTTCCACCAGGTCCTGGATGACCTCGCCGTAGCCGGGGACATCGGTGGCGACGCGCAGCATGCCGCCGGGGTGCAGCAGTTGGGCCAGGAGGTCCACGAAAGGCGGCACGAACAGACGCCGCGCCTGGTGTTTGGGCTTCCACCAGGGGTCCGGGAACAGAATGTGGAAGACGTCGACGCTGCCAGGCGCCAGCAGCCGTGGCAGGTCGTAGCGGGCATCGTCGTCGGACAGCCACAGGTTGGCCAGCCCCCGGCGTTCACTCCGTTTGGCCAGGCGCGCTAACAGCTTCCACTTGACCTCAAAGGCCAGGAAATGCCGTTCGGGGTGCGCTGCCGCCCAGTCCAGGATGAACTCGCCGTAGGCGCTGCCGATCTCGATCTCGAGGGGCGCGGCTGTGAGAAAGGTCTGCAGCCGCTGCCGGTGTTCAGGACTGGATTCCAGCAACCTGAAGACCGAGGCCGGCTCCGGTGGCAGGGGGTGCAGCCAGCGCGGCCGGCGTTCCGGATTGCCCCCGATCAGCCCCTTGCCCTGATCGTAGCGCGCAACGGCAACTTCGAGGCGATCGGGATCGATATCGAATTCACTGGGGCCAACGCGGTAAGGAGGGCGAGGTTGGGGCATGAGATGCGGGACTGCCGGCAGTCCGCCACGATTCTAGCACGGAAACCATCAGGAGGGGGTGGATGGGGTGGCGCTATCTCATCAATCACCCCAGGGCCTATCTTGCCCAGACCTCCGGGAGGCGGCGGCAGACGCGGGCGGATGGCGAGGTGTTCGTGCCGCCTCCCGGAGGTCACTGCCGCTCTCCATATCAGTCGACGGACACTTTGAGCAGCGGCAGCCACACCAGCAGTGAAGGCGACGGCGTCATGCTCGTGTCGCACACAATCCGCAGTCCCCGGGCGCCTGCCGGCACAAAGCCGCAGCCTTGTGCCGTGGCCGCCAGACTCCCGGTGTACAACTCGTCGAGTTGGAGCTCCGCCACCCCGCGGGGCTGCACCTTGTCAGACACGTCGATCGTGTGCAGTCTGTCGCCCCCACCCTGGCCATCATCCTCCTCGATCAAAAATGCATACTCGCCATAAACGGCAATATCCTGAACATCCGACAACCCAGGAGAAAAGGTATCAGAGAACAGGCGGATGGGAACAAAGGGGTTGGACACATCAATGACCCTGAAGATGCTTCCCCCGCCAGAGGTAACCGCGTACTGGGTACAATCATTCTTTCGAACCAAAGCGATAGAGCTTGTATAGTTGTCATTGGCTTCACCACTGACCATGCCTTTGACAACGGCTTGAAGGGGATTCGTAATGTCGAGGATAGCCATGCCGTTGGTGAAGCCGACATAGGCATAGTCGCCACAGCTATCGCCAGCACCTCGTCGTCGAACTGGACAATGGCCTCGGCAGCCTGGGGTGGGCCGCCTGGCGCCGCCGGCACCTGCGAGGTCGCCAGCAGCGGCGCCGCCACCAGCACGGTCGCGAACAATAACACCCGCACAAGACGCATTTTCATGTTCGATGCCTCTGCAAGCGGTCCCCGCACTCCAATATGTAATTTTCAGTCCATTCTTGCCTGGCGGTGCGGTGCAGACGCCGGCTAGAGGCGCCGGCAGGCACGCCGTGGTCAGGCGCTAAACGTTCACGCCCTGGCCGAATAGGTCTGTCCCAGGCCTCTGTCTCCATCTGTGGTCGCCGTGTACGCGCCATCGAGCAGCCCTTTGTACAGAGTCTCATAGCGCTCCACCGTGCTTTCCATGCCGTGATGCCGAGCTCTTTCCAGGCTGGCAAGTCCCATTTGCCGCCAGGAGGCCGGATCATCGGCAAACAAGGCCAGGCAGCGCGCCGCATCCGCCGCATCGCCGGGACGGAACAGGTAACCGTTGACGCCGTCACTGGCCAGCTCGGGCAGCGCCACAGCGTTGGCCAGCAGCACCGGGCGCCCGCAGGCCATGGCTTCCAGCGTCGCAATGCTCAGCAGTTCCGCCTCGCTCGGCATGGCAAACAGATCGGCGCTGTTCAGCAGCGCCGGTAAGTCCTCGCCCGGGACGAAGCCGGTGAACCGGACGCGGTCGCCAAGGTTGAGCCTGTCTGCCAAGGCTTGCAGACCCTTGTCGGCAGCTCCGCGTCCGGCAATAGCCAGTTGGATATCGTCGCGCGGCAGCAGGTACAGCGCTTCCAAGAGCACGTCAAGCCGCTTTTCGCGGTCGACCCGGCCCACAAACAGCACAACCGTCCGCTCAGGGTCGAGTCCGTACCGCAGCCGGATGGCGCGCCTATCCACCCCAGGGTCGGGACGGAAACGCTTGAGGTCAATGCCGCACGACACCGGATAGACGGGGACGTGTAGCCCCTGGGCGCGGAGCAGAGCCGCGGCCGCATGCGACTGGGCCGTCGCCAGGTCGAGCCGGTTGTAGACCTCGAGCATCCACTTCCACATCATCCGCCTGTACACCGGACTCACACGCGAGATCACAGGTACGTAGGCTGCCAGGTTCTCGGGCATGAAGTGATTGGTGCCGATCAACCTGATGCGGCGGCGCTGCGCCACCTGGACGACATCGCGGCTCAGGGGATAGTGGTCCTGGACGTGGACGATCTCCGGCCCGAATGACTCGAAGATGCGCTGAATGGCCCCTTCCGAGAACAGGGAGAAATAGACGTTGGAGCGAATCCTGTTCAGATTGGCCGACTTCAACGCTTCGATGCGGACCATGCTGCGCGTGGCGCTGTACGGAGATCCTGTTTCGGAGGGGAGCACCGACACTACTTCGTGACCAAGCCGCGCCAGTCCTTCCGTCAGGTTCTGGGTAAAGACGGCCTGTCCATTAGAGGCAGGGTAGTTGGCTGTCCCCGCAATCAAGATACGCATGCGCTTTCTCGAAAGGAGCTATGGTTGGGTGTCGGTCAAGGAGTCCGGCTCTGACTCCTCGGCTTTGCGCAGGATGCGACGGCTCAGCCAGACCAGGAAGACCACGAAGAACACCGAGCCGCCGAGGGCCACATACTCAAGCCCTTGTTCGACCTGCTTGATGGCAGAGGTAGCATAATAGCCGATGACTACCAGTGTACCAGTCCAGATGACTTCTCCTGCAAACAGCGCTGGGAACCAATGGCGCCAGCGCGCCTTGATCAGGCCTGCGGCGACAAGCGAGGGGATCATCAGGCTCATCGACAACTTGGCCAGGAACAGGACCTGGGGCGTGTTCCTGCGCATGTGGTCCTGCAGGCGCTGAGCGTGCTTTGGGTCGACGCCCAGGCGGTGCCCCAGGCGATCGATCCATTCGACTTTTCCCAGGTAGCCGAGTGTATACCAAAGGGTGTCTGCTGTCAGGTTGCCAACTGAGGCGGCGACGAAGACCAGACCCGGGCGCATCAGGCCGGCTGCCGCGGCTGCCGCCCCCGCCAGCGTTGCCACCGGACCCTCGATGGCGGTGAGTACTGCCAGGATCAAGTACGACCAGGCTCCCCATTCGGAGAGCTGGAGGTTTCGCAGAGAGTTAAGAAGGTCTTGCATGAATCGGAGTCACCGGTGGACTGCGGTTGTACGCCGCTACTGTTCCTGCCACTCCAGGTTCAAGAGGGCGAAGCTCGGCATTGGCCCTGTCAGCCCATCGCCTACGCTCACGGTGACGGGCCACAAGTCGGAAACGACCTCCGCTGCGGTTCCTGGCGCCGCACCCTTGACGCCGATGAAGCCGTGAGCGCGGCGTAACTGGCCGCGGATGTCACTGGACACGCCCAGGCTGCGCAGGGCGTCCAGGGCGTCCTGGCCCAGGTTCAGGGCGGCGGCGTCCCGCACGGCCCCGGCGACGATGGCGCCAGGCGGCAAGGCCGCCACCCAATCCGCTAACCGTTTGCTTTCGCCCGGGGTGCGGGGGTCGTGGGTGTCGAAGGTGCCGGCCGCGATCACCTGGCCTGTGTCGGGCGTGAGCGCCACCAGATTATAACCGCGTCGATTCGGGCTCCGATCGACGCCATTGACATAAATGTGGCCGAAGTCACCGGTGTCCTTGCCGGCGCTGCGGACGGTGATATGGACGGGGCTGTTGGCCCCGGTGGCGCCGATGTTGCGCGTTCCCATCGTCAGGGCGCTGGGGTCAGCCGTCCGGCTGGCATGCAGCTCAAGCGAGCGCGGGAAGCCATCAGCCTGCGGCGGCAGCGGCAGGGCCAGGTGATTGACGCCCTTCTGAAGCTGGCTGGAGGCGATCTCCCGCCCGTCCAGGCGCGCTGAGAGGGTCTGCGCCGCCGGGCTGTAGAGCGCCAGCCGCAGCTCGGCCGGCCGGGAGGCTGCGGGGACAAGCAGGCCAGCGTCTGGCCGCGTGGCCCAGCGGACGATCGGGTTGGCGTACTGGTCAACTGTGCCCCACTGCACCGGCGCCCCCCAGCCCTCGCCCAGGTAGCTTGCCATCTCGGCATCGGCAGGCGACAAGGACGCACCCGTGCGTGCGTCCGGCCACCGCGCTTCGTAGCGAGCGATGCCGTCGTGCACGTCCGCCAGGTCAAGGGGGAAGAGCGCCGTCAGGGCTGCTTCGAAATCGGCCGGGACCTTGTCCCGGTGGACCAGGACGGTGTGAACGTTCAGGAACTGGAGCAATTGGGGGCCGAGGGCCTGGGCGCGCTGGAAATCCTCGGCCGGCACGCTGCGACCGTCCTGAAGGGCCGCCAACACGCCGATCACGGGGTGCTCCAGGAAGTACTGGAACTTGGACTCAGGATTGCGGCTGGTGTTGCCGCCGAGCAGCGGCCGGCCATGAAAGGTCTGATACCACTGCTCGAACATGATGACCACGTCCGATTTGCCAAACACATTGAAACCGTTGCGCCATCCCACCGGCAGGTCTAGCAGGGCCCCGTCGCGACCATCGGCGGCGACGGCGTCATAGGCCGGCGGCAGGCGCAAGTCGGACAATGGCAAGGGCAGCGAGAGGTGCTCGAAGAGCAGCAGGGCGGACAGCGCAACCGCAGCCCACGTGCGCTGCCGCGGGCGCAGGCGGCCGAGAAGGGCGGCGGCGCCCAGCGCCACCAGGATGCTGAGCCCCAGGAGGATGAGGACGCTGTAGCGGCTGGGGTAGCGGTTGGCCTGGAAGAAGGGAATGCGAGCCAGCAGCACAAACGGCCCCGGAATGCCTGTGTCACTGCCGTTGAAGCGCAGGCTGGGACCCAGCGCCGCCCAGGTGAAGGCTAAGGTCAGACCCGCGACAAGCCACACCCACGCCTGCCGCCGGTGAGTCCAGAGCCCCCAGAGCGCGAGCGCCACGGCCACATAGCCAAAGAAGAGGTGCTGGCCTTTGTTGACCTGGAATTGGGCGCCGTCGGGGCGCAAGGCCGGGTTGTCGCTGATGGCGCGGATGATGCCGCCCAAGAGAGGATGGAGCTGCGTGGGAAAGAAAAAGCCCGCGAGATCGGCGGAGAAGATATCGGCGAAGCCGCTGCCTTCCACCAAAAAGTCGCCCTGGGCCCGCAGATCGGGCAGCATGGCGGCCAGGAAGGGGAGCAGGCCGAGCAGGAACAGGAAAGCCGCGAGAATCAAGTTAAAGGTTGAACGTTGAAGGTTGAACGTTGAACGTTCAACCTTCAGCTTCGATACCATCCATCCTACGGCAACCAGTATCCCCACCATCGCCACCATCAGCGCCGCAAAGCTGCCGAAAGTCAGCTCCGCCCAGGTTTGCAGCACCAGGAAGAGTCCCAGCATGGCGCCGTTTCGCCACTGCCAGGGTGAGCGCAGGCTGCGCACAAGATAGAGCGCTACGAACGGCAGCCACTGCGAAGACGCGACGTTGAACTGTCCCAGGGCGGCGTAGAACATCTTGGACGAGGCGAACGCATAGAGCAGCGCCGCCAAAAAGGCAGCCAGCCGCAGGTCACGAGTTGCGGGTGGGAGGTCACGGGTGGCGGGTGGCGGCGTTTCGCCACCTTTCGGGCTTGAGCCGCCAAGGGTGGAACTTGCGACCTGCGACCTGCGACCTGCTACCTGCCCCTTGCCATCTGCGACCTGCCGCCTGCTGCCTGCTACCAGGAGTTCCATCGCCAACAGGTAGGCGCCAAATCCCCCGATCACGAAGCTGCTCAGAAGCAGCAGGTTGCTGGCGAGGATGACCGAGATGGCAAGCTGCAAGGGGATGCTGAGGGCGCCGTTCAGCAGCGTCAAGGTGTAGAAGGCCAGATTGATGCCCACGGGATAGAACAGGCTGTCGCCGTTGAACACGTTCACTAGCCCGGTGGTCTGCCCCGCGCCATCCACCCAGCTATGCTTTGCCCACCAAAGGTTCCATGTCAGTGCCGGATCGTCGATGCCGTCGCCGGGGACATGTGTCAGCGCATGCGGGAGCAGCGGCCACGTCAGCAGCAGGCTGAACAAGGCCAGGAGCAACAGGATCCACAGCGACCGGGTTCGGGACATAATCCAAGTGTGGGGTGTGATGTGCAAGGTGTCAAGTGACAGGAGTCATGAGCGCGCACGCCTGGAGTCATGTCGCTTGGCTCCGATCTCAGCTTCCTGCTAGAATGCTCCCAACTTCACAGGCAGGACGCGCCAAAGGAATCGCACTGCATGACCAAAATCGTTCACGTCAATTGGCAGAGCCAACGCAGTTTTGTCGCCACGACCGATGAGGGCGGCATTGCCGTCGTCGATGGGAGCCATTCCGGCAAGAGCATGAGCGCCAGCGAGCTGCTCCTGGCTGCCCTGGGTGGTTGCGTCTCGACCACCGTGCTCGACATCCTGGAGAAGAAGCGCCAACAGGTGACGGGATACGAGGTCAGAGTCGAGGGCGAGCAGATGCCCGACTGGCCGAAGTCGTACACCAGCATTCATGTCACCTACCGGGTGACAGGCATCGACATCGACCGGGCCGCAGTGGAGCGGGCGGTCTATCTGGCCGAAACCAAGTACTGCACCGTCGCAGGCTCGCTCAAGCCCCCCATCACCTGGACGATCGAGATCGTCTCCGAACCTGCACCGGCTCCTGCCTAGCACGCACAAGTCCGGTGGGCGCCGCCGCACGGCGCCCACCGGACTTGACTTCAGGAAACGGCGGCGAGCGCCTTCTGAACGCGCTCGCGGGCTTCGGCGGCGATGGGCTCGAGCGCCGGGTTGCCGGCAAATTGCATCATCTGGCCTGGGTCCAGGACGCTCACCGTGCTGGTGCCGTCCAGGTTGTCGTAGACGATGACGTTGCAGGGGAGCAAGAGGCCCAGGTCCTGTTCGGCCTGGAGCGCACGATAGGCCAGGTTGGGGTTGCAGGCGCCCAGGATCACGTAGGGACGGAAGTCAACATCCAGCTTGTTGCGCAGTGTCTCTTTGACGTCGATGGTGGTCAGAATGCCAAAGCCCTGGGTCTTCAAGGCCGCGGTGATGGCAGCAATGGCGTCCTGGTACGAAAGCTCAACAGTGGCGGCAAGGCCGTAGACTGAGGACATGGGTTAGCTCCGGGTGATTGGGTGTGGTGTGTTCGGCGCTTGTTAGATGCATCCGGCGGCGCCCGGTTACGTGGGGTGCACCGTCCAGAGTCTCGCGTGAGAAACCAAGGCTTTTCAGTTTCCTGTCACCCATTTTACAATGCCCTCAGGATCCAAAGGTGCGTACGATGGTTTCTGATACTTTTCCCGCCCGCGACCCTCTGCCTGGCACCGTCAAACTGTACAGCAGGCACGTGTTTCTCTGCACCGGACGGGCATCGTGGCCGAGCCAGATCGAGATGGACGGCGGCTTTGCCCAGGCCCTGGCGGAGGCCGTCGATGCCGCCCAGGCGCAGTTGGCCACGCCGGTGAAGATCACCGCCTGTGATGCGCCCAGCCTCGGCGCCGGCATGGATCTGCTTGTCTTTCCCGACCAGGTCCGCTACGTCGGTCTGAGCGTGCAAGACATCCCGGATCTGGTCGCCGGGTGCCTTGCCGGTGGGGCTGCATCCCGCACCCTCCCCAATGAACCCTTGCAGGGCCGCTACGTGTTTGTGTGCTCGCACGGCGAACGTGACCCGCGCTGTGGCCAGTGTGCGCCGTCCTTGATCGCCGCCCTGGAGGCCCAGTTGCACGCCAAGGGTCTCGCCGGTGACGTGCATGTGCACCGCACCAGCCACGTCGGCGGGCACGCCTATGCCGGCAATGTGCTCATCTATCCTGAAGGCGACTGGTATGGCTACGTGTCTCCTGCCGATATCCCGCGGCTCGTCGAAGAACACCTCATGGGCGGCGCCATCGTTTGGGACCTTTGGCGCGGACGCATGGGTGTGACGCCGGCCCAGGCCGTCCAAATGGCGGCGCCGCCCGGTGCGACCGCCCGCAACTGACAGCCTCTCGCCTCCCTACCCCTCTCTCATCTGACCTCTGACTACCGCCTTCTGACGACTGACTACTGACGACTACCATGCCCCACCTCACCCCTGTTTCTCCCGCCGCCGATCGCCTGCCCGAGATCATTCGCCGCCTGCGCCTGGCGCATCCCGACGCCAGGTGCGCGCTCGACCATCGCAATGCCTACGAGCTGCTGGTGGCCACCATCCTGTCGGCGCAGTGCACCGACGAGCGCGTCAACATGGTGACCCCCGACCTCTTTGCCCGCTACCCGGATGCGCAGGCCATGGCCGCAGCCGATCGCGGTGAGCTGGAGGAAGCGATTCGCTCCACCGGCTTCTACCGCAACAAGGCCAAACACATCCAGGAAGCGTCGCAGATCATCGCCTTTGACTACGGCGGCGAGGTGCCCGCCGACATGGACAAGCTGACGGCGCTGCCCGGCGTCGCCCGCAAGACGGCGAATGTCGTGCTGGGTGTCTGCTACCATATCGCCGATGGCGTTGTGGTTGACACGCACGTCCAGCGCCTGGCCAACCGGCTGGGCCTTTCGGAGCGGAGCGACCCCAACAAGATCGAACAGGACCTCATGGCCCTGACGCCGCAGGACGAATGGGTCGACCTGGCGCATCTGCTAATCTTTCACGGCCGCCGGGTCTGCAACGCCCGCAAGCCGGACTGTGTCAACTGCACCCTCAGTGATCTCTGCCCCTCGGCGATCTTTTAGTTGGATTGTGGATGACGATGGCTTCTCGCACCGAAGTAGTGTTCTTTGACGTCGGCGATACGCTGATCTACATCCCGGAAGAGCGCGCCGAGAAGATCGTCCGCACCCTGGCGCGCTCAGGGATCGAGGTCGATGTAGCAAAGGCCCACGCCGCTGCCATCCAGGCCGACAGCGACATGCGTCCGGCCGGTTTCCACGCCCCTGCGACGATTGCCGAGGAAGACCTCTTTCGTGCTGCGTTTGCCCGGCGTTTGCTGGACAACCTGGGCATCACGACGATTGACCCGGCATCGCTGGTTCACGGCATCCATTACACCGACTATGCCGTGTGCTACCCTGAGACGCATGATGTCCTGCGGGCCCTGCAGGGTGGCGTGCGGCTGGGCGTCATCTCGAACGCCTTTCCCCGTCTGAGCGATGTCATGAAGCGCCTGGGCCTGGTCGATTACTTTGAGGTGGTGGTCAATTCCTCGTTGGTAGATGCCTGGAAGCCCGATTCGCCCATCTATGAGCTGGCCCTGGCAGAGATGCAGGTCCCGGCTGAGGTCTGCGCCTTTGTCGACGATCTGGTGCCCAATATTGCGACAGCCGAACGCCTGGGCCTGACCGGTTTCCTCGTGGACCGCCAATGGCAGTACCACGATGCGCCCCACCGCCGCATTGCCGACCTCTGGCCTGTCGTTGATGTGCTCGTTTCCATGCCGGAAAACTAATAGATCGGGAACCCGGTAGACCGGGGGCGTCTGGCCCCGAGGTCTCCGGTCTTCCACTCCATCCCACGGCGTCGATGAGGACGCCCATATTTCCATGACGGGAGGTTGCCAACATGATACCCGAAACCATGGCTGCCTTGCTGCGAGGGGCGCTGCCAGAGACGACCTGGCGGAACCGGCTGCAGCAGGATGGTGCTTTGCGCTTCATGGAGTTCCGCAGCACGGATGTCGAGCGCCTGTCCCGGTTGGGCATCACCGCCGACCGGTTGGGACCGCGACTCGTCGTCTGCATGTGGGATGAGGAGGCGCCGCTGGAAGTCGGCGGCTATCTGGTGGTGGACAACCTGGCCATGGGGCGTCCCTCCATGGGGGGCATTCGCATGCTGCCCGACATCACGCCCACCACGATCTTCAACCTGGCGCGCGGGATGACCTTGAAGAACGCCGCCGCCCAATTGCCCTTTGGCGGTGGCAAGGCCGGCATCGTGGCCCCTGACCGATCCCTCACGCTGGCCGAGCACGAAGAGATCGTGCGCCGGTTCGCCCGCTTGCTCTACCGCTACCACACCATCTACCTTCCGGGGCCCGATGTCGGCACCAATGATGCCGACATGAAGACCATTGCCATCGAGAATGGTCTGGATTGCGCCGTTTCCAAACCGGTGGACATGGGCGGCAACCGCATCGACCAGCTCGGCGCCGCGGCTGGAGGTGTGGTGCTTGCCATTGATGCCCTGCTGCCAGAGATGGAGCGCCTCAAGGTCCTGCCGCAGTTCACCAACCTGAAAGTGCCGGCGCCGCACGAAATGACGGTGCTGATCCAGGGCTTTGGCGCCGTAGGCAGTCACGTTGCGGACATGTTCGCCCATCGCTCCTCGGACCAGGCGCCCGTGATCATAGGGATCAGCGATGCGGATGGTTACCTATACAATGCGGGGGGGCTGCCTATTGAGGAACTGCTCGCCAAGCGCGACGAGCGGGGCTGCGTCACCTATGCCTACTTCCTCGAACGCCTGCTCGGCAGCCGGTCGTCGCATCCGTCTACGAAATTCAGCACGGCGGCCAACGATCTGCTGCGCGAAGCGGCTTTCTGCTTTGTGCCGGCGGCCCCCGTGGCCCACTATCTCGATGTGGATGCCGCAAGCCGACCGGCGATGACCATCGATCGCGCCGGGCGCTGGTCGATGATCGTCGAAGGCGCCAACACCTATTCCCCTGACCCGGCCCGCCGCAGCATGCGCATGCGTATGGAGCGCGCCATCTACTGGCAGCGAGGGACGGTCATCGCCTCGGACTTTCTCGTCAATTCCGGGGGCGTCATCTTTGCCGCCCAGGAGCAGTTGATCCCGACGCCGCCGCGCCTGCGGCTGCCGTCCGGCATGCGGGGAGACCGTGAGGCCGTGGAACGCTGGCTGGCAAAGCACGAGCAGGAGCTCAGCGCCCTGGCCGACCGCCGCCTGCAGGCGGGGATGAAGCAGCGCCAGGAAGCCATCCAGCGCAACATGCAGGAATTGGTCGACTTGCTGGTCGCCGATCCCGATCTGCTGCCCCTCGAGGCGGCGGAACAGATCAGCATCCGGCGCATTGCCTCCAGCGAGCGCTTCCGCCGCGTCGCCGACATCATGGAACCTCTGCGCACCATCGCCCCTGAACGCACGGTGCGTGACGCTGCCGAAATGCTCCTGGCGGAGCCGAGCGAAATGTTGGCGGTTGTGAGCGGCGACGGCGTCCTGGTGGGCGTGGTCACCGACTGGGACATCACCCGTGCCTCGGCCACAGCCTGCGCCGAAGACCTGCCCGTCGCCGACATGATGACGCGCCAGGTCATCACCACCCGGCCCGATGTCTCTATCGTGGACGTCTTACGTAACTTGGAAACCTACGAGATCTCGGCCATGCCCGTCGTGGATGGCAATGCCGTCGCCGGCGTTGTCAGCAGCGACATCCTGGCCCACAAGACCTTGTACCGCCTCTTGCAAGCCCAGGGCTAGTGGCGCTAGCATTTCGCACACCACTGCCCGCCGAGCCACCTCCTGCCATGACCCTCTCCAACGCCTACCGCGACTTCATCACCACTTTTCCCTCCTACGGCGCCACCTACGCCGTTGATCTGCTGCGCGCGCAGGAGTTCAGCCGGCTGGATGAGCATGGGCACGTGTACCTGGATTACACCGGCGGCTGCCTCTATCCGCTGAGCCTGGTGCAGGAGCACGCCGCGCTGCTGGAGGCCAGCATCCTGGGCAACCCGCATTCGCAGAATCCGGCGTCGCAGGCTTCGACCCGTCTGCTGGAAAAGGCGCGGGCGGATGTGCTGCGCTACTTTCGCGCCGATCCCGATGAGTATCTGGTCATCTTTACGGCCAATGCCAGCGGGGGGCTGAAGCTGTTGGGTGAGAGCTACCCCTTCTCATCGGGTGGGCAATTCCTGCTGGTGGCTGACAATCACAACTCGGTCCATGGCATTCGCGAATATGCCCGTCGCGCCGGGGCCGCCATCACCTATGTGCCCCTCGACCCCGACACCTTGCGCGCCCCTGACATTGAGCCCTATCTGGCGCATCCCGGTGATGGCGGTTCGCGGCTGTTCGCTTTTCCTGCCCAGTCCAACTTCTCTGGCGTCCAGCACCCGCTGCGGTGGGTGGAGCTGGCCAGAGCTTACGGCTACGACGTTCTGCTCGACGCCGCCGCTTTCGTGCCCACCAACCGGCTCGACCTGGGCCAGGTGCAGCCCGATTTCGTCCCGGTTTCGTTCTACAAGATGTTTGGCTATCCCACCGGCATCGGCTGCCTGCTCGCCCGCCGCCAGGCCCTGGCCAAACTGCGCCGTCCCTGGTTTGCAGGCGGCACCGTCAAGCTGGTTTCCACCAAGGCGGACCTCCATCTGTTGGCTTCGGGGCAGGAAGCGTTCGAAGAGGGCACGGTGAACTACCTGGGCGTGCCCGCAGTCAGCGCCGGCCTGCGCCTCCTGGACGCCATCGGCATCGAAACCGTTCATGAGCGGGTTCTGGCCCTGACCGCTTACTTCCTGGATGCCTTGCGGGCGCTGCGCCACAGCAGCGGTTCTCCGCTCGTTCACATCTACGGCCCACTGGATAACGCCCAGCGCGGGGCCACGATTGCCTTCAACCTGGTGGACGCCCACGGGGATCATTTCCCCTACCAACAGATCGAGGCGGAGGCGAACACCGCCAACCTCTCCGTGCGCGCCGGCTGCTTCTGCAACCCCGGCGCCGGGGAATACAGCCTCACCCACACGGCGGATGAAGTGCGGCGGTGTGTGCAGCTGGCCATTCCCGATGGCCAGATCGTGCCTACGGCAGAGTTCGACCTGCACCGCTTCCACCAGTGCATCGGTGACAAGCCCACGGGCGCGGTGCGGATTTCGTTTGGCCTGGCCAGCAACTTCGCCGACGCCTACCGGGCGCTGAACTTCCTGGCCACTTTCCGGGATCGACCTGCCCGGCACGACTTCACCGAGCGAGGGTGTTGAGGAAAATGCCTCGCCCCGATCTTCCTTCTGCGCTCGAAGCGAAGCTGCAGACACTGCCCATCACACCAGGCTGCTACCTGATGCGGGATGGCCAGGAGCGTGTCATCTATGTGGGCAAGGCGGTCAACCTGCGCAATCGCGTGCGGTCCTATTTCCAGAATCAGGCCCAGCATCCAACCCGCACGCGCCGGTTGGTGGCGGAGATCGTCGATCTGGAATGGGTGGTGACGGACACCGAGCTGGAAGCTCTGATCCTCGAGAACGAGCTGATCAAACGCTACCGGCCGCGGTTCAACGTCCGCCTGAAGGATGACAAGCAGTATCCGTATATCAAGGTCCATTGGGAAGAGGACTTTCCCAGGCTGTCGATCGTGCGGCGCATGCTGCCGGACGGCGGCCGCTACTACGGCCCTTTTACCAGCAGCTTCGCCGTGCGGCAGACGCTCGAGGCGCTGCGCCGTGTGTTTCCCTACCTGGACTGCGAGCGCACCATCACCGGGCACGACCCGCGACCCTGTCTCTATTTCCACATCAAGCGCTGCGCCGGTCCCTGCATCGGCGCCGTCAACCGGGAGGAGTACCGGGCGATCGTCGATGGCCTGTGCCAGTTCCTGGAAGGCAAGACGGCGGAGGCGCTGAGCGAGCTCAACCGGCGGATGGTCCTGGCGGCCGAGCGCATGCAGTTTGAACGCGCGGCCATGTACCGCGACCAGATTCGCGCCGCCGAACGCATCGTCGAGCGGCAGAAGATGGTCTCGGGCAAACAGGAGGACGAGGACGTCATCGCCTTTGCCACCGACAAAGGCAATGCCTGTGTCCAGATCTTCTTCGTGCGCCGGGGCCGCCTCATCGGCCGCGAGTCCTTCCTGCTGGAAGGCGTCGAAGAGGAGGCCAATGGCGAGCTGCTGGCCTCTTTCCTCAAGCAGTTCTACGATGAGGCTGCCTATCTGCCGCCCCAGGTGCTGCTGCCCCGTGACCTGGATGAGCACGCCATTATCGAGCAGTGGCTGCGCAGCAAGCGCGGCGCCAGGGTCACCCTCCACATCCCCAAACGCGGCCCCAAGAAGGACCTGGTCGATATGGCCGCCGAGAACGCCCGCACTGCCCTGGTGGCCCTGCAAGCGGAGTGGGAGGCCGATGCCCATCGCCATACGGAGGCGATCGGCAACCTGCAGAATGCGCTCGATCTCCCGGCGCCGCCCAGCCGCATCGAGTGTTTCGACATCTCCACCCTTCAGGGCAGCAACACGGTGGGCAGCATGGTCGTCTTTGTCAAAGGCGCGCCGCGCAAGAGCGACTACCGTCGTTTCAAAGTGCGCGCTGTCACCCAGACCGGCCAGCCCGATGACTATGCCAGCATGCGTGAGGTGCTGCGCAGGCGCTTCCGCCGGGCGGTCGAAGACCAGCCCGACGATCCCGGCGAACGTGAGGACCCCACCTGGAAGCTGCTGCCTGACCTGCTGATCGTCGACGGCGGCAAGGGTCAGCTCGGCGTCGCCGTGGAGGTGCTAAACGAGCTTGGCCTCTATGAAGTGGTCCCCGTGGTGGGTCTGGCCAAGCAGGAGGAGCTGCTTTTCCGGCCGCACCGTTCTGACCCTGTTCGTCTTGACCGCAACAGCCCCGAGCTCTTCCTGGTCCAGCGCGTTCGCGATGAGGCCCACCGTTTCGCCGTCACTTACCAGCGCAACCTGCGCGGGAAGGACCTCACAGGCTCACGCCTGGAGGACATCAGCGGCGTCGGTATGAAACGCCGCCAGGCCCTGCTCAAGCACTTTGGCAGCATCGACGCCATTCGCAACGCCAGCGCCGATCAGATCGCGGCCGTGCCCGGCATGACCAGGCAGGTGGCCGAGCGTATCAAACAGGAACTCTGACCGCACTTTCTCGTGCAGACGCATGCTATGTTCAAAGCTCTTTTCGTGCGGGGGCGACCCCGGCAAGTCCCATTGCTGGTGGCAGTGTCTCTGTGCCTGCTGCTGGCTCTGCTCGTAGCCGCGAGCCTCCCTGGCACCACGCCGCCGGTCCATGCGGCCGAGGTGGACCCTGCCGTCTATGCGGCCCTGCGGGCATCGCCCGACGGCCAGGCCACTTTTGTCCTCTACCTGCATCAGCAGGCGGACCTCTCGGGCGCGGAACAGATCGCCGACTGGAAGGAACGCGGCCGTTACGTCTACCACCAGCTTCAGACGGCCGCAGCCAGCTCACAGGCCAGGCTGCAGGCCCTGGAGGCAGCGGATGCAGTTCCCGGCCGGGTGAGCTCGTTCCGGCCGCTGTGGATTGCTAACGTCATCGTCGTTCACGGCGACCGGCAGGCGCTGGAAGCATTGGCCCGGCAGCCCGAGGTGGCGCGCGTGCTGCCGGAGATGAAGATCGACCCGCCCCCCACGCCCGAACCGGCGGCGGCCAGCCAGCCGGCGGATTTCGTGGGCTGGGGTGTCACCAAGATCGGGGCGCCTGAGGTCTGGGCCCCTCCCTACGACGACCGAGGCCAGGGCATTGTCGTCGGCATCGTCGACACGGGCGTCCAGTGGGACCATCCGGCCTTGAAGAGCCAGTATCGGGGTTGGGACGCCCAGACGGCCACCGTTGCGCATGACTACAACTGGTATAACCCGGAGCCCGACAAGACGTGCGACGACAGCGCCACCGGCACCTGTGACTGGTACGGCCACGGGACGCACGTGACGGGCATCGTGGCAGGCGATGACGGCGCCGGCAAACAGCCCGGCGTGGCGCCCGGCGTGAAGTGGATCCAGGCGTTGGGCTGCTGCCCCGACAACGCAACGCTGCTCGGCGCCCTGCAGTGGATGCTTGCGCCCACCGATCGGATGGGCAACGCCCCCAATCCCGACCTGCGACCCCAGGTCGTGAACAACTCCTGGGGTGGGCCCGGCGGCAGCCTCATCATGGAGGAGTCGTTGGCGGCCCTGAAAGCGGCAGGCATCGTGCCGGTCTTTGCGGCGGGCAACGAAGGCAGCGCCTGCGGCACCATGGATTCGCCGGGCGATAATCCCTCGGCCTTCAGCGTTGCGGCCACTGACAGCGGCGACGGGATTGCCTCATACAGCGGCCGCGGCCCCAATCCCTTCTCGGGCAAGGCCGGTCCCGATGTTTCGGCGCCGGGTTCGTCGGTCTACTCCTCCCTTCCGAACAGCAGTCTGTACGGCTTCATGTCTGGCACGTCCATGGCGACTCCGCACGTGACGGGGGCCATTGCCCTGATTCTCTCGGCGGCGCCGGAGCTGATCGGCAAGGTGGATCAGGTCGAAGAGCTTCTGCGCGCAACCTCCAAACCCCTCACGACCGCCCAGCAATGCGGCGACCTCAGCGGCGGCCAGGTGCCCAACAACACCTTTGGGCACGGCCGTATCGACGTCATGGCGGCGGTCAACCTGGTGTGGCGGGCGGGAACGGTGGCAGGGAGCGTGACGGATGCCGCCACGGGGCAACCTGTCGCCGGCGCCCTGGTCTCGCTCACGCGGGACGGCGTCACGCTGACCCAGCACACGCAGGCCAATGGCGCCTATTCGTTTGTGGCCGGTGCAGGTGACTGGACCGTCCAGACGGCAGCTTTTGGCTACCAGACGGCCGCATTTCCCCCGCTGACGGTGGTCCAGGGCGAGATCGCCATCCGCAACGTCCCGCTCGCTGCTTCCGGGACGGCGACGATCACGGGCGCTGTCCGCGAGGAGAAAGGCGGCCCTCCCATTGCCGGCGCCCGTATCGAAGTGGTCGACGCACCTTCTGCGCTCACGGCGGTGACGGCAGCCGACGGCGCCTACACGCTGGCCGGGGTGCCGTTGGGCTCGCAGCGCTTCCGCCTGACCGCAGGCGGCTACAGACAGGCGGCGGGCGGGTTCAACGTGGCCGGGGACATGAACTGGGATTTCGCCCTTTCACCCGCACCTGACTATGCCGCGGGTGACGGCAGCACCACCTGTTCAGCGCCTTTTGCCTGGATAGACGCCACGGATGGCAGTGAGATCGTGCTCAAGGATGACGATGTCAGGTCCGTCATGCTGCCGGCGCCCTTCCGCTACTACGGTATGGTGTACACGATGGCCTATGTGAGCTCGAATGGCTTCATCTCCTTCGGCGCCGGCTATGACCGCTGGCAGGGGATCATTCCCTTTGTGGGCCCACCCAACAACGCCATCTATGGTCTCAGTGACGATCTCAACCCTGCCTCTGGCAGCCAGGGCAGGGTGTTCAGCAAGAGTCTGCCGGACGGTCGTTTCGTGGTCGAGTATTTCCAGGTGGAGCACTGGCCCAGCGGCGACCCGGAGACGTTCGAGATCATTCTCACTCCGGCGGATAACACGATCGTGCTGCAGTACCAGCAGGTAAGCTGGCCTGACTTCACCAGCGTGGGGGTGGAGAATGCCGATGGCACCCGCGCGGTCCGCTACTCCTATGCCAATGTGCCGCCGCTGCACCCTGGTCTCGCCGTAAAATTGACGCCTTTCATCGGTTCGTCTTCACCCTGTCAGGCCCACCCGGTCTGGCTGCCGCGCCTGATGCAGTGATCATTTCTGTGTGTTAAGGAGGTTGATCCATGTCACGCCATGCCATGGTGCTCGATGCCTTGCAGAAGGGCTATGAAGCAGAACAGTCGTTTGCAGCCGATCTCAGCCCGACGGAACGGGAGGCGGTGGGGACGTTCGAAGCCTGGGCCCCGCGCGACCTGCTTGCCCACAACACGGCCTGGAGTGAACGCCTGGTACGGTGTATCCGCGGGGAAGAGACGGCTTGGGCTCCCGATGAGGACGCTGAGAACGCCGTCATCTTTGCCGCTCACCGCGGCGAGGCGCTGAGCGCCGTCGTCGCCCATGCCCAGGCCGTCCATGACGACCTCATGGCAGTGGTGCGATCGCTCCAGGAAAGCGACCTGGAAGAGGCCGAGAAGCATCTCTGGACGGACGGCAGACCCGTGTGGCAGAAGGTAGCGGACACAGCCTGTCTGCATCCTCTTGAGCACCTGGGCGCCTATTACATCGCTCTTGGGAACGGCGCCCGCGGGATTGCCTTCTACGAAACGGCCATGGAGCTGCTGAGAGACCTTGATACGGATCCCACCTGGCAGGGCGGGTTCGCTTACAACCTGGCGTGTCTGAATGCGCTTGCCGGCCACAGAGAACCGGCGCTGGCAGGTCTGGCCGAAGCGCTGCGCCTGCGGCCCGACCTGAAGGACTGGTCACAGAAGGACCCCGACCTCGTGTCGCTCCACGACGACCCGGCCTACAAGGCGCTTTACGCCTGACGGCGACAAGGCGGACGGCAATGGACGCCGCTCGCCTGTCTTCTCCACCTCAGCGCTGGCGTGATCGCCGCGTCCGTGTCAAGGGTTTGAAGCCCTCTCCCAGCACTTCGTGACTGGGACTGATGACGACGAATGCGTTGGGGTCAGCTGCGCGCACGATCTCGCGCAGGCCGGGCACCTGCCGCCGGTTGATGGCCGTGAACAAAACGATGCGCTCGGCGCCGGTGTAGCCGCCCTCACCCCGCAGCAGCGTGACGCCGCGGTCGAGGCGGCTGAGGATCTCATCGCGGACCTCGTCTGGCCGGTCGGTGATGATGTAGGCGACGTTGCCGGCGCTCACGCCCTCCTCGACGAAATCGATCACGCGAGCCATGACCCAGGCGGCAATCAGAGCATAGAGGGCGGGCGCCAGGCCAAAGAAGAGCGCCGCCAGGCCCAGGATGGCCACATCCATGGCCAGGAGCGAAGCGGCCATGCGCACGCCGTAGAAATGCTCCAGCAGCTTGGCCGGGATCTCGGTGCCGCCGGTCGTGGCGTTGGCGCGAAAAACGAGCCCCATGCCCAGCCCATAGAGGAGGCCGCCGTACAGGATGTAGAGCAGCGGGTCCTCTTTGACGACCGGGACATAGGGCTGGAGAAAGTCGATGGCGAAGGAGACGGTGACGGCGGCCAGGATCGTGCGGGGACCAAAGCCAATGCCCAGCAGCAGCGTTCCCACGATGAGAAAGGGGACGTTCAGGGCCAGGAGGGTGAGGCCGACCGGCCAGCCCCAGAGCCGGTTGGCGAACATGGCCAGGGCGGTGAAGCCTCCGGGGACGACGTTGTTAGGGTCAAGGAAAACGTCAACCGCCAGGGCCATCAGGATGCAGCCGACCAGGATCAAGGCTACGTCGATGAACGTCCGGCCGGTCAGGTTGCCCCAGCGGGTGCGCAGCCAAACCCGCCGGCTGAACGCGGTCACGAAGTTCAAGGCGTGCGTCATAGCGCTGATCATGCGTGCCGCAAGCCTTCGCTGTCAATTACGGCATTGCGATGTCAGGATGTTCCCTGTCCGAGGCCCGCTTCACGGGCTCGGATGATTGCCTGCGCCCGGTCTACCACCTGCAGCTTGCTGAAGATGTTCGACACATGATTTCGCACTGTCTTCGGGCTGATGACCAGGTGTTGGGCAATTTCGCCATTGTTGTAACCCTGGGCAATCAGGTCAAGCACTTCCCGCTCGCGGTCGGTGAGGTCCGGAAACAGGTCAGGCCGGGCGGCGAGTGGTGGAGTATTGAAGAAGCGCATCAGGCGCTGCGCGATGCCCGGTCCGAAGAGCGCCTCACCTCGTGCCACCGCCCTGATTGCCCGCAGCATCTCTTCTTGCCCCGCCCCCTTGAGGATGTAACCCCTGGCGCCGGCCCGCATGGCGGCAAATAGCGAGTCGTCGTCCTCGAACATGGTGACGACGATCACACCGATATGCGGGCTGGCTGTCACGATGCGGCGTGTTGCCTCAATGCCGTTGACTCCTGGCATCTGTATATCCATGAGAACCACGTCGGGCTGGAGGGCATGGGCCTGCATCACCGCCTGTTCACCGCTGGATGCCTCGCCCGACACCTCAAAGCCGGTCACAGACCGCAGCAGCGCTGCCAATCCTTGGCGGAAGAGGGTGTGGTCATCGCTGATCAGGATGCGGATGGGTTCGCCGGGAACAGCACCGGCGAGGGCGGATGAGGGTTCCATGAAGTGCTCAGGAAGGCACGGGAAGCCGAGCTGACACGCGCGTCCCTTCGCCGTGTACAGAGGAGATCGTGCAGACGCCACCCAGCTCTTCAGCCCGCTCGCGCATCGAGGTCATCCCGACCCCAGGCTGGCAGTTTTCTGCCAGACCGCTCCCGTTATCGCTTACATCGATCCACAGAGCGCTTGTTTCGAGGGCAATCGTCAGATGGCATTGGCTGGCACGGGCATGTTTGACGACATTCGTCAGGGCCTCCGTGGCGATACGATAGGCAGCCACCTCGACGGCGGCAGGCAGAGCAGGCATGCGGTCAGGGGCATGGAAACGGACTTGAAGACTGGTGCTGTCGATCTCAGCAGCGTGTTGGCGCAGGGCTCCTGCCAAACCCAGTTGGTCCAGTGCAGGTGGACGCAGATCGTAGACAAGGTGCCGGACTTCGACGATCGCTGACTGAATATCCCCCTTTGTCTGCGTAAGGATGTTGTCCGCCTCGGCAGGGTCAATCGGAAGCAGGTTGCGGGCGGCGTCCAGCTTGAGCGTGAGTGTGGCCAGCCTGGGGCCGAGGTCATCGTGCAGGTTGTGGCGCAGGCGGCGCCGTTCCTCTTCGCGGGCGGTCACCAGGCGTTCACGCGAGCGCTGCAGGTCAGAGGTAAGGCCCAGCGCGTGCGCCGCCGCTCCTGCCTGACGGGCGATGCTCTGCAGTAAGCGCTCATCGGACGGAGAGAAACGCTCGCCAGGAGCGCGACCAGCGGCGATGAGCGTACCGATCGTCTGCCCTTGGTAGGCGAGGGGGAGCCGTATCAGATCAACAGCAGGGCCTGGGTCAAACCCGACGCTGGGATAGGCTGCCACCGGCCAAATCCCACCTTCGCTCTGCAGTGTAATCGCAACATAGGGTAGGCGCATGGCATCGGCAATTGCCGCTGCCAGGGTGGGCAGCACTGATTCGGGCGCCCCTGCTGCTTCCAACTCACGTCCCAGGCGGGTGAGGACTGCCATCGGCTCATCGCGTTCGCCGTACATCAGACGATTGACGCCGCGCTGCAGGCGCTGTTGCAGTGGAAGCGCCAGCAGCGCCACGGCTGCCGCCGCCAGGACAGCCAAAGCCGGTTCCATGCGCCCCTGGAGGAGCAGGACGAGCCCACCGATCAGCACGCCATAGATGCCCAGAATGACCAGGGTCAGACTGAAGTAGACCAGTGTGCGGTTGAGGACGAAGTCAATGTCCCAAAGCCGGTACCGCAGGATCGAGATGCCAATGGTGAGTGGGATCAGAATAAAGGGCAGGTAGGCTGTAACGATGCTGATGAGGGCCAGCCAGGGGCCAGACCAGCCTGCCAAACCCAAAAGGCCGGTGGCAATCCAAAGCAGGAACGACGCCAGCCCCAGCAGAACCCATTTCACCTGCTGGCGTTGGACAGCGTTGGCAAGGTGACGGTAGCGATAGACCTGGGCGCCGCTGGCAATGACCAGGTTGGAGGCGAATGTGACAATGAGGAGCAGCCAACTGTAGTCCTCAAGCGGGGGCGCCTTCTGAAAATACCCATGCGCTTGCAGCCGGGTGGCAGTCCAAAGCCCCGCGACAATGGCCAGTGTCGCCAGGGCTGGCCACCGCATCCAGGCAGGCGCGAACCTGCCATCCGGAAACCAGTACAGAAGAAGCAGGATGGCAGCCATGGCAACCAGCGGCATGATGGTCAACAGGGGCGCCATGCCGCTTAACCAGGCAGGAAAGCGCCAAACCTCGATATTGGGGCTGATAAGCAGCGGAGCGGTGAGGATGAGAGTTCCGGAAACAACCAGCCCCATCCGATCACGCGGTTTCTTCCAGGCGACTACCATGCCAACTGCCAGGGCCATGACGGCTCCTGACAACTCGACAATAGTGAGGGTGCGCACAAAGCTCCCGTAGCTGAGCCAGGCCCTGACAGCCGGTCGTGCCTGGCCCACCTGCCATTCCCCCCAGGTTGTCCAGTAGTTGGATGGAAGGATCGCTGCCAGCACTGCCGCGACAAAAAGGACTAAGGCTAGCCAGACCACCCACGCCATCCCAAGCCAGGCGCCATGCAGCTTCGTCGACGGTTCAGGGTCGGAGCTATGTTTTTGGCGTGCGCCCTGAACCGCAGTCGGGTAGGTCATGACGCCTCTTTCCACAAACCCCTACGCAGTTGGGCATAGACCACGGCGATGGGCAGCAGCAGCCAGGGCAGCAGGTAGGGGGCAAAAGCGAACAGTCCTGGTATCGCTGCCAGCGTCCGCCCGCGCAGGTCGGGAAGCACCGCCTGTGCAAGCCAGACCACCACCAAGCTGAAAATGGCCAGGGTCAATGCCGCCACGACGGGTGCAGTTTGGCGGCGGACCTTCGGATTCGCTGCCCGCAGCCGCAGGATCTGGGCTGTCAGACCCGCCAGAAGCCCGCCAGCAAGCAAAGCTGCCACCAGCGGCTCGGTCCATTTCCTGCTGTCGGGAAGAGCATTGGCAGCGCCGAAGACGAAGGCGAATCCAAGCAACGAAGCCAAAGTGTAGATCATCATCAGCCGCCTGGTCCACGAGGGAAACAGTTGTCCGTCAGCGAAGACGAACAGCAGGAACATCATCCCGCTCAGCCCCAGCGCCTGGACCAACACCGGCAGCCAGCGCACAAGCGGAAAGGCCCGCATGGCCCCGGGCAAAACCTGTCCGTCGTTGAAGAAGGCGGCCGCAAACCAGAGCATCAGGATGGCGGTCAGCCGCGCAGTCTGACTGTGGGCGCCTTGCCAGAACACCACGGTGGAGAGGCCACAATACCCTATGGCAAACAACCTGGCAAGCAAGGTGTTCAGGTCTCGAATGTCCAGGGACAGGCCCTGTTCGCGCGCCACGCGTACGACCGCGATAGGAAGGTGCACCGATGTGCCTGTGAGGGATGACATGGAAACGAAGGCAAGAATCAGGCTGAACCCGAGTGCGCCCAACCAGACTAGGCTGACGCTGGCCGGACGGCTGACCCCAAAGCGCGCCCGCAGCCGTGCCTCTGTCCGGGCCAACAATACACCGTAGAGAAGGGCAATCGGAGCAAACAGCATTGCCTCCTGCAGAGGCGGCAGAAGGCCAAGTTCTCCCTGGCGGTTCAGGAAGAAGGGCAGCGCCGTCATCAGAGCGAGAACGACGCCGTAGGCCAATCCCACCACCCACGAAGGTCCCGGCACGAGGCGCGCCAGGTGTGGCCGTGCAATGGCGAAGATAAACCCGCCCAATAGCCCCAACAGCCCGCCCATCACCAGCAATCCAAGTACGCCGCCGGCGGTCAGGGACGGCGGACTGCCAATGAGCAGGGCAACGATGCGCATGGCCAAGCGGCTGCCCATGCCACCGACCAGGGCGCCAATAAACAGCCCGGCAAGCGCACCAGAAGCGATCTTGTTGAGGTCGATCATCACGCCCTCCTGCTGAGAAGAAGTAAAACGAAGTACCGGTCGACGACTCTATCGTAGCGCTGTTGCTGTCCTACTGTCATGGGACAGGTGTCCCAATGACTACGGGAATTGCCCCCGTTGGCGTCCGCCAGGGCCGCAGTTGGGCAGGCGCTCCGAGCCTTGTTGACAAAGACACCCGCGCCCGATATCCTCTCGTGCACGTTGGCAGGAGTCTGGACGGGTGCTTTGGGTCCGACAGCGCGCGGCTTCCCGCTGACTTTGGGACGCCAGTCCCATGACGCCAGGACGCTGTTGGACGTATGCTCTTGACCAACCGGCACACACCAACCACACACTGTTTGTCCAAGGAGACCGATGAACAAGCTCATTCTTTTCGCTGCCATGCTGCTCATGGCATTGTCGGCGTCGCCGGCGCTGGCCGCCGGCGACGCGCCCACCGGTGCCACCGCCACCATCGTGGATGCTTCGGGTCGGGTGGCAGGGCGGGCGACCTTCACGACGCTGCCCTCAGGCGCAGTACAGATCAGAGTCGCGGTGAGCGGCTTCGATCATGGACCGGGCGGGGACCATGGCATCCATATTCACGCCGTTGGACTGTGCGAGGGTCCGGCATTCACGTCGGCAGGCGGGCATTTCAACCCTGAGACGAAGAAGCACGGCCTGGCGAGCCCGGAAGGACCCCATGCGGGCGATCTCACCAACATCCAGTTCTACCCGGATGGCAGCGCCGTTTACGAAGCAGTGACGGACCGTGTGACGCTGGGTACGGGCGCGAACTCGCTGTTTGACGGCGATGGCAGCGCCATCGTGATCCATGCCGGTCCAGACGACGGCAAGACGGACCCCTCAGGCAACAGCGGCGCTCGCATTGCCTGCGGCGTCATCGTCCCTGACAAGAAGGAAACCTCAGCACCGGCGCCGGCCCCTGCACCCGCGGCCCCGGCCTCCAAACTGGCAGCGGCCACAGCCGCGCAGCCTTCGAAGACACCGATCAATGGGGAGGCGGAAATCGTGGATGCTTCGGGTCGGGTGGCAGGGCGGGCGACCTTCACGACGCTGCCCTCAGGCGCAGTACAGATCAAGGTCGCGGTGAGCGGCTTCGATCATGGACCGGGCGGGGACCATGGCATCCATATTCACGCCGTTGGACTGTGCGAGGGTCCGGCATTCACGTCGGCAGGCGGGCATTTCAACCCTGAGACGAAGACGCACGGCCTGGCGAGCCCGGAAGGACCCCATGCGGGCGATCTCACCAACATCCAGTCCTACCCGGATGGCAGCGCCGTTTACGAAGCAGTGACGGACCGTGTGACGCTGGGTACGGGCGCGAACTCGCTGTTTGACGGCGATGGCAGCGCCATCGTGATCCATGCCGGTCCAGACGACGGCAAGACGGACCCCTCAGGCAACAGCGGCGCTCGCATTGCCTGCGGCGTCATCGTCCCCGCAAAGCAGGCCGGAAGCTGACCGACTAGCGCTGACAGGGCCGTTGCGAGCGCCGCCGCAATGGCCCTGTCTGGTCTGAACCCGTCCATCTCGGCTGTCCCCCTGGCTCAGTCGGCAGCCAGGGGTCGCTTTCTTCTAGAGGCTCATCAATCCCGGTTGTTCCAGGACGGCCCGCAGATCGCTGAGGAAGCGGGCGGCGGTGGCGCCGTCGACTACGCGGTGGTCGGCGGAAAGGCGCAGCGCCATCAGCGGCCGCACCAAGGGTTGGTCGTTGTCATCGGGCACAAACTGGCGGCGTACCTGTCCGACGGCGAGGATGCCCGTCTGCGGCGGGTTGAGGATGGCGGAAAAGCGATCGACGCCGTACATCCCCAGGTTGGAGATCGTGAAGGTGCCGCCCTGGACATCATCCAGCCGCAGCGAGCCGCTGCGGGCGCGTGCCGCCAGGTCGGCGATCTCGCCGGCGATCTGGAGAATGCCTTTGCGGTTGGCATCGCGCACTACGGGCACCACGAGCCCTTCGTCGAGGGCCACGGCGACGCCGATGTGGACGTCTGACAGCACCTCGATGCTGTCCCCGGCAAGACGGCTGTTCAGCAGGGGGTGGCGGCGGAGCGCCCAGGCGCAGGAGCGCACCAGGATGGCTGTCAGGCTGGGCCGTGCTTGTTCCTGGTCGCGTCCGCCTGCCGCGTGGCGGCGCAGCGCTTCCGCCGCACTCACGTCCACGTCGACATCGAAGGTGATGTGCGGCGCCTGCTGGTAGCTCTGCTGCAGACGTTGAGCGATGGTGCGGCGCATGCCCACCATCGGGATGACCTGGGTCACTCCGGCCGGACCAGGGGCCGCTGTGGCCACGGCGGGAGCTTCTGCCGGGGCTTTGGCGTCCGCTGCGGCGCGCACATCGGCCGATTGGATTCGGCCGCGCAGCCCAGTGCCTCTCACCGCGGCCAGATCGATGCCGGATTCTTGCGCCAGCTTGCGGGCGGCGGGCACCGCGCGCACCTTGCCGGCGATCTCGGCTGCTTCCGGCTCCTGTGGCCCGGCCATCTCCTGCTCCCGGCCTGTCACATAGGTCTGCACATCGCGACGCGTGACGCGGCCGCCCAAACCTGTGCCGGCGAGCGCACCCGGCTCCACGCCGTGCTCCTGAGCCATCCGCGCCGCCACCGGCGTCACCAGCGTCTTCCCCTCCGTCCTCCGCTCCCCGTCTTCGGTCCTCTGTCCTCCGCCCTCCGTCCTCTCGTCCTTATCCCCCTTCTCCCGGATCACGGCGATCACGGTCGTCACCGGCACCACGTCTCCGGCCTTGAAACGTACATCGGCCAGCACCCCTGAAACAGGGGCCTCGACCTCCATATCCACCTTGTCGGTGGTCACCTCGGCGATCGGTTCCCCCTGCTCGACGGCATCGCCGGGCTCCTTGAGCCAGCGCAGCAGCTCCGCCGTCTCCTGGGTGAAGCCGAACTTGGGCATGATCACTTCTTTGGCCATGTCAACCCTCAGTACGCGCCCTGCACCAGCTTGCGGGCTTCGGCGGCCATCTTTTCCACCTGGGGCACGGTGTGGTACTCGAGTGTGCGGTTGTAGGGGATCGGAATGTCCAGGCCGGCCAGCCGGCGCACCGGCGCCTCCAGGTAGTCAAAGGCCTCGCTCTCGCAGATGCGGGCGACGACTTCGCCGCCAAAGCCGCCGGTCTTGACGGCCTCGTGCACCACCAGCGCCCGGCCCGTCTTTTTGACCGAGGACACGATCAGAGCCTCATCCAGCGGCACCAGGGAGCGGGGGTCGATGACCTCCACCTCGATGCCCTCGGCGGCCAGCTTTGCGGCCGCTTCCAGGGAGCGGTTGACCATGACCGAGGTGGCGATGATGGTCAGGTCCTTCCCTTCGCGGGCCACGCGGCCCTGGCCCAGGGGCACCTGGTACACCTCTTCGGGCACCGGCCCTTTGGTTTTGTAGAGAAGCTTGTGCTCGACGAAGATGACGGGGTTGTCGTCGGCGATGGCGGCCAGGAGCAAACCCTTGGCGTCATAGGGTGTGCTGGGCATAACCACCTTGAGACCGGGGACGTGGACGAACCAGTTTTCCAGGCTCTCAGAGTGCTGCGCCGCCGCGCCGGTGCCGGCGCCTGCCGGCATGCGCAGGACGAAGGGCACGGTCGCCTTGCCCCCGAACATGAAGCGGATCTTGGAGGCTTGCAGGACAAGCTGCTCCATGCTCAGGGTGACGAAGTCCATGAACTGGATTTCGCCCACGGGCCGCATGCCGGTCAGAGCGGCGCCGATGCAGGCGCCGGCGATGGCGGCTTCGGAAATGGGCGTGTCGATCACCCGCTCCGAACCGAATTCCTGAAGCAGACCGGCGGAGACACCGAAGGCGCCGCCGTAGACGCCCACATCCTCGCCGATCAGGAAGACCCGTGAGTCGGCGGCCATGGCCTGCCGCAGGCCCTCGCGCAGCGCCTCGGCATAAGTCAATTCACGCATAAACGCCCTCCAAAAGGGTGCTTGGATCGGGTTCGGGACTGGCTTCGGCAAAAGCAAGCGCCTCATCGACCTCCTGGCGGGCAAGGGCCTGGAGTCCTTCCAGTTCGCCCTCGCTCAGACCCAGCCGGCGTGCAAAGCGGGGGATGGGGTCACGCTGCTGCCACTCCTTCACCTCGTCCCGGGTCCGGTAGGCCTGCTTGTCGCTCTTGGAATGGCCCCGCCATCGGTAGGTGACGGCCTCGACCAGGGAGGGGCCCTGGCCGGCGCGGGCGCGGGCGGCGGCCTCCGCCACCGCCTGGTAGACCTCGGCCAGGTCGTTGCCGTCCACCGTCACCCCCGGGATGCCGTAGGAGGCGGCGCGCTGGCTGATGCGCTCGATGTTGAAGGCGCTGCGCATTGGCATCGACATGGCGTACTGGTTGTTTTCGCATAGATAAACAACCGGCAGGGTCCAGATGCTGGCCATGTTGAGGGACTCATGGAAGGCGCCTTCGTTGGCGGCGCCGTCTCCGAACACGACCATGCACACCTGGTTGGTGCGCCGCTGCCTGATGCTGAGCCCCACGCCGACCGCAATGGGGACGCCGCCTGCCACAATGCCGTTGGCGCCGAGGTTGTTGGCCTCGACGTTGGCGATGTGCATCGAGCCGCCCCGGCCGCGGCAGTAGCCGGTTTCCTTGCCCATGAACTCAGCCATCATAAGGTTGAGATCGCCGCCCCAGGCCAGGCAGTGGCCGTGGCCGCGGTGGTGGTTCAGCAGGTAGTCGCCTGGCTGCAGGGCGTTGGACGCGCCGACGGCCGACGCCTCCTGGCCGATGGAGAGATGCATCGTGCCGTGAACACGGCCCAAGGCGTACAGCTCTTCTGCCTTTTCCTCGAAGGCGCGGATGCGCAGCATCTGCTGCAGCAGCTCGCGGCCCTGCGCCGGGGTGAAGGGCAGGCTTTCGGAAACGGGAGAAGCCTTGTCAGTCACTGGGATTGCCTCATAGAAGGGGATAGACGGGGTCGTTCGCTGCGACCCGGAGCAACGTGGCCGCGACGGCATCGTCGGTCACCAGGATGTTGATCAAACCAGAGCGTACGGCGCCGAGAATGGCGGGCGCCTTGGGTAAGTCACCGGCGATACCCAGTCTCCGGGGAATGCGCACGAGATGGTCGTAGTCAATGCCCACCACCCGCCGGGTGAGGGGCGTGTGGACCAACCGTCCCACCTGGTCAAAATGAATGGCGCAGACATCGCCGACCGCCCCTACCGCCACCAGCTCGTCAAGCTGGCGCGGCTCAAGGTAGCCGGCTCGCACCAGGCTGGAGAGAGTGGGATCGACCGTGCCGATGCCCACCAGGGCGAGACTGGCATCGGCGGCATCGTCCAGCACCCGTTGGATGCGGCGTTCGTCGCAGAGGTTGGTCCGCGTCACCTCGCTGTCGACGATCAAGGGCGCGGGCAGGGTGGCGTAGCGGCCGCCGAAGTTGCGGGCCAGGCGGCGCGCCAGCTCAGGACCATCGATCTCCGGGGCGCTGGCTCCCAAGGAACCGATCATCTGCACCACGTAGACGCTGCGGGGCTGCCAGCGCAGGGCGCCCACCATCTCGGCCAGGGCTGTGCCCCAGGAGACCCCCAGCGTCATGTGATCGGCGACCAGGTCCTCGACCAGCCGCGCCGCCAGCACGCCGAGGCGCCGGAGCAGGTCGGGATACTCCAGGTTGCCGCGCGCCAGAACCCTTGCTTCCAGCAGGCCGAAGGCGTGGCGCAACTGCTGTTCCAGGTCCATTTGCCTTGACAACGGGTGGTGAATGCGCACCTCCACCACACCCTGCTCGCGGGCGGCGGTCAACAGGCGCGAGATCATTGACCGCGAATAACCCAGGCGGTCGGCGATGGCTGCCTGGGTCAGACCCTGGTCATAGTAGAGTTCGGCGACTTGCGCCAGCCGTTCGAGTGATTCACCGTCCACAGCCAGAATGGGGTGAGCGCGCCGCAGATGACGTCCCCAGAGCAGCGGGGACGCCCAGATTATACCAGCGTTCTTGCGGTGGCGATGCACAAATGTGATGAACTTTCACATCTGTGCATCGCCGCCGGGACCCTAGACCCGGTCGCGGACGAGAGGCCTCGTCTTTCCCACTGTTGCTGCCGCGCCGCGATCAGCGGTTGCGGCCGAGTTTCTCGTGGCTGGACACCCAGTCCGATGAAGAAATGGCCGACGCCAGCGAGATCTCGCCTGCCAAAACCACGGCGGCGATGATCTCCGCCAGCCTCTGCACCTTGCCTTTGCCGTAGCAGCCGAGTATCTCAAGACACTCCCGCTGCGTGGCCAGGGCCGTGCCGCCGCCGTAGGTCGCTACGATCAGGGAGGGGATGGTCATGGAGATGTAGAGGTCTTTCTCGGCGGTCAGCTCCGTGTACATGATGCCGGCTGACGACTCCGAGACGTTGGCCACGTCCTGGCCCGTGGCGATGAACATGGCCGTGATGCCGTTCGCCGAATGGGCGCCGTTGTTATTGGCGCCGGAGAGCACGGCCCCGATGTTGGCGACATTGTAGTGGTAGAAGAGACTCTCCGGCTCCACCCGCATGTGTTGGGCAAGAACGTCGCGCTTGACCACCGCCTCGGCCACGACGCGTTTGCCGCGCGTGTGCATGATGTTGACTTGGGAAGCCTTTTTGTCGGTGGCCAGGTTCGATTCGAGGTAGAAATGCCGGATGCCCTCGTAGTTGTCCATGACCCAACTGCAGGCCGCAAAGGTCGCCCGCCCCACCATGTTCTGGCCGGCAGCATCGCCGGTCGTGAAGTTGAAGCGCAGATAGGCGAACTTGCCGGCCAGGTAAGGGTCGATGTACTGCAGCCTGGCGACGCTTGATGTTGCTTCCGCCTCCTCGGCGAGCCTGGCCTGGTTCGCCAACACCCAGTTCCGAAACTCTCTTGCCTCTCGGGCGCTGTCGAACACAAACACCGGCGCCCTTTGCATGGCGTCGCCGATGACGGTGCAGCGGACACCACCTGACAGGTTGAGCACTTTCATGCCGCGATTGTAGGATGCCACCAACGTGCCCTCCGCCGTGGCCATGGGGATGATGAAGTCCCCCTGGGCATGCTCGCCGTGGATGGTCAGGGGGCCGGCAAAACCCAGCGGGATCTGCACAACGCCCGTGAAGTTCTCGATGTTGCCCTGGGTGATGTGAGGGTCGAATGAGTAAGAGGCGATGTGTTTCAGCTCCGTGCCCGCGAACTGTGACACGAACTGCTGTCTCTGTTTGATGATCGTGTCGGAGTAGTTGTCGTCCGTGCTGCGCGGGATGCTGATGCGTCTGGCCACCTGCTTGACGATGGAGCCTTCGACCTTGAGCGCCAGCGCGCCAAAGGGCTGGGCCTCGAAGTCGATCTCGATCCGGTGGATGCCCTCCGGCAGCGGCTCGATCTTGGCCAGGATGTCGAGCGTGCGGCGCAAAGGAAAGTCGATGGGTTGGCGCCCGACGTCATCGGGATGCAGGAGTGTGCCTTTTCCCAGGTCGATCTGGATGCTGTCGCGCGGGACTTCGCAGCCGTCGAAGCTGAGACGAGCCAGGCCCGTCAGGGTGGCGTCGCTCAACCTGTTCTTGAGCGAAAAGCGAACCCCTTCCGCCGTGTTCTTCAGGCTGTCGTTCGTGTAGAGCTGCCTCAGCAGCATGCTGGGGATCGTAAAAGCCATGACCGGTTCCTCCCGTGGGGCAGTAGGTAGCAGTGTGAGTAGGGCGCGAATCATAGCACAGCCATAGGGGCCAACCAACACCCTCTCGCCGGCATCCGCACCTCTCGCATTGCATCCAGGAAGTGCCCGCGCTAGAATCCCCTTGTGACCTGGGACGCCCATGTCTGCCGGAAGCGAGCGCCAGGTGACACACTCAGGAGAGCCCATATGACATTCGACCCATCGCCGATCGGTCTCAACGAAGAAGAGGCTGCCGCCGCTTTCGGCGCCCTGCAGCCCAAGCTCGTCCCCCTGTGGAAATCCATCCAGTCGTTCAACCAGGATGCGCAGACCATTGTGGTCGTGCCCTCCCTGTCCGTCGACAACCTGCCGGTGGAGGGATCCCTTCTTCAGGCCTACGAAGAGCGATTCCTCTTTCTGCTGCTGCTCTTGCGCCAGCCGCGGGCGCGCCTGATCTATGTGACTTCCCAGGCGATTCGACCTGAGATCGCTGACTACTACTTGCATCTCCTTCCCGGCGTTATCGCCAGCCACGCCCGCAAACGGCTGTTTCTGGTGTCGCCGTTGGATGGCGCGCGCGGGCCTCTCAGCCAGAAGCTGCTGGATAGGCCTCACCTCATTCGCCAGATTCGCTCGCTCATCCCCGATCCCGATCGCGCCCACCTGGTGCCCTTTAACACCACCCACATGGAGCGTGATCTGGCCGTACGCCTTGGCATCCCCATGTACGGGGCCGACCCCAAGTTCTTCCCCTTGGGCACGAAGTCGGGCGCCCGCCAGCTTTTTGCGGAAGCAGGCGTCAACCATCCCCTCGGCGTGGAGAACATTCACAGCACCGAGGATGCCGTTGCGGCCATCAAGGACATGCGGGCGCGCAAGCCGGGCATCCGCCAGGTCATCGTCAAGCTCAACGAGGGCGTCTCGGGCTATGGGAATGCCCTGGTGCACCTGGAGGGCTTGCCCGCCTCCGGCGAGCCTGCCGAGGCAGCAGCGATCCGGGAGCGGCTGCAGGCGATGATCCTCGAATCCCATGCGATGTCCTATGATGACTATATGCAAACGCTGGCGCGCAACGGCGGCATTGTCGAGGAGCGCATCACCGGCGATGAGTTTCGCAGTCCCAGCGCCCAGATGCGCATCACGCCCCTGGGCAAACTGGAGCTGCTGTCCACCCACGACCAACTGCTGGGCGGCACCGAGGGCCAGACCTATCTCGGCTGCCGCTTCCCCGCGGACCCGGCCTACGCCGCCGCCATCATGACGGAGGCCGCCAAGGTCGGCCAGCGGCTGGTGAAGGAGGGTGTGCTTGGCCGCTTTGCCATGGATTTCGTCGCCGTGCGCTCGCAGGGCGGGCCCTGGGAGGTCTATGCCATCGAGCTCAACCTGCGCAAAGGCGGGACGACGCACCCCTTCCTGACGCTGCAGTTCCTCACTGACGGCGCCTACGACGCCGCAGCAGGTGTGTTCAGGACCCCGCGCGGGGAGGAAAAATGCTTCGTGGCGAGCGATACCCTGGCCTCGCCTGCCTACCGTGTGTTCACCCCTGACGATCTCTTCGACGTCGTGGCACGGCACGGTCTGCACTTCGATCAGACCCACCAGACGGGCGCCGTGTTTCATATGATGAGCGCCCTGGGTGAGCACGGCCGCCTGGGTCTGACCGCGGTCGGCAATACGCAGGCCGAAGCCGACGCCATCTACGCGCGTGTGGTCGCTGCCCTGGACACAGAGGCGCAAGCCGCCCTGAGCGGTTGAGCCAGGCCGCATCCGTCGGCCGGATTCAGAAGAGGTTCAGTTGCACCGCGTCCGCCTTCTTCGGTTTGCTGCCGGCTTCCATTTCCTGCATCTCTTTCAGCCCGGCTTCGATATCAGCGACAAAGCGCGACACCGGATTCTCCTGGTACTGGCCGAAGTGGAAGCGTGTGCGGGCATGGGTCAGGATGAGCTTGCGCTGGGCGCGCGTCATCCCCACGTAGAAGAGCCGCCGCTCCTCCGTCACGTCACCCGGTTGATGCACCGGCAGGTAGGGCAGCAAGCCCTCTTCACAGCCGGCAATAAACACGACTGGAAACTCCAGGCCCTTGGCGGCGTGGAGGGTCATCAAGGCTACCCGGTCGGCGCGCGGGTCGTAGGCGTCCGTCTCGGAGTGCAGGGCTGCGGTGTCCAGGAATCCACCCAGGTTGCCGCCGAATGGCGCCGCGCGCTGGGCCAACTGGCGCAAACGCTCCCCTTCGGCGGCATCCAGCGACCGCCCGCACGATTCCTGAAGGAAACGGACGATGGCGGTCACCCTGGTATCGACCGGCGTTTCTGCCCGTTCAAAGTCGCGCCAGAAGGCTGCATACGCCGCCAGTCGGCGCTGTTCGACCGGCGTTCGCCGGCCTGCTTCAGCCGCACGCTGGAAGCCGATGGCCAAGGATTCTCCGGCGCCGGCCGCCCCGGCGCTGATCTGGTCGATGGTATCCGCATCGAGGCTGAGCTGGCCTGCGGCCAGGGCAGCGGCCAGGTGCGGTCGCGACCCCGGCGCCTGCAACAGCCACAAGAAGGCCATGACCGCGGCCACCTCCGCGTGGGCGAAGAACGGCGTCTGGCCTGCTGTCTGGTAGGGGATGCCCGATCGCTCGAAGGCTTCGCTCAACAGCCGGCTCTGGCTGTTCAGACGGTAGAGCACGGCGATGTCGCCGAAGCCGCGCTCGCCGGGCCGGTGGCCCTCGACCCGCCCTGAATCCAGCGAGAAGTAGCTCGTGCCGCCCACCATCTGCTCGATGCGGTGGACGATGTACTCCGCCTCGGCCTTGTCGGTGGGCGCCTGGTGGATGTCCAGCTTGACCTGCTCGACAAACTCAGAGAAGACGTGCAGCGCCTGGCGGTCCGGGTTGTGGGAGATGACCTGGGTGGCGGCGTCAAGGATGAGCTGCGAAGAGCGGTAGTTCTGCCCAAGCTGGCGCCTGACGGCCTGGGGAAAGTCCTGGTCGAACGAAAGGAAATAGCGGTAGTCGGCGCCGCGAAATCCGTAGATCGCCTGGTCAGGGTCGCCGATGACGCATAGGTTGGCGCCGCCTGCCGCCAGCAGACGCAGCAGGCGGTGCTGGGCGGCGTTGAGGTCCTGGTATTCATCGACCGTGATCCAGCGATAGTGCGCCTGCACGGCCGTCAGGACATCGTCGTGCTCTTCGAGGAGGCGGATGGTCCGCACGATCAGGTCGTCGAAGTCAAGGGCCTGGCTCTGCCGCAGGGCCGCCTCATAGGCAGCAAAGACCTGGTCCACATCGTGATCGACGGCTTCGTCTCCGGGCGCGAGCAGGGACGACGGCGCCAGGAGCCGGTTCTTAGCGCCAGAGATGGCGTCGAGATACCGACCCAGGACCTGTTGGCCGAGGCCGGGGCAGCAGGTCTTGAGCAGCGCCAGCCGGTCCTCCTCTGTGCAGATGGCAAAGCCGGGAGCAAGATCCAGGCGCCCGGCATACTGGCGCAGCAGGCTGGCGCCAAAGGCGTGAAACGTCTTGACCGTGATGCGGCGGGCCATCTCACTTCCCAGCAGGTGGTTCAGGCGGGAAGCCATTTCCTCCGCCGCCTTGTTGGTGAAGGTGATGGCAAGGATGGCGGTGGGCGCCGCCCCGTGGTCCTGGATGAGATGGGCAATGCGCACGGTGACGGTGCGCGTCTTGCCCGTGCCCGGACCGGCGACGATGACCAGGGGGGCGTCGACGCAGCGGGCGGCCTCACGCTGGTCCGGGTTCAATGCGGCAAGAAGACTCGGCGTCGCCGGCGCCGGAGTGGCAAGGAGCGGCGGCGGCTCGGCGAGCAGAGGGGAGCCGGATGGGGTTGCTGCCGGAGCAGGTTTGTTCTCGCCAGCAGGGCTTTTCCTTTTGGCCCTGGCGGGTTTATCTGCTTCGGCAAAAAGACTCGCCTGGGCACTTCCGGAGGCGCTCGCTTCCTGGTCGAACAAGCGAATGACACCGTATTCGCCGTCGTAACCGCCCGCTGGCGTGACCTCGCCGCGCCGCATGCGGGCGATGCCTGCCGCCAGCCGTTCGCCGCCGGTGGCAGCGATGGCTTCCGGCGGCGCCTCGCGCAGGATGAAGAGCTCGGGTCCCAACCGGCCCAGCAGGGTGAAATAGGCGTCCTGGACCCGCTTGCTGTTCACACCTGCACCGTGCAGCTCGGAAAGGATCTCAGGGAGTGGGATCAAGCTGTAGAAAGGGGCGGTGCGAGCGGGGCGACCGCCGGCCGGCCGGTCGCTGAGCACTTCGACGCGGTGCATCACACCCACCGTGACCGGCTTGCCGCAGACGGCGCACAGGCCGCCGTGCGCCAGAGTGGTGGCCGGTTCCCAGCACACGCCGCACTTGCGGTGGCCGTCGAGGTGGTACTTGCCCTCTTCAGGAAAGAACTCAATGGTGCCCAGGAAGTGGGCAGGGTCGCCGGTGTGCAGGGCGGCGAAAAGGGCGTCGTAGGTCGGGTCGATGTCGAACAGGGTGGCCTCACGGGCCAGTTTCTGGGGCGAGTGGGCGTCGGAGTTCGAGACAAGGGTGTAACGGTCCAGGTTGGAAACGCGCCAGTTCATGGGCGGGTCCGACGACAGCCCCGTCTCCAGGGCAAAGATGTGGGGCGTCAGGTCGGCAAAGCACTCTTCCACCGAGTCGAAGCCGGACATCGACCCCAGGAGCGAAAACCAGGGTGTCCAGATATGGGCGGGGATGAGGTGGCAGCGGGCGTCCACCTGCAGGATGGTCTCCAGCAGATCGCGCGAATCGAGCCCCAGGATCGGGCGGCCATCGGCGCGGATATTGCCGATTCGCTCCAGGGCCGCCTGAATGCGCGCCACCGCTTCCAGGCTGGGCGCGAAGATGACATTGTGCACCTTGCGCACGCGGTCGCCGCGTTTGTAGATGTTGCTGATCTCCCCGGCCAGGAGGAAGCGAATATCTCCCCGGCAGGCAGGCGGCACGCTTTGCTGCACCGCCTGGGCAAGGCCGGGCTTGAGCCGGAAGAGACCGTCCTCGGCCGGTTCCAGCTTTGCCTGCATCTCGGCCAGCCAGCCAGGATGGGCGATGTCGCCTGTGCCGACGATGTGGACGCCCTTCAACTGCGCCCACCGTGCCAGGCGCTCGAGCGTCAGATCGCTGCTGGTTGCCCGCGAATAGTGCGAGTGAAGATGGAGGTCGGCAACGAGGAACATGCGATGGAGAAATGCGAAATGCGAAGTGCGGAATGCGAAGTGCGAAGTAGCGCGAGTCTATCATGGCTGGGGGGGCTTGTCAGGTGAGCGGATGAGGTGAGCGGCGAGGCGAGCGCCAGGGGATTGGCTACGGTTTCGCTGTCGTGTAGAATAGGGGCCTGCCACGCCCCCCAGGCCAGGTGCTGCCATCATGCTGGAGAGCAGCGTGATTCTTGGCCTCTATTCTTGCCACACGAAAGTGACCTCACATAACGACTTCCCATGGCCAAACAACCTTCCAAGACACCACCCCCTTCCCAATCCTCCAAGACACCCTCGACGCCCGCTTCCACGAATGTGAGCCGCCGTGAGGCCAGACGACAGGCGGATGTGCGGCGCCAGCGCCAGCGCTGGATTGCCCTTGGCGTCGTCGCTGCCGGTGTCGTCGTGCTCGCCGTGCTGATCTACCTGGTCACCCGGCCGTCACCGCTTGATGTCAAGAACGTCAGCACATTCCAGCCAGCCGGCGCTTCGGGCACGGCCTGGGGCGGGACCAAGGACCAGGCCAAGGTCGTCATCGTGGAGTACAGCGACTTCCAGTGTCCCTTCTGCGGTCGACATGCTCTGAACACGATACCGCTTCTGGAGAAGCGCTATGCCAGCAATTCCGCCGTGCGCTATGAGTTTCACCCGTTTGCCTTCATCGGGCCGGAGTCACAGGACGCCGCCGCCGCTGCTCTCTGCGCGGCCGAGCAGGAGAAGTTCTGGCCGTTCCACGATACGGTTTTCGCCAACCAGAACGGCGAAAATGAGGGCACTTTCGCCAAGGCGAATCTGAAGAAGATCGCGCAGGCGGTCGGGCTGGATATGGGCAAGTTCAATGAGTGCTTCGACAGCGGCCGCATGATGGCGGAGGTCAACAACTACCTGAGCGAAGGTCAGAAACAGGGCGTCCAGTCCACCCCCACCTTCTACATCAACGGCCAGCAGATTCTGGGCGCCTTGCCCGCGCAGGATTTCTACAACGCCATCGACCAGGCCTTGGCCAAGGCAGGAGCCTCCTGATGAACGTCCAGGATACCAAATCCCGTATCGTTGCCCGCATCTGGCAGTCGGTAGCCCAGAGCGGCGTCTCCGTGTCGGCGATCCCCAAAGAACAGCTTGACACGCTGGTCAACTCCATCGCTGACGGCGTTCTCCTGGCCATCGACGAAGCGCTGGATGAAACAGGTCTGCCGATGCGGCAGGAAGCGGTGACCTCGATTGCCCAGGGCGCCCCGGCGACCGAGCAGGTGCTGTGGCAGGGCCGTCCTTTCCTCTCCCTGGTGACGACCTACCAGATCACCACCGAGCGCGTGCGCATCTTCTACGGCATGGTGGGCAAGGACCGGGACGACATCGAGCTCACCCGCATCCAGGACCTGGACGTGACCCAGGGGATGACCGAGCGGGTCCTGAATATCGGCGACATCGTCATCATGAGCGCTGACCCGTCCACCCCGACGGCGACGCTGCGCAATGTGACCAACCCCCAACAGGTGCACGAAGTCCTGCGCCGGGCCATGCTCGATGCCCGGAAGCGCTTCCGCTACAGCATCCACGAAGAGATGTAGAAGAACCGTGATGCGTAATGCGTAAGCCTGTGCGCTCACGCATTACGCATTACGCAGTATGTACCACGCCTTGCTTACGGCAGGGGTGAGAGGCGGGCCTTCTCCTCATCTGACAGGAAGGCAATGGCAAGGGCGTTCTTCTGCGCCTGGGCAATGTCCGCCGGGGTCAGGCCGGCAGCGGGAGCGGCGACCTCAAGCTCATAGTGCAGATCGATAGCGCTGATGCCGGGGTCGTCTGTGTTGATGCTGGCAGCCAGGCCGCGATCGAGCCAGCCCTTGAGCGGGTGGCTGGCGTAGGAGGGCACCGTGCTGGTCTGGACGTTGCTGGTGAGATTCGCCTCGATGCCGATCCCGTGCGCGACCATGTAGTCCAGCAAGGCGGGGTCTTCGCCGGCGCGGACGGCGTGGCCGATGCGCGTGGCGCCCAGGCCGCGCAAGGCCTGCCAGATGCTCTCCGGCCCGGCCGCCTCGCCGGCATGGACCGTGATCTGCCAGCCGGCGTCGCGTGCTCGCTGGAAGTGGGGCACGAAGAGGTCGCCAGGCCAGTTGGCCTCGTCCCCGGCCAGGTCCAGGGCGGCAAAACGATCGCGCTGGCTCAGCAGGGCTGCCAGCTCCTGCCAGGCGGAGTCAGGGCCGAAGTGACGGCTGATGATGCCGATCAGGTTCACGCGCACGCCAGTGTCGCGGGCGCCGGCCTCGGCGCCATCCGCCACTGCCTCGACCACCCCGGCAGGGTCCAGACCATGCGCCTGGGCCATGAAGACGGGGCTGCAGCGCAGCTCGATGTAGGCGATCCCCTCATTCCGGGCGTCGAGGACGTTCTCGTAGGCAATGCGTCGGCAGGCGTCGTAGTCCACCAGGACGCCCGTCATCCACTTGAACTTCTGCAGAAAGGCCATGACGCCGGGCTGGGGTTCCATCACCTGGACGTAGGGGAGCAGTCCCTCCAGGTCCCACGCCGGCAGGGGCAGGTTGTGCTGGCGGCCGAGGTCCAGGATGGTCTCCAGGCGTACGGAGCCGTCCAGGTGGTGGTGAAGGTCGATAAGGGGAGTTGCAGGGTTGATCAAGGGTCTTCCTTCGCTCTGTAGGGTGCTTCAGCTACGTGTTGAAGCATCTAGTATGGTGATCCCTACCAATTGCCTGTCTCGAAACCGCAATAAGATGCCATCGTCTGACATCTCGGTGTCGGTCGCCTGTTGCGGGCGGTCAAGGCTGATGTAGAGGACATCTGCTTCTTGGTCGTAGTCCACCCAGAAGCGCTTCGCGGGGAAGTCGATCAGAAATGGAATGGCATGCACGACAGCATCTGAGACTTCTGGAACTAGTGTTGTGTCCATACGACGTTCTTGCGATCAAACTTTCGGGAGAAGTAGGCCGTGATGATGAAGCCATCCTGACCAGCCAACTGTCGATAGACTACCATCAGATGACGTTGATGTCCGTAATTGCGAACGGCAATCAGTGAAGCACCATAGCCTCGCAGGACAAGATCGGGTTTTTCCACGGTTGCCAAGATGTCATCATAGTATCCTGCTAAATCGTCGTGGTTCTCAACGATGTGGAACCAGCGCTCGAGTGGAAACCGGATCGGTACTCCATCGACTGAGATGACGGTATCCATGCTAGATCGTCAATCTCCGTACTGCTGGTATAGCTGGTCGACGAAGATCAGAATCAAATCGTTCACGTTGGTGCGGGTGGGGCCGGTGTGCAGGAGGGCGCCGGTCGCGGCCAGGAAGGGATAGGCATCGTGGGCGCCGAGGGCGCGGCGGGCATCCAGCCCTAACGTCACTCCCCGCCTCACGGTGTCGCCGTCGACAATGCCGCCGGCGGCATCGGTGGGACCGTCGCTGCCATCGGTGGCCAGGGACACCACCGTGATGCCGGGCTGCCCTGCCAGGGCGACGGCCGCGGCGAGGGCGAGCTCCTGGTTGCGGCCACCCTGGCCTGGGTTCTGGCCCAGGGTGACGGTGGTCTCGCCGCCAAGGATGAGGCAGGCCGGCGCGGGCGCCGGACGCTGGTGCGCCTGCACTTCCCGGGCCAGCGCCACGGCCATCTTGGCCACCTCTCTGGCCTCTCCCTCCACGAAGGTGCTTAGGATCGCGCTGTGATATCCCTGACGCTCGGCTTCCGCCCTGGCCGCCTCGGCGGCGATGGCGTTGTCGGCCACCACAAGCGTCGAGGCGTTGTCGAAGAGGGCATCTCCCGGTTTGGGCGTGTCGGGCAAGGCGCCCGCCTGTCCTGCTTCCAGCCGGGTCAGCACGCCCGCGGGCAGCCGGCCGGCTAGCTCGTAGCGTTGGACCACCGCCCACGCCTCCGTCCAGGTGGTGGGGTCGGGGACGGTGGGTCCGGAGGCGATGACGTCAAGGGGGCTGCCCACGACGTCCGAAAGGACCAAGCTCAGCAGGGCGGCGGGCGCCACGGCGCGGGCAAGCTGGCCTCCTTTGACCAACGACAGGTGCTTGCGCAGGCAGTTGATCTCGTTGATGGTGGCGCCGCAGGCCAGGAGCAGATCCGTAGTGGCGCGCAGATCGGCCAGGGTGACACCGGGCGGAAGCGCTTCGAGCAGGGCGGAGCCGCCGCCGGAGAGCAAGCAGAGAATCAGGTCGCGGGGACCGGCAGCCTGCGCCAGGGCGAGCAACTGGGCGCCCGCCTCCAATCCGGCCTCGTCGGGCACGGGATGGGCCGCCTGCAGCACGCGAACCCGCTCCGTGGGCGCTTCATGCCCGTATTTGACGACGACACAGCCGCCGGCAATGCGGTCGCCGAGGAGGGCTTCCACGGCCTGGGCCATCGGCGCCCCGGCCTTGCCTGCGCCGATGACAAAGACGTTCTCGTAATCAGCGAGCACATAGCGGCGGTTGCCGGCCAGGAGTACGTCGCCCTCGCGCTGGACGGAGGCGCGCACGGCCGTGGCCGGATCGACGGCCGCCAGAGCGGCGTCGAGAACACGCTGGACGGGCGTGGAGAGGGTTGTTGCTGAAACAGGCATCGTCGTGAACCGGACTGCCCTGGGGGCCTCTGACCCAGACACAGGGGTTGGGTCCCCTGAGTTTACCAGTGTCACCGCCCCGGCTGGAAACTCAGACACGATCTGCTACCCGAAGACCTTTAGGGTGTAGCAGACCCTAAAGGTCTTGAACTTGCGTTTCTCGTCTCCGGTTTCTCTCTACAGGCCAATAGGATCTGTTACGTCCAGGTCGTTGACGGCGCCGGCGACCCTCCGGCAGGCTGCGTCCATAGACCTTTCGGGTCTAGCAGACCCGAAAGGTCTTGAACTTGCCAGTTCTGCCGGCTTTATTGCCAGCCTTCCAGTTCTTTCTTCACGGCGGCGCAGAAGGCATCCGCCGTCGCCCCGTCGAGGATGCGGTGGTCGTAGCTGAAGCCCAGGGTGAGCATGGGCAGGAAGACCAGGGCGTCGCCCACATTGGGCTCGAGCGGGCTGCCCTGGCTGACCACCACAGCGCGCTTTTCGATGGCACCTGCACCCAGAATGCCAGCCTGGCCTTCGACGATGATCGGCGTCTGGAAGCGGCTGCCGGAGGTGCCGTAGTTGGTGACGGTCAGGGTGCCGTCCTGGAGTTCCTCCAGGCGCAGCTTGCCGGTCCGGCCTCGCTCGGCCAGATCGTTGACAGCGCGGGCAACCCCCAGCAGGCTGAGGTCGTCGACATTCCTGATCACCGGCACGATGAGCCCGCCGCCGGCAAGGGCGACCGCCATGCCGACATGGTAGTGGCGCTTGAGGATGAGGCCCTCATCCGTCCATGTGCTGTTGGCCTGCGGCACGGCTTTGAGCCCGGCCACCGTGGCCTTGATCAGGTAGGCTGTGACGGTCAAGTTCACGCCCTGGGCGGCGAACTCCTCTTTGTACGCCCTACGATGCGCGAGCACGGCTGTCATGTTCACGTCCCACCAGGTGGTGACGTGGGGAATGGTCTGCGCTGCCTGCGTCGTGGCCCGCGCCGTCAACAGGCGGTTGCGGCTGTGCGGCACGAATTCCTCACCCGCCTTGAGAGCAGAGGGCGCCTTGGCGGTGGGCTGAGGCGCCGCAGGTGCAGGTTCGGCGGTAGGAACCGGCGCGGGCGCAATGCTTGGCTCCGGCTGGCTGCCAGCGGCCGGCATGGCGGTCTGCGGTCTGCGGTTGGTCGTCGCTATTCGCGGCGCCACCGTCACGGTCTCACCGGCCGCGCGGCTGGCAATAAAGCTGAGCACATCCTCCTTGGTCAGGGTGCTCAGGGGGCGGCCCGCCGCCACCTCGCGCAGATTGAGGTTGTGTTCGGCTGCCAACCGGCGCACGGGCAGCGGTGTTTCATCATCCAGTTCGCCCGGCAGCGCCGCCGCACGGCCTGCTTTGGCCACGGTTTGGGGCCGTTCGCCGGCGGACGTTTCCGGCCGGCTGCCATTGCCCTGGCGGGCTGCTGCCATCACGTCCTTCTTGGTGATACGGCCGCCGGGCCCTGTGCCCACGATCGCGCCGAGGGCAACGCCGGCCTCATCCGCCATGCGCTGTGCCACCGGCGTCGCCTTCGCCGGCGTCTCCTCTGCGGTCTGCGGCTGGTCGCCGGTTGGGGTTCCGGATGTCGCCGGCTGGTCATCGATCGCGCCAGCCGTCGTTTCGCCAATGGTGGCCAGCACGGCGCTGACGGGCACGAGCTCGCCTTCGTTCACCAGGCGTTTGACCAGAATCCCACCCACAGGCGCAGGCACCTCGGTGTCGACCTTATCGGTGGCGACCTCCAGAAGGATCTCGCCAGGTTGGATGGCGTCGCCTTCCTGCACGCGCCAGCGGGTGATGGTGACGTCGGTCACGCCGGCGCCCAGGTCGGGTAGTTTGAGTTCAGTGGTCATGGCAGTCACCTCAGTTCAGCATCCGCAAGACGGCTGCTTTGATGTCCGACTTCCAGGGCAGCACCTCCTGTTCCAGGGGCGCCGACACCGGCATCGACACGGGCGGAGCGCCCAGGCGGCGGGCAGGCGCTTTCAGCAGCTCCGGCGCCTCTTCATAGACGCGGGCCACGATCTCGGCGCCGATGCCGTTGTTGGCATACGATTCGTGGACAGCCAGGAGCCGTCCCGTCTTCTGCACCGAATCGAGCAGCGTCTCCATGTCCAAGGGCACGATGCTGCGCAGATCGACCACCTCGATGTCGAGGCCGTATTCCTGCTGCAGCTCTTCGGCGGCCTCTAGTGTCTGGAGCAGGGAATAGGAGAAGGTGGCCACGGTGAGGTCCTTGCCCGTGCGTTTGACGTCAGCTTTGCCGATGGGGACGGTGTAGTCGACGTTCGCTTCGGGGAGCTCGCCCTTGGTGAAATAGAGCATCTTGTGTTCGAGGAACGCCACGGGGTTGTTGTCGCGAATCGAAGCGATCAGCAGGCCTTTGGCGTCGTAGGGTGTCGCCGGCGCCACCACCTTGATGCCCGGAAAATGGGCAAAGGCGCTCTCCACCGACTGGCTGTGCTGGGAGCCATAGCGTTTGCCCCCACCCTGCTGGCCGCGGATGACCAGGGGGATGTTGATGAGGCCGCCGCTCATGTAGTGGTACTTGGCTGCCTGGTTGAAGATCTGGTCGGCGCAGACCAGGAAGAAGTCCATGTACATCAGCTCCACCACCGGCCGCATCCCGGCCATGGCGGCGCCGATGGCCATGCCCATGAACGCCTGCTCGCTGATGGGGGTGTCGAGCAGCCGTTCGGGGCCGAATTCATCGAAGAGATTGCGTGTGACGCGGAACAAGCCGCCGTAGCGGCCGATGTCCTCGCCGATCATGAAAACGCTGTCGTCGCGGCGCATTTCATCTTTGAGCGCCTCGTTGATTGCCTGAATATAAGTCGTTGTGCGCATGTTTGGTTTCCTTGCGTCGTGCGCTCGTCAGAGCGCAAAGACGTCGGTATAGGCCTCGGCCCGGTCAGGCCAGGGGCTGTGTTCGGCGTAGTCCACGGCCTCGTCGATTTCGGCGACGACCCCGGCGCGCAGCTTGTCCAGGGTCTCCTGGCGCACGCCGCGCTCAAGCAGCCGGTGAGCCAGGACGGCGAGGGGCTCGTACTTGCGCTGCGCCTCGATCTCTTCCGGCTTGCGATAGGTCTCCAGGTCGCCTGCCATGTGGCCGGCCAGCCGGTAGGTGATGCCCTCGATGAAGGTGGGGCCTTCACCCCTGCGGGCGCGCTCGGCGGCTTCCGTCACGGCCGCGTACACGGCTTCGACATCGTTGCCGTCGACCTGTTCGCTGTGCATGCCGTAGGCGCGTACGAACAGGTAGAGCTCCTCCACCGATGAGGTGCGCTGGATCGGCGTCATTTCGGAATAGCGGTTGTTTTCGCAGTAGAAGATGACGGGCAGTTGCCACTTCTGGGCGATGTTGAAGGTCTCGTGCATGACGCCCTGGTAGAGGGCGCCGTCACCGAAGAAGGAGATGGCAAGGCGTCCCGTCTTCTGCAGTTTGCTGGCCAGAGCGAGACCGGCTGCCTGCGGCACCTGGGCGCCGACAATGCCGTTGCCGCCCATCAGGCCGCGGTCGGGGGCATAGAAATGCATGGAGCCGCCCTTGCCCTTGGCGAAGCCGGTGGCTCGCCCAAGCACCTCGGCGATAGCGGTCTTGGGGTCCATGCCGCGCGCCAGCCCGTGATGGTGGCCGCGATAGGTGCAGGTCACGTAATCGTCGGGGTTGAGCGCCCAGGCCGCGCCCACGGCGTTGGCCTCGTGGCCAATGGCGGTGTGCATAGCGCCGCCGATCTTGCCCGATTCGGCCATGCGCAGCAGGTTCTCCTCCATGATCCTGATCCGGAGCATGGCGCGATACATATCGAGCAACTGCTCGGTTGACAGCGTGCCGGCTTTGTAGTGCGTCTTCGCCAAAGGCGAGGGGACGTCAGCGGTAAGCGAGGTGGTCATATTGCGGTGTCTCTTTGGGGAATGGTATATGAACGACTATGAACCTTTTGTCGCTTGGGGACTGTGGTCTGGCTCCCATCTGCGGCGGGAAAGTGCATATCTTCGACAATTATCCCAGGAGACGCCCGATTATCTTGTCAGAAGCTTTACAAATTATCGACGATTTATTGCCCTCGCGAGAGATGGTACGCCGCGCCGCGTCATTTACAGCGCGCGAACAAGCGAAGTACAATGCAGCGGTCAGCACGCTTGCACGTGCACCTCTTGACCCTTTGGGCGAAGGCGCCAGGGGGGTCAATGCTGTCGCTCTCGCCTTTCCTGGTGCCTGGCCAACTCGATCAGGGAATGAGCCCATTGGGGCAGTTTCCGCATTGGCGGCCAGTTCACCTCCCACGAATTCGATAGTGGAGTCGTTCAATGTCAGTCAACGGCAAACCTAAAACGCCGGTGTCCTATCCCGGCATCCCGACGACCACCGACGGCAGCGGCGCCGTGAGTTGGGTGGAAACGCAAATCACCCAGGGCGCCTGTGCCTATCCGATCACCTCTTCTACCGTCATGGGCCAGAGCTATGCCCAGGCTGTTGCTAACGGCCAGACGAACCTGTGGGGCGACCGGCTGATCTTCATGGAGCCGGAGAGCGAGCACTCTTCCGCTTCGGCGGCGGAGGGCTTTGCCCTGGCCGGCGGCCGCGTCACCAACTTCACATCAGGTCAAGGGCTCATCCTGATGAAGGAAGTGCTCTACGTCATTTCCGGCAAGCGCCTGCCCATCGTGTTTCACATTGGCGCCCGCGCCCTCACCAGCCACAGCCTCAACGTCCACGCAGGCCATGACGACGTCATGGGGGTGGCGGACACTGGCTGGGGCATGTTGTTCGCCAAGAACGCCCAGGGCGCGGCCGACCTGGCCCTGATCTGCCGCCGCGCCGCCGAGGACAGCGTGACGCCTTTCATGAATGTCCAGGATGGCTTCCTGACCACGCACACGATCGAGAACGTGCTGCTGCCCGAGCCGGACCTGATGAAGCAGTATATCGGCAACCCGGCGGACAAGCTGCGCAACCTGATGGACACCTCGCGACCGGTCATGTCCGGCGTCGTCCAGAACCAGGACAGCTACATGAAGGGCAAGATCGCCCAGCGCTACTTCTACGACCGCGTCAAGCCTGCGGTGCAGGCGGCGATGGCCGAGTTCTCCGAGCTGACTGGCCGCCGCTATGACCTGGTCGAATCCTACCAGATGGAGGACGCCGAATACGCCATCGTCTGCATGGGCAGCATGGCCGAGACCGCGGCCGTCACCTGCGACTACCTGCGCCGCGAAACCGGGCTGAAGGTGGGCGTGGTGCACGTCACCTGCTTCCGGCCCTTCCCCGGCCCCGAGCTGGTCAAGGTGCTCGGCGGGCTCAAGGCGGTCACCATCCTTGAGCGCATGGACAATCCCCTGGGCCAGAGCAACCCGCTCACGGCCGAGATCAAGGCGTCGTTCACCGACGCCCTCAACGATGCGCCCGGCTATCCGCGGGTCCATCGCCTTCCCGTCATCTACAGCGGCTCGGCCGGCTTGGGGAGCCGCGACGTCCGCCCTGGCGATTTCATTGCTGCCGTCAAGAACATGGTCGAAGGGGGACCGCGCTACTTCGTCCTGGGCGTCAAGCACGAGCTGGCCCTGCCAAACAGCTTCGACCCCGATGTGCGCCCGCCTCACAGCTTCTCGATGCGCGGGCACTCGGTGGGCGGCTACGGCTCGGTGACGACCAACAAGGTCATCGCCACCATCGTGGGCGACCTCTTCGACCTGTACGTCCAGGCCTACCCCAAGTACGGTTCGGAGAAGAAGGGACTGCCCACCACCTACTACCTCACCGCGGCGGACGAGCCCATCCGCACGCACTGCGAGCTGAACTTCGTCGAGTTTGTGCCCCTCAACGATGTCAATGCCTTCAACCTCGGCAACCCTCTGATGGGCTTGCAGTCTGGAGGCGCCGTATTCCTGCAGTCTCGCCACGAAGACCCGGAGACGGTGTGGCACAACATTCCTGATTACGCCCGCCGCATCATCCGGCGCAAGAACATCCGCGTCCTTTACCTGGACGCGGCAGCGATTGCCCGCGAAGTCGCATCCGAGCTCGACCTGCAGGTGCGCATGCAGGGTATCGTCCTCCTGGGCGTCTTCCTCAAGGCGACGCCTTTCCTGCAGGCCCGGAATCTCAGCGAGACCGAGCTGATGAGCGGCGTCGAGAAGAGCCTGCGCAAGTACTTCGGCAAGCGCAGCGAGAAGGTCGTGCAGGAGAACCTCACCGCCGTGCGCCGCGGCTACACCGAGGTGCGGGAAGTGCCGCGAGCGATCATCGACGTCGTCGAGACGCTGGACATCGCAACCGGCGACCGCATGGTGCGCGATGTGATGCAGACGGGTGTGGTGGCGTGCCAGCCGCACACGCCCCTAGACAAGGTCGCACGGGCCATGGCCAAGGAGAACATCGGCGCCGTTGTGGTGGTGGATGAACATGGCTACCTGGAGGGTCTGATCAGCCAGACCGACCTGGTACGGGCGGAGGCCAGCAACAAAGAGTTCACCAAGCTGCCCGACATCCTGCCCGAACATATTATGACCCGCAACGTGATCACCACGACCCCTGACGAGTCGTTGGCGCAGGCCGTCGACAAGCTGATCGAGAACCGGATCCACCGGCTGGTCGTCGTCGAGAAGGAGAACGGACACCAGGTGCCTGTGGGCATCCTGACCGTCACCGACCTGGCGCGGCTTCCCGTCAGCAACTGACACGACACACACGCGTGGCCGGCGGCCGCAGGTCGCCGTCACTGACAAGGACACAAACATGGCTACTACCAGCAACATCTTTCTGATCGACGACGACTTCATCCGCCAGCCTGACGTCGTCTACTCGCGCCCCACCGGCACCGAAGGTCTGGGCTCGCTGATCAAAGAGGCCGGCACCAGCAAGGAAACGCATGCTGTCGGCATCGATACGACTATCTTCGAGTTCGACCTGGAAGGTTACGTCGAGGATTTCAACGAGAGCGTGATCGGCGCCTACAACCGCGGCTCGGACTCCGAGCTGCCTGCCGACATCGGCGTGGCCCGCTCGATCATCCCCGCCGGCACCGGCGCCTTCCGCGACTTTTCCTACATCGCTCCTGAGATTCCCCTGTTCAACCACAGCAACTGCGTCGGCTGCATGACCTGCGTCACGGAGTGCCCCGATACGGCCATCCTGGGCAAGGTCGTGGAACCGGCGACGCTGGCGCAGGCCCTGAACGAGGCGCCCGCCGAACGGCAGGCCTGGCTGGGCGAGCAGTGGGCCACCACCAACAAGTTTTTCAACGTACCCGAAAAGAAGCAGGCCGGCAGCGGCGGCAAGTTCGGCATCTTCATCGACCCCACCAAGTGCAAGGGCTGCGCCGAATGCGTGCAGGTCTGCGCCGACCTGGGCTACAACGCCCTGACCATGGTGGAGAAGGAAGAGGACACGATTCCCCTCTACCGCGACGCCTTCACGTTTTTCCGCGGCCTGCCCGCCACGCCGGAGCGTTTCATCGACGGCCGCGTGCTGGTGGACATGATGCTCAAGGATGAGGCCCTGGGTTACGTGGGCGGCGCCGGGTCGTGCGCCGGGTGCGGCGAGGGCACGGCCCTGCGCATGTGGATGGCCGCGACGGCCTACCTGGTGGGCCGGGAGAACATGGGCATCGTCAATGCCACCGGTTGCTCCACCGTCTACGCCAGCACCTACCCCTACAATCCGTGGACGGTTTCGTGGACGAACTCGCTGTTTGAGAACGCCTCCACGGATGCCATGGGCGTGCGCGCTCGCTGGGACCAGTTGGGCTGGCAAGACAAGCGCCTCTGGGTGATCGGCGGCGACGGCGCCACCCTGGACATCGGCTTCGGCGCCCTCAGCCGCATGTTGGCCAGCGGCATGGACATCAAGGTGCTGATGTTGGACACGCAGGTCTATTCCAACACCGGCGGCCAGTCCTCAACCGGCACCTTCACCGGCCAGGGCACCAAGATGAGCCCCTTCGGCTCCGCCGAGCTCGGCAAGAGCGAGCGCCGCAAGGAGATCGCCCAGATCGCCATGATGCACCCCAACGTCTACGTGGCCCAGACCACCGCTGCCCACATCAACCACTTCTACCGGGCGGTGATGGAGGCCAACGAGTTCCGCGGTCCGGCGGTGGTGAGCGTGTACACCACCTGCCAGCCGGAGCACGGCGTCGGCGACAACGAGGCCATGCAGCGCGCCCGCGCGGCGGTGGACAGCCGGGCCTTCCCCCTGATCATTCACGACCCCCGCAAGGGCGAGACCCTGCGCGAGCGTCTGGACCTGAAGGGCAACCCCAACGTCAAGGGGGACTGGTACGTCAACCCCAAGACCAAGGAGTCCTTCACCTTCATCGACTTCGCCCGCGGCGAGGGCCGGTTCGTCAAGCATTTCGGCAAGGACGGCAGCCCCAGCGCCAGCCTGCTGGCGGCCCAGGCCGACCGCCTGGCCAACTGGCGGCAGTTGCAGGACCTGGCGGGGGTCACGCGGGAATAGGATTTGAGCCATACCACCTCCGGGAGGCCATGCCGGCCTCCCGGAGGTGGGTGTTGCGGGGAAAGATGATGATTGTCATAGACAGGGCGCCGGGGACCTGCTGGAATCAAGGGACCGATTTGCACGGGGAGCGCGGGGCTTGGGCTGAGAACGCCGAGAGACCGGTTTCTCGCTAACGGCATCGAAACGTTCGTCCGCCCGCAAGCCGTGCTACAATCGGCAGGCGGTGATCGGCCGCGGGCTGCGCCTCCGTTCACGACTATCGATCCCGCTATTCCAAGTCCCACTTCCCGCAAAACCGTGCCCCTCATCCTCGCCTCCGCCTCCCCCCGCCGGCGCCAGCTCCTGGCCTGCCTGGGCTGTGACTACGCGGTTGACAGCGCCGACATCGACGAGAGCGCCCTGCCCGCCGAAGCCCCCGAGCCGCACGCCCGGCGGCTGGCCGCGACCAAGGCCCAGGTCGTTGCGGCGCGCCATCCGGGCGCTGTCGTGCTCGCTGCCGACACCATCGTCGTGCAGGAGGGCGCCATCCTGGGCAAACCAGCGGATGCAGTCGATGCCCGGCGCATGCTGAACGCACTGCGCCAGGTTCCTCACGAGGTCATCAGCGCCGTGGCGGTGGTGGACGCCGGCGGCACGGCCACCTCTGCTGTCCACACCAGCCGCGTGGTCATGCGCACCTATACGGATGCCGAGGTCGAGGCCTATCTTGCCACCGGCGATCCCTACGACAAGGCTGGCGCCTACGCTATCCAGCACCCCGAGTTCAGCCCGGTGGAGCGTTTCGATGGCTGCTTTGCCTCAATCATGGGCCTGCCCCTGGCGCTCTCCGCCGACCTCCTGGCGGCCGCCGGTCTGGCGGTTGCGCCCGGTTGGCCCCAGGCTTGCACCGCCTTCACCGGCGCCTGCTGCTCTTCAACGTTCGAACGTTCGAACGTTCGAACGTTGACTCCCCTGAAAAAAGGTAGCTTCAACTCGCGTTAGTTCGCGAACTGAGTACAATCAGGAGAAGGGTTGATGTCGGCCCTGCGGACGAGGTTTGAGTGACAGGAAAGAAGTTGTGAAGCATGTATCGGTCAAATAAGCGACAGCTACAACCAGCGTTAATCAGCAGCGTAAACGAGATGCCGGAGAAA
>JAKOVD010000071.1 GCA_029782215.1 Chloroflexota bacterium
AGCCCAACAGGAGGCCCCGTCATGTGCCGTTTTGCCAGGGATGGCCGGCACCTGGCGAACCTGGTCGTGGAAGCCGCTGCTGTGTGCCGTGCCGCGGATACTGCTCGACGTTGTGGACCAGGTCGCCCAGAGACTTACCAGCAGTGGCAGATCGCTGTCCTCATTATTATCACCGTGACCCATCGGTGCAAAAGTAAATCCAGCCAGTACCGGTTCCTCACCCAGCACGCGCCGCAACTGCAGGGCCTGTGGCGCAAGGTCCTGGGCCTGGAGCGGTTACCCAGCCGTGCCACCTACATGCGCCGTTACCGGGGCGTCTACGAACTGTTCCGCGAGGCCATTCGTCTCTGCGGCCGCCGGGCCCTGCAGGAACACGTCGCCGACGCCTCGGTCATGGCCGTGGACAAGAGCCTGATCCCCGCCCGGGGACGTCGTCCGCCCCGGCGACCGCGCGACAAGTGGGTGCGGGTGGACCGCGACGCCGGTTTCGGCAAATCCGCCCACGACGGCTGGGTCTGGGGTTACAGCTATGAAGCCGCCGTAGCCATCGGTCCGCGGGGGATAATCGTGCCGCTGTTGGCCTCGGCCGACCGGGCCAATACCTGCGAGTGCCGCAGTTGCCTGCCCAAGATCCCGCTCCTGCCCCCCAGCTGCCGTTACCTGCTGGCCGACAGCGGTTACGACAGCAACGAGCTGGGTGAGGCGGTGGAATACGACGGCCAGGGGCGACGCACCGGCCGGCGACTGGTCTGTCCGTTGCGCAGCCGCGGCGGCCAGCCCCGCGTCGGGACGCAAACCCGCCGCGGAGCCCGCGAACAACGCCGCCAACACCGGGTCTTGCGGGAGCGTTTCTTCAACAGCGTGCCGGGCCGGCGACTGTTCCGGCGGCGGAAGCAGACCATCGAGCCCTTCAACCAGTGGTTCAAGCACCTGTTTGACCTGGAGGACAGGGTCTGGCACTACGGATTGGAGAACAACCGCGCGCAACTGCTGGCGGCGATGTTCTGTTACCAATTGCTGCTGCGCTACAACCGCTTCTGTGGCCACCGCGACGGTCAGGTCAACTGGATCCTGGATGCATTATGAGA
>JAKOVD010000072.1 GCA_029782215.1 Chloroflexota bacterium
TGTACGCCAGGGTATCGACCAACCTGGACGAGAAGGACCTGAAAAACAAGGATGGCGAAGCGGTAAAGCGGCAGGACCCTGAGGTACAGCTCATCAAACTCCGCCGATTCGCCGAGAATCACGGATGGGAGGTCGTCGCCGAGTATGCAGACCGGGCCAGCGGTGCCGACGACTCCCGGCCGGAGTTCGACAAGATGATGAGGGCCGCTTATCGCCACGAGTTCGACACCATCCTGGTAGTTCGGATAGATCGTATCATGCGCTCCCTGTCCAACCTGCTCAACGTGCTCAACCAGCTCCAGGAGTGGAAGGTCGGTTTACACGCCACGGACCAGCAGATCGACCTCTCATCACCGACCGGCCGGCTGATGGTCTCCATCCTCGGAGCCCTTGCCGAATGGGAGCGTGAGATCATACGAGAGCGCATCATCGACGGCATGGACAAGGCGAGGCTCAAGGGCACCAAGTCGGGCCGCCCCATCGGACGCGCCCCGACCTATGATCCCGACGACCTCCGCGAGGCTAAGCGCCTCATACGCGAGGACCCGGCGATCTCATGGTCGGAGCTATCCCGCCGCACCGGCATGGACCGCAAGACGCTCCGGCGCAAGCTCGGAGACCTCAAGGAGGAGCTGCTAGAGGGTGAGCATAACACCTCCTTGGCCCACCCTCAAAAAGAGGAGGGATGCATATAAACAAACGACCCCCCTCTTTTGCCCACCCCTGCGGAGGTCGCGCATGACCGCCCTGCTGTTGATGGCGATCCTGATTGCCCTCGGCCTCGGCCTCTTCGCCGCCGGCACATGGTACCTAAGACAATTAGGGATGGAGTTGGACAGACGGATAGAGGAGCCGCACCGCCGGAGGTGAACACGCTATGAGAGACAAACCTGGCTACGCCCGCCTGACCATCTACGTGCCTAGACAGCATTATGACCGGCTCGTCCGGCGCAAGCTGCTCCTGGGCAAGTCTATCAGCCAGTCGGTCGAGGAGGCGCTGGAGCGGGCCGAGAGCGGCGACGAAACCACTATTTAAAAACCCATGCTGGTCTGACCAGCTACCCCCTTTTTATCATTGACCGCCGTTATTCCGTACAGGATGTTAACATGATGTTGTTAACATGTAGGGGGATTAATCACGACACATACGCCAGAAGCGATGGTCCTGGGCTGCATGGCCGTGCTACGCAAGGCCGGCATGTCCAAGACCGAATCGGTCCAACATTACGAACGACTGATGAAACATCACGACCTGACGCCCGATCAGGTCAACGCCGCCCTGCCGGGCATCATGCTCCACGGTGGCCTCCCCGGCATGGACGAGGCGCGGGCGCACCTCCTGGAGATCATCCCGGACCTGGAGGGTCAGATATGAAGGTCAAGGAATGGCTGGACGATGTTCGCGCCCGATACCGTCTCCAATACGAGGTCAGCCACGACCGCACGTTGGGCAAGGCGCTATGGGAGAAAATGTTGCGGCGCATGGAGGACGCCGACGCTCTCACCTCGGACCAGGCCATAGAGTATGGCCAGCTCCACGCGCTCCGCCACGCCATGGGCGACGACGCCTGGTACATCCACATCGGCCAGGTCGCCAAAGAGTGCCCCGATCTGCCCCGAAATGAGCGACTGGACTGGTTGGCCGCCGAGCTGTACCGGAGGGGTGCCGATTGCTGATGGAGGTCATCGTCCTAACGATCATCATCCTGCTCTATCCGCTCGGATTCCTCGCCGGGTTCGCCCGAGGCCGCCGCGTGAAGGTGCTGACCGCCATCTCTGACCTGCTCGGAGGCAACGATGGAGATCCCGGTG
>JAKOVD010000088.1 GCA_029782215.1 Chloroflexota bacterium
GCGTCTACCTGGCTTCGGCACCTCGGCTCAAACAAGATTGGGGAACCCGATGATCGGTCAAATCCTTGCCCACACGCCGGCCTGGGTGTTCGCGCTGTTCCTCGTGCTACTCGTGTTCGGGCTCATGCAGACGAGGACGCGAACCGTGCGAAGGATTCCTGCGCTACTCCTTCCCGCCGGCATGATTGCCCTGTCGCTTGCCGGAATTCAATCAAGCTTCGGCCTTGCGCCCGCGCCACTGGCGTCATGGGCCGTCGCACTGGCTATCGCCGCTATGGTTGGACATGCCGTGTTTCGCGACTGGAGAGTCAGCTACGACGCAGCCGCGAAGACGTACTTCGTTCCTGGCAGCTGGGTCCCGCTTGCCGTGATCATGGTCATCTTCTTCGCGAAGTACGCTTACGCAGTCATGAATGCCTTGAACGCCGCCGTCGTCTCTGCGCCCCTGTTCGTCCTTGGCCTTTCCGCTGTCTATGGCGTACTGAGCGGCTACTTCGCGGCAAGGGCCTTGAACTTGATCGGCCTGACGCAAAGAGTCTGATCCAGCGCGACGGCCTGCGCGCCGGCGCCGATCGTCGTGCAGATCAGGAAGCGGGAGATCGCGTTCATCGTTCGTGCCTGCGAAGGCTGTTCGTCAGTGAGGACACTGTGCCGCACCGACGGGCCCGGGACGATCACCTCGGACGAACTTACCTTGACCGAAGGCGCCAGTCCTGGCACTGCGTGCAGTACGGGCGCCGGCCCAGGCGTTGAACCCGAGTGCCGCGGCCACCAGCGCCGCGCCAACGCCTTCGCTCGCGCTTGGCGCCTGACCCTGCAGCGCGTGCACGGCCAGCACCGAGACAGGCACCATGTTGAGGAACAAGGTGCCCACCGCGGGCCCGAGCCGGCGCACACCGAAATTGAAGGCCAGTGCTGCCAGGACCGTCGGCACCACCGCGATATACAGCAGTGGCAACGAGAGTGCCGCCATCGCGGCGCCGCTTGGCGCAGGCACCCACCCGAGCAACGTGGCCCCAGCCGATCCCAGCACCAGCCAGGGCGTGGCTGCCAATGCCGTTAGCGCCGTGTACTCGAGCGGGCCATGGTCCGGGAGCGAAGCCGCGCCGCGGGTGTACAGCACCCAACCCAGCGTACCGGCCAGGGTGACTGCGTCGCCAAGCGCCACAGCGGCATCCAGCTCACGCGCGGGACTGAAGACGTTCGCCACGGTGGCCACCCCAAGCAGCGCCACGCCCGCGCTGGCGAGCGAGGCGCGCGACGGGCGTTGGCCGTCGAGCCCCCAGCGAAGCAGCAGCGTCGTGAAGGGCATCGTGGCCATGATCACTGATCCGTGCGACGGCAGCGAGCGCGCCAGGCCGTAGAACGCCAGCACGCTGAAACAGCCGTAGCCGGCAAGGCCCAGCAGCGTCAGCCGCAGGGCGTGGAGACGCAGCTTGCGCCACGGCGCTCGGCCGAAGGCCTGCACCAGCACGACCAGCAGCAGCGTAGCCAACGCATAACGCAAGGTGGTGAACCACACCGGGTCCAGGCGTGTCAGCAGCGGTTTGCCGACGAGGAAGAGGCTGCCCCAGGCCGAGGTGGCGAACAGCAGCGCGGCGACGGGAGCGGTAATGGGTTCCATGGTGGCAAGGCGAGGAGTTGTCGATGCGGCCAGTCTCGCGATCGACCCTGCCGCGGTCCATTCGTTTCGGCGGCACGCGACGTTCGGAAATGCAAGATGTGCGCGGCGGGCCGCGTGGGCAAAATGGCACCATGGAGATCTACCAGCTGAAGACGTTCATCGCCGTGGCGACCGAGGGCAACCTCACCCGGGCCGCCGAGCGCGTGTTCACCAGCCCGCCGGCTGTCAGCGCCCAGCTCAAGGCGCTGGAGGACGAGTTGGGCGTGCGCCTGTTCGACCGTACGACGCGCGGCATGTCGCTCACGTCTGCTGGGCGTCGCCTGCTCGCCGAGGCGCAACGCACCATCTCGGCGGCCCAGTCGCTGCAGACAGCGGCCGCGCAGATCCGCGGCCAGGCGCGCGGCGTGGTGCGCATGGGCACGGTCAGCGACCCGGTGTCGCTTCGCTTGGGCGAGGTCTTCGTACAGCTGGCCGAGCGCCATCCGCAGGTGGCGTTGCAGTTGCGGCAGGGCGTCTCCTTGCGAGCCCAGCAGGCAGTCCGGCGTGGCGACCTGGACTGCGCCTACGTGCTGAACGAGCACGAACGGCTCGACGGCCTCGAGGTGCAGCGCCTGACACCCATCGAACTCGCCGTCGTCCTGCCGCCACAGCGCGCGGCCTCGGGAATGCCTGCCTCGATCGATGAGCTCGCACAGTGGCCGTGGGTGACCACGCCAGTAGACTGCGGCCTGCGCCTGCAACTGGAAACCCTGTTCCGCTCCGCTGGGCGCGAACTGCCGGCGGGACCGATGGCGGACACGGAAGGTGCGGTCCGCGGCATGGTGGCCAGCGGCCTGGGCGCCGGCCTGATGCGACTCGATCAGGCCGAGGATGCCGCGCGGCTCGGGCAAGGCATTGTCTGGCCGGGATGGCGGGGTCACACCTGGCTCTGCTGGGTGGGCCCGGACGTCGACCCCGGCATTCCCGCCGTTGCAGCGGTCAAGGAAGCTGTCGTACGGGCCTGGGCACCTCCGGGGTGACCCTGCGCCGCGACCCCCCGGGTCAAGGCAAACGAACGAGGCCCTTGCGCCCGCGGCGGCGCAGCGCGGAGTCGGCCACACCGGACTTCCCGGCAACTTCGGCAATGTCCTTGAAAACCGCTTGGCAAAGCGTGCGACGATGCGCCGTGAAGAAAGCCTTCGACCTGATCGTCTTCGGCGCCACCGGCTTCACCGGCCGGCTCGTGGCGCAGTACCTGCTCGAGACCCATGGCGTCGAGGGCGCAGTGACCTGGGCCATGGCCGGACGCAACCTGGACAAGCTGGCGGCCACGCGCCGCGAGATCGGTGCGCCGCAGGCTCTGCCCCTGCTGCAGGCCGATGCATCGGACCCCACGGCGCTGGCGGCACTGGTGCCGCGGGCCAGGGCGGTGCTCAGCACCGTCGGGCCCTACCAGCTGCACGGCGAACCACTCGTCAGCGCTTGCGCGCACGCCGGCACCGACTACGTCGACCTCTGCGGCGAACCGGCCTGGATGGCGCGGATGATCGCGCAATACGACGCGCCCGCCCGGGCCAGCGGCGCGCGCATCGTGTTCTCGTGCGGCTTCGATTCGATTCCGTTCGACCTCGGGGTGCTGTTCCTGCAG
>JAKOVD010000105.1 GCA_029782215.1 Chloroflexota bacterium
CGCTAACCCAATTCCATACAGCTTCGATGGCCGCCCGGATCGCTGACCACACCGCCTCAGCGGCCTGCGCCAGTCTATCCCAAGCAGCTCTAATAGTATTGGTGACGCCGTCCCAAACTGTGGCTGCCGTATCGGACGCCCACGACCACACCACTGAAATAGCGGATCGGACGGCACCCCACGACACCTCGGCGGCGGTTACCAGCCCATTCCAAACGGCCGTCACCGCACTGGATACCGCATCCCATGCCGCGGAAACCGCCGAACCCGCCCAGTCGAGGGCAGTCTGAACAGCGGTCCGAATCGCGTTCCATGCAGTCTCTGCCGCCGATTGCAGCCCGACCCAAACCGCGACGACCGCCTCGGAGACGGCTTGCCACGCCGCCCCAATGGTCGACTCAGCCCAGGTCAGTACGGCCCGAACTGCCGTTTGCACGGCGCTCCAAGCGCTCGATGCTGCGGCCGCCAGCGCCTGCCAAGTCGCAGACACCGCACCCGTCACAGCCTCCCATGCCGCGCCGATAGTCTCAGCCGCCCACGTGACAACCACCTCAACCACCGCTTGAATTCCAGCCCAAATCTCGGCAGCGGTCTGGCTTAGCGTATTCCAAGCCGTGACGACTGCCGCCACGATGCGGTCCCACACCGGCGCCACGTTGGCATCAAACCACGCCTGCGCCGAGGCGACTGCCGCGACGATATCCTCCCAGTAGTACCAGATAGCCGCCGCTAAAGCCGCTGCGGCCGCAATGGCCCAGCCGACGGGACCCATCGCCGCCACCCAGCCGGCCGCAACACGGGCGCCCTGTGCTACGGAGACGGCGCCGAGCCATATCCAACGAGCAGCCAGGACCGCTATGTTGGCAACCTGCGTCGCAATAGATGCAATCGCCTGGGCCTGCGTCGTCACCCAGGCCGCAACCTGCTGCGCCGCAGACCACGTCGCCCGGGCGGCCACGGTGACGAGCGCCGGAATGAGAGTGAGCGTGATGATGCTGGCCGTATTCTCAAAGATGACATTGAGCCCCGGCCAGTTAGTGCGCATCCACTCGACCGCCTGCCGCACGGGCTCCATGGACTGGGTCAGGTGATCCCAGGCACGCGAGACCGCCTCGCCAATGCTGGTGATGACACCCTCCAGTGCCGCCAGCCCCTCGGCCATGCTGGCCGTGGCGTCAATTTCAGGCAGCGCCACGTCCAGCGGTATGAACTCGGGCACCTCGAAGCTGTCCAACAGGCTCTCCTGCACCTGGTGGACCTCGTCGAACGACTGGATGCCGCCCTCCGCTGCCTTCTGCGCCGCCTCCAGCCCGGCCGCCAACGACTCCTGGGCCTGGGCAGCCTGCTCGGCGGTAGACGCGGACTCCGCGGCCTGCTGCGCTACCCGGGCACTAGCGGTGGCGGACTGGATAGCCTGCAGGGCGCTGTCGCGGAGCGAGTTGACATAGGCCATAACCGATTCGGCCGTGCCGCGCAAGGCCGGGACGATCCACGACAGCGCCTGGTAGATTAGTGCGGAGCCGCGCACCACAAGCGAAGCCCCATACAGAGCCACTCCGCCCAGAACCGTCCAAACCCGCTGCCCGACGTCGGCTAAGTTGTGCCAGTTGCGGGCCAGCACATAGGCGGTCAGAGCAACGGCTGCTCCTACAGCCATCCACGGGGTAAGCGGCCGCAGGGTGGCCCACAGGCTAATGGCCAGCTTCTTCAAGGCCGGGATGAGCCAGGCGACAATAGCCGGCACGAGGCCACCCACGATGGCGCCGGCGATGCCGACAATGACAGGCTGCACCCAGGGTGGGAACGCGCGCTCCAAAGCACCAAAGAAGCCATGGAGAGAGACCGCGTCCGCGACGCGCTCAATAGCGTCCGCTAGAACGCCCATGGCCGTGGCCAGCCCGGTGACGCGGACAACGTCCTGCCCCCAAGCACGGACGATGGTTGTCACCGAGTCCTTGATCTGCTCCCAGCGCCCCGCTATCGTCGTGGCTTGCCTGGTCATGGCACCGGCGAACCGTCGGGTCATGCCCTGCAGCACCGCCTCGACGGCAACAGCAGAGCTTATTGCGCCTCGGGAGGCCAGGTCCATGGCCTCTGGCACCGAGACGCCCAGGAATTCGGCCAGCATCTGCCATGCCGCTACTCCCTGCTCCGTGAGCTGCAGGAACTCCTGCGAGGCGAGCTTGCCCTTGGCCTGGATCTGGCCGAGGGCCCTAATGATGGCCTCCAGCATCTGCTGAGACCCGCCCATGGCGGCCACGGTGTCGCCGATTGGAGTGATCATCGCCAGGACGCGGTCAGCAGTGAAGCCGTAGGCCAGGAGCTGGCGGGCCGACTGCTGGAGGCCCGTAAAGCCAAACGGCGTCTTTCTGGCGTAGACCTCGAGCTCGCGCAGGAATTGCTCGGCGCGCTCAGCAGAGCCAAGAAGCGTCTCAAAAGCGATCTGCGACTGCTCGAAATCGGCCGCCAATTTGACGCCAGCTGCGCTCACGCCGCTCAGTGCCGCGGTGGCGACGGCGGCCCACTTGGCCATGTTGCGGCCTAGGGCAAGACTGGCTGGGACGGCCTCGCGGAGGGACTTCGGAAGCGTTTTCGCTTGACGCTGGACGGAGCGGGAGAATGAATTCCACTGACGCTCCGCCTTGGCAATACTGGACACGAAGCGGCCGGTGCTGGCGATCAAGGCAATATTGAACGTCGATACGGTGGCCACTTCGTCACCTCCCACACGCGAAAAATCCGCCCGAAGGCGGCCTAGCTATACCCAACTGCCCCAGGGCCTCATCGACGGTCAGCCGCATGTTCGCCCTCCTGCTCGCCCTCCAAGTCGATAGCCTCTAACTCACCGGCCAGGGCCATCAAGTGCTTGGCAATGGCCCGCACCTTGCGCTCCAGCTTGGTTGTGTCGACGTTGAGCTCTAGATAGAGCGAGCCGACGCTGCGCTCCTGCGAGACTATCTTCCCGTTCGTGCTCACCACTCCGTCACCTCCCAAACCCAAACAAAGAGGGCGGCCACTAAGACCGCCCATCTCTCGCCTGCAACATCCTTGCCCACATCTCCAGGATCCGGGCCTGCTCTTCCCAGCTCTGCTCCTCCGCCGGGCGCCGGTCGCGACACGGCATGAAGTCCTTTGGCTCGTATGGCTTGCGCCGCTTCTTCGGATCGCGGTTCACGTTGGCGATGGTTGAGGCAATGAGCCCGGCCCGCCAATCCTCCACCTCGGTGCCCCAGGGCTCGAGGCTGAAAAACGCCATCCACTCGGTGAGCTCCCGGCTCGACATACGAGACAGGACCTCTCCAACCGTCATGCCCAACGCCAGCGCTAGCCTGAAGAGGAAGCGCCGCGTGGGGTTCCGCCTCAGTTTCCCGCCAGTTCCTCAACGTCTTCGGGCCTGAGACCGGACAGGCGCTGTGCGACCGCGAAAATGCGGTCGAGAGCGGCCGCCGACTTTTTGCCGAGCGCTTCGGCATCCTCATCGCTGAAAATCCGGTTCCCGTCTTCGTCGACCACGGTCAGCGCGACCAGTTTCGCGCGAATGTTCCGCAGGTTCATGCGGGTATTCTTTCCCCGGGTTTCCACAATCGACTGCTCGAAAGCGTCGCGCTCCGCCCCGGTAAGCCCGCGCACTCGGCAAACTCCACCCCATTCAGGGACGGGTACATCCTCTGTGGGAAGGTCTTGTGCTTGAAGAATCTC
>JAKOVD010000115.1 GCA_029782215.1 Chloroflexota bacterium
CTGTGGGTCGTCCTGCGGAATGACTGGATTGATGACCGTACCATGCGCCTGTTTGCCGTCTGGTGCGCTCGCCAGGCGTTTGCACTGGTAGCCAATCCCGACCCTCGCAGCATTGCCGCTTGTGATGTGGCCGAGCGATATGCCAATGGACAGGCGACAGATGCGGAATTGGACGCCGCCAGTGCCGCCGCCAGGGACGCCGCCAGGGACGCCGCCAGTGCCGCCGCCAGGGACGCCGCCTATGACGCCGCCAGGGACGCCGCCAGTGCCGCCGCCAGTGCCGCCGCCTGGGCCGCCGCCAGTGCCGCCGCCAGTGCCGCCGCCTATGACGCCGCCAGGGACGCACAGGTTAACCATCTGATACGAATGTTGGAGCAACAGCCATGACCACCCGCCAACGCCTTGCCATCCTGGTCCTGCTTGCAGCGTTTTTGCTGAGCAGCGTCGCCTGCACCTGTCTGTATGAGGGCGCAGCTCGGCATGAACCGATGTGCGATTACACCCCGCCCCCGCCCACCGTCACGCCGGCGCTTCAGCCGGTCCCCTTGCACTGAGAGGTTATCATGTCAACTGCTATTGTCGCTGCTACGCTCGAAGAGACGATGACCCTGGGTAACGTGCTGGCTCAGTCTGGTTTTTTTGCAGACAGCCGCCAAGCTGCTCAGGCTGTCGTCAAGGTGCTCGCCGGTCGGGAACTGGGCTTTGGTCCCATCGCCAGCATGACTGGGATCAACATCATCAAGGGTAAGGTCGCTTTGTCCGCCAACCTGATGGCAGCCGCTATCAAGCGCAGCGGTCGCTATGACTACAAGGTTCGGGAGCTTACCGACCAGTCTTGCCGGATTGCTTTCTTTGAGAACGGCACCGAGGCGGGCATCAGCGCCTTCACGATGGAAGATGCCAAGCGGGCCGGTCTGCTCGATGGGGATTCTGCCAACTGGCGCAGGTATCCCAAGAACATGCTCTTTGCCCGTGCCATCTCCAACGGGGCGAAGTGGTATTGCCCTGACCTTTCGGGCGGGCCGATGTACACGCCAGATGAGTTAGGCGCTGCCATTGACGGCGAGACTGGCGAGGTCGTTTCCGGCAACTTTCGGGTAGTTGACCAGGGCACGGGCGAGATTCGAGATGATGCTCCTGCGACTGTGACGCAGCCGGTTAAGGCGGCTGTGCAGCCTGCGCAGCCGGCGCATCCGGCCGCCGATGACAACAGCCTGCCAGGGCTGTGGGCGCGGCAGGCGAAGAACTATGAGCACGCCCCCCGCCCGACGAACGGGACCTGGGGCGCCTGCCAGGATGTGATCGCCGGCATCGTGGGCGGGAGTGACAACCGCCATCGTCTGTACTCGTTGCTGTTCGGGCGTGAGATTGGCAGCGCCAACGACCTGACGAATGCGGAAGCGGCGTGGCTGTTGGCGACGGTGAAGCCGCACAAGACGCCCGAAGGCTGGCACGCCAACGAGAAGGCGGAAGGGATGATCGTGGACTTTTGGATGAAGCAGAAGCCGGTCGCAGCGGAGGCGCCCGATGCGGCGCTGGTCGAGGCGGCGGCGGCGAATCCTGCCTCGGTGCATGCACCGGTGGCGCCTGAGCAGAAGGAGTTGATCTGATGAGTCTCTTCCTTCAAGCCGCCATCGAAAACATGGATCAGGCTAACTGCG
>JAKOVD010000116.1 GCA_029782215.1 Chloroflexota bacterium
CAGGGGCGAAAAACAACAGGACTGATTCACAGTCCACGCGGGCCGCGGCGTTGGCGCCGTAGCGCAGCCGGGGCGTTGGGACCTCCACGCGCTCCGCCAGGCGAAAGTCCAGTTCTGCCAGGGCGGCCACATGCCAGGCCGTCACCAGGGCCACGCGACCGCCGCGAACGTGGTCGCTCACGTTCAGGACCAGCCGCCCACCGGGGCGGAGTAGGCGCCGCACTTCCGCCCAGGCCGCGGCGTGAAAGTCGCGATAGGCGTCGCCCCACTGAAGGGCGCCGGCGTTGCCAGGGGTCAGGGGCCGTCCCAGGTCGTGGGTGTAGCTCCGCCGGCGTGAGGCGTCGCGGGCGCGGTGGCAGTCACTTAACCGGTTCCCGTAAACCGGTGATGTCGCGACCGCGGCAAAGTAGCCGTCCGGGTAGGGCAGGGTCCGGGCGTCGCAGGTCGTCACCGCCGCCACACCGGGCCGCCTGCACAACGCCGCCCATTCCTCTTCAAGCTCATTCAGGTAGACAGCGCCGGCGTAGCCGTGGCCGCGGATCTCCGCCAGCCGTCCCGTCCCGGCGAAGGGGTCCAAGACGTTGGGCGCGTCGCCCACCATGCGCGCCAGGATGGGGATCAGGGCGGTCGAAAAGCGGGCCGGGTGGCGTGGTGTGGCTGGGGTCGGGGCGGTCATGGGCTGGGCGATCATGGCGTTATCTTCGTAATGTCAGGGGTGTGTCTTGCGGTGTCTGTCGTGTCTTGGTGTGTGGCGCGTGTTTACAACGTCAGAAGGGAAGGACCAGGCCGCCGCGGCCGCGACCGGTCCGGTTCCGGGCTGGGGGCGTAGGGGTGTTCAATCAGGGCGCCAGGCTCGCCCACCAGGCGGGCCAGCTCCGCCGCCAGCTCGCACGCGGCCGGGATGGGCAGCCGCTCCGCTTGGATCAGGTTCTCCCCAGGTGTGGCGCGTGACCGGTGCCGGCGGGCCGCGCCCAGGGCCGCCATGTTGGCATGGCGGATCGTAGCCGGGGCCATAGCGCGCCCGGGCTCGAGGGTAGTCGCGTCGAGGGCCACCGCCGCATAGGTGCGGCGGGGTGCGACTACAATCGCCGGGCGTCCTTCCCGTTGGCAGCTCGCCCACCAGCGCGCCCGTTCCATCTTGCCGGCGTAGTTATCGCCAGCCACCAGGTAGCCCACCGCCTGGGCCGCGTCCGTGGTCATGGGCAGGCCGTCCAGGGTGTCCGTGGTCACAGATCCAGGCCGCTCCATACGTCCAGGTCCAGGGCGCCGGGCGGTCGCTGGGCTTCCAATGACTGCACCAGCTCAGGCGCATACTTGCGTCCACAGTCCCAGCAAACAAGGGACCAGGAATCACTCAGGAAAAGCTCAGGACCTAGGGCGGGGTCAGTGCGCGCGCCACAGATAGCGCAAGGGTCATTCGTGGCCGTGTTATTCCACTTGATCGACAGGGCGGGTGCGTCCGTCTCTGCCCGGGTCGCGTCCCGGTCCAGTAGCACGGTGGGCAGGATCAGGTCGGGCTCTGCATACTCCACCCGCAACGCGGCCAGATAGGCGTCCAGGACCTCATCAGAAACGCAGTATGGGCAAACATAGCCCAAGGGCGCCAGGGTGTCCGGGTCCAGCAGCGCCAGGACCACCGGCGCCGCCTCATACAGCCGGGTGCAATGGTGGCAGCTCGCCAGGAAGGTGTCGCCGTCCGTCCGTTCAATCTGTACCGCCAGGGGCCGCCGGGTGGGCGTGGTGGGGGTCATAGGTCCAGGACCTCCCCCCAAATGTCCGGGTCCAGGTCGGGCAGATCGGCGTCCGGGGTGGCGTCAGACTGCAAAGCCGGGGCGATCTCCCCGTCCGTCATGACAACACAATACAGCCAGGTGTCAGGCTGGGCGGCGTGACGCGCCTTGATTTCAGGCAGGTAAGATGACAGTACTCTCGCCTCCGACTGGGCAGCCGTCTGATCCTCTTCACTTGGCGTCCATCCCCACTCTGGTTTCTTACCAGCCGCGGCACTTTGCAGCTCGCCGATGTAGGCCGTCAGAACGTCATCGCTCATACAGAATGGGCAGATCGTCCCTATATCGTCGGAGTCCGGCATCAGCAGCCAGGGTACAACGGTTCGATGGTTCCATTTGAGGCCGCAGTGAGCACAGGTGCTCTCAAATTCCGGTTCACACATGGTCTCAAATTTCACAGATGGCGGGTCAATGGTCGTTGCGGTCATGGTCTCAAAGCTCCGTTGGTGTGGCGGCCAGGTTGGCCAGGTGTGACGATAGGGTGATCGCCAGCTCGAGGCCGGCGGGCGTGTAGGTCGCGACCAGCCGCCCGTCGGGCAGCCGGCGCCAGGCTTTCCCCTCTTCCCCCTGGGCGGCCAGGGGCCAGTCGGGTGGGAGAATCAGATCGATTTCGGACCACGATCCCGGGCGCGGCGTGGGCAGGGCCGGCGCCGGGGCGCCAGCCTTCAGGCAGGCCAACAGCGCCGCTTTGTGGTCGCGGAGGGCGTCCCTCAGATCGGGCGTCAGGGCGCCAGCCGGGGCCGTCCAGCGCAGCCGATCACCGTCCGCGACCAGGGCGATCCCCAGGGTGTCCAGCCGTGTCAGAAGGGCTGCGAGGGTCATACTTCCCCCTCTTCCCACAGCTCCGCCGCGCGCGGAGTCGCGGAGTCTCGCGGAGTCTGTTTCAGACCGTCTTCAGCAATAATACCCACACACCTTGTATGATCTTCTATATCTTCAAGGTGTGGGTGTATTTTTCCCGCGTTTGTTTTGAAAGTGACTCCGCGAGACTCCGCGACTCCGCGCGCGGAACAGGCGATCCGCCATGTTTTTGCCTTTGTTCGGGTCGTTGCACCTTGTTTCAGGGCATAGGGGCCGTGATAGGCGTCCAGTTTCTTGGCCAGGGCGTTGCCCAGCTTGCGGTTAAACGGGGCCGGGTCTCCGCGCTTCAGCAGGGCGCCGTCTGTGTCGCGCTCCTCTCTCGGAAGCTCGCTCGCCA
>JAKOVD010000127.1 GCA_029782215.1 Chloroflexota bacterium
GGATTGGGTGGACGTTGTGAATGCGCTGAAGGCGGATCCGCAGAAGACGTCAGATATCCAGCAGAGCCTTTCTGCTTGGCCGCGTTCGTCGGCACGCTATTTCGCGGAAGTGCGTGACAAGATCCAGGCCGTCGTCGACAGCGGTCAATTGTCCATCTTCTCCAACGCCTATTGGGGTCATCCCGGCTACAAGCTGCCGCCTGAGGTCAACCTGCTGGCTGTGGCCCACTACCTGGAGGCGCTGGATTGGCAGAAGGACGTGGTCACCATCCACACCATCCTGGGAGGCAAGAATCCCCATCCCAACTTCGTGGTGGGGGGCATTCCGATGCCGATCGATCTGAACAGCGACACGGCGCTGAACGCCAATCGCCTGTCGATCATCTCCGACACCATCGGCCGCATCATCCAGTTTGTCGATCAAGTTTACCTGCCCGACCTGCTGGCAATCGCACCCTACTACCCTGAATACTTCAAGCTGGGCGAAGGCCTGGGCAACTTCCTGACCTGGGGCGAATTTCCTGGCGCCGACATCAAGGATACCTCGAAATACCTGGTGCCGCGGGCGCTGATTCTAAATCGGGACTTGAAAAACGTCCAGCAGCCCGACCCCAACGATATGGAGAAGATGAAGGAGTTCGTGACCCGCTCCTGGTACAGCTACCAGGGGGGCGATGACACCGGTCTCCATCCCTGGGTCGGTGAGACCAAGTTCAACTTCACCGGGCCGCAGCCTCCCTATGAAGAACTTGAGGTTGAGCAGAAATACTCCTGGCTCAAAGCCCCGCGCTGGAATGAAAAGGCAGTCGAAGTAGGCCCGCTCGCACGCGTGCTGGTGATGTACGCTACCGGGCAGCCCCAGGCCGTGGCGCTGGTGGATGCGACGCTGAAACAGCTCGGCGCCGGCCCCGAGGCGCTCTTCTCGACGTTGGGCCGGACTGCCGCCCGCGGCCTGGAAACCAAGATCGTCGCCGACGCCATGCCCGGTTGGTTCAATGAGCTGGTTGCCGAGATCAGCGCCGGCAATACGCAGACCTTCAATGCCGAACGCTGGGAGCCCGCCTCGTGGCCCAGCCAGGCCCGCGGATTCGGCTTCATGGAGGCGCCGCGCGGCGCTCTTGGCCACTGGGTCGTGATCAACAACGGCAGGATCGCAAACTATCAGATGGTGGTACCGACGACCTGGAACGGATCCCCACGTGACAACAACGGCCAGCCGAGCGCCTACGAAGCGGCTCTGGTCGGGACCCCGATGGCCAAGCCAGAATGGCCCCTGGAGATCCTGCGCACGATTCACAGCTTTGACCCCTGCATGGCCTGCGCCATTCACATGGTCGACGCCAACGGGCGCGATCTGGGCGAGGTCACCACTGGCCTTGACGTTTGCGTGAGCTGACGGCACATGGCAGAAGCTCAACGCAAGGTCGTGCTCGGGCTCGGCAACCTGTTGAGCCAGGATGAGGGATTGGGCGTCCACCTGCTGGCCGACCTGCGGGCGACCGGCAGGCTGGACGCTGCTGTCGAATTGATCGATGGCGGCACCCTGGGCCTCAACCTCCTGCCCCTGGTCGAGGAGTGCAGCCATCTCCTGCTGCTCGACGCCGTCGACGCCGGCAAACCGCCGGGCACGGTCGTCGATCTGGCCAGGCAGGACATCCCCCTCTACACCAACATCAAGCTGTCGCAGCACCAGGCTACATTCCAGGAAGTGCTCGGGCTTGCCAGCTTCCGCGGCAGGCTCCCGGAGCACCTCCACCTAGTGGGCATCCAGCCGGCCAACCTCGCCGTCGGCCTTGACCTCAGCCCCACTGTCGCTGCAGCGGCGCCAGAAGCCATCGACCGCTGTCTGGACGTCCTCCACGGCTGGGGCCTCTTGATCGCGGTCGGCAACGCCTCCCACCCCACATGAGGGTCACATTCGTGCAGCCCATCCGCCTTCTCGACCTGGGTCTCGTCTCTCCCATCCGTTCGCAAACCGTGTATCACGCGGTCGCATATGCCATGACCGCGGACACGCCCGACACCATCATCATGGTGAGCCCAACCGTGCCCTATGTTTGCATCGGCTACCATCAGGAGTTGGTCAAAGAGATCGACCTGGACTATTGCCGAACCCACGGGCTTCCCGTTTACCGCCGTGAAGTCGGGGGCGGAGCCGTGTACCTGGATGCCAACCAGGTCTTTGTGCAGTGGGTCTTTCATGAGGAGCACCTGCCCAGGGATCTGAGCGAGCGCTTCGCGCTCTATATAAGGCCCCTCGTGGAAACCTACCAGGCGCTCGGCGTGAATGCCTACCTGCGGCCCATGAATGACATCCACGTCGGGGGCAAGAAGATCGGCGGGACCGGCGCCGCGCAGATGGGCTTGGGGACTGTAGTCGTCGGCAGCCTCATGTTGGACTTCGACAAGGCCACGATGGCGCAGGTCCTTAAGGTCCCCTCTGAGAAAATGCGGGACAAGGTCTTCGAGAGCCTGGAACAGTACATGACCACACTGGCCGAGCAGTTGGGGCGAGTCCCCGACCGGCGGGCCGTCGCGCAGGCGTACGTTGCGAAGTGCGCCGAGGTGCTTGGGCGCGATGTCGTGGACGGCGCATGGACCAGCACCGAGGAAGCGATGGCGCAGCAAATCGATGCTCGCTTTGTCGCGGACGAGTGGCTGGATCAGAAGGGGGGACTGCGCCAGAGCGGAATCAAAATCCACGAGGATGTCCGCCTTATCTCTGGCGCCTACAAGGCCGCTGGGGGTCTGATCCGGGTCACAGCGCGGCTGGCCGAAGGTCGCATCGATGACATCAGCCTGTCCGGCGATTTCACGATTCTGCCCGCCTTTGCCCTGGGCGCCATCGAGCAAAGCCTGCGTGGCCTGGAGGTCCGGCCCGAGCCGCTGGCCAGCCGCCTGCGTGAGGTCTATCAGTCCCTACACGTGCAGTCGCCCGGCGTGACAACCGACGACTTCACCACCGCTATCATTGCTGCCAGCGGCGCCGCCCTTTAGCCGCATTAGCGGCGTTACTGGGGCCCGCCGGCTGGAAGACGTCAGATCAGAACGACAGCCTCGAACTCGCAGCGCGCCACACACACCATGCAGCGTTGGCAGCGCGCCATGTCGATGACAGGGGGATCCTCGCGGTCGATGCGCAGCACCGCCTGCCAGCGGCAGGAGGCCAGGACCCGGCAGCGCGAGCAAAGCTGGCACAGGTCGGGGTCGACGGCGAGGTTGGGTCGGAAGGTCACAGGAGCCATCACATCTACGATGCCGGCGACGGCTGTGAGGTTACGTCCAGCGCATGAAGCTGGCTCCGCAGCTGGCGCACCTCGAGTGCAACGCCATCCAGCTCCTGGTCGAGTTGCACCAGCTTGTCCTGCTCGACGCGAATGAAACGCGTGTAGGGCGCCACCGCTTCCCGGATATCCTGCAGGGAGCGCTGGAGCTCGCGCTCGAACTGCGTGGTCAGCGTCTCCCGCAGTCGCTGGCGCACGGCTTCGATCTTGGCGTCGAGGTCGTTCTTGGCCGCACGGCGGCGGGCGGGCAGCAGGAAAAGACCGGCAATGGCCATGCCGCCTGCGGCCAGCAGCCCCAGGGGGTCCAGGGCGCGGCTGAGGATGGCAAGCAGGACGGCAGCCAGGCCTACGGCGCCCACCTCCACCGCCCCCATCGCCGTCAGCGAGAGCCGCACCGAGTCGCTGAGCTGCCGGGATTCCGCCTCATAGTCATACGAGGCGACGACCTCGCGCACAGACCGGCCGACCGACTGCAGAAGCTGCTTGCGATTGATCTCAAAACTGCCGCCGATGTCGCCCACAATGCGGTCGCCGTGCAGCGTGGCGCGACGTCCCAGGTGCTGCGTGACCTCCTGCCACTGCCGGTAGTTGCGCTCGACCATCCAGTCGATGAGGTCGTTCACCTCGTGCTCGATGCGCTCGTGGGTGTCGGCGATGACGTCCCGCTCGAACTCCATGCGCAGCTTCGACCCGTTGATCAGATCGAAGAACCGGCCCATGCGGATGGTCTCCTCGAAGAAGTCGTCGCCGCGCGCGCGCAGATCGTAAAGGATGTTGTCGATACGGCTGGTGCGGAACTGGAAGTCGTGGCGCATGTCGGCTGCGTAGCCGTCGAGCTGGGCATCGATGTCCGCCAGGGTGGCGAAGTCGCTTTCCAGGAGCTGGAGGCGTTTGTCCACGGTGGTCGTGTAGACGCGGTGCAGGTTCTCGGCGACGCCCAGCGGGCTCCCAAGCTTGAGCTGGAGCCGCTGCTGCTGATCGAGGGTGCGCAGGATGTAGCTCTCCAGCGCCGGGAAGCGTGAGGCCGACAGCAGTTCGGCGGGCGTCTCAAGGGCGGTCTTGCTCGCTTCCGCCTCCTCCGTCATGCCTTTGGCCCGCTGAGCCAGCTTGACCGAAACAGGGAAGATGCGCGGTACGACGCCGAGCACGGCCGATGCCTGATCGCGCACGAAATCGATCACCTGGTTCAGGGCGGGTTCGCCGTCCAGGATGTCGATCTTGTTGATCACCACGACGACCTTCTTGCCCCACTCACTTACCAACTCCAGGAAGACCCGTTCGCTCTCGCTGAAGGGACGATCGGCCGAGGTGATGAAGAGAATCAGGTCGGCGCGAGGCACAAAGGCCTCGGTGATCTCCTGGTGGCGCTGGATGACGGCATTCGTGCCGGGCGTATCGACGATGTTGATCTCCTGCAGCCAGGAGACGGGGTAGCTGACGCGCAGGAGGAAGGGTTCCACCTGTTCCGCTACGGCCTGGGGACCGTAGCCCAACACGTAGAGCTGGCTGGTCGTGGGCGTGACGCCCTCATCCAGGAAGCGCTGGCCGAGCATGGCATTGATGAAGGCCGACTTGCCGCTGTTGAACTCGCCCACCACCACCAGGAGGAAGAACTCGTCGAGCTGCTGCCGGGTGCGCGCCAAGATCGAGCGCTCGTGGGCAGTCGCTTCGACGCGCACGGCAATGCTTTCGAGGCTCGAAAAGAGGTCGCGCTCCCGCTGCAGGATCGTGTGCTGCTGTGGCGACAGAACGTTTTGCATGAGATGGGTCGTTGGCGCCGGGCACGCCGCCGGGCTTTCAGGCGCGCAACACGTCTTCGATCAAGCTCGGCCCTCGCACCGCCAACAAACGCACCATCTGCAGAAGATCTTCGGGTCCCAGACGGGGCTGAGGCAGCCTGCCGGGGCGCTCACGCGTCCAGGCCTGGAGATGGGGAAGGTAATCGGAGCGCGCCAGCAGATCGGCAGGATACCGTTTGGGGTCGGGGCCAAGCCACTGCACCGGTCCGATGCCGGACACGGCCCGTCGCCAGGCTTCGGCGGTGGGCATATCGGGGGTCGCCGCATAGGTGCTGTTCATCGACAGGACGACGGGGATCGACGACGGCACATACTCGATCATCGTTTCCAGGAAACGCAGACTCCTGGTGCAGTTACCCGGCAGCCACAGGGGAAGCAGATCCGACCGCAGCGCCGCCGTGGGGTTGGTCTGGCCACAGCACTCGACCAGGAGCCCACCCGGCTCCCGTTCATGGAGGCGGGCCTCCCACAGATAGGCCGTGTAGGCAAGGGCGCTGAAGTCCTCCGGGCTGGCGCCGTTAAGGGCGTGGAACGCGTAGGACGATTGGTGGGCGAAGCTCTGCACAGCCTCGCGGAAGGCGCTTGGCGTGCCCCACTCCGCCTCGCGTGCGTCCACCAGGGGAAAGCCCTCGCGCAGGGGCCAGCCGCCGCCGTGCTTGCTGCCCTGGACGACCAGCCAGCGGTTCAGTTCGTCAGCGCCGGTCCGGAACTGCTCGGCCTCGAAGCCGCCCAAACCACCGACCTGGAAGTAATGCTCAGCACCGATCTGGTACTGCCGCCACGAGAAGGTGCAGTCAGCGCAGAAGACGGCGCCGCCCGGGGCGAGATGGGCGCGGATAAAATTGCGGTACGCTTCCGGCAGGTCGAGCAGCTTGAGACGAACATGGTTGAGTCGCTCGACGCGGAAGCGATCATGGACGGGGTCGTAGTGATTGACCGCCTGCAAGTCAGGATTGCGCCTGAGGATCGGCTCCACAAGGGCTGCGCCATGCGCCTGGTAGGCCGCCACGTCATCGGCAGCGGTGACGTCGGCAAAGCTGAGCATGAAGTGCGCGGGCAGGAAGGGGATATGCAGCAAAGCCGCCAGGTGGGCCACGCCGCCGCTGGGGGCGCCGATGAGGATGGCAGGATAGCCGATGCTCTCCGTGAGCCCGGCATACACGCTCACCGCCTGCCGCGCCAGCCCCTCTGTGGTCACATAGCGGGAGAGCACCGGGTCGAGGCCCGCCTCACTGACTTTTCGCCCCACCAGCCAGCGCAGCACGCTTCCCGGCAACCGGGAGGCCGACTGAACCCAACGGGCATCTGAGCCGTCAAGCGCAACCGGTTGGTACCAGGCGTCGCTCAGGGCCGCAGCAACCGCGTGCAGAACCGCCGCCGAAGTGGACTCAGACGCTTCACGAATCCGTGGATAGGGCATAACACGTCCTCAAGTACAACGGGTCAAGCGTGCCCGGATGCCAGAAAGGCGGAATCGACGACCAACAAATGCATTATAGCATTTTGGCGCTCGCAACTGCGATTTCGGGCGCAAGCATACAACAGCGTCGTAACGCCAAGCGAAGCCCGGTGCGCGTACCTTTGCCCGAATGCACAGAAGCGGGCGAGTGCGCGTTTCCGGGGAATATCCTTTCCATTTGCGCCGTCTCCGCCGGGGAACCGGCCACGCCGCCGGCAGCGCTGATGGCGGCGGCTTATCTCCGGGCAGCTACCCCAGCAGCCTGACGTCGACCACCATGCCAATGAAGAGCAGGGCGAGGTGAAGGAGCGAGTATTTGTAGAGGGTGCGGGCGGCGGCGTTGGTCCGTAGGCGGCGGATACGGTACGCATCGACCATGAACCAGGCGCCCGTGAGCACGGCCACGGCGAGGTAGATCCAGCTGAACATGCCCAGCACCACCGGAAGCACCGTCACAACCACAAACAGCCAGGCATAGATCAGGATCTGGCGGCGAGTTTCCTCTTCACCTGCCACGACCGGCAGCATGGGCACGTCCACGCGCGCATAGTCCTTCTTGACCATGAGCGTGAGCGCCCAGGTGTGCGGAGGCGTCCAGAAGAAGATGATGGCGAATAATGCCCAGGCCGTGGGCGCCAGGCTGCCGGTCACGGCGGCCCAACCCACGAGCGGCGGGATCGCTCCGGCGACGCCGCCGATGGTGATGTTGTGAGGCGTCCGGCGCTTGAGCCAGAGCGTGTAGACAGTGATGTAGTAGAGGGCGCCGATCAGCGACAGCACGGCGGCCAGGAGGTTGACCTGCGTGGCAAAAATGGCAAAGGCCAGGGCACAGAGGAGGATACCGAAGGCCACCGCCGACCGCGGCGAAATCCAACCGGCAGGTAGAGGCCTGCGGTTGGTCCGGTACATGTAGTAGTCGATGTCCCGGTCGAAGAAGTGGTTGAGGGCGTTGGCGCCGCCCGCCGACAGCGTTCCTCCCACCATCGTCCAGAAGAAGATGCGGAGATCAGGGACGCCGCCCGCAGCCACCATCATCGCCCCCGCTGTGGTGATCAGCAGGAGGAAGATGATCTTCGGCTTCATCAGGGCCAGGTAGATCTTGAGAAGACCGGGCTTCTCCTCGCTGCGACCGCGCGGTCGCGTTTCCTGCTCAACCGTTTCGGCGTCGCCGGAGCGCAGCTCCACTGGCGGCACCCCGCCCAAAGTAGACATAAATAGCCAGGCTAGGCCAACAGATGACTCAAGCTGTCCCTGTTAGCGAAGCACGTCCCCCTTAAAGAGCGCATCGCCAAGAACGGCCATGGCGCAGGTCAGCATCACGATCGTGCCAGCGTGGTAAGTGAAAGGCACGCGGGAATAGGGCTGTCCAAGGATGCCCATGAAGATGACGGCATCCAGCACGATGGCGATGAGAAAAGCGCCGATGATGATGAGATAGCGTTTAGCCACGACTGTCTCCTTAACGCGCGAAACGGAAGCTGAGCGCACGCCGGCTTGCGGCGAGATTCACATTGTAGGCGGTGGCCGCGCTCCTGTCAAACGATTCCGGGTGCTTGCTCAAAGCAGAGCGCCATTCAAGACCTCGGGGAAGCGGCTGGGCGCGTTGCCGGTTGGCAGGTGTCATTACCGCCTCCAGGAGATCAGGCTGCACCCCGTGACGACCAGCTCGAACAGGAGGGCACACCGGTGTTCGGAGATTGGCGTCTGGGGCGTTCGTGCGTCTACAATCCCCCCTGCACTGTCACCCCGTGTCGACAAGGAGAAAGCACAAGTGAGAGTCACCCTGCTGGCCCATACGCGGCTGCTTCCGGTGCCGGTGGAGGAGGCGCCCCTGGCCTTGGGCGCCGGCACTCCCCAGGAGAACCTCATCGAGTACGCGGGGCGCATTTGCTACCGCTCCGATGCCATGATGGGCAAGAGCCCCACGTTCATTGCCGCCAGGGTGCGGGAGGGGCACGAGGACATCATCGAGCATGTCCGCTTCGTGTTCAAGGTGGAGGGTCTGGCCCTGGATCGCACACTCCTCCTACTTGCCAGCCAGCCCACGGTACAGGTCACGGACCTCGGCCATGACGACTGGGTGCTTAGCATGAACGCCCGCAACATCCGCGATTTCCGGGCTAAGGCAGGCTCGGCGCTTGCCGATGAGCTGTGGCGGCTCGCCGCCGCCATCCTGCCCACCGTGTTCGCCGGCGCCTTCCCTGAGACAGTGCAGGAGGGGCCATGACCAGGGTTCTGCTGCTGGGTTTCGTGCCCGTTGACGGTCTGCCGGAGCCCGAAAAGCATGGCGCCGCCACGTTTCTGCTCACCGGCATCTCGCGTTCGTGCAGCCACCAGATCGTCCGGCACCGGCTGGCGTCGTTCAGCCAGGAATCGCAGCGCTACGTCAGCTTGGAGAAAGGGGAGTGGCAGGCGGTGATTCCACCGGCCGTGGCGTCCAATCCGGAGGCAAAGGCGGTGCTGGAGACCGCATGGGACGACTTGCAGACTGCCTACGCCAGGCTGCGCGCCCTCAACATCCGCAAGGAAGACGCTCGCTTTCTGCTGCCCAACGCTGCTGAAACCAAGCTGGTCATGACCATGGACTACGCGGCGCTGCGCCATTTCTTCTGGCTGCGCCTCGACAAAGCCGCCCAGTGGGAGGTCCGCGACGTGGCCAGGGAGATGATGCGGCTTGTCTATCCCCTGGCGCCGGGGATCTTCCAGGACCTCTGGGACACCTTCATGACGGACGAAGAGCCCGCCGCCGGCGGCCAGCCCTGAAGACCGCCCCGCTCATCTCAAGTGTCGAAGACGACCTGCGCTGACCAGGCGCCGCCGGATTCGGGCCCGCGCACGTAGAGGTCGTGGTAGGTCACGGCTTTGATATGGGCCAGCTCGCTGCGCCCCTGCCGGCCAACAGCCACCGCTCTCAGAGCCTTGGCGGAGACGTCCTCGATGAAGAAGCTCTGGAACGAGACACCCTGGGCCTCGGAGTGCCACAGAAGCTGGCTCAACCAGGCCACAAGCAGGGCCTCCACGTCCGGCGCCTCCACGGCGATGTGCTGCCGCACGGTCGGCCCGGCGATCTCGGCGGCGCCCTGCAGGGTCGCCAACGCCAGGGCCGCGTTGGCGAAAAGGTCCGCCTGGTCGCGCCCGATCACCCGCATCGCCCGGTCGGCGGTGTGGGGGACATCCACAAAGCGGGGAGCGTCGGGCACCTGCGGATCGAGGCTGAGGAGGGCGGCGGCCTGGTCGCGGTCGCGTGCGATCTGGGCCTTGAGGGCATCGAGTCCGGGGAACTTCATCTCGTCCCGCAGCCGCTGGACGAACTCCAGCCCGATCGAACGGCCGTACAGGGCCTCATCGAAATCGATCACGTGCGTTTCGACGGTCCTGTGCGTACCGTTGACGGTGGGGCGCACGCCGATGTTGGTGACGGCCGGGCGCCGCACGCCCTCGACCATGGCCCAGGTGGCGTAGACGCCGTTGGCCGGGATCACGCGCCCCTGGCCGCAGGACAGATTGGCGGTGGGGAAGCCGATGGTCCGCCCGCGTTCGGCGCCGTGCACCACGACGCCGTTGAGGCCGTAGTAGCGTCCCAGCCAGGGCGCCACCCACTCGACGTTGCCGATCTCCAACAGGCGCCGGATGCGGCTTGAGCGCACCGGCTGTTCTTCCCACGTAAACTCGGGATACACGGTCACGCCGATGCCCAGGCGCGTCCCCAGCTCGGTCAGCACCGGAACCGTGCCGCGGCGATGGCGGCCCAGGGCGAAATCGGGACCCACCCAAAGCTGGGCGAGGCCAAGATGGCTGTGTAGCCGCCGCAAGAAATCCTCGGCCTCGGTCTGCGCGACCTCGGGCGTGAAGGGCTGCAAGACAACGAAGTCGAGATCGCGCTGCGGCAGCAGACTGAGCCGTTCGAACAGCGACGTCAGGCCCGCAATGGGCTGGTCGGGTCGCAGCACACTGCGCGGGTGAGGGTAGAAGGTGAGAAGCCCGCACGCCGCCCCCTGCGCGTGGGCCTCGGCGCGCATAGCGGCCAACAGCGCCCGGTGCCCGCGGTGTACACCATCGAAATTGCCGATGGTCAGGTAGGTCGGTCCCGTCAGCCCGGCTAGGGCGATGGAGTCAAAGACTGGAAGCATAAGCAGTCGTTAGTCGTCAGATATCAGTCGTCAGATGCGGATGAGGGAACGGGCGGGGCAAATACCTTGTGCGGCAGCAAGAGGCCGTGCCGGGGATTGCTCCTACCTATGCCCAGCAGGACACCGTGGGGATCATAGACCGTGACATCACAGGGCTCGCCCCCCGGCCTTCCTAGCATGCTCTCCGGCAGGGGACGCGGCTGACCCAGGCTGAAGCGATAGGCCTCATCCGCCTCAAGCTGGACTGACGGCAGGCCGGAGAGGGCGAAGCTGACCTCGTGCAGACAGCTCGTCCAGCCGCCGCCCAGCGCGACCAGATCGTCGAGGGGCACGGCCTTCTCGACCTTCCACGGTCCCGAGGCCAGCCGCCGCAGTGAGGTCACGTGGCCGCCGCAGCCGAGCGTCTGTCCAAGGTCGTGCGCCAACGAACGGACGTAAGTGCCAGGTGAACATAACATTCTTACGACAAGGTGAGGCGCCTGCCAGCTCACAAGGTCCAACTCGAAGAGGGTCACCTGTCTGGGCGCCAGCTCCACCTCGGCCCCGGCTCGCGCGTAGACGTAGGCCGGGCGTCCCTGCTTCTTGACCGCCGAATAGGGCGGGGGTGTCTGGCTGATTTCGCCGGTGAACCCCTTCAGCACCTGCTGCAGGTCGGCGGCGGTGAGGGGGGGCAGGGAATGGCTGGCCACCACCACGCCCTCGGCATCATAGGTGTTGGTTTCTTCACCAAGGCGCACCTCGGCCAGATAGGTCTTGACGCTCGCCTGCAGGTACTCGGCGATGCGCGTCGCCGTGCCGACGCACACCAGCAGCACGCCAGTGGCAAGCGGGTCCAGGGTGCCGGCATGCCCCACGCGGCGCACTCCCGACAGCCTCCGCACACGCGCCACCACATCGTGTGAAGTCAGGCCGGCAGGCTTGTCGATGTTGAGGACGCCAACCGGTTCCCCGTTCATGTCCCTGTGGTGAGGGCGGCCTGGCGCAGGCGGGCCACAACCTGGGCACGCACCTCAGTCAATTTGCCCACCATCGTGAAGCCGGCAGCCAGCGTATGCCCGCCGCCGCCCAGGGCCAGCGCCAACGTGGCCACGTCATAGCCCGGACGCGCACGCAGACTCACCTCCACCTGTCCTTCGGGGAGCTCCGTGAACACGGCGGCAATGCGAGCTTCGTTGGCGCTCAAAAGGAAAGACACCAAGCCTTCGGCGCGGATCAGGCCGTTCAGGTCGGTTCGCATCCTCTTGCTGTTGACGACGCTGATCACGCCATCCTCGAGCTCCACGCTTTCCAGGGCACGTCCCCACAGGCGGACAACACCGTACGAACGGTTATTGAAGGCTGTCTCGAGGATGCGACCCAGCGGGGCGCCGGCTTCCGTCAGGGTTGCGGCCAGCCGCAGCGAGCGCGGCGTCGTATTGAAGGTCGTGAACCCGCGCGTGTCGGTCACGATCGCGGTGAGCAGACTGGTGGCGATGTCCGCATCCAGGTTCACGCCCAAGGCCACGCCCAGGTCGTAGACCAGCTCGGCCGTTGCGCACGCCGCCGGCTCAACCCAATTCACCTGGCCAAAGTAGTCATTGGTGGGATGGTGGTCGATCACGATCAGAGGCAGGCGGCCGTGCCGGCGGGGCAGGTAGACGCCGCCCAGACGGCTGCGATCACTGCAGTCAAGGGCCAGGACCAGGTCAACGTCATCATCTTCGACAACATCGACAATGCTTTCTTGCGCAGGCAAAAACTGCAGGTTGATCGGGATCCGATCCTGACAGGCCAGGACCGGATCCTTACCCAGATGCCAGCACATCATCCCTGCAGCCAGAAGACTGCCAATCGCATCCCCGTCGGGGGACAGGTGAGCGATCAGGAGAGGGCGCCGGGAACTGTGCAGCGCCTCCAGGAGCGCCGCAGGCGGAGAATAGGCCGGTTCTTCGGTCACGGTCGTCAACTGTCGTTCCGATTACGCGGCGCCGCTCAGGAGCCTGATGGCGCCGGCTCGGCATCGTCATCCGGGCTGTACTCGAGCTGGTCGATGATAGTGTCGATGCGCTGCACATCGCCCAGGGTCCGATCCAGCCGGAAGACCAGGTCAGGCACCTTGCGGAGCTGGACCCTGCCGGCGATCTGGCTGCGGATAAAGCCGCGTGCGTTCTCGAGCCCGGCCATGACGGAGCGCTCATTGGCGGTGTCGTCCAGGAGGCTGATGAACACCCGCGCCGTTTGCAGGTCGCGGGAGACGTCGACCTCACTGACCGTGATATGGTTGAGGCGCGGATCGCTTAGCTCGTAGCAAATGATGCTTTCGAGCTCGCGCTTCAGCAGTTCGTCAAGCCTTTCCTTGCGATAGGGACGAGGCATGGGAGATCCTCCTGTTGAACGTTCAACGTCTGGCGCTGAACGTTCAACGTCTAGCGCACGCGCACGCTCTCAAGCACTTCCACGACATCGCCTTCAGCGGCAGAGTCGAAGTCGGCCAGGCTGAGACCGCACTCATAGCCCATGCGGATCTCGCTGACGTCGTCCTGGTAACGCTTGAGAGTGACAATGCGGCCGCGATAGACCTCTTTGTTGTTGCGGAGCACGCGCGCGGTGGCATCGCGCTTGACCACCCCGTCCACGACCAGGCAGCCGAGTACCTTGCCCCGGCTCTTGATCTGGAAGATTGCGCGCACCTCGGCCTTGCCGATGACCCGATCTTCATAGATGGGCTCGAGCATACCCTTGAGGGCCTTGGAGACATCGTCAACCAGCTCGTAGATGACGTCGTAGAGGTGGATCTCGACGCCGTTGAGCTCCGCTTGGCGGCGGGCGACGCCGTCGGCCTGGGTATGGAAGCCGAGAATGACGGCGCGACTGGCCGCGGCTAGCATGACGTCTGATTCGGTGATGGTGCCGACGTCCTTGTGCAGGATGCGCACCTTCACTTCCTCGTTGCTGAGCTCTTTCAAACTGTTCTCAATCGGTTCGATGGAGCCCTGAACGTCGGCCTTGATGATCAGGTTGAGGTCCTTGATCTCACCCGACTGGATCTGTTTGTAGAGATCATCCAACGACAGCATTTTGGTCGGCTCCGCGCTGGCCCGCGCCTTCAGTGCCCGTTCGGAGGAGATCTGCCGCGCCAGGCGGTCGTTCTCAACCACCTGGAAGATGTCACCGGCCGCCGGAACGCCCTGCAGCCCAGTGATCAAGACGGGCGTGGCTGGTGCGGCTTCGCTGATCGTTTTGCCCTGGTCATTGAACATGGCGCGGATACGGCCCCACTCCTGCCCGACGACCACGGAATCACCGGCGTGCAGCGTGCCCTTCTGGACCAGGACGGTCGCCACATTGCCGAGATGGCGGTCCTGGTTCGCCTCGATGACGGTGCCGACGGCGGCGCCCTCGGGATTGGCCGTCAGCTCCATGACGTCGGCCACCAGGAGCACATTCTCCAGCAGCTCGTCGATGTTCAGCCGCTTCTTGGCGGAGATGGGCACGACGGTGGTGTCGCCGCCCCAGTCATCGGGCTGCAGGCCCAGGTCAGAAAGCTGCTGCTTGACGCGGTCGGGGTTGGCGTTGGCCTTGTCGATCTTGTTAAGCGCCACCACGATGGGCACACGGGCGGCGCGCAGATGCGAAATGGCTTCGCGCGTCTGCGGCATCACACCGTCGTCGGCCGCCACCACCAGGATGGCGATGTCGGTAGCCTGGGCGCCACGGGCGCGCATGGCGGTGAAGGCGGCATGACCGGGCGTGTCGAGGAAGGTGATCCTGCGTCCATTGAGCTCCACCTGGTAGGCGGCGATGTGCTGGGTGATGCCCCCCGATTCACCCGCTACGACATTGGTGTTGCGGATGGCGTCCAGCAGCGTCGTCTTGCCGTGATCCACATGGCCGAGGACCGTCACTACGGGCGGCCTTGGCTGGAGCTTGGACGTGTCCTCCTCCATCTCTATCAGGCGCTCACGCAGGGTCTTGGGGCCCTCGCTGCCGGGCTCGACCTCGGGTTCGGCGATCGTCTCGCGTGTCACCACGATGCCCAGCTCTTCGCCCACGATGGAGGCCGTGTCGAAATCGATGAGCTCGTTGATGTTGGCCATCTTGCCGTAGCTCATCAGGATCTTGATGATATCGATGGCGTTGGTCCCCATCGCCTTGGCCAGGTCGCGCACTGAGATGACCTCGGCAATCTCCACCTGCGAGGGTCGCTCCGCAACCTGCTCGCGCTTCTGAGCCGGTTCGGCAACCGGCGTCGCCGCTGAGCCGCGTCCCCCATCCCTGCTACCGCCATGTCGGGACGGCGGACGGGAACCGCCGCGCTGGTTGTTCGGTCGTCTGCCCTTGGCCTGGACGCCAGTCCGCCCGCTGCCGGCATCCCCCCGGAGAGTCTTCGTTTGATTGGGTCGGTTATCGTATCGCATCATGGGGTCAGTCCTCCCTGATATGCGTCCTGTTCATCTCCCAGCCGCCAGGCCGGACTGCCAGCAACGTGCGCTGCCAGTCTTTGGACGGACCTGCGCCGGGAATGAACGAACGAGTATTGTGCTGTAAGGCTCAGAGACGGCAGAGGGAGGCGCCGACAACCAACACGATTGCCTTTAGGCGATACGTATCACTCCTGCGGCGCAAATACGCACAGCGAATGGGGCCGTGCAGGCGCTGCTCCCGTGCCGGAATATGAGATTTGCAGTTGCGTGGGTTGGTATGAACGGAGTACACATGGTCGTCGCCAGTCGAAACCGTCGTTTCTGGACCTGCATAACTAAGCCAGGAGGCCAGGGTCAGGAGGCTGGCGAGGGTTCGGGCGTGGTCTGTGCCGGATGCTGAGCGGAAGGGCTGGCGGCAGCAGGGGCCAGCGAATCGCCTATTGCGCTCAGGGTGTGTCGTTCCTCTGCGGAAAGGGTCGTCTTGAGAGCTCGTGCCAGGACGCCATGCTCAAGGGCACGCCGCCAGCAGGCGGGGTCGCTGCACAGGTAGGCGCCGCGACCCGATTGCTTGCCGGTAGGATCGTAGCGCACGCCGTCGGGCGTGCGCACAATGCGATTGAGTTCGCGTTTGCCGAGGGTGCGCCGGCACACCACACAGGTGCGCTGGGGGATGTGCCGTTTCGGACCCTTGCTGCGCGGGGCAGACATCAGTCGTCAGTAATCAATAGCCAGACAGCAGTAATCAGACAGCAGTAGCCAGACAGAACAACCCGTCTGACGACTGATTACTGACTACTCATCAAATTCATCGTCGAAGTTGTAGTCGAAGCCCTTGCCGGTACCGGTGGTTTCAGTGCGCGGCTTGGGAGGGCGGGCAGCCGGGCGAGACGCACGCTGTTCGGCGGCGCGACGGTCTTTCTTGCGCTTCTTCTTGCCGGCAGCACCGCCGCGGTCGCGCTCGGATTCGTCAACGTCGTCTCCCGACGCCAGAAGCCGGGCAAAGGCCTTGCGGTCCAGGGCCTGGCCGCTGTCCACCATGTCGTCGCCGAGCGAACTCATGGCCAGCGCCAGCTTGGCAGCCAGGTCGCGAACGTCCTCGGTGCTGGGCTGCAGCGGCTCCTGTGCTGCTGCGGCCGCCGGTTCGGCGATCGTGAGCAGGGCGTCGGCAACTTCGAGGCTGGGTGTCTCCTCGACCGGCAGCTCAACCTGGGCCAGCACGTCCTCGAACTCACCCGGAGCAGCCAGCTCCTCGATGCCCTCCAGGGCCTCCAGCGGTTCGATGGCCGGTGCGGCAATCTCAATTTCTGCAAGCATGTCCGTGTCGCCCTCGGCCAGGATGCGGCGGGCCGCCTCCAGCAGGTCATCGACGTGGACGCGCTCCTTGCGATCCAGGCGCATGCGATGGCGCTCGAACTCATCCAGGCCCTCGGCTGTCGCCTCGCTCTCGTTCTTGATGTCAATACGCCAGCCGGTCAGCTTGGCCACCAGGCGGGCATTCTGCCCCTCTTTGCCGATGGCCAGCGAAAGCTGGTTGTCAGGCACCACCACCACGGCGGTGCGGTCGTGCTCGGGGAAGAGGAGAACGTCGGTCACGCGGGCCGGACTCAACGCACTGGCCACGAAGCGCTCGGGGTCAGGATGCCATTCGATGACGTCGATCTTCTCGCCGCCCAGCTCGTTGACGATGTTCTGGATGCGGACGCCGCGCATACCCACGCACGAGCCCACGGGATCGACGCCAGGCTGGACGGCGACAACGGCCACCTTGGAGCGTGAGCCTGCCTCACGGGCAATGGCCTTGATCTCGACAACGCCTTGCTTGATCTCAGGGACCTCTTTCTCCAGCAGGCGGCGGAGCATGTTGCGATGCGTCCGGCTGAGATGGATCGCCGGACCGCGCGTGCCCTTGGCCACTTCGCTGACGTAGGCGAGCACACTGGCGTTGTTCCGGTAACGCTCGCCCGGGATCTGGTCCGGCCGGTTGAGAACGCCTTCCGCCCGCCCGCCGTCCAGGGCCACGATCACAGCGCCCGTGCCATGATCGATGCTGCGCACGACACCCTGCACCAGCTCGCCTTCGCGATCCACGTAATCATCGTAGACGGCATCGCGCTCGGCCTCACGAATGCGCTGCAGGATCACCTGCTTCGCCGTTTGGGCGGCGATGCGTCCGAAGTCGTCAGGCGTGCGCTCAATGAGAATCTCATCGCCGACATTTGCCTTCGTCCGGTCGATCTCGGCTGCCTGCTCAGGCGTAAACTGGGACTTCGGGTCGGTGATCTCGTCCTCCGGAACGACCTCCATGCGCGCATAGATGCGCATGTCTCCGGTTTCGGGGTCGAGCTTGGCCTCGACGTTGCCACCGCTGCCGAAATTACGGCGGTAGGCGCTGACCAAGGCCTGTTCGACCGCATCAATAACGACTTGCGGCTTCAGGTTGCGCTCGGCGCAAATCTGGTTGATCGCCATCAACAACTGCTTATTCATGGCTGGGTGTTTCGCTGCGTGGGCACTTGTGCAAATGAGACAGGAGAAAGAAACGTAACAGGGCGCAACAATGAAAAAAGTGGGCGGCGCCCACTTTCTCATCCAGCATACCTTGATCTAGCCGAAGTATAGCGACGACTTTGGGGAAAGTCAAGTCTTGTGCGCAAATCGCGCTTGGCCTGGTGCGTGGTCAGCGGTATTCCTTCAACGTGCGCTCCAGGTCTCTGTCGGCGTCGCGGCGGGCAATCGCCTCACGCTTGTCGTAGAGCTTCTTGCCTCTGACCAAACCCAGCTCGACTTTGGCGCGGTTGTCCCGCAGGTAGAGCCGGAGCGGGGTAAGGGTCCAACCCCGCTCCGAGACCTTACCGAGGAGCCGGCTGATTTCAGAGCGATGCAGGAGCAGCTTGCGCTCGCGGCGGGGCTCGTGATTCTCACGGGAGCCGAAATCGTAGGGCGCAATGTGGACGTTCAGCAGCCAGACCTCGCCGTTGCGGATCAGTGCGAAACCATCCACCAGGTTGACCTTGCCAGCGCGCACGGACTTGATCTCCGTGCCGGTCAGGACGATGCCAACCTCAAGCGTTTCCACGACTTCGTACTCGTGGAACGCCTTGCGGTTGGTGGCGACCACTTTCGCCCCCTTGACGGGCGGCTGGTTGCTCATTGCCTCTGCATCTGCTTCTTCAGGTAGTCAAGAGCCGCCTGAAGCTGGTTGTCCGGCTTAGCCTTCTGATCAAAGGGAACTACGACATCCGGGGTCAGTCCCTCGCCCTGGATCTGTCGCCCTTTGGGCGTGAACCAGCGGGCAGTGGTCACGCGCAGCATGGCGCCGTCTGCCAGATCGAACAGGCTCTGCACCGAACCCTTGCCAAAGGTCTTCTCGCCGATGAGCGGGCCACGGTTATAGTCCTGGATGGCGCCGGCCACGATCTCCGAGGCGCTGGCGCTGCCCCCATCTACCAGAACCACCAGGGGCAGATCGGGCATGATGGCCTTGCCCGTCGCCTGGTGGTCTTCGTTGCGCTGGCCCGACTCGCTGACGATGACGCCGTCCTTGATGAACATACTGGCGATGTCGATTGCGACGTCCAGGCGGCCACCGGGGTTGCCCCGCAGATCGAGGACGACGGCCTTCGTCTTGTCATCGATCGCCTTCTGCAAGGTCTGCCGCAGCTCATCCTCGCCGCGGCTGGAGAAGTCGAAAAGGGACACGTGCAGCACGTTGCCGTCGAGGTTTTCCGACTGCAGCACGGGGATGTTGATGCGGTCGCGGACCACCTCGATGTCGAGGGCATTGTCTTCGCCCTCACGCTTGATCGTGAGGACGACCTTGCTGTCCTTGGGCCCGCGGATGAGGTGGATCGCCTCGTCGAGTGAAAGCTTGGTGACATCCTTGCCGTCAACCGCCACAATGACGTCCCCTTCCTTCACCCCGGCCTTGGCGGCAGGTGAGTCCGCGAAAGGTCGCACGACGGTGACGCCGCCGTCCGGCGCCTCGTTCACGCTGGCGCCGATGCCCTCGAAGCCGCTGTCGAGCTCGATGCGGAAGCTCTCAGCGCGGTCGGGCGACAGCAGCTCGGTGTACTTGTCGCCGGTCGCTTCGGCCACACCCGCAAAAGCGGCGTAGGGGAGCTGATCAGGTGGAAGGGCATCGGAGCCACAGCGGCTGTAGATCTCCTCGACGGCCTGCCAGAAACTTGCGAAATCGTCCGGGGCAGCAGAGGGTGAGTCCGGGGGCGTGACCTTGACCGGCGCCGACTGCGGCGAAGCCACCTCGCAGCCCTCGGTTGCCTTCTGCACGCCGGCAATGGCCGCCGCGGTCACGGCCGCGCCCTCAGGCGCCTTACCGTCATAGTTGTCCTTGAGCAGGCGAAGGGCATCCCAGAAGTTGCTGAAATCCTTCTCGTTGACCGTGACTTCTGCGGCCGCTTCCGCGCCCTGAGATTCGGGCGTCGCCTTTGGGTGCGCCGGCGTCGCATGGGGGCGAGGCGTCGCCGTGGGCGCGTGGACCCTGGCCTCAGGCGAATCGACGCCGGAGGCCGCGATGGGTGGGCGCCCGTGGACCAGGTTGCCCGTCAGGAAGCCAAGCCCGAACCCCGCCATGCAAAGGCAGGAGCCCACGAGCAGGACGGCAAGAAAGGCGGCAAAGAACTGGAGCGTTCTGTTGTTGGAATTCATAGGACGTTGGGTTGAACCTCGTCAGGAGGGAGATGATTGCAGCAGGGAGTCGATGCCCGCCTGCAGGGTAGGGTCGTCGCCTTGGGGGGGCGGCTCCTGCTTGGACACGTCCACGTCGGGGCTAAGACCCTGGTGGTCGATCAGGCGATCGTTGGGCGTGTACCAGCGGGCAAAGGTGACGTGAAGGGCGCTGTTGTCGGCCAGGCGATGGACGTGCTGGACCGAACCTTTGCCGTAGGTCTTGGCGCCGACCAGGCGGGCGCGCCCGCGGTCCTGGAGCGCCCCGGCCACGATTTCGGCAGCGCTGGCAGTACCGTTGTCGACAAGCACCACCAAGGGGGCCTGTAGGGCGTCGCCGCCAGCGCGTGCATTATACGTCCTTTGGCTGCCATTGGCCTGACGCTCGATCACGACCGGACCTCCGTCCAGGAAATGACTGGCAACGTCCACGCCCGCATCGAGAAGCCCACCTGGGTTGCCGCGCAGGTCGAGGACAAGGCCGCCGGTGGCTCCCGCTTTAGCCAGCTCTGCCAGGCCTTGCGTGAGTTCCTTGTCGGTCAGGGCGCTGAATCGTTCGATGCGCACATAGCCCAGGGGCACGGCTCCGGCTTGGCCGGCGGCTGCAGTGTCCAGCACACGCCACGTGACGCTCGGAAGCTCGATCTGGTCGCGCTTGATCGCAAAGTCTAGCTGCTGTTGGCCGCGCAGGACTGTTATCTTCACCACACTGCCGACAGGTCCTCGCAGCAGGGCTGTGACCTGGTCAGCGTCGGCCGGTGTGGGGATGGGCTTGCCGTCGACGGCAAGCAACACATCATCCTTGGCCACCCCGGCGCTGGCGGCGGGACGCTCCACCATTGGATCCAGGACGATGCGACCTTCCTTGTCGAGCGTCAGGTAGGCGCCGATGCCGCCGAACTTGCCAGCCAGTTGTTCCTCGTCTCGCTTGGCAGGCTCAGGCTCCACGAAAAAAGAATAGGGATCGCCGAGCTTTTCGACACTGCCCTTGATAGCGCCATACGTTCGTTCGGTGGGGGAGGGAAGCTGGCCGATGTAGTCACCCTCGATGATCTTCCAGGCCTGGTCGTAAAGCTTGCCCGGCGCCTCGGCGTCAGACGCCGGCGCCAGATACCGGCTGGCGAGCCAAAACGCCAACGCGCCCAGCAGGAACACTACCAGCGCCGACAGCACGCCCAACAGATAGTATCTGGCGGCATGATTGGCGGGGGAAGAGGAGTTTGACATAATGGGAAACCTGCTCACGATGAGCGCTGCACCGCCGCCAGGGGGTGGACGGAAACGTACCATGTTGCAGCGGACTCGCGCCCATGCTCCGGCGCCCGGCAGCGGCCGGATGCAGTTTGCAGCCTGGTCCCGCTCACAGCAGCAACCATCACGCTGAACAACACCCAGAAAGCGGTAAGATCGCGGTTGGGTCCCGCATGACCTCTGAATGGCCGGTACGTGTGATTATGTCATCTTCAGGCCAAGACGTTACATAACTATCATAGTGTGTAGTTATCTGCGGGTCACTGTTTGACATAACGAGCACCTCCCCGACCGTCTTCACAGACGCAGCACGCGGGCGCTACGCGGCGCCAGCGTCACGTCCAAGAGATGATCGCCTTCGGGACCGCCGTGATGCCAGCGCGGCTCCGGCAGATTTGCCGGCTGTTCCCAGAGTTCCTGGGGAACGGCCTTAGTCGACCCCGGGTTGGGGATGTGCAGCGGCCGTGACACCTGCTCCCGGCCGGCATTGAAGACGACCAGGAGGGTCTCGTCCTGTCCCCGGCGCAGGTAAGCAAGCACCTGGTCATGACCGTACACAGGCTCGAAGGTCCCCTGCCTGAGGGCCGGATGCGCATGCCGCAGCGCCACCGCCCGCTTAGTCCAAAGCCACGTTTCCCAGTGCCACTTCTCCTTCTCCCAGGGAAAGGCGCGGCGGCAGTCAGGATCGGCGCCGCCTGCCATGCCGATCTCATCGCCGTAGTAGATGCAGGGTGCGCCTGGCAGCGTCATCTGCATGAGCGTCGCCAGGTGCAGGGCGGACGCATCGCCGCCTGCCATGGTGACGAAGCGCGGAGTATCGTGGCTGTCCAGCAGATTGAGCTGCGAGTAGACCACATTGGGGTGGTACCACGTGTGCATGTCGGCAAGGGCCGCCAACGTCTCACGGGTGCGGTAGCGCTTCAGCTCATAGCCCCCCGGCCGGTAGTGCGTCTCCAAAGACCTGCCGCCGAAGAAGCCAAGCGCCGCCAGAGCCTGGGGATAGTTCATCAGGGCATCGAAGCGGTCGCCCTCCAGCCACTCCGGCGCCCGGTGCCAGATCTCGCCGACAAGATAGGCGTCCTGGTTGGCCGCGCGCACGCACTGCCGGAAGCTGCGCCAGAAGTCGGCATCGGTGATCTCCTCGGGCACGTCCAGGCGCCACCCGTCGGCGCCAAACCGTATCCAATATTCGGCGACTTCCAGGAGATAGGCGCGGGTTTCCGGGTTGGCGACGTTGAGCTTGGGCAAAGCAGGCAGTCCCCACCAGGCGTCGTAGTTGGGCTTGTGCCCGTGATCGGAATAGGCATGGAGGGGGAATCCCCTCACTGTGAACCAGTCCAGGTAGGGCGACTTCGCCCCCGTCTCCAGGATATGGTGGAAAGGCCAGAAGCCCCGCCCGCAGTGATTGAAGACGCCGTCCAGGACGACGCGCATCTGGCGTGCATGCGCTGCATCCAGCAGGCGCCGGAGGGCATCATTGCCTCCCAGCAAGGGGTCGACGGCGAAGTAGTCGTAGGCGTGGTAGCGATGATTGCTGGCCGACGAGAAGATGGGATTCAGGTAGATGGCAGTCACCCCCAGCTCTTCCAGGTGGTCCAGCCGCTCTACGATGCCCACCAGGTCTCCCCCCTTGAAGCCTTCTGAGGTTGGCGCACTGTCCCAGGCCTCGAGTCGGCGGTGGGGTTTGGCGATTCTTTCGCTTTGGGCGAAGCGGTCGGGGAAGATCTGGTAGAACACGGCATCCCGCACCCAGGCGGGCGTTGCGGGGCCCTCATCGAAGCTGCTTGCCGGTACTGCGTCGGATGAAAACATATTATGTCAATTTCTTCTTGCTGGTGGAGTACGGCTGCAGCCGTCCCAAAAGAGAAGGCGGCACCCTGCCGCTGATAAGCGTTCCTTGCGGCATGTGGGCCTGGCGCGCCACCAGGCCATGCCGGTGAAACAGGTCGACCACTTCCCCACTGTCGTAGGGGATCAGGACCTCGATGGGGACCATGATCTCGGTAAGCTCCTGTTCGACGCGATCCAGGAGGAACTCGAGCCCCACGTGTGTCAGCGCTGAAATGGGCACGCCTGGAGGCAGGTCGGGCTCGGCGTCCGGGTCCAACTGCCCGTTGGGGAGCATGTCGATCTTGTTCAGGGCAGTGACCATGGGGATGTCGCCGGCGCCCAGCTCAGCCAGCACTTCCTTGACGGCGACGGCCTGCTCGACCACATTGGGATGGGAAGCATCCACGACGTGCAGCAGAAGGTCGGCGTCGAGGATTTCCTCGAGCGTTGCCCGGAAGGCGGCCACAAGCTGCGTGGGCAGCTTCTGGATAAACCCGACCGTGTCGGTGATCATGGCTTCGCGCCCTGAGGGCAGCGGCAGCTTCCGGGTGGTGGGATCCAGTGTCGCGAAAAGCTGGTCTGCCGCCAGGACATCGGCGTGCGTGAGCGCATTGATGAGGGTTGACTTGCCGGCGTTGGTGTAGCCGACGAGTGCGATCAGGGGAACGGGCGCCTGGCGGCGGCGTGAGCGATACTGCTCACGATGGGTGTGCACTTCGTCAAGCTGGCGGTGCAGGAACGCGATCCGGCGGCCGATCTCGCGTCGGTCGATTTCGAGCTGGGTTTCGCCGGGGCCGCGCAGCCCCACGCCGCCGGTGGCACCGCCGGCCCGCCCCCCCGCCTGCCGGGCCAGGTGCGTCCAGGCCCTGGTAAGACGCGGCAGCCGGTATTCATACTGGGCCAGCTCCACTTGCAGCGCCCCTTCGCTGGTGTGGGCATGTTGGGCGAAGATATCGAGGATCAGGGCGGTGCGATCGAGCACCTTGATGGTGTCGTCCTTGATGGCCTTCTCGATCTCGCGCTGCTGGCGGGGACTGAGTTCGTCATCGAAGATGACGACCTGGATGTCCTGCTCGCGCACGCGTATGACCAGCTCTTCCAGCTTGCCGCTGCCAATGTACGTGGCCGGGTTGGGTTCGGCGATCGCCTGCGTCAGGGTATCGATCACGGTGACGCCGGCCGTGTCGGCCAGTCGGGCCAGCTCGGCTAGCGAGTCCTCCATGGCAAACAAACCGGGGTGGCCTTTGATTTCGGTGCCGACGAGGATGCCCCGTTCAATCACGGGTTGAAGGGTGATGAGCTTGGTGATAGAGACCTCCAGCGCTAATTCGGCGCCGCCAATGCGGCCCCAGCCAACCACGCCTGGACGACCTTGCCAACCCTGTCAAGGCTCGCCGGATCAAGCTTGTCACACGTGTCGGCCGTTGTGTGCCAGTACGGATAGTCGAAGTCGATGATATCGACGGCAGGCACCCCGGCCGCGATAAAGGGAATATGGTCGTCGGTCAGCGCCTGGCCCTGCACGGGCACAAAGACGTTGCCAAAGCCCATCCGGCCGGCAAGCGCCCAGATCTGCGCCCGTAGCTGCGGGTTGGAGTTGCCTTCGTAGGGAAAACGTTGGTTGCTGTCGCCGACCATGTCAAGCAGGACCATTTGCGCTGGCAAGGACTTCAGGCTTTGCACGTAGAGCCGCGCACCCTGGCCCCAGTCCCAGCCGGGCAGGCGGCCCCGGTCCTCGCCGTCAAAGAAGGCCAGCCATACCTCGTTGGTCAGACGCCCCCTGTCGAGCACCCGCGCCAGCTCGAGCAGAACGGCAACGCCCGAGGCGCCGTCGTTCCCGCCGACGATGGGCTGGGTCTGCGCCTCTGGATTGGGATCCTGGTCGGCCACGGGTCGCGTGTCATAGTGAGCGGCCACTAGAACCGCCGGCCCCTTGCCGGCCTTGGCCACGATGTTGCGCAGAGGCACGCCGTTCCATGTGATCTCCTGGGTCTCAACCTGCCAGCCCGCTGCCTTCAGTTGGGCAATGATCCAGTCGCCCGTCTGCCTGTTCGCCTCCGTGCCGGATGGGCGGGGACCAAACTCACACTGGCGCTGCGCCAGCGCCAGTGCCTGCGCACCAGAGAAGGAGGGCGACGGGGTCGGCGTGGGCAGAAGCAGCGGCAGGGCGCCGTAGCCAAGCCACACCAGGTAGGCCAGGGCAAAAACGAAGATGGCCATCACGGCCACCTGGAGCACGGCGGGCCGCCGCATCAGCGCGCTCCCTGCCTTTTGCCCTTGCGCCTTTCCTCTCCCGGCTTGCCCCTGACCTCCAGCTTGAGGCGCGTGCCCGTGAAGGCATGATACTCGCGAATGCGGTTCTCGAGGTAGCGAAGATAGGTGAAGTGCATGGCCTCCGGGCTGTTGACGAAGAAGACGAAGGTGGGCGGATCGATGCCGGCCTGGGTGGCATAATAGATGCGCAGCAGCCTGCCGCGCACGGCCTTGGGCGGATTCACGGCGACGGCATCCTGGACCAGCTTGTTAAGCTCGCCTGTCGTCAGGCGATGGTAGCGCTCGGCGCGCACCTGCAGCGCCGTCGGCAGGACCTGCTTGACCCGTTGGCCGGTGAGCGCCGAAATGAAGACGACGGGGACGAAGTCGAGGAACTTGAGGTCCTGGCGGAGCTGCCTGGCATACTCGTCCATGGTGTGTGAATCCTTGGTGATAGCGTCCCACTTGTTGACGACCACCACCAGGCTCCGGTACTCGTCCACGACATAGCCAGCGACGTGCGCGTCCTGGTCGGTCACACCATCGGTGGCGTCGATGACCAGCAGCACCACCTCGGCACGGCCGATGGCGCGCAGCGCCCGCAAGACGCTGTACTTCTCGATGCCTTGGTCGATGTGTCCCCGGCGCCTGATCCCGGCCGTGTCCACCAGGATGAGGGGCTGGCCCTCCCATTCCACAACAGTGTCGATCGGGTCTCGCGTGGTGCCGGCGATCTCGCTGACGATGACCCGCTCCTCGCCCAGCAGGGCATTCAGGAGCGAGGATTTGCCCACGTTGGGCCGGCCGACGATGGCAATGCGCGGGATCTCGTCCTCTTCGGCCTGCGGCTCGGCCGCAGGGAGGTGGTCGACGATGGCGTCGAGCAGGTCACCGCTGCCCGTGCCATGATAGGCTGAAAGCACGATCGGCTCCCCCAGTCCCAGGGCGTAGAACTCGACGGCGTTCAGACGCCGCTCCTGATTGTCGGCCTTGTTCGCCGCCAGGACGATCGGCTTGTTGGTGCCCCTCAGCAGGTTGGCGACTTCGACATCAGCCCCCGTGAGTCCCTCGCTGCTGTCCACCAGGAGGACGATGACATCGGCCTCGTTGATGGCAAGCTCGGCCTGCTCGCGTATTTCGCGCACGAAGCCGGCGGACGCGGTGGCCAACGGCTTGCCCGCCGCCCGCGCCTGGCCGCCGCGTTCGGTCAGAGGCTCAATGCCCCCCGTGTCCACCAGCAGGAAGCCGACCCCATTCCACTCGGCGTCGGCATAGATGCGATCCCGCGTCGTACCGGGGATATCCTCGACAATGGCCTGGCGGCGGCCGATGATGCGGTTGAAAAGCGTTGATTTGCCGACGTTGGGGCGACCGACGAGGGCGACGACAGGCGTTTCTTGCAGTGATGTCATGATTGTTCAGCGCGTCCTGGCCGTGGGTGTAGGCGAGGTGCTCATAGGGTTCGTGGGAGGTTGGGAGGTCGCTGGCGGTGCAGGGGCAATGGTCACTTGGACCGTTTCCGGAAGCACAGTCTGCAGGGTCACCCCTTCGGGCAGCAGAAACTTCGGTGAGATGGCGTGGGCGCCGGGTTCGAGTGCGGTCACATCGAGCGTGGCCACCACGTTGCTGTTGTCCAGGGTCTTGAGCCGGGGAAGTGGTCCCTGCAGGATGACGTCCAGCCTGTTTGGGGACATAGATTCGACCGCATAGGCGGGATCGAGCCCCTGGATGACCGGCTTAAGGGTCATCGTCACGCTGCCTTCGATCGGCTCAACGCCAATCCGTACGACTACCGACTGGCTTGTGGCGGCCGTGATGGAAACGGGCAGCACCAGGGGCACACGCTCTTCGATGTTGGCGGTGGCTCCTTCAAGTTTGATCGGTGACGTTTCCACGTAGGATGGCATCGCGGCCAGCGTCTTCGGATCGCCGATCAGAGTCACAGTCGTCGGCTCCGCTGTGACGCCCGTCAGCCGGTAATTCGGCGCCGGCTGGCCTTCCAGCTTGGGCAGGACCGATTTCTCGCTGACGCCCGTCTGCTGCTGGATCGGCACCCGGACCGTCACTGTGCGCGGTTCCGGAATCACGCCCGTGACGATGCCGCCGCTGCCGTCGCGCAGGACCGGCAGTTCGGTGCTCTGCAGGTTCTCGCGGGCATCGGACAGGCGGACGGTCACCTCGGCGCTGTTGACGAGATTGGCTGTGCTTTCGGCGGCGGTGACAGTGACGGTGATGGGGTCGGCCACGGGGTCTCCCGCCTCATAGCCGAAGGGAGGCCGATCGACGACCTTGACCTTCACAGGCACCTCTTTGGTGACGGTGCGTTCCAGGTTCACGACAGCCGCACCCGGGAGCACTTCCTGGATGTCTACCTTGGCCAGGCGCGGCTCGACCGTCACAGGGATCTCCTGGCGACCGGCGGCGGCCTTGGAGAGATCGACATAGGAGCGCAGGTCGTTCTGCGTGAGGATGTTCCAGACTGAGCGCGGCGCCCGCAGCCGCACATCCACATTTAGCAGAGGGCTGCTCGCATCAGTCATGACCAGGCCTTCCGGCAGATTGCGGGCGGTGACCGGGATCCGCGACATCGTGCGGGTTTCGAAGGGGTCCTTCTGCTGGATCGCCACCACCCAGACGATCACGGCCAGGACAAGGGCCAGCAGAAAGGTGCCGACCTGGTCGCGTTTGGGCACAAGCCGCTTCATCAGGCGGGGCGCTCCTCCTCGATTTGGACGTACTGTCCCTTCGACTCCAGGAACTGCTCCAACACCCGCCGCAGTCGTTTATCGTCAAGGCGCCTGACCAGGCGACCGTTGCGGGCCGCCGAGATGATGCCGGTCTCCTCACTGACAATGACCGCCAAGGCGTCCGTTTCCTCTGTGATTCCCAGCGCAGCCCGGTGACGCGTGCCCAGCGTGGGGTCGGGAAGGGGACGCGACGTCAGCGGCAGCACGCAGGCCGCCGCCTCCAGGCGCTCCTCCCGGACAATGACGGCGCCGTCGTGCAGGGGGGTGCCTGGGTAGAAGATGGTCTGGAGCATCTCGGATGTCACCTGGCTCCCGATGTGCACCCCAGTCTCGATGGTGTCCTGGAGCCCCGTCTGACCTTCCATGACGATGATGGCGCCGTTGCGCACCTGCGCCATGCGCTGACAAGCGTCGAGCACTTCGCTGATTACCCTTGCCGTCCCCGTGGAGCGCGAGGCACGGCCAAACATGAAGCCGGTGCGGCCCAAACGCTCCAGGGCGCGCCGCAGCTCCGGCTGGAAGACGACCGGTATGGCCACCAGGACGACGATGCCGCTGCTGCGGATCAGCCAGGAGAAGGCAGACAACGCCGTGAAGCTGCTGGCCAACACGCCTAAGAGCACCAACACAAGCACCCCGCGCAGGAGCTGAACCCCCTGCGTCCCGGCAAAAAGCCGCAGCACCGCATAGAAGATCAACGTGACCAACAGGATGTCGATCAGGTCGAGCAGGGTGAACTGGGAGGCGAGGGCGGCGATATCTTCCAAAGCGGGCGCACGAGCAGTGAATGCGGGCGAATGCCGGCGTACAGACGTTGTCGAGGGACGTCTGGGTTCCCCGACATTGGGCAACAGCAAGGTCCCCCAGCCCCTATTCTAAACGAAGTCCGCCAGCTCTTCCAGCATGCTCAGGGTCGCCGCGTCGTTGGCCCGGCCAGGCGGCGCGTAAGAGCCGGCTTTGACGCTGCTGACCCACTCATATTCCACCAGGAAGTTGCGGATGCTCACGTGCCGCAGACCAAGCTGCTTGTGCAAAGCATAGAGCTCGGCATGAGTCCAGGCGCGCCCCGGCATCCAGCGCGCGCCCATGCCAATGCGGTTGGTGATCAACAGGAGGCCGCCAGGCCGGAGAACACGCGCCAGCTCCGCCAGCGCGGCCTCCCGCTGCATCATGAACTCCATCGCCTCAAGGCAGACCACGGCATCGAAGGTCGCGTCAGGAAAGGGCAGGGGATAAGCGCTGCGATGCAGAAAAGTCACGCGTCCGGGCAGGCGCACGAGCTTGCGTGCCTCCGCCAGCATCCTGGCCGAGGCATCCAGCAGCACCCAGCGGGCGTCAGGCAGCAGGTCCGCTGCCTGGATGGCCCGCGCCATTCGTCCCGTCCCCGCGGCCACGTCCAGGATCAGCGCCGGCCGTCGTTCCTCGCCCAGGGCCGCCACGAATGGATCGGCCAGGTAGAAGATCTCATCTGTGATCTCCCAATCCTTGATCCGGTCATAACGGCTTGCATAGAGGTCATACAGCCAGACGACCGTCCTCTCGCCGAGATAGGCGCCCTCGGTGATGATAAGCAGCCAGTACAGCACTGCCGCCGTCACCAGCAAGGCAGCGGCTGCCAGACCCGCGATCAGCCAGGATGACAGGTGTCAGCCCCCCTTGCCCACGGCGCTTCGCGGTCCCCCTACCCAACCGATAGCAGAGCCACGGCTATGGCCAGGGCCAGCAGATGCCACCTTCCCAGGCGCTCCGGGTCAGCGCTGCCAGCCCGAACGCTGGGCACGACCAGGGCAGCGGCCATGGCCGCTGCCGCCGCACGCTCCTGTGCGATGACCAGCACGGCCACGACGGCGGCGCTGCCGGCCCACTGCCAGACCGCCGACCCTCCCGCAGTCAGCTCTTCGGCCGCGAAAGCAAGCAAGGTGAACGCCGCCATCAACAGCCATACCGTTCCGGTCGATGGCGCAGGCCAGGCAATGGGCTGGGGAGCAGCGAACAAAGCCATGCCCAACCACCAGGGCAACGCCACTGCCACAACCGCGGCCAGCAGCCGGGTCAGGCGCGGGTAAGCGGGAGCGAAGGCCGTGGCTGCCAGGGCGATCAGCATGACGAGAACGGTGGCAAAGACGGCCGCTGTCCCCAGCATCACCGCGGCTGCGCCCGCCAACAGGAAGACGATCCAGACATCGCGCGTCAGCGGCCCCTCGTCGCTGGCCTGCGCCCAATGCCATAGACGCGCCAGGGGCGCATCGGACGCCGCATACGGCCAGGGCGGGATCTTGGTGACACCGTTGGCTCCGGGGCCCCTGGCAGGCAACTGCGCCAGGGCGAGCATCTGACCCCAAATAGCGCCCCACAGGGCCTCGACCAGCAGCAGAGCCAGCATCACCTTGGCCAGGTGGCTTGGGCTCCAGGACCAGGTTCCGCTGAGTATCAGGCCCGCCAGGAAGGTCCATACCGGCGCCAGGCGCCAGGGGGTGGAGCCAACCCAAAGCCGCAGATCAACGACACTCGTCGCGCGGGTGTGGCCGTTGGCCCCGGTGGGAACGTCAGCCGTCTGGTTCATCATAGGGCCTCTTTGAGGTTGCGCGCCAGTACAGAAGCGCCCAACACGGTAGCGTTGTCGCCCAAGGCAGCCGGCAGGATCTTCACCTTGTCCATGTCATCCTTCAGGAAGAAATGAGCATAGGCATGCTCTGCCACCGCCGCCACATAGCGCTCGCCCAGGCTTTCCACCAGGCCGCCTCCCAGCACCACGCACTCGGGATCGAGCAGGTTGACAAGGGAGGCAATGAAGACGCCAAGCGTTTCCGTGGCTTCGACCAACACCCGGTCGACCAGGGGATCGCCGGCATCCAGCGCCTTGCGAATGTCCCCGCTGGCGATGGTGGCCCCCTCCTTGACGACCAGCGCCGTAGGCTCGCCTGCGGCAATGGCGGCGCTCAGGCGCCGGCTGATGGCGCCTCGGCTGGCCAGGGCTTCCAGGTGCCCCAGCTCGCCGCAGCCACAGCGCGGACCGCCCATCATGACGGTCATGTGCCCAACCTCACCTGCCGACCAGCGGAAGCCGCGCCGCAGCCGGCCGCCAAGAATCAAACCGCCGCCGATGCCGGTGCCGACGAAGACGCCGATCAAGTCTGCATAGCCTTGCCCGGCTCCGTAGACCGACTCGCCGAGCGTCCCGAGGTTCACGTCGTTGTCCACGACCACGGGCACCTGCAGCCGCTTGGACAGCTCCGGCCCCAGGTCGAAGCCGTGCTCCCATCCGGGCAGATTGGCGGCCTTGTGGACCCATCCCGTCCCAACGTTCACGGGGCCGGGGGCGCTGGCGCCCACGGCCTTGATCCTCGTCATGGTCACCTTGGCCGCCGCCACCGCCTCCTGCACCGTGACGGCAATGCGATCCGCGACCAGCGGCGGGTCGGGATTGGCGACGCTCGCGGGTAGGGACTTGCGCTTGCTGCGACCAATGATGTTCCCCTTGTTGTCAACCACGGCGGCCAGGATCTTGGTGCCGCCCAGGTCAACCCCAACCACGAAATCTCCCCTTTGCTTGGCCATGGCGTGAACTCCGTGTCTAGAAAGCGATGGTGGCCTTGCCTGCCAGGCGGTCGGCGACCGCTGTAAGCACGAGGCTGAGGTGCTGGGGCTGGCGCACAAAATCAAGGTTGTCAGTCTCGATGGTCAAAACCGGGCACAGACTGAAACCTTGCATCCAACTATCATACAACGCATTGAGCCGCGCCAGGTAGGCGGGGTCGATGGATCGCTCATATGCGCGCCCGCGCAACCGGATACGTTCTAGCAAGGTCGGCACCGTGGCCCGCAGGTAGATCACAAGGTCGGGAGGCGGGAGCAATGCACAGAGAATTTCGTACAGCTCGCGATAGCTGCTGTAATCGCGCTCGTCCATCGACCCCTGCGTGTACAGGTTGCGGGCAAAGATCTCGGCGTCTTCATAGACGCTGCGGTCCTGGATGACCGAGTGCGGACGGCTCAGCAGCTCGTGGTGATGGCGCAGACGCCGGGAGAGGAAAAAGACCTGCGAGTGGAAGGACCACGAGCGCATGTCCTGGTAGAAATCGGCCAAATAGGGATTGTCGTCCACGGCCTCAAAAAAAGGCTCCCAGCCGAGCTGCTCCGCCAGCAGCCCGGTCAACGACGACTTGCCCACCCCCACGTTGCCGGCGACGGCCACGAAACGCTTGGTCATGAGGGCTGCTCCGGGGGCACGTCCGCGGCGACGTCCCAGGAGCGGCGCCAGTTATAGCCCATCTTGTCGATGTAGGCGGCCTCGAGGTCAATGCCGGCATAGTTGGCAAGCTTGAGCAAGTAGGCCAGCACGTCGGACATTTCCTCGGCCAGCACCTTGCGCTTGGCCGTCAATGCTCGCTCGAGGGCGTCGGCCTGGCTGCCGCCTGCACTGCCTAGCACTTCGGCCTGGCGCAGGACCTGTTTGATCTCGCGCCCCACCTCGCCCACCTCCTCCGTCAACCCCACGAAGTTGAGCGAGAGGTCGGCGCCAAAGCCCTTCTCGCGATCCAGGGCGCGATGAAAGCGCTGGAAGTCACCCAAGCGGCGGCGGCCCCCGTGCAGGATGCGGATGCCGCTGGGCGGGGCATCTGAGCGCAGCTCAGGCAGGCTTTGCTGGATGGCCCCATGCTCCAAAGCGGCCCGGACCAGACCGAGGATATACTCGCGGTCAGCCTGTGAGCGCACGAAGTCGATCTCGTTCGTATCGACCGCCAGGACGGGCGCTTTGTGATACTCGCGGAAAAAGGCGTCGTAGGCTTCGCGCAGCGCCTCGATGTAGCCGCGCTCGATGTTGCGCTCGTAAGGCCGGTCGCGCATGGCAATGCGCTGCATGAGGACGTCCGTGCTGGCGCGCAGGTAGACGACCAGGTCCGGCGTGGGGATCTGTTCGTCCAGGATGGCGTGAACCCGGTCGTACATGGCCAGCTCGTCGTTGGCCAGGTTGAGGTGGGCGAAGAGTCGGTCCTTGTCAAAAATGTAGTCACTCAGCAAACGGCTGTGCGCCAGGGCGCGGGCGATCACCTGGTGCTGTTGGTGGTAGCGGCTGATCAAGAAGAAGATCTGGGTCTGGAAGGCGTAGCGCGCCCGGTCGGCGTAGAAGTCCCCCAGGAAGGGGTTCTCCTCGAAGACCTCGAGCAAAACCTCAGCCCCCAACGACTCCGCCAACACGCGTGCCAGCGTGGTTTTGCCCACGCCGATAACACCTTCGATCGCAATGTACTCGTGATAAGCCATGGTGCGCCGTCGCCAGAGTGCTGCCGCAGTTGATGAGCCGACAGGCCGAAGCTTAACGCGGGCATGGCCAAAAGTCAACGCTCATGACATGTAACCTTTACCCCCAAAACCTGAAACCTGCGATGCCTGGCATCCGTAGTGGTGTTAGAATCGTGTCATGATGTCACTCGACCAGGCATTTCTTGAGGACTGTTTAAGTGTACACAGCCACCAACCGGCAGGATGAAGAGTACTGGCTGCAGCAGGCGCGCAATGGCGACAATGCCGCTTTTGCACACGTCGTGCAGGCCTACCAGAAGCCGGTCTACAACCTCTGCTACCGTACACTCGGCGATGCCGATGAGGCGGAAGACGCCACCCAGGAGACGTTCCTGCGTGCGTACACCAACCTCAGCCGCTACGATCCGGAGCGGCGCTTTCTCACCTGGATCCTGTCCATCGCCTCCAACCACTGCATTGACCGCCTGCGTCGCAAGCGGCAAACCTGGGTGTCAATCGACGACGAGGTGGTCAGCGAGCACCTGGTGGCGCCGGTCGAATCGCCCTACAGGAGCGCCGAGCGCCGCGAACAGGCTGAGGCGATCCAGGGCTGGCTCAATCGCATGGCGCCCGAGTATCGCGTCCCGCTTGTCCTGTTGTATTGGTACGATCTCTCCTACGAAGAAATCGCTGCCACCATGAATCTCTCGGTGCCAGCCGTCAAATCACGCCTGCATCGCGGCCGGAAGCAAATGGCCGACTTCATGCTGGCGGACTCAAGGTCTCCCTATGTTCCTTCTCACACCACCGCCCCGGCGGCCATCGCCGGCTAATCGGAGGCTCCGGCTCATGAACGACTGCGATTCGATCCCCGGCCGTCTCTCCCTGGACCTCGATCACCTGCTCACTTCCGATGAGAGCGCCCAGCTCGAAGACGACCTGGCGCGCTGCCAGACCTACGCACCCCTGGCCCAAGCCATGCGCGAGGCAGATCGGATGCTGCGGGGAGTCCCCCTGCTTGCGCCGCGCACCGATCTCTGGCGTGACATCATGAGCCAGATTGAGCTCAGCCAGCAGCGCCGCGATCAGCGCCTGGTAGGCATCACCTTCGTTTTGGGCGGGCTCCTGTCGCTCTGGCCCCTGGTTCTCGTTGGTCTGATGACAATGCTGGCGGTCTTCGTCGCCGTGCAGCCCGGTGTTGCCGGCGCCGCCGTCAGCCTCCTCGTCAGCTTCTTGCGCCAGATTCTCACCCTCGTGCTCGCCTTCGGCGCCGTTCAGAGGGTGATTGGCGTTTGGGTGTTTCCTCTCTTCGCTGCCGTGGCGAGCCTCGGTCTGCTCACGGTTTCTATCATCTGGGCTCAGAGGCTGACGACGCTCCGCGCCGCCGTTGCCGAGGCATAGCCTGGCCTCCTGACCGACCCTCATCCCTGCCAATCCTGGAGGCGTCACAATGCGTCCCAAAACAAACCGAATTCTGATTCTCATGCTGGTCGTCCTCGCCCTGCTCCTCCCCTATTCGGCGGCCTATGCCCAGGGGCCGGGCGGCGACAAGGTGGTCTTCGGAGATAACTACACGCTGGCGAACGGCGAGACCCTCGACGGGAGCCTTACGGTGATGGGTGGCAACGTCACCCTCGAGGAAGGCAGCACCGTCACCAAGGACGTCGCCGTCATTGGCGGCAATGTGTCGGCCTCGGGCGCCATTCAGGGTGACCTGGTGGTCATCGGCGGCAACGTGTCCCTGAAATCCGGCGCTGTGGTCGAGGGCGACGTCAACAGCATCGGCGGCAACTTGAACCGTGACCCCGGGTCGACCATCAAGGGCGAGGTCCTCCACGGCCTCCAGTTCAACGGCGCCGATAATGCCAACATTCCCTGGTCGTCATTTCTGCCCTTCCTGCGCCTGCGCGCCCCCGAGATCACGCAGACGCCTTCCCTGCCCCGTGAAAACCCGGGCAGTTGGCTGTTGGCGTATTTCCTGCACGGGCTGAGCGCCATCGCCTGGGCCGCCCTGATGGCGGTGATCGGGGTGCTCGTGGCCGTCTTGCTGCCGCAGCACGCCGGCCGTGTCAGCACCACCGTCCATGAAAGCCCCCTGGTGTCCTTTGGCACCGGCTGTCTGACCTGGGCGCTTGGCATTCCCATCCTCATCCTGCTGGCCATCACGATCTGCCTGCTGCCGCTGTCCCTGATCGTCAGTTTGCTTTTAGTCGTGGCCGGTCTTTTCGGCTGGGTGGCCGTGGGCTGGGTCATCGGCAAGAAGGCGCTGGAGGCCCTGCGCAGTGACAATCCGACCCCGATCCTGGAGGTTGTGGTCGGCGTCGTGCTTCTGACCCTCCTGTGGCAGATGCCGCGCGTCATCCCCTGCATCGGATGGCTCTTCTCCCTTGGCGTAGGCGTGCTGGCGGGCAGCATCGGCCTGGGCGCTGTGCTTCTCACCCGCTTCGGCACGCGAGCCTACCCGACACCGCCTGGCGGCCCGCTGGTCCCTGCAGCGTCCGCAGCAGCGCCGCAGGGCGGCCTACCCCCCACCCCACCGGCCCTGCCTGAGCCCTCACTTCCCTCCCTGCCTGAGCACACCGACCCTTCCCTGTAACCAGCCTCGTGTTTCCCGGCGGCAGGCCCTGCGGCTGCCGCCGGGAACTTTACAGGCCCACCCTATTTGTCTATACTAGGTCTACCCCGTGGGGATGAAAGGTTTCGACGGGGCAGGATCCGGTCATGGACTGCAAGCCGAGGCGCCTGTCCTCGTAAAAACGGGCAAAACACAAGTGCCAAGAACACTGGCAACGCCTTCAACTTCGGGTTCGCCCGCACCAACGCTGTCGCGCTGGCTGCCTAAGAGTCCCAAGCTACGGCAACTGGCCGCCTAGAAACGGCCACGGCCTGGAGGATGGTTCCAAACAGCATCCTTCTCAAGCCGTCATAGACTGTAAGGTGCGGTCGGGTAGACGCCGATAGGCCCGACCCAAGGTTCATCGGCTAGCCCTCATCGTGGACGTTGGCGCTCTACCGTCCCGAGGGCGAAACCCCTGTAGAGACTAAGCTTGTAGACGTTCGTGGACGGCTGTTCCGGACCGGGGTTCGATTCCCCGCATCTCCACCTCTGACAGAGCCCCCTGACCTTTCTCAGGGGGCTCTGTTCTTTGGCGAGCGCCAGGTGCGCTATAATCCGAGCGAAGGCGGGACCGTTGCGGGCGTGTCGGCATCGCAAGATTCTCCCGCTTTTTCATGAACATGGACCTCCATCTTAACGGGCGCGTGGCGGCCGTCGCCGCCGCCAGCAAAGGGCTGGGCAGGGCTGTCGCCATCGAACTTGCGAGGGAAGGGACCCAGGTCGCCATCTGCAGTCGTGATGAAGCCCGCATCAAGGCGGCGGCGCGCGAAATCCAGGGGATGACCGGACAGGACGTGCTGGCGGTCGTCGCCGACGTGAGCACGGCTGCCGGCTGCACCGATTTCATCGCCCAAACCAGGGCCCGCTTTGGGCGCCTCGACATTCTGGTCGCCAACGCCGGCGGTCCGCCATCAGGCCCCGCCGACTCCTTCAGCGACGCGCAGTGGTTGGACGCCCTCAACCTCAATCTGCTGTCCACGGTGCGCCTCGTCTATGCCGCCCTTCCCTACCTGAAGGAATCGGGCCAGGGCCGCGTGATTGCCATCACGTCCATGTCTGCCAAACAGCCCCTGGACGGCCTCGTCATGGGCAATGTGGCCCGCTCAGGCGTGCTTGCCTTCGTCAAGACCCTCGCCAACGAGCTTGGCTCGACCGGCGTCACCTTCAACAGCGTGCTGCCGGGCTGGACCCACACCGGTCGCGTCGACGAGTTGCTGAACGCCCAGTCGAAACAGCGCCAGGTTTCGGTGGCGGAGGCGGCTGCCGCCATCACGAACAGCATCCCGGCCAGGCGCATGGGCAGCGTTGAGGAATTCGCGGCGACTGTCGCCTTCCTCGCCTCCGAACGCGCCGGCTATCTCAACGGCGTCGCCCTGGCGATCGACGGTGGTCGCTCCCAGAGTCTCTACTAGGTTGCTTGCATAGCTTTTGGCTATACGAAATGAACGATCGCGAAACCCTTACCTACCTCGAAGAGTTGCTGCGCAGCGCAGCTCCAATGGTGCAGAGCTACCATGATCAGCCGGACACAGTCGACTGGAAAGGCGCCAACGACCCGGTGACCGCCGCTGACCACGCCGTCAATGCCTACCTTGTCGACCATCTCTCCCGGGCCTTCCCCGCCGACGGCATCCTGGCCGAGGAATCCAGGGACGACCTCGTCCGCCTGGACCGGAAGCGCACGTGGTGCATCGATCCGCTTGACGGCACCAAGGAGTTCATCGCCCGCAACGGCGAGTTCTCGGTCATGGTCGGCCTGGCCGTGGAAGGAACGGCGTGGCTGGGTGTGGTTTACCAGCCCATCCAGAATTACATGTACAGCGGCATCCGCGACCTGGGGAGTTGGCTGACAACCTCCGAGGGCAGGCGTCCCCTCCGCGTCAGCGGCGTCGACGCCCCGGCCGACCTCCGCCTTGTCGTCAGCCGCTCCCACCGCAATCCCATCACCGACGACATCAAGACAAGCCTGGGAGTCACCCAGGAGCGCATCTCCGGCTCCGTGGGTCTCAAGTGCGGGCTCATTGCCCGTGCGGACGCCGACCTTTATCTTCATCCTGCGCCGGGCACCAAGGAATGGGACACCTGCGCTCCCGAAGCCATCCTTTCGGGTGCTGGGGGAACGATGACGGACTGCTGGGGACGCCCCCTGCGCTACAACCAGGAAGACGTGCGCCGCCGCTTCGGACTGGTGGCCTCCAACGGCCGCTGCCACCACCGCGTGCTCAGCCTCATGGTCCCGGCTCTCGCTGCTGCAGGCATCGACTCTGCCCAGGGCTGGTAATTCCATGCCTGACCGGACCCCCAAACGCGGCCTCGTCCACCTGGAGCTTGAGCCTGCCGCCGCAGCTCCGGCCGAGGCGCATCCCATCATGCTGCATGAGCTGCTGGGACACAGCGAGGAGTTCCGCCACGTGCTGGCGCATTTGCTGCTGCCGGCCGACCTGCTGGTCAAGTACGACATCGACCCGATCACCTGGCGCAATCGTGCCGGCCAAGTGATGGTGGCGGCAGCGACGGCCGAAGATGGCCACATTTGGGGCTTGCGCCTGGAGAACGATATCGACCCGCGCGATCCCCTGCTGGAAATCGAGATGACCGACACGGTGTTTGGGCGCATTGCCGTCACCTGGGTCGGCATCAACGACCCACGTGCGCCCCGTTTCGACATTGACCGCACCCCCGACGGCGGCCTGACCCTGCGCGGGGCCGCCAGCCGCAACCTGGAAACCGAGACCGCAGCCCTGCTGGCGGGACTGGCGCCAGGCCAGGTGCGCAGCGGCCACGGCCTGCTGCGCCGCCTCCTGGCCGACCTGGAGAAGTTCATGGCGGCTCTCCAGCACTACGAGTACGAAGTCGAACCCCTCTTCTATCACAATGCCATCCTCTTCGAGCGACTTGGTTTCCGCTACATCAAAGGTCGGGAGATGATGCGGCGCATCCACGACGGGTTCCTGCCGGGTGGCGAACTGCAAGCCAAGCTCGACGGCTCGACGCCGTTTCGCAGCGAGCTGGCCGCGACCTCGGTGCGCGGCCGGTCCTGGGCCATACACGATGGCGTGCTCGATTCACCCTGGAACGACGTCAAGATGATCAAACGCATCGGTGAGTACGCCAGCGAAGACACCGCGCCTTCCGTTACCTGGTGAAGACAAGGTTGGCGATTCATAGCCAATGACTATGCGAATTCTGCTACTTCAGGACCTTCTTGTCGTCAATGCGGGGCTTAACCTCCCGGCGCCGGCGGCAACCCAGCGTCTGGTGGCGCTAGGTGCCAGCGCCGTCAAGGTGGAGCCCCCTAGCGGCGACCCATTCGCCGCCTTCTGTCCGGCCTGGTACCAGGCGATGCACACGGGCGTCGCCGTGCGCAAGGTCGATCTCAAGACCGATGCGGGCAGGCAGGAGATCGATCTGCTCCTGAACCAGGCAACAGTGCTCATCACCTCGCAGCGGCCGGGAGCGCTCAAGCGCATGGGACTGGACGGTCCCGCGCTTCGCCAGCGCTTTCCCCGGCTGTGCGTCGTCCACATCGTGGGCGCCTCTGCCGCCGAGGCCGAAGCGCCCGGGCACGACCTCACCTACCAGGCTCAGGCCGGGCTGCTGACCCCACCGCAAATGCCGCGCACCCTGCTGGCTGACCTGGCCGGCGCTCAGGAAGCGGTGATTGCCGTTCTTGCCCTCCTCGCGGCAGGCGGCGGCCAGGCCGAAGTGGCTTTGAGCAGCGCCGCTTCCTACTTCCAGGCGCCCATACGCTATGGCCTCACAAGGCCGGACGGCTACCTGGGCGGAGCGCACGCCGGCTACCACCTCTACGCCGCCAGCGACGGCTGGATCAGCCTGGCCGCCCTGGAGCCGGTCTTCTGGCAGCGGCTGCGCGACCATCTGCCCGGCGCCCCTGACACACCTTTCGCCCCCACCTCGCCGGCGATACTGCAGGCGCTCTTTCGCACACAAACCACGGCGCATTGGCTGCAGTGGGCTCGCGACCATGACATCCCGCTTGCGCCCGTCATTGACCTCAACCAGGAGTAGTTTATGTCAACACCCATTCGCATCGGCGTGATCGGCGGCAGCGGCGTCTATCACCTCCCAGGCCTACAGGACGTCGAAGAAATCGCCGTCGATACCCCTTACGGATCGCCCAGCGACCGCTACATCGTGGGCGCCATCGACGGGCAGCGCGTGGCCTTTCTCGCCCGGCACGGGCGCGGGCACCTGATCAACCCGACCAGCCTCAACAACCGCGCCAACATCTGGGGCTTTAAGCAGCTTGGCGTGGAGTACCTCATTTCGATGAACGCCTGCGGCTCGCTGCAGGAGGCCATCGAGCCTGGGCACATCGTCATCCCCGACCAGCTCTTCGACCGTACGAGGCTGCGGCCCCTCACGTTCTTCGACGAGCCCGGCCTGGTCGTCCATCCCTCGGTCGCCGATCCTTTCTGCCCCAACCTGTCGGACGTAGTCTACAAGGCCGTCCAGGCCACGGGCAAGACAGTGCACAAAGGGGGCGACTTCGTCATCATCGAGGGGCCCCGCTTCAGCACCAAGGCCGAGAGCCGCGTCTTCCGTCAGCTCGGCTTTGCCATTATCGGGATGACGGCGATCCCGGAAGCCTTCCTGGCGCGCGAAGCGCAGATGTCCTATGCCATCATCGCCCATGTCACCGACTACGACGTGTGGCACGAAACGGAAGGACCGGTGAGCGTAGAGATGGTGATCCGCACCCTGCTCGACAACGCCGCCGCTGCCCAACAGGCGACCCTCAACGCCATCGCCATGCTGCGGGACGCGCCGCCGTCACCCTACGCTGACGCCCTCCGGGACGCCATCATCACCGACAAGAGCAAGATTCCGCCGCACCTGCGAGAGAAATACGGTCTGCTGCTCTCGCAGTACCTGTAGCGGCGCCCGCGAAGCGTCATCTGCGGAGTATGACGAGAGTTGCTACACTCCGCCCACAATGACATAATGGGAAACAGCCTTTGTGAAGCAGCGCCGCTCTCACCGATAGGAGGCCTACCATGCGTTCACGATCCGTGCTGGCGATCCTGGTGCTTGTCGTTCTGCTGGGGCTGACTGCATTTCTCACCCGGGGTTTCATTTTCGGTCGACAAAGTCCGTGCCTGAACAGCCAGACGTATACGCTCGATCGCGACTTCGACAGGGGCTTGCTCGTCAACGTCGGCCATGAACCCCTGTCAGCGATCGTTTGCAGGCGAGCCGTGAGGTCACTCCTCTGCCTTTCATCTGGATTGCCCTCTCGGGGCGGGGCACTGTCGTCAAGGTCCATACCGAGACCGGCGCCATTCTGGGCGAGTACCTGACTGCCCCAGAGGGTTGCGGCCGCAACCCTTCCCGCACGACGGTCGACCTGGACGGCAACGTGTGGGGGGGAAACCGCGACGAAGCCGCCGATGACAAGCGCTCGGTGGTGCACATCGGCCTCCAGGAGGCCTTTAACTGCGCCGATCGCAACGGTAATAGCCAAATCGATACTTCGAAGGGCCTGGGTGACGTGCGTCCCTGGCCCAATACCGGAGGCGCTGACAACAATGGCGGTGTCAGCACAGCGCAGGATGAGTGCATCATCGACTATCTGCGCGTGAACGGCACCAATGTCCGCACCTTGGCTGTGGACAAGCAAAACAACATCTGGATTGGCGGCCTAGGGAACCAGGTGCATGACCTGGTTGACGGCGAGACCAAGGCCATCCTGAACCCGATCCGGCCCGCGTGTGGCGGCTACGGTGGTCTGATCGACAAGTTCGGAGTGCTATGGTCAACGCGCGGGGCCGACAGGCTGTTGCGCTACGATCCGAAGCCCGACAATCCCCAGTGTTTGCCGGTACCGAACACCTATGGTCTGGCAGTTGACAGCCGCAGCCGGTTGTGGACCACGCAGTGGACCAATAACACGGTCACGCAGATCAGCCCGGCAGGTGATGTTCTGCGCACGGCATCAACGGGAGGGGACACAGCCAGGGGCGTGGCTGTCACCAAGGATGACAATACCTGGATCGCCAATTCGGTCTCGAACACGGTCACGCGCCTTGACAGCGAAGGCAATCTCCTGGCGACCATAGCTGTCGGCGCTACGCCGACGGGCGTCGCCGTTGACTCCAAAGGCAAGGTGTGGGCGGCCAACCTTGACTCCCATAACGCCGTGCGCATCGACCCCGCCACCAATCAGGTTGACCTCACAGTCGCCTTTGGCGATGGCGCGTTCCCCTACAACCACAGCGATATGACGGGCGCCGTCCTGCTTGGCACGGTCAGAATTGGGAAATGGATGTTCGTCCACGACAGCGGCGCCCGCGGCACAAAGTGGGACCGGCTAGCCTGGAACGGTGAGACACCGGAGGATACCAGTCTGGAACTAAGGGTGCGCAGCGCTGAGAGCACCGCTGCTCTTGGCAGCAAACTCTGGGTAGACGCCACAAACGACGTGGCCTTCAACAACGTCCCGCCGGGTCGCTATCTACAGGTTGAAGCCCGCTTTGCAGGCGCCGACAGTGGTGCTTCGCCAAGCCTTTTGCTCCTCAGCGTTCTCCACCAGTGCCCTGCTTCTCGCTAGCTGGAGCGGGCGCACGCCGAGACAAGCTAGCCCGCCTGTTTGCGTACAAGGCCCAGGTAGTCGCCATGCAGATCGCGTGACGGCGACAGTCCCAGCGTGCGCAGCAGCTTGAGCACGAGCCGGGCCTTGCGCTCGGCGTCGCTCGCGGACCACGTGCGGGCCTTCGCCTCAACAAAGGCGCCGAGTCCCTGCGGCCTGGTGATGCGGTCGAGGTTGATGGCGAATTCCGTGTCCTCGAACTTCACCCGGTAGCGTGCGCGCCACTTGACGATCTCAAACTCGTGTTTGGGTGTGAAGTACTCGCGATAGAACCGGAGGGAATAGGTGGCCTGGGCCGTGTACCGCGACCGGCTCAGGATCACCGAATCCTGGTACTCACGCTCGTAGATTCCCTCCATCAGCGTCAGCGTGTAGCTGGGGCGGACGTTCAGGCCGACGCGCTCGCTGTTCTCATCCCCTATCAGCTCGTTGTCCTCGCGATAGCGAAGATAGCGGTTCTCGATGCCGCTGTCGAACAGGAAGTAGGTGTCGAACTGCTGGCGCACCGACCGCCGCGTGATCTCGATGCCGCTCTCGCGCAGTTGGGCTTCCACGGCCTCGATGTCGTCCACGTGCAGCTTGACCTGGATCTCGTAGGTTTCCTGCTGGGCAAACCCACCGATGGCCACGGTCTTGTTGAGCAGGCTTCCCTCGCGCGCAGCCATGAAGGCGTTCACGCGGTCGCCGATCTCAAGAGCGCGTGCATGCACCTCTGGCAGATCGATGGTCAACAGGCGCCGGTCGTCGAGCAAACGCTGGCCGTGCACCCACACGTGGCGCACGTCCGTGCTCTTGGACGAATAGACCAGGGTGCCATAGACATTGCCCGCCCCCAGGTGGTAGCGCGGGGTCACGTGCGGGCCTTGCGCATCCACCACCACCACGTCGGCAAACTTCCCGACCTCCAGGCTCCCGATGACCTGCTGCAGGTGTAGGGCCCGAGCACCCTCGATCGTGGCCATCGCGAACACTTCGTGGGCCGGCAGCGCCGTGGGGTCGCCGGTGGTGGCTTTCGGCAGAAAGGATGCCAGGCGGACTTCCTCGAACATGTCCAGGTCGTTGTTGCTCGCCGGCCCATCCGTGCCGATGCCCACGGGGATGCCGGCAGCGCGCATCTTCAATACCGGCGCAAAGCCTGAGGCCAGCTTGAGATTGGAGGAGGGGTTGTGGGCCACACCGGCGCCGCTGCGGGCCAGGAGCGGCACCTCGCGCTCGCGCAGGTGCACGCAGTGCGCGGCGATGACCTTGGCGTCAAAAAGGCCGAGGGTGTGGGTGTACTCGACCGGAGGCGCGCCAAAGTCGCGCATGGAGTCCTGAACTTCAAGGGCGGTCTCGGAGAGATGGATGTGGATGGGCACATCGTATTCGAGCGCCAAGGCCGTTGCCGCCCGCAGGATCTCATCCGTGCTGGTGTAGGGAGCGTGGGGAGCAACCGCGGGCGTGATCAGCTCGTGACCCTTCCAGGTCTCGATGAACTGCCGGCAGCGGGCCAGTCCCTCATCGTACGAGGGGGCGTCGGGCGAAGGGAACTTGAGGATGGTCTGCCCAAGCACACCGCGCATTCCCACAGCCGCTGTCGCCTTGGCCACCTCCTCCTCGAAGTAATACATGTCATTGAACGTGGTGACGCCACTGAGCAGCATCTCGGCGCAGGCAAGGCGCGTGCCCACATCGCAGAAGTCAGGGCCGACGAATTCCCGTTCGACGGGCATCATGTAGCCCAACAGCCACACGTCCAGCCGCAGATCGTCCACAAGGCCGCGCAGCAGGGTCATCGCCGCGTGCGTGTGTGCGTTGACCAGGCCCGGGATCACGATCTGGCCGGTGCAGTCAATGACGTTGTCGGCAGTGACCAGTTGGCGCACGCGATCCACCGGGCCCACGGCCACGATATGCGGCCCCCGCATAGCGACTGCCCCCGCCTCAAAGACGTCACGCTTGGCATTCATCGTGACGACCGTACCGCCTACCAGCAGAGTGTCAACTGCACGCATGAAACCGCTCCTCACGACATTGTGGGGTCAGGAAGAAGCCAGGGTGCCACAGCGTGGCCTGGATGAACAACGCGGGTGCGCTCCCGTTCTTCAGGCTTCCGGCTCCCCCGGCCTGAGAAAGACGGCATAGCCAGACAGCACAGTCATCACCGTCAAGTTGAGGAAAGAGGCGACGCACCAGGGACAGACGGCGTGGATGAGGAACAGCTCGGTGTAGGTCAGATACAGTGAGAACATGAACCCGGCAAAAGCCACCACGAAGAAAAGGAGCTCCGTCCACCCCCGGCGCTCCACGGCCGCCCGCAGGTTGTAGACCGCCAACACCGTCAGGGTGACGTAGGCAAGGAGCCCCGGATAGGCGACGGGAATGCCGAGGATGTAGCCGTAGCGGCTATTCTGCACCGATGAGCAATCCCCCACGCCGCCGCAGAACGCGACCGAGCTAGAGAGCTTCACCCAGGTGAGGTATCCCGCAATGCCCACGCCCAGGAGGCTGAGGATCAGCAGAAGCCGCCGCATGCGCACGCTCATTTGGCTGCCTCTGGTGTGGCGCCGGTCGCCCCGACCTTGGCGGCCTTGGCCGCGTCCTCCACCGCCTGCTTGAAGGCCGCCGGCTCCCAGGTGCCGCTGTATTGGACGCCGTTGAGGAAGATGGTCGGCGTGGCGTTGACGTTGCGCGTCTTGGCGGCCTCGTCCTCGCGCAGCATCTGCTCGTAGTGCTTCTGTGTGTCAAGACACTGGTTGAACTGGCTCGTGTTCAAGCCCGCGTTGGCCGCGTACCTTTTCAGATCGGCGCTGCGCGAAGCGCCAGGGCTGCGGCTCAGGTTGGCGAACAACTGATCATGGTAGTCCCAGAAGCGTCCTTGGTCGGCGGCACACTCGGCCGCCGAGGCGATGACGATGGAATACTGGTCGATGACGAAGCGATTCTGGTACTGAAACCGTGCAATGCCCGACGCCACCAGGTCTTGCCGGATGGTCTTGTCGAGCGCAGCCGTGAACTCCTGGCAGTGGGGGCACTGGTAATCCTCGTAAGCCTCGATCAGAACGGGAGCGTTGGGGTCGCCGATAATGCGGCGATCGACTGGCAGGCCGTCGCTCGAAGTGGCCGCAACTGGCTGCGCCTGGGCGGCGGTGCGCCGGCTGTGCATGACGCCGACGATGGCAAGCACGACGACGAGGGCGATGCCAACACCTGCGGCAACCCATATCCAGCGCCGGCTCTTGCCTGGCTGCTTGGAGGTCTGATCCAGGGGCCTGCTGCCCTTACGCACCGGCGTGCTTTCGGTCTTCTTGGCCATGATGTGTCCTTGTAGGAAGTGGTATCAATGTTGGGCAAGAGTATAACATAAAGGCGAGACCGCGCCCACTGGGCAGGCGCCTGCCTTTGCTGGGCCTGCGCGCGAAGCGAATGTCTTTGGCGGATGAGCACTTCGGCGCTAGAATACTCATTTGGTATGCACGCAATACGACCCCTGCCTATCTCGCGTCCGGGCGCGGGAACCCTCGCCACATGGCTGCTCTTGGTGGCGGCGGCCGCCATCCTGGCGGTGCTTCCGCTGGCACAGGGGGCCATGCTGCTGGCGGCGCTGACTTTCGCCGTGGCGCTGCTTGTTGAACCTGTCATCGGGCTGTACGTTCTGGCCGTCACCATTCCACTGAGTCCCATCCTGCGGGCTCCGGTGGGCCCGTCGAGCCTGAGTGTCACCGACCTTCTGCTGGGAGCGACGACGATGAGTTGGCTGCTCCGGCAGGCAGCCCTGCGGGCGCCCCTCCGCCCGGCGCCTCTGCTCTGGCTGATCGCGCCGCTTGTCCTTGTCTTGCTCTACTCGACGCTGCCGGCGCGGTCGCTCGAAGAATCCCTGCCAGAGATGATCAAGTGGGGCGAGGTGGTCGCCGTCTACTTCCTCGGCGTGCAACTCCTGTCGCCACGGCACCGGCTCCCGTTCGTGCTCTTGCTGGTGATGGTGGCCGCGGCCGAGAGCCTGGTTGGCCTGCGGCAGTTCGTCTTCCGCATTGGCCCCGATGCCTTCCTGCTCGGCAGCTACCTGCGCGCCTACGGCACCTTTGGCCAGCCGAACCCCTTCGCCGGTTACCTGGGGCTGGCGCTGCCCCTCGCCCTCGCCCTTGGCTTCTGGAGTCTCGGCGCAGCGTTTCAGGCGCCAGGTCGCAGACGCGCCGGGCTCCTGCTTCTTGCCGCCTACACGCTGGGCGCGGCGGCCGTGATTGCCGCCGGCATCGTGGCGAGCTGGTCCCGGGGCGCCTGGCTGGGTGTGGCCGTCGCCACCGTCGTCGTCCTCGTCCTCAGCTCGCGCAGCGGACGCATCCTGGTGCTCGCCGGAGCCATCATCGCCCTCCTGGCCTATCCCGTCCTGCCCGCGGCCATCCATGAGCGGCTGGCCGATTTCGCCCGCTACTTCGGCACCTGGAACGCGCGCGGGGTCCCCGTCAACGATGCCAACTTCTCCGTTCTCGAACGGGTGGCGCATTGGCAGGTGGCCTGGGAGATGTTCGCCGATCATCCCTGGCTGGGCATCGGCGTCGGCAATTGGGACGTTCTCTATCCCCAGTATGCGTTCGGGCAGTGGACGGATCCCCTGGGACACGCCCACAACGCCCTCTTCCATTTCGCCGCCGAGGCCGGCCTGGCCGGTGCCATCGCCTACCTCTGGTTTTGGCTCGGCTCCCTTGGCGCCGCCCTGCGTACCATCCACCGCCAGAGCGACGCGACGCGGGCCATTGCGATCGGCGTCTTTGGCCTGCTGATCCATCTGTCTGTCCACAATCAATTTGAAAACCTGTTCGTGCAGGGAATGCCGCTCCTGATCGCGTTGGCCCTGGCGCTCCTGGCGCTCGAGCGACCGTCGCAGGACTCGGCGACTGCACCTTTCATCCCAACGCCCTCATATGCCTGAATCCACCGCGGAGGTCCGCCCTTTGATTGCCCGTCTTGCCGCTTCCACGCCGCTCCCTGCCAAGGAGCTCGAACGCTTTGTCAAATTCGCCATCGTCGGGGCTATCGGCGCTGTCGTCGACTTCGGCATCCTCAACCTGCTGGTCATCGGTTTCGGCTGGCCTCCCGTACGGGCCAACGTCGTCTCCTTCACCTGCGCCGTTCTCAGCAACTTCACTTGGAACCGGCTGTGGACCTATCCGGAAACGCGCAAGGATCCCTTGCTGCCGCTTCTGGGACAGTTTGGCGTCGTTAGCATCATCGGTCTGATCATCAATACGGGGGTTCTCTACGTCGCCAGCACCATGCTGGAACAACGCGGCGTCCACGAGCACCTGGCCCTGAACATCGCCAAGGCCCTGGCGATCATCGTCGTCCTCTTCTGGAACTTCATCGTCAACCGGCTCTGGACCTTCCGCCACGTGAAGTAGCCACAAACAGCGCCATGAGAATTGGGATCGACTACGCGGCAGCAGCCCTCCAGGGCGGCGGCATCGGCCGCTACACCCGGGGGCTGGTCGCCGCCGTTCTCGATCTCCTGGCGCCCGAGGATCGCGTCACGCTGCTCTACCCGCGGGACGGAAGCCCAGCCGCAGCGCCCAGCCCCCGGACGGGCATTCGCATCAAGCGGCTGCCGCTCTCCGATCGGTATCAGACGATCCTGTGGCACCGGCTTCACTTCCCGCTTGCCGTCGAGGCCATCACCGGACCGCTGGACATCTTCCACGCCCCCAACTTCCTGCTGCCGCCGGTGCGGCAGGCGGCAACCCTAGTCACCATCCACGATCTAGCCTTCCTGGTCAAACCGCAGTACGCCCATGCGGACCTGCAGCGATTCCTGGCCGGCGCCGTTCCCAGGTCCGTGGCCAGGGCTGACCACGTGCTGGCTGATTCAGAAGCCAGCCGCCAGGATGCGATCCGCCTGTTCAACCTGGCGCCGGAGGTCGTGTCAGTCGTGGGAGCCGGGGTCGAGCCGCGCTTCCGGCCTCTCCCCGCTGCCGATCTCGCTCCAGTCAGGCAGCGCTATGGGCTGCCGGAGGCTTTCGTCCTGGGTCTGAGCACGCTGGAACCGCGCAAGAACTTCGATGGCCTGATTCGCGCCTTTGGCGCCGCCCGTCGCCAGACAGGCTTCCCCCACCACCTGGTCATCGCCGGTGGCAAAGGGTGGCTGTTCGAGGACATCTTCGCCGAGGTGGAAAGGTCGCAGGCCGGGGACTTCGTTCACTTCCTGGGCTTTGTCGACGACTCCGATCTGCCTGCGCTTTACGGTCTGGCAGACCTCTTCGCCTTCCCCAGCCACTACGAGGGCTTTGGCCTGCCCGTCCTGGAAGCGATGGCCTGCGGCACGCCCGTGCTCTGCACCGACACCAGCAGCCTACCCGAGCTGGTCGGCGACGCTGCCTGCATGGTGCCCACCGGTGACGAGCAGGCGTTGGCGCAGGCGCTGGCTTCGCTGCTCACCGACGCGTCAGCCCTGACCGCGCTGGCGACGGCGGGGCCGGTGCGCGCCGCCCGCTTTACCTGGGAAGCAGCCGCCCAGCGTCTCTACAGCGTCTACCGCTCCTTGATGTAGGGCTTCCGTGACCACACGCCGCTGGCAAGTTCTCACCCTTCTCGCTCTGTTTGCCGGACTGGCGCTGCTGGCCGTGGGCTATTGGGGCGCCTGGCTGCCCCACCGCGCGGCGGGTCTCAACATCCTCGGCATCGATCTGCCCGAATATGTCAAGTTCGTGCCTGAGGTGCAGAGTGGTAGCATCGCCTTCGACCGGCTGGTCTTCTTCGCGCCGCTCCTGGCCCTTGCGGTGGGGCTGATCCTGGTGGGCACCCTGAAGCGGCCGCCGCTGCCGGCGTGGCTGCGTGTGATCCTGGTGCTCCTCGCCCTCCCGGTAGCGCTGGCGATGCTGCCACCGGCCTGGACGCCCCCTCTCCTGCGCACCCCGGAGTTCCGCACGCAGACAATCTGGATCGGCGTCATCGTCATCCTCATAATCGCCAGCCCGCTGCTCCGGCGCTTTCTTCCCGACTTGCTGCGGGGCATGATCGTGGTGGGGGTGGCCGTGCTGGTGGTCCCCGCACTGGCGGCCTATCTGCGACTGCTTCCCGCGCTCGCCAGGCTCTATGCCCAACCGGTACAGCCCGGCGCCGCTTTCTACCTAGTGGCTGCCGGCGCCGGGTGCCTGGCCATCGGGGGCGTTTTGTTGGCTGCCAACAATCTCCCGCTGCGCAGTCGCGCACCGGGAGTTACGATTCCCGCGGAGGAGGGCAATGGCACCGCATGAGTTCCACTATCGCTGGGTCTACAGACTCAACGCCACGCCTGAGGCGCTGTGGCCCTATATCACGGATACGAACCGTTTCAACCGCGATACCGGACTTCCCTATCTACTGAACACGGGCAAGCCGGCCGCGGACTTAACCAACGAGCGCAGGCGCCTGGGGCTGCGGCGACTGGGCACAGCGATCGCTTGGGAGGAAGAGCCGTTCGAATGGGTGCGTCCCTATCGCTTTGGGGTTCGTCGCCTCTACACTTCCGGACCTGTCGGGGAAATGCGCACCCTGGGGGAGTTGGTCGCACGACCCGATGGTGGCACGGACCTGACGTATCAGGTCTGGGTGACGCCGCGCAATCTGCTGGGAACAGCCGCCATCCCTTTGCAGATAGGCTGGCTCAATGCTGCGAGCTTCGCCCGCGCCTTTCGCCTCTTTGACAACCTGGTCAGCGTTGGCGAGATGCCCGGCATGTCGACGGTCGGAAGCGTGCTGGCGCCGGGAGGCAGCAGACGGCTCGACGACGCGCGCTCTCAGCTTGTAGGAGCCGGCTGCGATCCCGGTCAAGTTGACCGGCTTTTCGATCTGCTGGTGCATGCAGACGACATCACCCTGTCGCGTCTCCGCCCCTACGCCCTGGCGGACTACTGGCGCCAACCGCGGCGTCCGATTCTCTCCCTGTTCCTGCAGGCGACGCGCGCCGGCCTGCTTGACCTCCAGTGGCACATCCTTTGCCCGCTTTGCCGGGGGGCCAAGGAAACCGTCGGCTCCCTGGGCGATCTGCGAAGCGCCGTGCACTGCGAAGTGTGTCACATTGACCTGACGGGAAACTTCGATCGTGCGGTCGAGCTGACATTTCGCCCGAACCCCGCCATTCGTCCGATCGAGGTTCACTCCTTCTGTGTGGGGGGTCCCCAAGTGACGCCCCACATCGTGGCACAGCAGTTGCTGCCGCCCGGCGCCGAGCGGCGGATCACGCTTCCCCTCGAATCCGGACGCTACCGCATCCGGGCCATCGAGCTGCCCGGGGGCCAATTCCTGCGAGCAGGAGCAGAGGGGCAGGAAGAGGCCGTCTTTGTCGCTGCGGCTGCGGGCTGGCTGGACAGCGAGCCTTTGGTGAGTCTGAAACCCACCCTGCGGCTGCAGAACGAAACCGGCGCGGAACAACTCATGATTCTGGAGAGGATGGCGTGGAGCGATGAGGCAGTCACCGCCGCCGAAGTGACGACGCTGCAGGTATTCCGCGACCTCTTCTCCAGCGAGGCTCTGCGACCCGGCGAGAAGATCTCGGTGGGCAGCCTGACCATCGTCTTCACCGATCTGCGGGATTCGACCCGCCTCTATCGCGCCATGGGCGATGCGCCGGCGTTTGGCCTTGTGATGGCGCACTTTGACATCCTCCGGAACGCGGTAGCCGCAGAAGAAGGCGCCATCGTCAAGACCATCGGCGACGCCATCATGGCGGCCTTCAGGCGCCCTGCGGCCGCCCTGCGCGCCATGCTGGCGGCCCAGGAAGGGCTCCGCGCCGCCACCGGCGATGAGGTTCCCCTGGTGCTCAAGGCAGGCATGCACCACGGCCCCTGTATTGCCGTCACCCTGAACGACCGGCTGGACTATTTCGGGTCCACAGTCAATATTGCCGCCCGGCTGCAGAGCCTTTCAGAGGGTGACGACATCGTCATCTCTGCCTCCGTCCACGACGACCCGGAGGTCGTGGCCTGGTGGACGCAGGAGGGCGGCAGCCTGGACGGCGAACCCCTCCAGGCTGCGCTGAAAGGCATCGAAGGCGTCTACACCGCCTACAGGATCACGATGAAGCAGACGAGGGCTGAGCCGCCAGACGCTGATAGATAGCGTCACGAGTGACCCAGTCCGGCAGTGGCCCCACGTTCGTCAGTTTAGCCTCCACGACCTCGCGGGCAAACAACACGCAGCGCTCAATGGGATTGCCATCAAGCAGCGCCACCAGGAAACCCGCCCAGAACGAATCGCCGGCGCCGGTGGCGTCGGCCACCGTGAGCGGCCGCGCTGGCACGTGACCAAGCAGCTTGCCTGCCTCTGACATGAGAATACCGTCACGGCCCATGGTCAGAATGACGAGACGGGGACCGAGCTCATGGAAGTGAGAGATGTACTTCTCCGGTGACAGCCCCGGCCCCAACAGGCGCTCGGCATCGTCAAGGGAAGGCTTGGTCAGGGTCGCATAGCGGTACAGATCGCGCATGACACCCACGGCCTCAGTTTTGTCTGGCCAGATGCGTGGGCTGTAGTTGGGGTCAAAGGAGATGAGCTTGCCCGCCTCCTGGGCCAGCCGGAACGCCAGCCGGATAGTTGACCGGCAGGGTTCCCGGGAGGCCGCGAAGGTCGAGGCATGCACCACACGCGCTCTGGCGATGGCCTCCACCGCTAGTTCACCAGGCGCAAGGCGGAAATCCGCGTCCCGGAAGACCTCAAAATCAGGCGTGCGCTGGCTGCGGGTCACAAAGACCATGCTGGTCCTGGCTTCGGGGTCACTGACCATGAAATCGGTGCAGACCCCATATCGCTGCAGCTCAGTGCGCACGAACTGGCTGAACGCGGCGCCGCCGACCTTGGACACCACCGCGGCGCGGCCGCCCAACCGGGAGACATTCACGGCGATGTTGGCCGGCGAACCGCCCAGGTAGCGCGTGAAAGTGGCGGCTTCGGCCAGGTGATCGGCCTCCGCCACCGAGATAAAGTCGATCAGTGTTTCGCCAACGGCAACGAGATCGAGATTGCCTTCAGGAATGTTCATTCTCGAGACCTAGCCTATGCGAAATAGACCCGGGCGAGTTCGTCCACGGCCAGCGGGCTTTGCTCGGGCTGCCGGAAATAGCCGGGGATGGGTTCGATCTTGCCCAACATCCGGCGGATCGCCGCCTCATAGCCCTCGGCGGTCCGGCGCCAGGTGTATTTCTCCTGGACGCGGCGGATGCCGGCATCATGGTAGTACTGCCAGCGTCCAGCGTCGCCGACGGCCTTTAGGAGACCGCGGGCGATGTCTTCAGGGTCCGCCGGATCGACAAGGACGCCGAATTCAGCGCCGCTGGCGACATCATACAGGCTTTCGCTGGGGCCGCCGTTCGCGGTCACCACCCCCGGCAGTCCCGCCGCGATGGCTTCCAGCGGCGCCAGGCCAAACGGCTCGTAGAGCGCCGTCAGGCAGAACACCGAGCGTCGCTGCGACAGGTAGCGGTAGGCGGCGGCCAGCTCATCCTGGCCGGACAGCGAAAAGGCGCTGACCTTGCCCCACAGATCGCTGCCTTGCACGATTGCGGCGAGCTCCTCCAGGATGATGAACTCCTCGCCCCGCGCCCGGCTGTGCTCGCGCAGCGGGTCATCCATGCCCCTCACCACGATACCCAGGTTCGCGGCCGCCTGCAGCTCGGGACTGCCGGCAAAGGCGCGCATCAGGCCCACATGGTTCTTCTTGGCGTCAAGACGGCTCGACGACACGATCACGGGGAGATGCCGGCGTTCGGGGGCGAAGTCGCGGGCAAAGACGCGCTCCAGGTCCGCCTGCACGGCTTGTTCCACGGCGTTGTTCGCACCTTTGTCAAACCGGCGCAGATTGACGCCCGGCGGAATCACAGCAAAATGGTCATCATCGGCCGGATCGACGGCGCCGCGATAGGTGGGATGGCCGTACTGCTCGATCTGCTCCTGCTTGGTGCTGACGATGACCACGCCGGCGCGGTTCATGGCAATGCGCTCGGCCAGGATGCGCTGCGTAAAGTGAAAACGCCGGTCCAGCTCCGCCAGGTTGTCCGGGGTCGGCGACATCTTGTCCAGTTTCTGCGCACCCAGGGAATGCCCGGTGAACGTGAACGGAATGCCCGTCTGCTGCTCGATCAGCGCGCCGGTCAGCCCGCCATCGGCATAGTGGGTGGTCACGGCGTCAGGCAGCACGCCCTCGGCTGCATAGAAGCGCAGGATGCCCGGCGCCCACTCGGCGCCAAGGTAGGGCCACAGCTCCTCCTTGCGCAGGAAACCCGCTGGTCCGCAGGGGATGCGGACAATGCGCACGCGCTCCGCATCGGGATAGCCATCCTGCGACCCGGCAAAAGGCGGCCACTGGGGATCGACGATCTGCCTGGTGATGATATCCACGTCGTGGCCCAGCTCCGCCATGGCGAGGGCAATCTCCTTCACATACACGAGCTGCCCGCCAAAGTCGGGATGTTGGGTCCAGTAGCTGTCCTGGGGATCGAAATTGCCCTGCGGGTTGAGAAAAGCGATGCGCATGGCAGTCTCCTGTGCGCGAAGCGGAGTGGGGGCGCCTTCGGGTTAGCTGGCGGCCTTCAGAGCGGGATAGAGGTCGCGGTAGGTGGTGAAGGCGCGGCGGTAGTGCTCGGCTTCTTCGGGCTGAGGAAGGATCACCTCGTCGTGCAGGCGCACCGTCCGGCTGGCTGCATCCTGGGCGTCGCCGTAGACGCCCACGCCGATGCCTGCCAGGAGTGCCGCACCCGTGGCTGCCGCCTCGACGGTCAGAGTCCGGTGGATGGGACAGTCGTAGATGTCCGCCTGGAGCTGCAGCCACAAAGGGTGCTGCGTAGCGCCCCCCGACGCCACCACGCGCCGCGCCTCCACACCCAGGCTCTCCATGAGGTCCAGGGCCTGCCGAAGGGAGAAGACGACCCCCTCCATGACAGCGCGGATGATGTGCTCACGGCGGTGCCGCAGGGTCAGGCCGATGAATGCGGCACGGGCATGGGGGTCCATGTGGGGTGTGCGCTCGCCCGCCAGATGCGGCACAAAGAAGAGACCTTCGGAGCCGGCCGGCGCCGTATTGGCCCAATCCGCCATCTGCTGGAACGGTGTGCCCGGCTGCAGGAGATTGCGCAGCCAGGTCAGCGACAGACCCGCGGATAGGGTGGCGCCCATGCGGAACCAGAGCCCCGGCGCCACGTGGTTGTAGAGGTGCAGTCGCAGCCCGCTGTCCGGGGTGGCGTCCGTCGTCGGCGCCGAAAGCTGCCCACCCGTGCCGATCGTGCTGGAGACATCGCCGGCAGCCAGGATGCCGTTGGCCAGGGCCTGGCAAGCCTGGTCGGCGGCGCCCGCGAAGACGGGCGTCCCCGCAGCCAGGCCCATCTCCGCCGCAGCCTGGGGCAGCAGGCGCCCCGCGGGCGCAGCGGAGCCGATCACGTCGGGCAGCAAGGCGGGGTCAATGTCCACCGCTTCGAGCAGCGGCTGCGACCAGCGCACGCGCGCTGGGTCGAACAAGCCGGTGGTGCCGGCATCACTCGGTTCCGTGGCCAGCACGCCGGTTAGCCGGTAGCGCACGTAGTCCTTGGGCAGCACGAAGAAGGCGGCGCGGGCAGCCACTTCGGGCTCGTGCTGGCGCAGCCAAAGCCACGTGGACAGCATGAAGCCGGTGTCAAGCGGATTGCCGGTCCACCTCGCCAGGTTCTCCGGGCCCACGTTCCGGCGCACTTCGTCCACCTGCTGGGCGCTGCGTTGGTCCGCCCAGATGATGGCCGGGCGCAGGACCTCACCGTGCCTGCCCAGGCAGACCCCGCCATGGCTCTGTCCGCTGAACGACAAGGCCGCAACCGCCTCGACCTGGTCGCCGGCTTGCGCCAGGGCGCTGCGCACGGCTCGCAGCGTCGCCTGCACCCAGTCCTCGGCGTCTTGCTCAGCCCAACCGGGAAAGGGCGTGGAAATGGCGTACGGTTCTGCCCCGATCGCCAGGCAGCGCCCATCCTCGCGAATGAGCGCTGCCTTGATGGATGAGGTTCCGAGATCGATGCCGAGCAGCAACGTGGCGTTAGCCCTTGACCGAGCCGGCCATCAGGCCGCGCACGAAGTAGCGTTGCAGCGAGAAGAAGACCACGAGGGGCAGGACCATCGACACGAACGCGCCTGCGGTCAGCAGATGCCAGTCATTGCCGCGCGAGCCCACCATCTCGGCGATGCGCATTGTCAACACCTGGACATCCGACTTGTTGCCGATGAAGATCAAGGCCACCAGGTAGTCATTCCAGACCCAAAGGAACTGGAAGATGGCGAACGAAGCCAGCGCCGGCACCGAAAGCGGCAGGATCAGCCGCCTGAAAATGGTGAAGTGCGAGGCGCCGTCGATGAAGGCGGATTCCAGGATCTCTCTGGGGATGGTGCTGATGTAGCCGAAGAGCAGGTAGACGGCCAGGGGCAGGCCAAAGCCGGTGTGCGCCAACCACACTCCCAGGAAGGTGCCGTTCACTTTGAGAAAGACATAGTCCTTGAGGATGGGTACCAGGGCTATCTGCAGCGGCACCACCAGAAGGGCCACGATCATGATGAAGAACAACTTGCGACCTGGAAAACGCATCCAGGCGAAGCCGTAGGCTGCGAAGGCCGCAATCAAAATCGGGATCACCGTGGCCGGGATAGTGACGATGATACTGTTCAGAAAGGCGTTGGTGAAGTTGTCGCCCTTGACCGTTTCAATGCTGCCGTCCGGCTGTTTGATCTGGAACTCCTTCCCCCCCAACACTTGTTTGTAGTTGTCGAGGGTGAAGCCGAGGTTCATCGTCCACTTCAACTGCTGGACCTGCAGGGTGCCCAGGCGCTTGTTGCCGATCCAGACGATGCGCGTCTTGCGATCCACGGAGACAACGCCGACGCGAAACTGCTCAAACGTGCCCTGGGCTCCCTGGATGGTCATGACGCCATTCCGGTCCAGGTCCGTTGGGACGGGCATCGAGCTGATCGTCTCCCACTCCCGATGCGGGAAGACCGTCCACCAGCCGGAGGTCTGGATGTCAAAGCGCGTGCGAAAGGATGAGAGCAGGAGACCGATAGTAGGAATCGTCCAACCCAGAACCAACAGCACGAGGGCGCCGTTGATGAGGATGTCTGACCAGAGCTTGCGCCGTTTGGCGTTTTGGGCGTTTGCAGCCATCAGAAGGCCTCCCCCTCACGAAACTGCTTGAGGTTGTAGATCATGATCGGGACGACGGTGATCAACAGAACAATGGCAATGGCGGACCCATACCCTGGATTCTGGCTCGTGAAGCTTTCCTGATAGAACTGTGTGGCGATCACTTGAGTGTTGAACTGCCCGCCGGTCATGACCTGGACGACGTCGAAGATCTTCAGCGTGAAGATGATCACCGTGGTGCCCACCGTAATGATGGTAGGCATGATATACGGAATCATGATCCGGAAGAACACCTGCATCTCGGTGGCGCCGTCCACCCGCGCCGCCTCGAGCAGATCGCCCGGAATCCCCTTGATCGCAGCCGAGAAGAGCACCATGGCGAAGCCGGTCTGCAGCCAGATCATCACGACGATGAGGAAGACGTTGTTCCAGGGCTGGATGGCAGCATCGGCCTTCCACGCAATCGGTGCGTTGCCCGTCAGGCCCGTGTATATGGCGTTCAACAAGCCGATGTTCGGGTTCACCGCGTAGATCATGTTCCAGATCACGCCTGCGCCGACCATCGAGATGGCCATCGGCAGGAAGACGAGGGATTTGGCGAAACGCTCAAACCGGCTGCGGTCGGCCAGCACGGCGACGATCAGACCAAAGACCACACAGGCCGTGGCGCCGAAGATGATCCACATCAGGTTGTTGCGGAAGGCGGTGTACATGGCCCGGTTGGTGAACACGGCCACGTAGTTCATCAATCCCACGAACACCTTGCCGTCGGCGTCGTACAAGCTCCTGTAGAACGTTCGCGCCGTGGGCAGGGCCAGGTACCAGATGAGGATGGCCACGGCCGGACCCACGAAGACGAAGGGTTGGATGTGCCCGCGCCAGGGGTCCCCCAGCTTCTCGACCAACCAGTTGGAGACCAGGTAGAGGAGAGCGACGCCCCCCACGCCCCAAACGATGGCGACGACTGCAACGAAGCTCTTAGGGGCGTCGCTGTCGCGCAGATAGATGAAACCCAGGTAGAGCCCCAGAAACGTCACCAGCGGCACAAAGATGGCGACGCCAATGCGTATGATGTTCGTGACCAGCCAGCTCAGCGGCCCGCCGGCTTTGGGCGCCTCGGGCTCAAGCGCAGTTGACATGGCTTCTATCCTCCGTTGCGAACGATACACGAGGGGCTGGCACGGAAACGATCAGCCAGCCTTCTACATCAGTACAACCGTCAACGAAGACACACGGCGCACATTGCCGGTGAGGTCAAGACCATTGGCGATGGGGATGCGGGGCAGCAGTTGCCTGCTGCCCCGCATAGTCCTGCGTAGGTTGCTGCCGGTCAACCGGCGGCCAAACCAGCCTACTTCGCTGGCCAGGAGGCGTCGATCTCCTTGAGGACGGTGTCCAGGTCGGCGCTGCCCGAGAAGTAGTCGGTCATGCCCTTCCAGAACGAGCCCGAACCCACGGCGCCAGGCATCATGTCGGAGGCGTCAAACCGCACCGCCGTCGCCTCGGTGGCGATCTTGGCGATGTTGCGGTCCAGGTCCGTGCCGTACCAGTCCAACTGCGCGTCCTTCTGCGGCGCCAGGGCGCCACCCGCAGCCACCCAACCCTTCACGCCTTCACCGGTCGAGAAGAGCTGCATCACGGCCTTGACTTCCGGCCGGTCTGCAAAGGCGGCCATGATGTCGCCGGCCACCAGGAACGGCTTGCCGTGCTCGGTGTCCACCGGCGGCAGATAGAACACGTCGTAGTCAACACCCGCCTTCGCTTCCTTGGGGAAGAACGACGTGATGAAGTTCCCCTGCCGGTGCAGCCAGCACTTCGGCGGATCCTGGAACATCGGCGTCGGCGCATCGCCAAAGAACGTGCTCACGATCGCAGCCCGGCCGCCGTTCACCATCTTGTCATTGTTCCAGATGGTGGCGAACGTCTCGATCGCCTTCTTCACTTCCGGCGAATCGAACTTCAGCTCGCCCTTCACCCACTTGTCGTAGTTCTCCAACGACGTCGTCCGCAGCATCATGTCTTCGGTCCAGTCCGTCGCCGGCCAACCCGTCGCCGCACCTGACTCGATGCCGATGCACCACGGCGTGTCGCCGTCCGCCACGATCTGGTCCTGCAGCGCATTCAGCTCTTCCCAGGTCGTCGGCACCTTGTAGCCGGCCGCATCAAAGGCCTTCTTCGGGTACCACACCAGGCTCTTGCCATTGAACCGCTGCCAGACACCGTACATCGCTTCCTTGCCATCAGCTCCCGGCAAGGTCGCCATGTCCAACCAGCTCTGGATGTAGTTGTTCTTCAGCCACGACTCAGGCACCATCGCCGTCGCCGGCTGCACCTTGCCCTGCTTCACAAAGGTGCCCAGCAGACCCGGCTGCGGGAAGTCCACGATGTCCGGCGCATCGCCAGCCTGCACGCGCACCGAAATCTCCGTCTCGAACTGCTTCGAGCCCGTGTACTGGATGTCGATGCCGGTCGCTTCCTCGAACGCCTTCATCGAGTTCTCGAACTTGACCGCATCCTCGTCCGTGAACGGACCCGACATCGTGACCTTGGTGCCCTTGAACTTGCCGGCATACGCATCCGCCAGCTCGTTCAGACCGGCCGCCTTCGCGGCCTCGGCACTCGCACCGGCCGACTTGTCAGCAGAGGCTGCGGGCGCCGCGGGTGCTTCCGTCGGCTGCGCCTCAGGAGCCTTGGTCGGTTCCGGGGCCTTGGTCGGCTCCGGGGCCTGGGTGGGCGCAGGCGGCTGCGTGGGGGCTGCCGTGGGCGCGGGCGTTGCCCCGCCGCCGCAGGCGACGAGCACGAGCGCTGCCATCACGAGGACAGCCAGCAAAATAAACGAACGCTTCATGTTGTCTTCTCCTCAGAAGAGAGTGACGTAGAGGGTTGGAAATTCGCTAGAGAAACATACAGAGGGTCGGTGATGATATCAGGGCTTTACCTCCTTATGGTTGCTGTCGCTGCGAATGCCGGAACCAGCGCGCCAATGGTTCATCGTCGCTAGGCTGAGGCCGAAGGGACCTGCACGGGAGACGCTGCCGATCCTGCCAGGCGGCCGGTCCGCACGGGGGCGGTAGTCTGCCTGGTGACAAGGCGCAGATAAGGTCTGATCTCGCGGGGCGGCATCTCCGGATGCTCGATCGCGTCCATCAGCAACTCCACAGCTTCCACTCCGGAGGCAAAAAGCGGCTGATGGATGGTCGTCAGATGAAGGAACTCGGCCAGATCGATGTCGTCGTACCCAATGACAGATAGGTCCTCGGGCACCTCCAGACCGCGCTCGCGCGCCGCCTGGATGACGCCGATGGCCTGGGTATCGCTGGCCGCAAATATCGCCGTTGGGGGTTCCGGCAAGCTCAGCAGGATGCGCCCTGCTTCGCGTGCTTCAGGAACACCGTGCTGGGCGGCGACGGCGTGATACTCTGCAGGCAAAGTCAGGCCCGCCTCGTACAGTGCCTGCTGCAGACCCTGCAGCCGGTAGCGGCTGGCGACAAAGCCAAAAGGGCTGGCGGGTGAGTCGCTGACATAACCGATGCGGGTGTGCCCCAGGGCGAGCAAGTGCCGCGTGGCCATGGCGCCCCCCAGCACGTCATCGATGACGACGCGACTCAGGCACGGATGATAGCAGTCCAACAGCACGGTGGGCACGCCCGCCAGCAGTCGCTCGGCCTCCTCATCCGTGGGCGCCAAGGCCATGATCAGAAGCCCGTCGCAGCGATCACGACGGGCAAGCTCCGTCAGATAGCGGTTGCGCTGCTTTGGCGTTTCCACGTTGTAGGCAACCACGTCGTAAGGCGTTTCGGCCAGCGCCGTCACGACGCCCCGCAAACGTTCGATGAACGCCGGGCGGGTGAAAAACGGCGCCACCACGGCAACGCTAAGCGTCTTGCCCAATGAAAGGCGTCGGGCGCTGGGATTTGGCGAGAAGCTCAACTCCGCAATGGCGAGCTCGACCGCCTGCCGCGTCGCCTCACTGACCGATGGGTGGTTGTTAATCACCCTCGACACAGTGCCGATGCCAACACCGGCTCTCTTCGCTACATCTCGTATCGTAGCAGGCGACATTACACTGCTCTGCGACTGGGTGCTCGCTGGGCCCTCATGGCCAATGAGAAGAGAGGCTTTGGAAGCGGTTCCAAAGACTATCGTAGCACAATCTGCGCAGATGTCAAGACCCCTTTGTCATGACGGTGAAAATTCTTCGGATGTAGATAGGCGGGCGCCAACGCCCGGCTTCACTTCAGCCCGCGGTCTCGATTCCCCTCGCTCGGCAAAGCTCGACGAGGGCGGTTTGAACCTGTTCCGGCGCCTGCATGCCGTCGATCTCAGCCAACAGACCCTTGGCAAAGTAATAGCCGATGAGGGGCGACGTCTGCTTGTAGTAGACGAAGAGCCGGTTCTTGACCGTCTCAGGGTGATCGTCATCGCGCAGGTAGAGCTCACCGCCGTCGAGGTCGCATATGCCCTCGTGCTTAGGTGGGCTGTAGTCGACATGGTAAACGGCTCCACAGGCTCGGCAGACTCGGCGGCCCGTGATGCGCCGCATGACTACGTCATCGTCGACTTCCAGGATGGGGACCAGGCTGACGCCGCCGTCCGCCGCCAACATCTTCTCCAGCGCCACGGTCTGGGCCAGATTGCGCGGAAATCCGTCAAAAACAGCGCCGCCGCTGCAGTCAGGGTTGGTCAGTCGATCCTCAACCATGCTGACCGTCACCTCATCCGGCACCAGCTCCCCGCGATCGATATAGGTCTTGGCTAACAGTCCCAGCTTGGTGCCATTCTTGAGATTGTAGCGAAACAGATCGCCCGTTGAGATCTGGGGAATGCCCAGCTTATCACACAGCATGCGCGCCTGGGTGCCCTTGCCCGAACCTGGAGCCCCCAGGAAGACCATGAAGATACGCTTGCCAGAAGTCATTGGTTGGATACCTCAGGACGACGCTCTCGACGTCGTGAGCGATGGCGGCAGACAACAGGAACATCAATTACATTAAACTCGACTGTACCACTCTTGCCGCGCTGCGTCAAGCTCTGTTTGTGCCGGTTCAGGTCGCGGTGCGGTAGCGTCATAGTCCATGACTACACGAAACGTCTCTCATACATCGACGTAAATTGTTTGGCCTGCCAGTACCGGCGCGCTCCCATTTCGTGCTACACTTGTGACAGTCATTTCACAGTCTTTGGTCTCGCTCAGGTCATCCCACATGGCGCTGCTTCCTCCTTTGTCTTCCGCACCCCAGGCCGCCTTCACTGCCTCCCCCCTCCAGGGTCCTCCCTCTGACGAGGAACCGCAGGCGCAGGGTCCCGGCAGCAGCACGCCGGCGCCTGTGGAGCTTCCCCTCCTGCCCTTGCGGGGAGTGGTGCTGTTCCCGCTGATGTGGCTGCCGATCACTGTCGGACAGCCCCGTTCCCTGCGGCTTCTCGACGACCTCAACAGCCGGCGGCAGCGCCATTTGCTCGTTGCCGCCAGCCGCAATCCGGAAATCGAGGAGCCAGGACCTGACGACATTTTCCCTGTCGGCGTGATGGCCCAGGTACAGCGCATGATGCGACAGCCGGACGGCAATCTGCGCGTGATCATTCAGGGGATCGAACGGGTGCGGCTCACCGCTTTCACCGCCACCGAGCCCTACCTCCGGGCGGGATTCAGCCTGCTGCCCGACCACGTGACCGATGATGCCACCGAACAGGCCCTGGTGCGCACCAGCCAGGATCTCTTCGCCAGCATGGTGGCGCTCTCCCCGCAGCTACCCAGCGAGATGGAGTCGGCGGCACGCAATGCCACCGACAGCCGCCAGCTCACTTACCTCATCGCCTCCAGCGCCGGCTTCAAGCTGGCCGAGGCACAAGGGGTCCTCGAAGCAGACCCCCTGGCCGAGAAGATGAAGGTGCTCAACGGTTTGCTGCGCAACGAGGTGGAAGCGCGCGACCTGGCACAGAAGATCCAGCAAGAGGCCCAGGGCGAAATGGCCAAAGCGCAGCGCGACTTCTTCCTGCGTAAACAGATGGAAGCCATCCAGCGTGAGCTCGGCGAGACTGACGGTCAGGCAGCCGAGTTGGCGGAAATGGAGCAGCGCGTCCTCGCCGCGCAGATGACGGCTGAGGCGGAAAAGGAAGCCATGCGCGAGCTTGACCGCATGCGCCGCATGCCCGTCCAAGCCGCCGAGTATTCGGTGATCAAGACCTACCTCGACTGGCTGGTGGCGCTTCCCTGGCAGACGCGCACCGAGGATGATCTCGACGTTCAGCACGCTCGCAGTGTGCTGGACGAAGACCATTTTGGCCTGGACGACATCAAGGACCGCATCATCGAGTTCCTGGCCGTACGTAAGCTGCGGCAGGATCGCAGCGAGGAACGCACAGACCTCCCCTTTGACGCCATTCGCCGCGAGCGCGAGGGGGTCATTCTCTGTTTTGTCGGCCCCCCGGGCGTGGGCAAGACCAGCCTGGGACTCAGCATCGCCCGCGCCATGAACCGCAAGTTCGTCCGCCTCGCCCTGGGCGGTGTCCGCGACGAGGCAGAGATCCGTGGCTTCAGGCGCACGTACGTCGGGGCCGTCCCCGGACGCGTCATGCAGTCGCTCCGGCGCGTTGAATCGCGCAATCCTGTGTTCATGCTCGACGAGGTCGACAAGCTGGGGCAGGACTTCCGCGGCGACCCCTCCAGCGCCCTGCTCGAGGTGTTGGACCCAGAACAAAACGCCGAGTTCCGCGACCATTACCTTGACGTGCCCTTCGATCTGTCCGAGGTCTTCTTTATTACGACAGCCAACTGGCTTGACCCCATCCCCGGCCCCCTGCGCGACCGCATGGAGATCATCCAGCTCTCCAGCTACACAGACCAGGAAAAAGTCCAGATCGCGCACCGGCACCTGATTCCCCGCCAGGTGCGCGAGAACGGGCTGCGGCCTGACGAGATCCGCTTCACCGACACCGCGCTCTTCAAGGTCGTGCACGACTACACAGCAGAGGCCGGCGTACGCGGGCTGGAACGGCGCATCGGCGCTATCTGCCGCAAAGTGGCCACGAACGTTGCCGCCGCCAGCGCCGCGGCGCCGGACGGCGAAGCCATGTCCCCGAAGGCAGCGGAAGCGATGGTCGTCGTGACCGGGGAGAGCGTCGTCGACTGGCTCGGTAAGCCGACCTATTTCAGTGAGGCCCAAGAGGCCGTAGAAGTTCCGGGAGTCGCCGTCGGCCTGGCTTGGACGCCCTTTGGCGGTCAGGTGCTGTACATCGAGGCCACCGCGATGCCGGGCAAGGGCCGACTCACCCTCACCGGGCAGTTGGGCAGCGTCATGAAGGAATCGGCCATGGCCGCGCTCAGCTATGTACGCAGCGCCGCCAACCGCTACCAGGTACCCACGCAGTGGTTCGAGCAGCACGACCTGCACATCCACGTCCCCTCGGGCGCCCAGCCCAAAGACGGGCCGTCGGCGGGAGTGGCCATCGCCACCGCCCTCCTCTCGCTCGTCACTGGGCGCTGCGTGGCCGAAAGCACCGCCATGACCGGGGAGATCACGCTGCGCGGGCGCGTCACCCGCATCGGCGGGGTGCGCGAGAAGGTGCTTGCCGCCTACCGGTACGGGATTCGCAACGTCATTCTCCCCGAACACAACCAGGTCGACCTCGAAGACGTCCCGCCTAATGTCGCTGCGGAGATGACTTTTCACTTTGCCCACACCATCGACGACGTCTGGGGTTGGGCGCTGCGCCGCGAGGTGTCGACGCCGCCGCCCCCTGGCCTGGAGGATGCCGCATCCGCGACTTCCCTGCTGGTCAGCGACGAAGAGGAGGACACCCGCAACGAGCCTGAGTCTGCGCCGGAAGAGGGCGCCTGAGGACTGCCAGGCAGCACCCCATGGCCGCGTCCGGCTTGCTGCTAGTGATGGTTGGAAAAATAGAGGATGGCTGCCGCCGTGAAGCCCCAAGCCACGGCCGACGCCAAAAGCGGCCGATCCTCAAAGAGCAGCTCGTCAGGGGCTCCCCCCAGACCCTTGACGTGGAGCAGATAGAGATAGCGAAACAGGAAGTAGAGCACAAACGGTATCGTCAGCATCATCAGGTGGTTCGCCGGCAGGTTGGCCGCCGAGAACGTGTAGAACGAGTAGGCAACCAGGGTCGCCGCCGTGATGATGCTGATGAGGTGATCGATGAAGGGAACGGTATACTCATCGAGGATGGCACGATGGTTGCCCGCGCCCTCCTCGAGCGATGTCAGCTCGTGCCGGCGCTTGCCCAGAGCGATCAGCAGCGCCAGCATGGTGATGCAGACGTACAGCCAGGGCGAGAACCGCTCCACCTGCACCACCACGGCCCCGGCCGCCACCCGCATGACGAAGCCCGCCGCCACCACGATGGCATCGATGATAACGACATGCTTCAGCCGGAACGAATAGGCGACGTTGAGCAGGAAATAGCCCAGCAGAATCGCGCCGAGCCCGGCGTCGATGACAAAGCCGGCCGGAAGCGAGAACCCCAGCAGGACCACAATCGCCACCACCGCCACCCACGGCGCCAGCGTCCCCGCCGCCAGGGGCCGGTTCCGCTTGGTCGGATGCGCCCTGTCCTTCTCCATATCCGCCAGGTCGTTCAGCAAGTAGACGGCGCTGGATACCAGGCAGAACAAGACAAAAGCCGCCAGCGACCGCAGAAGCGGCGCCAGTTGTGTGAACTTGACGTCAAAGATCAACGCCGCAAACACCACGACGTTTTTGGACCATTGTCGTGGGCGCATGGCCTTGAACAGGGCTGCCAGTGTCTTCATGCTGGAAGTAGCGTCTCCTGGCGGCCGCCGGTCCTATCCGTCTGCAGCCATTCGTGAGCGTGACCACGCATCTTAGCCCGCTGCCTTGAGAGGGTCAAGTTTCGCTATGTCCAAGGTCCGCCTCGATCAACTCCTCGTCGCCCGGTCCCTTTGCGAGAGCCGGGAGCAAGCTCAGCGGCTGATCCTCAGCGGCGCCGTGCTGGTCGACGACCGGCCCGTGACCAAAGCCGGACACCTGGTCGCCGAGGGGTCGGAGCTGCGGCTGCGTGCAGAGCTGCCCTATGTCAGCCGCGGTGGCTTCAAGCTGGCAGCGGCGCTGGACGCCTTTGCGATTGCGCCCGACGGTTGGGTCTGCGCCGATGTGGGAGCTTCCACCGGCGGGTTCACCGATGTGCTGCTGCAGCGAGGCGCCGCCCGGGTCTACGCCATCGACGTGGGCTATGGGCAGCTCCATTGGCGGCTGCGCCAGGACCCCCGCGTGGTGGTCATGGAACGCACCAATGCCCGGCGCCTCACGGCGCTGCCGGAACCCATCGCTTTGGCCACCATCGATGCCTCCTTCATCTCGCTGCGCCTGCTCCTGCCCAGCCTGCGCGGTCTTCTGGCGCCGCAGGGCCAGATCATCGCCCTGGTCAAGCCTCAGTTCGAGGCGGGCAAAGACAAGGTGGGCAAAGGCGGCGTCATCCGTGACCCCGCCATCCACCGTACGGTGCTGCTGGACCTCATCCAATGGGCCACGGCAGACAATCTTGGGCCGCAAGGGCTCACGCCATCGCCCCTACTCGGCCCCAAGGGTAACCGTGAGTTCCTGCTGTGGTTGTTCCCCAGCAGACCCGCCCTCCCCGCCGAGCAGCTCCTTGCCGAAGCCGCGTCCTCCCCACCCCATTGAGCAGGCGCCCGGCCACCTCACGGCGCCTGCTCACATCGAGAGCTCAGTCGATGGGACGAATGCCGTAGTGCACCTCGCGGCCCCCGATGACCCGCAGGATGGTTTCGGGCTGGCGCCACGGCAGGTATTTGTGGAGGTCGTGGGCTGTGGAAGGCTTGTTCCCGTTCATCAGAAAGATGCGGAAGACCGCCGCCGCCACCGGCAGTGACTCATTGATGAATCCCGGCTCGTGGGCGCAGCGGGTGCGGAGGCACATCTGCAGGGCGTCAGCCCGCGTGATCTCCGCAGTCCCCGGATCGATCCAGTCCACTTCCTCGACGTCAACCGCCGAAAGGAAGCGGCGGCGGCACTCCTCACACAGCTGCTCGTAGAGGTTGATGCGGTAGTTCTTGTCGTTGGCTGCCCACCACTCCCAGTCGATGTGGAAAGCGGTGTCAACGGTGATACGTTTCCAGGCCATGCTCGGTCCTTATCTCGCTTACATACTCCAGTAACCGCTGCCGGTGTCTGTGGCGGCGGGAAGCTGCGCCAGGGCTGCGAAGATCGGCCCGGGCGGCAGACGACGAATGACATTGACCGCGCTGTAGAGCGCCTTGACGTGCGCCGTTCCCTGGGGGCTGAGCTTAGTCAGCTCGGGCATGACCACCTCCACCAGGTGACGTACGCTCAACTCCCGCTGGGCGAGAGTCAGACGGAACGCCTCGATCTCGGCAGGATCGGCGACGACCAACGCCACCTGATCGTCATAATCACAGGCAAGCTGGTGGCGAAGCATCTGGAAGGTGAGTCTGCCATCGACGACGCGCGCCGTGCGCACCCATTCGCGTTTACCGCGCAGCGGCCGGAAATCAATGACCACTTCGTCGGACTTGGCGCTGCGCTCAAGGGTGATGCGGGCGCCCACCGGCAGCTTGTGCTGGCCAAACCAGCCGTCGAGACCGGCAACGTAGCGGCCGGCATGCACGACCCAAGCCTGGGAACGAGTGCCCCAGCGGCCATCCACCAGGGTAACGGCCGAGCAGAGGCCCTCCCCATGGGGGAGCACGGCGCGGAGGTTGGGCGGAAGCGGAAGCGTGCCTGCGATCAGATGCGGATACGTGAGCAGCACCGTAGCCGTCGATAGGGTCGCCGGCGCCTCCTCTGCCAGTCCACCCTCAGTCAGCTCGTCGTTCAGCTCCCATTCCGTCTGCAAAAGCTCAACATCCAGCGCGGCGCGATCGTAGACAACCGGTGCATAGTGCAGGATCTCCGGCATGGCCGCGGCGGCCGCCGGCATCATCCGCCTCAAGTACCATTCCACCTGACCGTTGCCGCCCACCTGGACAAAACGCTCATCGCCGTAGAGAGCGGTCTCCAGCGAAAAGACGCGGACCGTTTCGGCGGCATCGGGCTGGAGTTCCAGCGCCTCCAGCAGCGCCCTCGTCGGCACGGGCTTGCCGTTCATCTCGATCGCTGCCTCTGCGAGGTTCAAGTGTCCCAGACTGACACCGACCATCTGGTCTGAGGTCAGCCACAGCGGGCCGGCGCTGACAAACAGCTTGGGGTTGCTGACGAGATGGTCTTCAATGCGTTGAGCGACGACATCGCCGATCTCTTCGCAGAGTTCTTCTGGCGTCAACAGCTTGTCATCGCCGAACTGGACTTCCGCGCCATGACGGTTGAGGGCGTGCGGCGTGCCCAGCGCCCCCGCGAACATGCGCTCGCCCTTGGCGTCTTCAAAGCGAACCGTAAGCACATCGAAAGCGCCGTGTTCGGGGTTTTCGCCAGAGCGCAGCCCCAGGACCCGCGCCAGGCGGTAGTCGAAAACGGGAAAGACCAGCTCGTCACCTACTTTGTACCGTTCGGCCGGATCGTAGATTAGCCCCCGCGTGAGCTCGTTGCGGATGCGGCTCTCCTCGCGCTGGCAGCGCCGGCTGATCACGGCCAAAGCCAGGGCCTCCAACCGCTGCGGTTCGCTTGCCTCGGTCAGAACATCGTACAGGAACTCGTGGTCGGCCTCGTCAACTCGATAGTCGTCAAGCCAGTAGGCAAGGCTTTGGGTTTTGCGTTGGATCACTCACACCATCTCCTGGGCAGTCAGTCATTTGAACGTGTCAAAAGGCATTGTATCGCAGGCGCCAAAAAAGCGCGGAAATCTATTATCAGTATGATCGATGAAGCTCGCGAACAGGCGGTTGCCTACGACGGCGCCACGGTGGCTTCCGGCGTCACGCTGGCTTCTGGCGCTGCGGCAGCTTCTGGCGTCGCCGTAGTCGCGGAGGTTGCCTGCGGGGCCGCCTCTGTAGTTGCGGCCGGAGCAGCGGCAGCCGGCGTCGCCGCGGCCGCGGCCGGGTTCTTCTTCATCCAGACATCGGCCCACTTGGGTCTGAAGCAGCCCTGGGAGGGCTTGGTCTGGGTCGTGATCGAAGGCGCGTCGAACAGCCCTTCGATGACCTGGTGGACGCTATTTCCCTTCGAGGTGCTCACTGCCGCCTTGGACTTGAGTTCCACCGGCTGCAGGGCGCTGCCGTCGATCACTTTGGCATGAATCGACTGCATGTCCATGTTTGCCGCCAATGTCGCCAGTCCGATCAGATCACGCAGGCCAAGATTCGTTTTGAAGTAGTCTTTGAAGATAAGCCAGAGCTTGGGGATCTGCGTCAACGTATCCGGACGGATGAACTGCTGCCGGACGGCCATCAAAAACGCCTGTTGGCGCCGGGCCCTGTCCCAATCTGTCGAATTGTAGCGATAGGTGGTGAATTCCAGCGCCGTTTCTCCATCCAGGTGATTGGGTCCTGCAGGCAGGTGCAGCACGTAGAACGGCTCACCGGCGACCACGAAGCCCGGCTTCCCCTCGGTGGGCGACAGCTCCCAAAGATCACAATCCAGGTTGACGTCCACGCCGCCCAGAGCGTCCACGATCTCGACGAGGCCCTGGCGGTGCAGCCGGGCATAGCGATCGAGCCGGATGCCGAAGTCCTGCATGAAGACCTCTTTCAGCAGCCCGAAGCCGCCTTCCGGGTGCTTGATCAGACGCTCGCCGATGAAGTCGACCTGGTTAATGCGGTCGTAGCTTGCACCCCATTCGCTTGTGTATCCGGGAATATGCAGCCAGTAGTCGCGCGGAAACGACAGCACGCCTACACGGTTGTTCTCGTGGTCAATGGCCAGCAGGAGCATGGTGTCGGTCCGCCAGCGGTTGTCGCCCGGACGGAGATCACTGCCCAGAAGCAGAATGTTCTCGGTCTTGTCCAGGGCGATGGATGGCGGCGCCGGCGTAGGGACGCAGTCGACGTAGGGGGTGCAGCCCTTCTTCGAGCCCCCCGAGTCGTTCGCCGCCGTGAATGTTGGCGTCGGCGCCGTGGTGGGCGGGTTGGCCAGCGTGGGCGTGAGGGTCGGCGTCGGAACGGGGGTTGGGGTGTCGGAAGGCTGGGGCGTCGCCGTTGGCGCCGGTGTATCTGTGCTGACTGGCGAAGCTTTGGCTTCGGGAGTCGCGGCGCTGGTGCTGTCAGCGGGGGTAGTCCCAGCTTGCAGAGGTGTCGCGGCAGACGCCGCAGGTTGGGGCGTTGCAGGCGGCTGCGCACAAGCGCCGAGAAGGAGGACGAGGGCAATGGGAACGATGGCGAGGTAATTTCTCATGGGTGCGGGTAGGAATCCTGATCCTGGACCCGGCGGGGTGCGGCGACAATCGCCTGCCCGAAACGCCGTCCAGGTGGGTGATAGCAAAAGGGCGGGAGGACAGCGCTTCGCCAGACTACGGCGTGGGGGTGACGCGGCAGTTGGCCGGCTTGTTGCCCGCGTCGAGCACGCTGGGCTGATCGAAGAGCTTGTCGATGCCGGCGCTGATCTTGTCATAGTCCGGAAGAAGCACCATCGCCCCCTCGGGGGTCTGCCAGCTCTTCACGTGCCGGTAGTCGATGATGAAGCCGTGCGCCTTCTTCGGATCCACCTGCACGCCCAGGCGGGCAAGTGCGATCAGATCGGTCAGTCCCAGGTCGGTATCAATCGAGCCTTTCAGAGCCTCGTAGAGCGCCGGCAAGCGAGGGATAATGTTCACCTCACGAGCACGGTTGCGCATCCCGATGATCAACCGCTGCTGGCGCCGCGCCCGGTCGATGTCGCTGGTCGATTTGCGTTCGCGGGCGTAACGCAGGGCAAAAAAGCCATCCATGTGGTACTTGCCTGGCTGCAGCGTCTGGTAGACCAGCTCGGTGCTGCCGGGTTCCTTCGGGAAATTGCCGGCGACGGGGCAGTCCACCACCATGTCGATGCCCCCCAAGGCATCGACAACGCTCTTGAAACTCTCGAAATCGATCTTGACGTAGTGATCGATGCGAACGTCGAAATCCTTGGCCAGGGTATCGCGCAAGAGGCCGATGCCGCCGCCTGCGGCATAGTTCTTCAGGTCGCCGTAGAAGGTTGCCGTGTTGATGCGGTTCTCGCCCACGGTGGGAATGGTCACCCACAGATCGCGCGGGAACGAGATCAGCCCTACCTCACGCCGCGCAAAGTCGACCGCCACCACCATGATCACGTCCGAGCGCCAGGTCTGATCCTCCGTGCGCTGATCAGACCCCACGACCAGGATGTTCATGGTCGTGTCAAGGCGCCGGACACCGGCAGGCAGGTCCGGCGCGGGCGCCTCTGGTGCGCTCGCCTCCGGTGTGTCCGTGGCAGCCACTTCTGGCACGGGAGACGGAGCCATGTCCGCCGGCACCGTGGTGGGCGTTGAGACCACTTCGACGGGCGCCGCCGTCGGCAGGATGGTGGTGGGTGCAGGCAGAGCCCCACCCGGAGGGATGGGCGTCGGCGTCAGCACGATGGGGGGCGCCGCCGGAACGCGCAGGCGGATGGGTGTCCGCACCACCTGGGGCCCCTCGGCAGGCGTGTTCACGGCAGCCGGCTGCGCGGGCGCAGCCGGCTGGCCTTGAGGCGCTGCGGTCGCGGACTGCGTTGCCGCACCTGCCACCTTAATGGGGGCAATGGCCGGCGTCACCTTGATGGGTGGCCCCATCAGGATGCCGGGCTGCGCGGAACAGGCCGCCACGAAGGCGACCAAGATCAGAAGACCAGGGAGACGAAGGAAGTGTCGCATGGACTGCCTGGGGGAATCAGCAGAGCCGTGTCTTGCAACGACGTTCGAGGTACGTGAGGATGGCGGGGGTGACACCGGTTAGGTCATGCACGTCATGAAAGAAGGAAACGCCCGGTCCCCAGACGATCAGGGGCACCGGATTGTAGGTGTGTCCTTTGGTGGTTGGATCCTCGATGTTGCCGTGGTCAGAACTTATCACCAGGGTGGCGTCGGCCGGCAGCCCCGCGACGAGCGCTTGCAGCATCTCGTCAATGCGGCTTAGGGCGTCGACGGGCGCCCAGGGAAGACGGCGGTGCCCCGTGAGGTCCGGGAGAAAGGTCTCCCAGAGGACGGCGTCGTGTTGCGCTGTGAGCGCGGCAAGGCGGCGCCCGGCTTCTGACGCCGCCACCAGGGGCAGATCAGGCGCGTAGCTGCCGCGGGCGACCTCGTGCGTGATGTCCCAGTAGACGGCGTCACCCCGCTCCAAATCATCCAGGTCCCGAAACCGCAGCCCGGCAGCCATGTTCGTCCAGGTTGTCGCTGAGTGGCGGTTGCGTCGACTGGCCGAAAGCTGCCAGTACTGGGGGCTGTACGCATTGGCGAAGGTGACGCGAAAACCGGAATCTGTTGCTTGTTTCAGAAAACTCCGCTCGTTAATTGTATCACGCAGCGCTTGCGTGGGAAAAGCGCTAACGTGCATCCCCACCAATTGCGGAGCATTGACACCCGTAAACAGCGCCGTCTGTCCCGTTGCGCTTTGAGGCAAACCGTCAACGCCCAGCCCCGCGTCGATCGGACGGAATAGCTGTCTTTCCGTCAGGACTTCGCGTCCCGCCAACAACTTCCCGCCCGCGAGCATTTCGAATCCGGGCAAAAAAGCCGTGGCAAAGGGATTCTCGGGTCGATCAGGACCGATGCCGACACCGTCAAGGAAAACGAAGAGCAGCATACTTCAGGCCAGGTGCCGGTGCAGGAAGGTCAGACTATAGACAGACAGCCACTGGCCGCTGAACTCATCCATGCCGCCGACGTTGAAGTGCTCGGCGTAGACGTGGTCGGGCGTCGCCAGACCCAGCCACGATTCCCCCCGGGAAGCCGACCAGAAGCCCTCATCAGGGTCCGCCGAACCGACCAGGGCCAGGGCGTAGGTGGCGCCAGTGTGCTCGCGGAGATGCGCCGCCGCCAGGCGCGCCGAGGTCTCGTCAAGGCGCAGACTTGCCGCAAGACCGACCTGCCGCGACGCCGTGGCCAGCGTCTCTGCCTGCAGCACGACCTTCAGGACCTCCTGATCAGGCCCACGGAAGAAGGACGCCAGCCGTCCGCCAGTGTTCGTTTCCAACAGGGACAGAGTCGCCCCCTGCAGGCGAAGCCGGTCCGCCACCACGCCTCCCAGGGTCTCATCGTCAGTCCCGTAGATCCAGCGCCCCAGCTTCTCCCGGATCTCGACCTCGACCGGTGCAATGAGCGCATCTGCCTCGTCGATCGTAGCGGCGCGTGCCGCCACCCGCACGTCGACCTGTCCCATGTGCGCCGCCAGCCCCACGGTGGGGTTGCCTGCGGTCATGAGGTGGGCGATGCGGTCATCAATGGCGCTCTCGCCCAGCCCGCCCACGTGCAGCAGCCTGGTCCTGATCACACCGGCGCTCTCGCCCATCTTGTCCTGCAAATAGGGGAGCACGTGGTCGGCCATCATCTTCTTCATCTCGCGGGGAACGCCGGGCATGCACAGGATCGTCCCGCGCTCCGTTTCCACGATGAAGCCCACGGCGGTGCCGATAGGATTGGGGATGACGATGGCGCCCTCGGGCAGGTAGGCCTGGCGCAGGTTGTTACCGGTCAGTTCACGGCCCCAGTTCGCAAACATGCGCCGCAGATGTTCCACCAGGTCCTCGCGAAGCTCAAGAGCGCGCGCCGTGGCCTCCGCCACGGCCTCCCTGGTGATGTCATCGACCGTGGGTCCGAGGCCGCCGGTGACGATGATGACGTCGGAACGCTCCAGGCCATGGTCTAGCACTTCGGCCAGGCGCGCCTGGTTGTCCCCCACCGTTGTCTTATAGAACAGGTTCACGCCCACCTCGCGCAGTTGGCGTGCGATATGGGCGGCGTTGGTATCGACGATCTCACCCAGCAGAAGCTCGGTGCCAGTGGTCACGATTTCAGCATTCATTGCAGGCGATCACGAGAGTAGGCGGCAATGGTATCTTCGTAGATGTCGAGCAGACGCTGCGTCAGGGCCGTCACACTGAAGTTGCTGGCGTTGGCGCGGGCCGCACGGCCCAGGGCCTGCGCGTGCGCCGGATCGCGAACCAAGGCGAGAATGGCCTGGGCAAACGCAACCTCATCCTCCGGCACCGTCAGGCAGTCGATGCCTGGGCGCGTGCAGTCGAGCAGGGCGGGGCTATCGACCAGGATCAACGGCAGGCCGGCTGCCATGGCTTCCAGAACCACGAGGCCCTGGGTCTCGGTCGTCGAAGCAAAGACGAACATATCGGCGTGTAGCATTTCAGCAGCCGAAGCCTCGAAGGGAACGAGGCCGGTGAAGTCCACGAAGTCGGACAGTCCCAGCCTGCGCACAGCCGCCGTGATCTTGTCGAACTCAGGACCCCCGCCGACAATCCGCAGCACCAGGCGCCCATCCTCCTGATGCGCCAGGTCAAAGGCGCGCAGCAGAAACTCCAGGTTCTTCTCCTTCGCGACCCGTCCCACATAGACAAGGGTGATCGTTTCCGGGTTGGAAAGCGGCGGCCTTGTGCGCGGCGGGAACAGCGTCAGATCCACCGGGGTCGGAAGCACGTCTACGGGCAGGTCGATGCCGTACTCGGGCAGCACCATGTCGCGCACGACAGCGGATGGCGCGATGATCCTGTTGGCCTTACGCGCGTAGTCCCCGACGACACGCTTGACGATCTGCTTGACCATCGACGTCTCGAAGCCAATGTAGTGTGTGTACTCGTGGTACATCGTGTGGAAGGTGAACACCAGCGGCACCCGCAGGGAGCGGCTGAAGTTCAGAGCCTCCTTTCCGACAATAAAGGGATGGTGGGAGTGGACGATGTCCAGCCTGAGCCGTGGCACCAGCCAGTCGATCTGGGGCGCCACCACCACGGGGAACATGTAGTCCGTTCCGGTGGGCAGCGGGAGGGCCGAGTACCGGAACACAAAGGGCTCGGAGTCGTCGTAATTGCGCGTATCCGGGGCGAAGACGCTGACAAAGTGCCCTGTTTCCTCGAGGCCCTGCCTGTACAGACTGATCGAACGCACAACGCCATTGATAATGGGCTTGTAGGCGTTGCTGAACATGCCGACGCGCATGGCTGGAGGGGGTAGCGAAGCAGGCGCCCGGCGGCTCTAAACCCCAAGCTGCGCCTGGGTCAACACGTTGCGCAGGTGGCGCGCCACCTGGGCGCGTTCGGGGTCCTCGGTCGTTTCCTTTTCCATCGACTCGATGGTCGCCCGCAGCATGGCCAGAAACTGCTCGTTGACCTCATCCTTGTGCTCGCGCAGAAGCGCGCGTGTGGCCTCGGGATACTCGGCCTCGGCCAGCGCATAAAGAAGGCGCATCTCCGGCGGCACGTTCTCCTCCATCGCGGTCACGATCAGGTCCCAGAGCTGCCGGAGCCTGCCCGCCGCGGCCGCGGCGCCGCGCTGCTCGGCATCGTTGATGTTGCTGAGCAGCAGTGACATCACGCCCTGGTCGATCAGAGGCAGCATCTCGTCGACGGCAGCCTCCATATCCTCGGCGGAGAGCAGATCCTGGATGACCTGGCCTGCCGACTGGACCGCCTCTTGCTCCGCCGCGCGGAAGGACTCCAGAATCTGCAGCATGCGCTCCCGCTTCGCTTCCAGGGCTTCTCGCTCAGCGCCGCTGGTGCCATCGATCCTAGCCGTCAGGTCCTGGAAGAACTCGTAGTCGAGCACAGGGCGGGCGACGACGGTAATGGCCTCGACCTCGTCCATGTCGCCCTTGACAATGGCGTCAAACACGCTCTGCCGCGACGGTTGGCGGCCAAGCCGTTCAATGGCGTGCCGCTGCTTCTGGATGCGGCGTCCGACTTCCGTCACGGGAAGCAGCTTCTCGCGCAGATCGGACAACATCTGGAGATCAGGGCCGGCGCCCTCACTCTGCGCCGAGAGGATCAGGTTGGAGAGCAGGGTGAAGAACTCCTGGTCCAGGTACTTCTCGTTCTCCTTGACGGTGATGTTGAAGGCGATGCCGTCATCTTTGATCCGCGCCAGCTCCTGAATCAGCTCCACTTTGCGGCGGCTGGCGGCGATCATCTCCGGGGTGATGCCCTCGAAACCGAGCAGCTTCTCCGTCAGGCTGTCCATGGTCAGGAACTGCTGCGGATTGAGCATGTAGAAACGGCGCTGCTCGGCGGGCGTCGCATCCATCAACGCCTTCGACATGTCGCCGATGATCTTCTGTCGCTGCGGCTCCGTCAGATTTGCCTGCGGTGGGATGAAGACGCCCAGGAACTCGTGCTCGGGGTCGTGGTAGAGAATGGGCGCCGCCAGCATGTTGACATTGCGGCAGTTGGGGCATTGCGAGGCGTTGAGCTGGCCGGAAAGGACGACTTGCTTCAGCTCGGGCACCTGGCCCACGTCGATAATGCTAAAGACCGGTGTTTGATAGGAGGCTCCGCAGTAAGGACAGCGGATGTTGGCAGCCTGGGGACGAAACATGGATAGAGCCTAGGAGTCCGAAAGCGAGGTGGCGGATGGGAATGAAGAATGCAAAAGCCGTTTTACAGGGATGGATAGGTGGAGAAGTAGGCGCGGTAAAGGCGGGCGCGTTCCCGGTAGTTGGCTGCTCCGGTCGCGCCGGCCTTGCGGCCGCTTTCGTCGAGTTCGCGCACGATCCGGGCCGGAATCCCCACGGCAAGGGTGCCTGCGGGAATCACCATGCCCTCGGGCACGACCGCGCCTGCCCCAACAATCGCGCCGGCGCCAACCATGGCGCCGTTCAGGATCGTGGCGTGAATGCCAATGAGGGCGCCTTCCTCGACGATGCAGCCATGAACCACAGCGCTGTGCCCGATCGTGACGTCGGGTCCGATGAGGCACGGGTAGCCGGGGTCGGCGTGCAGCACCGCATGGTCCTGGACATTGGATCCTGGCCCCACTGTGATGCGTTCCGCATCACCGCGAATGACGGCCCCAAACCAAACGCTCACCTCGGCGCCAAGCTCGACATGGCCAATAACGGTAGCCGTAGGAGCGATGAAGGCGCTGGGGTCAATCGTGCTGAATTCAAAACCGATCGTGTCCACGTACTCTCTGGGCGCCGCGGGGCCTCGGCAGCGCAACGACCGTAGAGTGTAGCACGATTGCGCGCGGCCCGCCTAATAAACGCACGCAGCGACTTGAACGCAAACGTGTCCTCTGCTAGAGTAACGACCGTTGCGTCCATTTCCAGCTCCCCAGAGGTGGGTGGAATCGCCAACCTCAGTCACCACAAGGGCGCAGCCTGTCTTCGCTGACGCCCCCTGGAGTCTTTATGTCTAGTGATATCGGTCTTATCGGCCTGGCCGTCATGGGCCAGAACCTTGTCCTCAACATGGACCGCAATGGCGCCCAAGTCTCGGTCTTCAATCGCACATCCGCCAAGACCACGGACTTCATCAACGGCCAGGCTGCCGGCACCCAAGTCAAGGCCACCTACTCGCTGGAAGAGCTCGTCGCCAGCCTCAAGCGCCCCCGCCGGGTCATGCTCATGGTGCAGGCAGGCAAAGCGGTCGACAGCGTAATCGACCAGCTCATCCCCCTGCTCGAACCAGGTGACGTCATTATCGACGGCGGCAATTCTCACTTTCTCGATACCGAGCGCCGCTCCGAGGCGCTGCGGGCCATGGGTCTGCACTTCCTCGGCGTCGGTGTTTCCGCCAGCGTCGAGGGCGCCTTGTGGGGACCCAGCATCATGCCCGGGGGCCACGAGGAAGCCTATGCCCTGATGAAGCCGATCTTCGAGGCCATCGCCGCCAAAGTCAACGGCGAGCCCTGCGTCAGCTACATCGGTCCGCGTGGGGCGGGACACTACGTCCAAATGGTGCACAACGGCATCGAGTACGGCGATATGCAGCTCATTGCCGAAAGCTATGACATTCTGCACCGCGGGTTAGGACTGAACAACGAGGAACTAAAGGATGTCTTCGAGCGCTGGAACCAGGGCGTGCTGCAATCCTATCTGATCGAGATCACGGCCGACATCTTTGACCACAAGGACGAGGCAACAGGCGCTGCCACCATCGACCTCATCCTTGACGTTGCCTTTCAGAAAGGCACGGGTAAGTGGACTAGTCAGAGCGCTCTCGATCTCTCGGTCGCCACTCCCACCATCGACGCCGCCGTCATTGCCCGCGGGATGTCTGGGATCAAAGACGAGAGGATGGCAGCCTCGACAACGCTGGCCAGCGTAGAGCCGGGATTCCGCGGCGACTGGGACACCATGATCGACGCCGTGGGGGATGCCCTCTACGCGGCAAAGGTCTGCTCCTACGCCCAGGGCTTCGCTCTCCTGGGTCAGGCCAGCCAGCAGTACGTCTACAATCTCAATCTCGGCGAGCTGGCGCGCATCTGGCGCGGCGGCTGCGTCATTCGCGCCGTCTTCCTCAATGACATCACCAGCTCGTTCCGCGTCCAGCCAGACCTGCCTAACCTCCTGATGGCGCCCTTCTTCCGGGATGCGGTGGCCAGCCGCCAGAGCGCCTGGCGGCGCGTCCTGCGCGCGGCCATCGAGATGGGCATCCCTACGCCGGCCATCAGCGCTTCGCTCGCCTACTTCGACGGCTACCGCAGCGCCCGTTTGCCAGCCAACTTGATCCAGGCACAGCGCGACTACTTCGGCGCCCACACGTATGAGCGCATCGATCGCCCGCGCGGCGAGTACTATCACACCGATTGGAGCGGTCGCGGCGGCGATGTCACCGCCAACACCTACCAGGCCTAGCCGCAAAAGCCCCGACCTTGATTTGACAAATCGCCGCCGGACACTATAATGCCGCCCAACATGTTGCTCCTGCCGACCTGCTCTAAGAAGTGCTTCAAGCGCAACAAGCCTTCCCCCGCCTGGGATGGCCATTCGTGCTTGGGGTAGCAGCGACAGCTACGTGAATCACGAGCCCTACCAGGCAAACCCGCTGGTAGGGCTTTTTGTTTGCCTCATTTTCGCCATGGACACCTCCTTCACCGGCGCTAAGCGCATCAAGAAGCAGGGCCTCACCTTGCCGGACCGGCGGTCCGGGTAGGCTGCTTCGGCGCACCCCAGGTACGTCACAGCCCCATCCGCCAGGTCCGGCGGATGGGGCTGTTTTTTCCTCGCTCGGCCACTCTTTCAAGCCCCAGTACGGGGACCGAAGTCATTAACCACAAGGAGCCTTGATCATGAAGTACGAAACCAACTGCCCGGAATGCGACGCCGCCATTGTTTTGGACAATCCGATCCAGGGCGAAATCGTCCCCTGCCCCGACTGTGGTGTCGATCTCGAGGTCGTTTCCCTGGACCCCCTCGAACTTGAGCTGGCGCCCGAAGAGCAGGAGGACTGGGGCGAATGACAAACCCCGTTCGCGTTGCCATGCTGGTCTCCCGTATCCGCGTGGAGGAGAAGCTGCTGCTGGCGGCCCTGGAGGCGGCAGGCGTCGACGTCCGCCTCATCGACGACGGCGCCCTGGTGTTTGCCATCGAGGAGCCCCGCCGCGGCCTTGACGCCGACGTGGTGCTCGAACGCTCGGTCAGCACGGCCCGCGGGCTTTATGCCCTGCGCTTGGCCGAGATGGCCGGCCTGCCCACGGTCAACACCTACGCGACGGCCTCCACTTGCGCCGACAAACTGCTTACGGCCGCTGTGCTGCAGGAGGCCGGTCTGCCACAGCCTCAGACCCGCGTGGCCTTCACACCCGAATCGGCCCTGCAAGCCATTGAGGAGCTCGGCTATCCCGTCGTGCTGAAGCCTGTGGTGGGGTCCTGGGGCCGTCTTCTGGCCCGCATCAACGATCGCGATGCCGCCGAAGCCATCCTGGAACACAAGGACACGCTTGGCTCCTACCAACACAGCATCTTCTATATCCAGAAGTTCATTGCCAAGCCCGGCCGGGACATCCGCGCCTTCGTCATCGGGGACGAAACGATAGGCGCCATCTACCGCAGCTCGTCGCACTGGATCACCAATACCGCCCGCGGCGGGCAGGCCTCCAACTGCCCGGTCACCGATGAGCTGGACGCCCTCTGCCGCGCGGCCGCCGCAGCCGTTGGCGGCGGTGTGGTGGCGATTGACGTGCTCGAGGACCCGGACAAAGGCCTGATCGTCAACGAAGTCAACCACACGATGGAGTTTCGCAACAGCATCGCCACCACCGGCGTGGACATTCCGGCCAGGGTGGTCGATTACGTCGTCAGCATCAGTCGCGACGGCTACCCGCCTTCGGTGCAGGCGCCGGCCGCGTTCCTCGCCGCCAAAGGTGATCTCCTATGACCGCCCTGCGTGCCTCCATCGTGGGCGGGTCAGGCTACGGCGGCGGCGAGCTCCTGCGGCTGCTTTTGCAGCACCCCCATGTCCAGGTGGTGCAGGTCACCTCAGAATCGCAGGCCGGCAACTACGTCCACAGCGTCCATCCGAACCTGCGCCCAGCGGGCAAGACGCCGCCCCTGCGCTTCACGACCATCGCCGAGCTCGAGCCCTGTGATGTTCTCTTCCTGGCCCTGCCGCATGGCCAAGCCCAGCGGCGCATTGACTTCTTCGCCGGTTTGGCCCCCACCCTGATCGATCTGTCCGCCGATTTCCGGCTGGCAGACACTGAACTCTACCGGCAGCGCTACGGCGAAGCGCACCTTGCCCCGGCCTGGCTCGAGCGCTTCGTCTACGGGCTCCCCGAGCTCACGCGCGAACGGCTGCGGATGGCAGACTATGCCAGCGGCGTCGGCTGCAACGCCACCGCCTCCATCCTTGCCCTGCTTCCGGCGGCCAGGGCCGGTCTCCTGCGCAGCGATCGACCGATTGTCGTCGACATCAAGGCGGGCTCGTCGGAGGGGGGAGCTTCGCCCAGCCTGGCCTCGCACCACCCCGAACGCTCGGGGGCGGTGCGCTCCTTTGCACCGACCGGCCACCGGCACGAGGCCGAAGTGGTCCAGGCCCTCGGCCGCCAGGACGTCTTCCTGTCGGTGACTTCCATCGAGCTGGTGCGCGGCGTGCTAGCCACGGCCCACTGCTGGGTGGAGCCGGGCCTGACCGATAAGGACGTGTGGCGCGCCTACCGGGCGACCTACGGCGCCGAGCCTTTTGTCCGCATCGTTCACGAGCGCACCGGCATCTACCGCCACCCCGAGCCCAAGCTAGTCGCCGGCGCCAACCTTGCCGATGTGGGCTGGGAGCTCGACCCGGCGACGGGCCGTTTCGTGGCCCTGGCCGCCATCGACAACCTGGGCAAGGGCGCCGCCGGCAGCGCCGTGCAGTGCATGAACGTCATGAAGGGCTGGGCAGAAACGGCCGGACTGGCGTTCACAGGTCTGCACCCGATCTAGCCCTCTGTGACTTCAACCTAGGAGCCGATTGATGAACACCCTGGTAGTGAAGGCAGGCGGCGGCGCAGGCGTCGATCTCGACGCCATCTGCCAAGATGTCGCCGCCCTTGTTGGCGAAGGAACGCCGGTGGTCCTGGTGCACGGCACTTCGGCGGCGGCCGATGCACTGGCCGCACGCGCCGGTGTGCCTGTCCGCCAATTGACCTCGCCCTCGGGCCATGTCAGCCGCTACACAGACCCCGAAACACTGCAGCTCTACGTGGCAGCCGCCGCCGGACAGGTGAACAAACAACTGGTGGCCATACTGCAGGGGCTGGGATGCAATGCCGTGGGTCTCTCCGGCGTCGATGGCCGCCTGCTCCTGGCGCAGCGCAAGACCGCCGTGCGCGCAGTCGAGAACGGCCGCCAGCGCATTATCCGCGACGACTACACAGGCAAACTGGAGACGGCCAATGCCGGTTTGTTGGCTCTCCTTCTCGGGGCGGGCTACACGCCGGTCATTGCGCCCCTGGCGCTCGGCGCCGAGTCTGAGTGCCTGAACGTTGACGGCGACCGCGCCGCCGCCCTGGTAGCGTCGTCGCTGGAGGCGGCCACCCTGGTCATTCTCAGCAACGTAGCTGGCCTTCTTGCCAACTTCCCGGACGAATCCAGCCTTGTCCGCTGCGTCACCCCCGGCGGCATGGACGCAGCCGAGCAGATGGCGGCGGGCCGGATGAAGAAGAAGGTGCTGGCCGCCCGCGAGGCGCTGGCCGGAGGCGTCCACCAGGTCATCCTGGCAGATTCACGCCGTTTCGCGCCCATTCGCTCGGCCCTTGCCGGCGAGGGAACCTGGATTGTCAGTAGTCAGTAGCCCGTCGTCAGTCGTCAGACATCACCTGCCACCTGCCACCTGCCACCCGCTACCTGCCAGATCATGAACCAGGAAACCATCATCTCCCTCGAAAGCGCCCATACCTCCGGTGTTTACCCGAAGCGCCCAGTGGCCATCGTTCGCGGCCAGGGGGCAAGAGTCTGGGACGCCGAGGGCAATGAGTACATCGACTGCGTTGGTGGGCAGGGCGCCGCCAACCTGGGCCATGCCCACCCCGCCATCACCGCCGCCATCAGCGCTCAGGCGGCCTGCCTCACTTCGTGCCCGGAGATCTTCTACAATGACCGCCGCGCCGAGTTCCTGGCAGCTCTGACCCAGGCGGCGCCGGCAGGGCTGGAACGCGCCTTTCTCTGCAACTCGGGGGCTGAGGCCAACGAGGCTGCCATCAAGTTCGCCCGCCTCAGCACCGGCAGGCGCCAGGTCGTGGCCACGATGCGCGGCTTTCACGGACGGACCATGGGGGCGCTTTCGGCCACCTGGGAGCCGAAATACCGCGAGCCTTTTGCGCCGCTCGTTCCCGGCTTCAGTCACGTTCCCTACAACGATCTCGAAGCGCTGGACAGCGCCATCACCACGGAGACGGCGGCGGTCCTGCTTGAAGTCGTCCAGGGTGAAGGCGGTGTGCGTCCCGGCGATCCCGAGTATCTCACAGGCGCTCAGGCTCTGTGCCGAGAGCGCGGCGCCCTGCTCATCGTCGACGAGATCCAGACAGGCTACGGCCGCACCGGCAGGCTCTTTGCGAGTGAACATGCGGCGCTGGCGCCTGACCTGCTGACGGTCGCCAAGTCCATGGCCGGGGGGCTGCCCATGGGCGCCTGTCTCCTCGGGCCCCGTGTGGGCGAGCTGGACAAGATGACCCACGGCAGCACGTTCGGCGGCAACCCCCTGGTCTGCGCCGCCGCCCTCGCCGCGCTCGACGTCATGCGCCGCGAGCAGCTACCGGAACGCGCCGCCAGGCTGGGCGACCACCTGCAGACGGGACTCCGCGCCATCGAATCGCCCGTCATTCGCGAAGTGCGAGGTCTCGGCCTCCTGGTCGGTGTCGAGCTGAAGGTCAAAGTCACACCCATCCTGCAGGCGCTGCAGGCCCGCGGCGTGCTGGCGCTGCCTGCCGGCGCCACCGTTCTCCGCCTTCTGCCGCCCCTGGTCATCGAGAGCGCGGACCTGGATCGCGTCGTCGACGCCGTTGCCGGCGTACTCGCCAATCTGAAGTGACACCGGAGAGGAATTATGTCGCTTGAAAACTACAACATCATTGAATCGACCCTGCGCGAGGGCGAGCAGTTCGTCGGCGCCCAGTTCACCACCGAGCAGAAGATCCGCATCGCCGATGCTCTCGACAGCTTCGGCGTCGAGTATCTGGAGCTAACCTCGCCGCAGGCATCGCCCGCCAGCCTGGCCGACCTGAAAACCATCGCCGGGCTGGGTCTGCGCTCGCGCGTGCTCACGCACATTCGCTGCCACAAAGACGATGCCATGGTGGCGCTGGAAGCGGGCGTCGACGGCGTCGACGTCGTCATCGGCACCTCCTCCAAGCTGCGCCAGTTCAGCCACGGCAAGACCATCGACGAGATCATCGAGCTCGCCGCCGAGGTGCTTCCCTGGATACGCCAGCAGGCGCCGGACATCGAGCTGCGCTTCAGCACCGAAGACTCCTTCCGCAGCGAAGAAGCGGAGCTCCTGCGCGTTTACCTCGCCGTGGACAAGCTGGGCGTCGTCAACCGGCTTGGGATCGCCGACACCGTCGGCATTGCGACGCCCTCACAGGTGAGCCGCCTGGTGGGCACGCTGCGGCGCCTGACGCGGGCCGACATCGAGTTCCACGGCCATAATGACTCCGGCTGCGCCATTGCCAACGCCTTTGCCGCCCTCGAAGCGGGCGCCACCCACATCGACACGACGGTGCTCGGCATCGGGGAACGGAACGGCATCACGTCGCTGGGCGGCTTCGTGGCCCGGATGACCACATGGGACCGCCAGACGACGACCCGCAAGTACCGGCTGGATCAACTCCGCGACATCGAGCTGCTCGTCGCCGATATGGTGGGCGTGGACATTCCCTTCAACAACTGCGTGACCGGCTTCAGCGCCTTCACCCACAAGGCAGGCATCCATGCAAAGGCCATCCTCAACGCCCCTGAGACCTACGAGGCCCTGGACCCCACCGACTTCGGCCTGACCCGCTACATCTCGATCGCCCACCGCCTGACCGGCTGGAACGCCGTCAAAGCGCGGGCGGACCAGCTCGGGTTGTCTCTGACCGACCAGCGCATCAAGGAGCTGACCCTCCACATCAAGGCGCTGGCCGACGAGCGTGCTCTCTCGCTCGACGACGTCGACGAGCTGCTGCACCACTGGGCGAACGGCGCCGAGGGGTGAGTCCGGACATGGGATACACCTTCGTCGAGAAAGCCCTGGCGCGGGCCGCGGGTCTTGACCATGCCGTCGCCGGGCAGCTCGTGGATGCCTCACCCGATGTGGCGTTGAGCCACGACAACACCGCCGCCATCGCCCGCATCTTCCGGGGGACTGGCCGCGAGCACGTTCTGCACCCCGAGCGGCTGGCCATCACCCTCGACCACGCCGTACCGGCCCCCACCACCCAGCACGCCGCCAATCATGCCGAGGTGCGCCAGTTCGTGGCCGAGCAGGGCGTCAGGCACTTCTTCGAGGCCGGCCGGGGCATCTGCCACCAGGTTCTCAGCGAGGAAGTGATCGTCCGGCCGGGGCAGACCATCCTGGGCTCCGACAGCCACACCACCCACTTTGGCTGGCTGGGCGCCTTTGGAGCAGGGATCGGGCGCAGCGAGATGGCCGCCGTCTGGGCCACGGGCCAGCTCTGGCTGCGCGTGCCGGAGACGCTCCGCATCGACCTCACCGGCTCGCTCTCGCCGTGGGTGACTGCCAAGGACCTGGGCCTCTACGTGCTGCAGATGCTCGGCCAGGACGCGGGTATTTACCAGGCCATCGAGTTCGGGGGGCCGGGTCTCCGCAGCCTGAGCATCGAGAGCCGCATGGTGCTTCCCAACCTGATGGCGGAGGCAGGAGCCAAGAGCGCCTATCTGACGCCCGATGCCGACCTCTTTGCCTGGCTGGCAGCCCGCCTGGCGCAGCGCACGGGACGGTCGCGCGCTTCCTGTCACAACGAGATCGCCGGAGGGGCCCTTTACCCCGACGTCGATGCCCGCTACTCGGCGCGCTTCACCGTGGACCTGGGCGCGCTGGAGCCGCTGGTGGCCTGCCCGCACAGCCCCGACAACGTCACCCCGGTTTCCGCGGTCTCACAGGTTCGCATCCAGCAGGCCTTCCTCGGCACCTGCACGAACGGACGCCTGGAAGACCTGGCCGCCGCCGCGAGTGTCCTGCAGGGCGGCGGCGAGGTGCGCCGCGTGGCCCCAGGCGCCCGGCTGCTCGTCATTCCTGCCTCCAGTCAGGTCCTGCAGGAGGCGCTCGCCGCCGGGTACATCCAGACCTTCATCAACGCCGGCGCCATGGTGGGCATCCCCGGCTGCGGTCCCTGCATGGGCAACCACATGGGCATCCCGGCGCCGGGAGAAACCACGATCAGCACCGGCAACCGCAATTTTCGCGGCCGCATGGGCACCGCCGAGAGCGACGTCTATCTCGCCAGTCCGGCGGTGGTGGCGGCCAGCGCCGTTCTCGGCCGGATCGCCGACCCGCGCGAGGTCGTAGAACGGGGGTGGCGGGGGGCAGGAAACATGGAGCGAGGAGCAGGGAGCAAGGAGAAGGCGCCACAGAGTGACAGCCCTGGTGCGAGCCAGCCGTCCTCCGTCGTCGGTTCTCCGTCCTCCGTCCTCGGTCCTCCGCCCTCAACGCTCGCCTTCAGCGGCCGCGTATGGAAATATGGCGACAACGTCAACACGGATGTCATCTTTCCCGGCAAGTACACCTACACGCTTCGTGAACCGGCCGAATGGGCCCAACACGCGCTGGAAGATCTGGACCCGGGCTTCGCGGGCAGCGTCCAGCGCGGCGACATCGTCGTCGGCGGACGCAACTGGGGCTGCGGTTCCAGCCGCGAGCAGGCGGTCGGCTGCCTCAAGGCAGCGGGCGTCCAGGTGATCGTGGCCGCCTCGTTTGCGCGCATCTATTTCCGCAACGCCGTCAACAGCGGCGTGCTTCCCGTAGTGTGCCCCGAGGCGGTCGCCGCCATCCAGCCAGGCGAAGTGATTGGCATCGATCTCGACAACTGCCTCGTCCACTGCGCGGCCGGCGCTTTTCCCTTCCCGTCCCTTTCCCCCAGTCTGCGCGCCATCGTCGCCGCCGGCGGCCTCATCCCCATGCTCAGACTGGTTACAGGTTGAACGTTCAACATTGAACGTTCAACTTTCCGAAGCACACCCAACGCGTTCCGTCACGCATCACGCATCAGGGAGCTCGCCGTGTCCCTCCTCGACCTCCTCTACCCTCTCGTCACGATCTCCTCACTTTCCAAGCAGGAAGCCGAAGCCTCGCGCTTCCTGGTCGCCTGGATGGACAGCAAGGGCTTCCAGGCCTTCGTCGATCCCGCCGGCAACGCCGTCGGCATCCTCGACGGTGGTCCCGCTGCCGACGGCACGCCGCCGCAGGACCTCATCCTGCTCGGCCACATCGACACCGTGCCGGGCGTGGTGCCGGTGCGCATCGACAACGGCCGCCTCTTCGGCCGGGGATCGGTCGACGCCAAGGGACCGCTTGCAGCTTTCGCCCAGGCAGCCTGGCAGGCCGGGCGGCGTCCCGGGTGGAGAACCATTGTCATCGGCGCCGTAGAGGAGGAGGCGGCCAGCTCCAAGGGCGCCCGTTATGCCCTCACGCAGTACAACCCGGCGCTGGTCGTCATCGGCGAGCCCAGCGGCTGGAATCGGGTCACGCTTGGCTACAAAGGACGCATGCTGACTGATGTCACCGTCCGGCGCACGGTGGCGCACACGGCGAATCCGGTGCCGGGGGCGTGTGAGGTAGCCGTGGACTACTGGAACCACGTTCTGACCCGCATCGCCGCCTTCAACAACGGGCGGGAACGTCCCTGGGACCAGATCCTTCCCTCGCTGCGCCACTTTACCTCCGAGACAGACGGCCTGATCCAAACCGCAGAGATGACGCTTGGCTTCCGTATGCCGGTCGACTTCGGCCCCGACCAGCTCAAGGCGCTGCTGGCTGCAGATGCGCTCAACATCGACCTGGGGTTCTGGGGAGAGGAGGTCGCCTACCGGGCAGAGAAAAACACGGTCCTGGTGCGGGCCTTCCTCGCCGCCATTCGCAGCCTAAGCGGAAAGCCTGGGTTCGTGCTCAAAACAGGCACCTCCGACATGAACATCGTCGGTCCGGTGTGGCGCTGTCCTATCGTCGCCTATGGACCCGGCGACAGCACCCTCGACCACACACCCGAGGAGCACGTCGAGATCGAAGAGTGGGTGCGGGGCGTCGCCGTTCTGGAGACAGTGCTCCAACGCATCACGGCGCCAACGCTCCACCCGGAGGGAGCCGCCTGATCAGGCTGGCGCCGACCCGATTGGCCCATCCTCCCCTTCCCCGATACAATGATAGCCGCTGGGCAGCGGTCCGGGTGGATGCGCAGGCCCGGACCGCCGCCGACCGCACTCTCACACGATCGAGGACGACCATGAACCGATGGGAACACTACCACGTCGCCGCCGATGTCAACGACGCCCTGCAGGCGCTGGGCAGCGCTGCCGGCCCAGTTGCAGTAGTCGGTGGGGGCACCGACCTTCTCCTCGACATTGAACAGGGGCGGCATGAGCCGCTGCACACGCTGGTGGACGTCACCAGGGTGCCGGAGATGTCCACCATTGAGCTGCGGCCCGAGGGGCTGTTTGTGGGAGCGGGAGCCGCCCTGAGCCGGGTCGTCGCTTCTCCCATTGTGGCCGAACATGCCCAGGCCCTCCAGGAAGCCGCGGGCCTGATCGGCGGCCCCCAAGTCCGCAATACCGCAACCCTGGGCGGCAACGTGGCCCACGCCCTGCCGGCTGGTGATGGGGCCATCGCCCTCATTACGCTCGATGCGGTGGCCGAGGTCGCCTCGCAGGATGGCAGACGGCGCGTTCCGGTCGAGTCCCTCTACCGTGGCCCCGGCCGTTCAGCCCTGGAAGCGGGCCGCGAGCTCCTGGTCGGCTTCCACCTCCCTCGCCGCCAACCCGGCGAGGCCTCAGCTTTCCGCCGCGTCATGCGCCCGCAGGGAGTTGCCATCGCCATACTCAACATGGGAGTTTGGCTGCGGCGAGAGGACGGTGTGGTCGCTGGTATCCACATTGCCGCCGGGCCTTCCGGCCCTGTCCCGCGGCGCTTGCGGCAGGCGGAAGCAGTCCTGATCGGGCAGGCGCCGGACGGTTCCCAGGTTGAGGCGGCCGTGGCGGCCCTGCTGGGGGAGGCGCGCTTTCGCACCAGCCCGCACCGCGCTTCCGCCGACTACCGCCGCCATCTGGCAGGAACGCTCCTGTCTGAAACCCTGGCTGCCGCCTGGGAACGCGCCGCCTAGCGAAAAGGCACTGGCCGCCCGGCATGGTGCGACAGCACGGGCCGCAGCCGCGCGGCGCCATAGGCGAGGGCAGCGGCGATCGCCAAGACCAACGCCTGCAGCGCCGGTGTGCTGGCAAAGAAGTTGGACGCGGTCGTGATGTAGCGATACCCCGGCGGTCCCGCCACAAAATAGTGCACAAGCGGCAGGAGGAGGTAGCTCAAGGCCAATCCCGCAGCCAATATAGCCCACCACTCCGTTAGAGGCCGTCGGCGCCACACGCACAGCACCGTCAGCGCCCCCAGTCCGATGATGCTCGCGGCCATGCCGCCGAGTGCGGCCGTCCAGGCCGTGGTCACCGGGAGGGTGACGCCGCGGCCCGGCAGTTCTACCGCCTTCACCAGGAGCAGGACGGGCATCAAGGCGGCGCCATCGGCCGCCAGCCAGGCAAGGTCCAATGGTCGCTGCGCTGCCCATTCGCCGGGCAGCAGGGCCAGAACCAGGCCCGACAGCGTCGCCAGCATGCACGCCAGGGCTAGACCCGCCGGCAGTGTGGGCCGGTTGACCGTCATCGTGATCAGAGGAATGCCCAAGAGCAGCAAGGGCGCGCAGACAAGCCAAACCCGCCACCAGACCGGCGCTGCGAACCTGCGCCCACGCGCGGCGGCGATCCGCCCCGCCAGCCACAGCGCCGCCACGTAGCCCACCATCACCAGGCCGGCCACCACGAGCCCCGCCATCCAGTAACGGCTGCGGGTGACGGCGTCGAAGGGCTGCGCATCGGTGATGCCCTTTGCAGTGTGCCCGTAGAGGAAGATGGCGTAGCGATCGGCAACGGCAAACCCGTAATAGGTGCACCCCAGCACCGACACGCCGATGGGCAGACCAGCCCAGACGGCCTTCAGCCATCCCCCGCCGTCCTCAACCTGGCGTTCCGTTCCCTGCCTGCTCAGGCTGTCTTGCGGTATTGGCTCCGCTCCGGCAGAATCGTTGTTGGGCACTTTGGTCAAGAGCTGGGCGCCTCCCTTTCGCCCGCGGCCGCTCGCCATCATAAGCCAGCTTGCCGCTCCTGTCCATGTTTCCCTGTCCACCGCTGCACCCCCCCCGGCACCCATTGACTATGCGCAATCACGTCATCGCGGACCCATGAAACCACCACCGTCGGGCAAACGGGCGGCGGTTGGAGTTCTGCGCCAGGTAAGTCCCACGCTGCACCACAAGTTCCTGCGATGGCGGTTCCAGGCGAAGCTCCCTGCGGTCTACCGGAGTGGAGCGCCTTTGGCATTCACCATGCCCGGCCGGGAAGCCGGCTTCTTCTCCCATTTCTTCCAGGTGATCGGGGCCATCGACTTCTGTCGCAGCCTCGGCCATACGCTCATCCTGGATTTCCGCGGGGGACCCTATGCCGACAACGACCGAACAGAGAACTGGTGGACGTACTACTTCGAACCGGACCCGTTCCTATTTGGTCAGGCTGCCTCGACAGACGTCCTGGTCGCCCATGCGGAAAGAGAAGCCTTCGCCCGCTACGGCGCCAACCTTGCGCCCGCAGTCGCCAACGAGATCATGTCGGCTATCCAGGTCAGGTCGCCTATCCGCGACAAAGTAGACTCATTTGTTGCCGACCACTTTCGCGGAAGCAAGGTCATCGGCATCCACTATCGCGGCACCGACAAGGTGGAAAAGGAGGCCGTTCGGGTTCCTTACGAGTACGTCGCCAGCCAGGTGGATAGACAAGATGCCTCTGCCCAACTGTTTGTTGCCGCGGATGAAGCCGCATTCCTTGCCTATATGGTGGAGCACTTTGGCGACAGGGTCTTCTTTCTTGATGCCTTGCGCAGCGATGACGGCGCACCCATTCACAGCATGGCAGGTTCTCAGGGCCTGGGCTACCGCGCCGGTGAAGATGCCTTGATCGATTGCCTGCTTCTCTCCAGGTGCCAGCGTCTGCTGCGAACCGACTCCAATCTCTCCAAGGCGTGCAGCGTGTTCAATCCCAAACAGCCTGCAGTCGATTTGACCAGGGAATTTAGCCGTGAAGCACAGCGCACCGCCCAGCAGAATTCGCGCCCGCATTGATCCAGGACGGCCGGCTCCCGCGCCGATGTGCGCCTACTGCCGGCACTGATTGCCAGCAGGTCACGTCGCTCGTATAATCAGAGGCCCCTACGCCCACACCAGCCTACGACGGAGGTTTCAATGGCAACCAGCTTCTCTCTGACCGTGAACGGCACGTACGTGACCGTTGAGGCGCAGCCGGGCGAGACTCTCGCCTCCCTGCTCCGCAAACGCCTGCACCTGACAGGCACCAAGATAGGCTGCGAAGAGGCGGAGTGCGGCAGCTGCACCGTCTGGGTGGATGGAGAACCGGTGGTGTCGTGTGTCTACCCTGCTGCCCGCGCCGCCGGCCGCGAGGTGGTGACCATCGAGGGTCTTGCCGCCACCTACCAGCCGCCGGCTACCGGCCATCTGCCGCCTGCCGCAAGCCACCTTCACCCCCTCCAGGAAGCCTTCGTCGCCTATGGAGCCGTCCAGTGCGGCTTCTGCATTCCGGGACAGTTAATGACGGCAGCGGCGCTGCTGCGGCGCAACCCTGAGGCCACCTCCGATGACATTCGCCACGCCCTGAAAGACACCCTCTGCAGGTGCGCTGGCTATCCCACCATTGAGAGAGCCGTGTTGGCTGCTGCCGAGACCATGCGCACGGGTGCGCCGCTGGCGCCACCTGCCGTCGAGGTCTCGTCGGCGCCCCTCAAGGCCATCGGTAACCTGTCGCCCCGCCCCGATGCGGTTGCCAAGGTCACCGGCGCCGCCGTCTTCACCGACGATCTCAGCTTCGAGGGCATGCTCTATGCCCGTGTCAAGCGGGCGGGCCTGCCGCACGCCTTTCTAAGACGCCTCAATGTGAGCAAGGCCCGGACGCTCCCCGGCGTGGCCGCAGTCCTGACGGCGGATGATATTCCAGGCGACCATTATCATGGGCTTGTCATCTTCGACTGGCCCAGCCTGGTGGGCATTGACGAACGCGTGCGCTATGTGGGCGATGCCGTGGCCATCGTCGCAGCCGAGACGCCGGAGATCGCCGCCCGTGCGCTCGACCTGATCGAGGTCGAGTTCGACCCCCAGCCCGTCATCGACAACCCCGTCCAGGCCCGCCAGCCGGACGTCCCGCAGCTTCACGCCAAGGGCAACCTGCTCAAGCACATCAAGGTCCGCAAGGGCGATGTGGAGGCCGGCCTGGCCGCCTCCGAAATCATGCTCGACCGGACCTATCACACCGCCATCACCGATCACGCCTTTCTGGAGCCCGAGTGCAGCATCGCCCGGCCCCTGGAAGATGGGCGCATGGAGATCTACGTGGGCTCCCAGATCCCCTACTCCGACCGCCACCAGGTCGCGCGCGCTCTCGGCTGGCCGGAAGACCGCGTGCGCGTGCGCGGCCAATTGATGGGGGGCGGCTTCGGCGGCAAAGAGGATATCGCCGGCCAGATCCACGCCGCCCTGCTCGCCAACGTCACGGGAAGGCCCGTCAAGCTTCTCTACGACCGCCACGAGAGCCTGACTGCCCACCCGAAGCGGCACGCCACCCAGATCCGCGTCCGGGTCGGCGCCAGCCGGGACGGTCGCCTCAGCGCCATCGACACCGAGCTTTACGGCGACACCGGCGCCTATGCCTCCCTCGGCGAGAAAGTCATGACGCGGGCCACCACCCACTCCTCAGGACCCTATGACGTTCCCCTGGCCCGCGCCGACTGCTATGCGATGTATACCAACAACCCGCCCGCGGGCGCCTTCCGCGGTTTTGGCGTCACCCAATCGGCCTTTGCTGTCGAGAGCGTGATGGACGAGCTGGCGCACCAATTGGGCATCGATCCCGTCGAGCTCCGGCGGGTCAATGCCTTGCGCGTCGGCAGCACGACCAACACGGGACAGCTGCTGCGCGAAAGCGTCGGGCTCTTGGAGTGCATCGATCACGTGGACGCCGAGATGCGGCGCCGCGCCGGAAGTGAGCCCTTCGCCGCGCGTGCAGTGGATGGCGCTCCCCACTTGCGCCGCGCCTGGGGGTTTGCGGTGGGCTATAAGAACACCGGCCTGGGCGGCGGCGCGCCGGACAAGGCCGGCGCCGAGGTCGAGCTCTACGAGGATGGCACGCTGGAGGCTCGCACCGCCTCGGCTGAGCTGGGCCAGGGACTGGTAACAGTGCTCCAGCTCATCACCTCCGAGGAATTCCAGATCTCTCCCGATCGTGTGCGTGTCCTGGTCATGGACACAGACCTCACCCCGGACGGAGGCCCTACCACGGCCTCGCGCCAGACCTTCGTCACCGGCAATGCCGTCCGCTACGCTGCCCAAACGCTGCGGGAGGGCATTGCCCGCACCCTGGCCGAGCGCTTTGACTTTCCCCCGGAACAGATCCGCTTCAGCGAGGGTTTGGCTTATGTCAATGGTCACACGGTGCCGCTGGGCGAAGTTGTCGGCATGATGCGCGCCGAAGGACGCGCGCCGCGGGCGCTCTACGAGTATTGGGCGCCGGAGACGCAGCCTTTGGGCACCGGCGGCGATATGCACTTCGCCTTCTCCTTTGCTGCCCAGGCTGCCGAAGTCGAGGTCAACACGCTGACCGGCGAGACTCGTGTCCTGACCCTGATCGCGGCCACGGATGTCGGCAAGGTGCTGAACCCCCTGGGGATGCAGGGCCAGGTCGAGGGCGGCGTGGTGATGGGGCTGGGCAACGCCCTCACCGAACACTTCATCAGCGAGAACGGCTACCCCTTTACCGACCACCTGGCGCGCTACCGCATACCCTCCATCGTGCAGACCCCGGAGATCGTCGTCATCAACGTGGAGCACCCGGTCGCGTCCGGGCCCTACGGGGGCAAGGGCGTTGGCGAGATCGTCAGCGTCCCTACGACGCCGGCGATCACCAACGCCATCTTCAATGCCGTGGGGGTGCGCGTCGACAGTCTGCCCGTGGACCAGGAGCAGATCGCGCTTGCGCTCGCCGGCTGAGTGGCTTGCGCTTCCACCGCTCCCACCCCGAAAGGAGGCGCCTTATGGCTGCCGTAGCGAAGCCCCAGCAGTTCTTCACCCTCGATGAGTACTTTGCCTTCGAGGAACAGTCCGACCACCGCAGCGAGTACCACCGCGGCGAGATCTTCGCCATGGCGGGAGGCTCGGTCAACCACAATCAGATCGTTGGCAACCTGTATGCGGGCCTGCGTGGCGCCTTGGGTGGCAAGCCGTGCCGGGTTTTCATGAGCGACTTGAGGCTGCTCGTTGCGAACCTGGGGCTGTATACCTACCCCGACGTGATGGTCATCTGCGATCGCATCGAGTTCGCGCCCAAGCGCAAGGACACCGTGACCAATCCTACCATCCTGGTGGAGGTGCTTTCGCCGTCGACTGAGGCATACGACCGCGGCAAGAAATTCGAGGCGTACCGCGCCCTTCCTTCCCTGCGCGAGTATGTCCTGGTCGACCAGGAACGGGTCCATGTGGACTATTACCGGCTGCTGGAACAGCGCCAGTGGGCGTTGAACGAGCTGAGCGATGGCAACGAGTCGCTGGTGCTCGAAGCGGCCGGTGCGGTTCTCTCCATCGCCAGCCTCTATGAACAGGTGGCGTGGGAGTCCTAGCGCCGGTTGGCTTGGCGATTTGTAGCGTTCGGCAAAGGTGTGCTAGGCTGAATTATCTCTTCTGCAAAGGAGGCGCACGACATGATGGCAAAAGAAGCTGTTGTCAGCCGGACCACCGGCACGTGTGAGTGTGCGCCCAGGGTGAGCTAGGAGTCGAGGGGATTCCTCGAAGTACATAAGCGGCCGCGGGCGCATGCGTTTGCCCCGCGGCCTTTTTTGTGGCCCCGGCCAGGAGGTCGCGGGGAGTGGATGATCGCACCCATTCCTCAATGCTTTGCCCTGTCCCGAAAATGGCATCCCTGACCCACCTGCTCGACACCCTCCTCGATGACGAGGACGAACCCACACAACTTCCGACCACCCAACGCGCCAAGACCACGCGGCAAGGCGCCGCCTCAAAGCCCGACCGCGTCCCGCCCGCGGCGATCGTGCAGCAAATCGACGGTGAAGACGCTTTCACACCTAGCTATGCCGCCTCCCACAACGAACGGCTGATGCTCCGGGAGGCCCTGACCCACTTCTACCGGGAGCGCATCATCACCGATGTCCTCGCCCCCGTCAAGGGCGGCAAGGAAGCGACGGTCTACTGCTGCCGTGCCCATCCCGCCACCGGTTTCGACCTGATCGCCGCCAAGATCTACCGGCCGCGAGCTTTCCGCAGCCTGCGTAATGACGCGCCTTACCGCGAGGGGCGCGAGATGCTGGACGAGGCCGGCAAAGCCATCCGTGACGGACGCCGCATTCGCGCTCTGCAAAAAAAGACCCGCTATGGCAAAGAAGTCAGTATTGGCTCGTGGATCGAGCACGAGTACGCGACGCTCACCACGCTGTACACGGCCGGCGCCGACGTGCCGCAGCCTCTTGGCCGCGCCGGTACGACCATTCTCATGGAGTACCTGGGCGAGCTGCGCCATCCGGCGCCCAACCTGACCGGCGTCTCCCTGGAGCGCGCCCAGGCGCAGCACCTCTTTGACCGCCTGCTGCAGAATGTCGAGCTCATGCTGGCCCACAACCGGGTCCATTCCGACCTTTCGGCCTACAACGTGCTCTACTGGCAGCGGCGAGGCGTGATCATTGACTTTCCACAGGCGGCGATGGCGCTGAGCAACCACAATGCCTACGACTTCCTGGTTCGCGACCTCACCCGGCTCTGCCAGCACTTCTCCCGGTACGGCGTCCGCGCCAACCCTGGGACGCTGGCGCAGGACCTGTGGGAGCGCTTCCTCAACGCCCGGCTCTAGCCAGGATGGCGCCCTTCACCCGCATGCGCGAGGGCGCCGGGTCGCAATCCAAACAACATGCAAACCCGGTCTTCACATTGACTTTACATCGGCGCCGTATGCTGTGGTCGTTGAAGCGCTTGAGCTTCCCCAGACCACCACGACCAGGAACGCGACCATGAACCAAAAGACACCGAACACCCCCTCCCGTCCGGCCGGCAGAAGAGCCCGGAGCAGCGCCGCCTGGAAGAGCGGGCTGCTGGGCCTGAGCCTCGGCGCCGTCCTTGTCGGCGGAGCGCTGCTCGCCAGGACGAACGAGACCTCCAACACCCAGGTCCAGGCCAGCCAGTCCGGCGCAGCCGCTCTCACCACCACGACATCCTCCTTCGCCGGCAATAGCCAGTCACCGTTCACTCGATCCTCTGCACGGCAGCCCGGCTTCCAGCGCCCTCTCACCGCCACCCGCGGCTCCTGACCATGACCCCATCCATTCACGAACGCCGCTTTCGCGCCATGAACACCAACGTCGCCCTGTGGCTATGGTCTGACGAGTGCGCGGCCGGGTTCTGGCTGGAAGAAGCCGAAGCCCTGTTTGGCGAGGTCGAAGCGGCGCTCAGCCGCTTCCGGCCCGACTCCGAACTCAGCAGGCTCAACGCAGCCGCCGGACAGGGGCCGCAGGTCGTCTCCGAGACAATGAACGCCGTGCTCACCCAGGCGCTCCAGAGTGCAGACCGCAGCCAGGGCGTCTTCGATCCCACCGTCCTGACCTCTCTCCGCCGGGCAGGCTACGTGCGCAGCTTCGAGCTGCTGCCTGCCTCTGACGAAGGGGCGGACGACATCCCGCCCGTCGCCTCCGATGGCGTCGCCGTTGGTTGGCAGGCCATCGACCTTGACGGCCCCACCGCAACGGTCAGCCTGCCGGCGGGGCTCGGCATCGACCTCGGGGGCATTGCCAAGGGCTGGACGGTGGACCGGGCGGCCGCCATGCTGGGCGTGTGGGGGGCTGCCCTGGTGGACGCTGGCGGCGACATCCGCGCCAGCGCCGCTCCCGGCGGCGAGCCGTGGCCGATCGCCGTTCGTGATCCATTCGACGCCAACCACGACATCGGCGTCCTGACTCTCACGGACAACGCCGTGGCCACCAGCACCATCGGCCGGCGTCGCTGGCAGAAAGACGGCCAGACCATGCACCACCTCATCGATCCCCGCACAGGCGAGCCGAGCCGCAGCGACCTGCACACGGTCACCGTGATAGCGCCCTCCACGGCAGAGGCCGAAGTTGCCTCCAAGGTGGCGTTGATCCTGGGGAGAACCAGTGGCCGGTCGTACCTGGAGGACCAGGCCCTTGCGGGAGTCCTTGTCGACCGCCACGGCGGTGTGGAGATCGTCGGAACACCGGGGCTCACCCGTCATTCGCTGAACGACCGCGCCTGAGCGCCACCCAGGCGCGGACAAGGATAGCCATCCCATGAACACGCAACCACTTATCACTGATTCCAGCACTCATCATCCTCCCAACAACCCCGTCTCGACCCTGCCCGGCGCTGCGCCTTTGACCGCCTCTGCCGGCGCCACCCGCGTTCCCGCTCACCAAGAGAGCCTGTGGGACGCCGTTCTTGGCGCACTGGTGGCCATCGGCCTCGGCGCCGCCGGCTTTGCCATCGGCGCCGGGGTCACCGGGCTGGCGGGCGACACCCAGTCCTACTGGTACCTGAGCCGGGCGGCAGGTTATGTCGCCTACCTGCTGCTCTGGGGTTCCGTTGTCTGGGGCCTCCTGCTCACCACGAAAGTAGGCCGCGGCAGGCTGCGGGCGCCGGCCCTGTTCGACGCTCACCAGTTCCTCAGCAACGTAGCGTTGGGCTTCGCCCTGTTTCACGGCCTGATTCTACTGGGCGACAGCTACCTCGGTCTGCGCCTCGCCGCCATCGTCGTTCCCTTTGCCAGCGGCTACGAGACCCTGCTGGTCGCGGCCGGTCAACTGGGGCTCTGGCTGTCGGGGCTCCTGGTCGCGAGCTTCTACGCCCGCAAACGGATCGGCCAGCGGCGCTGGCGCACGTTCCACTATGCCAGCTTCGCCGCCTATGCGCTGGCGCTCCTTCACGCCATGGCCTTGACCACTGCCAACACCCCACTGCTGGTGAAGTGGCTGTATCCGGTCACGGCAGGCGTGGTGATCCTTCTCATGCTGTCGCCGCTTGCCGGCCTGCGGCAGCGTCCAGCGGCGCCGCGACAGACCCTGGAACCGGGTCTCGACCTGTGACCGGCAGCAGCCTGACAGGGTCCCGCCGTGCTCAGGCTGCTCTCCCCTGTTCCGCCCCTCCTCCGCACCGTCGAAGGAGGGGCTTTCTATACCCTGGTGGCGCCAGCAACTCCGGCTACCGGAGCATATCGCTGAGCAGCAGAACAAGGACCAACACAAAGAAGGCCACGATCACGTAGCCGAGAATGCGCCAGGCTCGCTGGGACACCTCTCCACTCTCCTGTGCGTTTGGCGCTTTCCTCCAGCCTAAAGGATCTTCGCCAACATCGCTGAGACAGCCTGGTACACGGGAGAATCCGCATCGACCTCGATCGCCGGCCGGCCGCTGTATTCGTACTCGACAATGGTCTCGTCCTGTGGCACTGTGCCCAGGAGCGGGAAGTCCAGCGTGTCGACGAACGCCTTCAGGGGCGGCGGCACGGCGCCCGGCAGCCGGTTGATGATCAGGTGCGTGTTCTCGATGTCGATGTCGAGCTCGTGCCGGAACGAAGCGATGCGCTGCGCCGCCACCAGGCCGCGCTGCGTGGGGTCTGACACCACCAGCAAGTGCTGGACATCACGGGTCGTGCGCCGGCTGAGGTGTTCCATCCCCGCCTCGTTGTCGATGACGACATAGCGGTAGTTCTTGCTGATGCCGTCGATGACCTCGCGCAGGTTGTGGTTGACGGCGCAGTAGCAGCCCTGGCCCTCGGACCGGCCCATGGCGATCAGGTCGAAGCGCGGCCCTTCGGACAGCGCCGAACGCACCTCATAGGCCAGGTACTCGTGCTTGCTGACCCCTCCGGGCAGCGCCCCCATGGCGGCGCCGCCGGCGGTCAGGGACTGCTTGACCTGCGAAAGCAGATCCTCGCGGATATCCCCCACGGTCCAGTCCAGGGGCAGCCCCAGGGCCATGTTCAGATTGCTGCTGGGGTCGGCGTCAATGGCCAGGATGGAGCCCGGCTGGGTTTCAACAAGATAGCGTATGACAAGGGCGGCGATGGTGGTTTTCCCCACACCGCCCTTGCCGGCAAGTGCAATGGTGATCGGCATTGAGAGTCGTCAGTCGTCAGTAGTCAGACACGAGAAAGCCGCGGTCTGAGTTCGCCTATTCTGAAGCCAGGCGGTTCACGATGTCAACCGCGGCCTGGCGCAGGGCCGGGACATGGTCGTAGACCGGGATGCCCAGCCGGTCGGCCTCCTGGACAAGAGCATCCGCAGGCAGGAGGCCGAGGAGGGGCAGCCCCGGCGTCTCCGCCGCCAAGAACGCTGCTTCCTCTTCGCTCTTCACCTTGTTGCCGACCAGCCAGAGCCGCGTCAGGCCGATGTCGGCGGCAAGGTCCTTGATCTGCGCCGCCGTGCCCAGGCTGCGGCGGGTAGGCTCCACGACCACCAGCATGGCGTCGACGAAGTCCACCGTCGCTCGCCCCAGGTGCTCCACGCCGGCGTACATATCCAGGATCAGCACGTCATCCTTGCGGAAGAGCAGATGGGTGAAGAGCGTCTTGAGCATAGCGCTCTCCGGGCAGATGCAGCCGGAGCCCCCCTGCTCCAGGCCGCCCATCTCCAGCAGCCGCACCCCGCGGTGGCGTACGGCAAAGCGATCCGGCAGGTCGTCGACACGGGGGTTCAGGCTGAAGAACCCGCCCAGGCTGCCGGGGCGGGCGCCGGTGCGCTCCTCGATCAGGTCGTCCATCGTGGCGATGGGCTGCAGACCGGCGCGCAGCTCGGACGGCAGCCCCAACGCCTCGGCCAGGCAGGGCGAGGGATCGGCGTCAACGGCCAGAACCTGCCGTCCGGCATCGGCATAAGCTTGGGCCAGGAGGGCGGTCAGGGTGGTTTTCCCCACACCGCCTTTGCCGCTGATAGCGAGCTTCATGCGGACGCCACGTTCGGGGCAAGCCCCGCCTCTGTGACAATACGAGGCACGATCTGCTCCCAGCCCACCGGCATCAGATGGAAGCCGTTAACGCCCTGCATGGTCTTGATCTTCGCCATCAGCTCGAGGGCAATGGCAACGCCCTCTTCGGAAGCGCCGTCGCCCGCCGCTTCCATACGCTTCATCAGAGGCTCGGGGATGCTCACTCCCGGCACCTCATTGTTCATGTACTGCGCCATCTTGAGGCTCTTCAGCGGCGTGATCCCTACCAGGATGTAGACCTTGCCGAGGACGTTGCGCTTGGACAGCTCGTTCAGCCAGATTTCCAGCCCGTCGGGATCATAGACCAGGTTGGTCTGGAAGAACTGGGCCCCGGCATTCACTTTCTTCTCCTCCCGCAGCGCCTGGAATTTGGGCTGCGAGGCGAAGGGCGAAGCCGCCGCGCCGAGGAAGTATTGGGGCGGCTGCTTGATGGTGCGGCCGTCAAGATACTTGCCTTCATCGCGCAGGCGTCTCAGAATCCACAGCATCTGCACGGACTCGATGTCGACGATCTCCATCTTGCCCATCGGCGAGGGCCCCAAGCGCGGGCTGTCGCCCGACAGGCAGAGGATGTTGCGGATGCCCAGAGCGCTGGCGCCGATGACGTCCGATTGCAGGTTGGTGCGGGTGCGGTCGCGTGCGGCGATCTGCAGGACCGGCTCGGCACCGCGACGCAGGGCGATCACGCTGCAGGCAATGCTGGACATGCGCGGGGTAGCGGAAGCAGCATCGGTGAAGTTGACGCCGGCGACATAGGGCTTGGCCAGGTCGATGTTCTTCTCCAGGGCGCCGGTGGCCGTGCTGAGCGGCGGCGCCACCTCCGACGTCACCACGAACTCGCCTGCCTTCAGCCTCCGCTCCAGCTCCGAGACCGGTTCGGTGTAGGCCGGTGCGTGATAGAGGGCATCGCCCTGCCACCAGTCAGGCTGGCGCACCGGTTGGAACACGCTGGCCCAGGTCTGCTTGCGCTGCTCGGTGTCCCGCGTGGCCATGCCCTTGGCGAAATTGCCAAAGCCCACGTGCTTGATCTGATCCATGACGTCGCCCCAGGTCTCGCCCCCGGCCTTGTCCCAGTCCATGGGCGGCAGGACCTCGAGCAGCATCTCCTCTCGCCCCATGCGGAACGAGCGCTCGAAGATCTTGTACCAGATGCAGGGTCGCGTTTCATCCACATAGCAGTATTCCGGCGTGGAGCCGCCGCAGGGACCGTTGCGCAGACCCTTGGGGCACTCCATGGGGCAGATGAAGGCCGTCTCCTGCAGCAAACAGTTGCCGCACATTCGGCAGCCAAACATCGGGCCCTTTATGATTTTCTCGGTGCGGATCAGCAGGCGCTGCTTGAATGGCACCTTCTTGAAGGGAGAATAAGCCGGCTGCCAGCGGCGGCCAGGCGTCAAACCAGACATGGTGGACCTCCTCGTCCGGGGAGAAGTTCGGCTCTGTGTCAAGAGACGAAACAGTGGTGCGTTGAGGGAGGAAGTAAGAGAAGAAGTTCGACTTCTCGGAGAAGTCGAACTTCCTGCCTATTGATCCAGGTAACCGTCGGCGTAGATGACCTTGTTCAGCAGGATCTGCACGGTCTTCCACATCGCGCGCTGCTCGGCATCATCCAGGTCAAAATCGTCCGGCTGGGGCTCTTCCATGGCGGCAATGCGGTCCGACAAGGCAAGGTAGCTGCGCGCCAGGGATGTGCTGTCGTCGCGCGTCTCGATGATGCGGATGACGTTCTTGAGATCCTCATCGAAAGGATCGGCAATCATCATCTGCAGACCGGCGCCCATCAACATGGCGCCGTACATGCGGTTGATCAGCGAACGATTCTCCTTGGGCACCGAGTTGGAGACGTTTGACAGGCCCACGGAGATGGCGGGAGCCGGGTCCCAGGCCACCTGCAAGGTCTGGATGGCGCCGACCAGCTCAGGGCAGTACTGCTGGCAGCCGGATACCGTGAGCACCAGGGGGTCGATGATGAGGTCCGAGACGGGCAGGTCCACTTCAAGCGCCCGCGGGATCAGCTTCTCGATGGCGATGTTGACGCGCTCGTCGGCGCTCACGGGAATGCCCGAGGCCCCCATCGTCAATGCGATCAGGCGGGCGTTGTACTGCTTGGCGACCAGGGGGACCTTCTCCAGGCGCTCCGGCTCCGCCGACGTGGAATTGATGATCGGCTGCGCCTTGGTCACCTTCTTGAGGCCAGCTTCGATGCCGAGGAGGTTGGTGCTGTCGAAGCTCAGGGGGACGTCGACCACGGCCTCAACCGTCTCGACCATCCAGGGAAAGACTTCGGCCCAGTCGTTCTTGCGCGGCCCCAGGTTCAGGTCCAGGGCCTGGGCGCCATGTTCCACCTGGCGCACGGCCAAGTCCTGGAAGAACTTGGCATCGCGAGCCTTGAGGGCTTCTTTGACCTTGTCGGAGATGATGTGGATGTTCTCGCCGATGATGTACATGTTGCCTCCCAACGAATTGTGGATATCGGGTCTCATGCCATCCCGGCCATCACCGATGGAAACCTGCTCTCATCGGTGTGGGGGAGAAAGAGCGCCGAAGTAAATGCCTCGTAGAAACGATTGTCAGCCGAAAGCTCGATGTAGGTCATGCGCGAAGCGATGTCCTGCACGCGGCTGCGAGCGTCGCGGTCAAGGAGGGCGCGGTAGGCGCCCAGGACAGAAGTGTTGCCCAGGAACTGGAAGCGCTCCCAGGGCATGTCCGGCAGCAGGCCGATCTGCACGGCCTTTTCAACGTTGATGTACTTCCCAAACGAGCCGCCGATCAGGACCCGTTCCACGGCCTCCAGCGGCACGCCAACGCCGTCGGCAAGCACGGTGAAGCCGGCGTAGATGGCGGCCTTGGCCCGCAGCAGGTTGTCGATATCGACATGGGTGAAGACGATATCCTCACCCCGTTCGGTTTCGTCTGCCCAGGCGACCACGTATTCGGGTCCATGTTCGCCACTGCGCACGCGCGGCGTCGGCAGGTCCAGGTGGATGTTTCCACCCTTATCGATGACGCCGGTAAGGAAAAGCTCAGCCAGGAGCGAGATCAGCCCGCTCCCGCAGAGCCCGCGCGGCTTGACGTGGCCGATGACGCGGTAGCTCGGCTCGAACGTGGCGCCGTTCACCCACACCTCTTCGATGGCGCCGCTGGTGGCCCGCATCCCGTGCTGCACGCCGGCGCCCTCAAAGGCGGGTCCGGCCGAGCAGGCGCACGTCACCAGCCACTCGGACGAGCCAAGCACAGTCTCGCCGTTGGTGCCGACATCAAGGAACAGGGTGAGTTGGGCGTCATCGTCCATGCCCGACGAGAGGACCCCGGCGCTGATGTCGGCCCCGACATAGCTGGCGACGCCGGGCAGGCAGTCGACAGTCCCCTCCGGGTGGATGGCCAGTCCAATGTCGGCGCCCCGGAAGGCCGGGACCTCGTTGATGGCGGTGACGAAGGGCGCCAGGCGGATGCTCGCCGCCGGAATTCCCAACAGCAGGTGGATCATCGTGCTGTTGCCGGCAACGGTGGCCTTGACGATGTCCCTGGGCTCGATGCGCACCCGCTTACACGCCGCTGCGATCAGGTCGTTGATCGTGCCCACGACCAGCCCCTGCAGCTCCGCATCCCCACCGCTCTTGCCGGCATAGATGATACGGGAAATGACATCTTCGCCGCGGGCAATCTGGCGGTTATACTCGGCGGTCTGGGCCTGCACCGCACCGCTGACCAGGTCGACCAACCACACAGAGACGGTAGTGGTGCCGATGTCGACGGCGACGCCCCAGAGCGGCTCGTCCTCTTCTGCCAGACCTGGGCGCAGGTCGACCAACCGGGCCGGACAGTCCTGACAGAAAGCCCAGGACGAAATGTCCAGCACCGCTGTGGCCTGCCAGTCTCCCGCGCGCAGGACCTCGCCCAGGCGGCGCAGAAGCGGCAGCGAGACCGAGAAGTCGCTGCGCCCGCTCGCCTGCCGGAGGGCGGTCTGCAGACGGCTCCAGTCGTCCGTCTGGTCGTCCATGGACGGCGGCCTCAACCTGACGCTGTACCGCTGGATCGATTGGTGCTGGGCATACGAATACCCGGCAGGGACGCGCACCTCGGCGGCCACCCGATCCATGGTCAGGTGCCGTTCGATGCGTTCCTGCGGCGGCACCTCGACGGCGACGTTGCCCTCCACGACGGTTTGGCAAGCTAGGGCATAGCCCAGGGCGACATCATCCGGCGACAGGCGCAGCGAGCTGCGGCGGCGGACCGAGCCCGATGTCACTTTGACCGCGCAGCGTCCGCAGCGCCCCTGCCCACCGCAAGGCTGCGAGATCTCAACCCCCGCCAGGCGCGCGGCGTCGGCCAGCAGAGTGCCCGTGGGTACCTTGACCGGCGCATCGGCGCCATCGAAGAGAACGGTGTGTTCAGCCATGAAGGGAATTGGGGATTGCGGGTTGCGAATTGCGAATTGCGGTCAGGAGCATCAGTTCATCAGTTGCGGAATTCAGCCACCCGACGCGATTTCGCAGTCCGTCCCGCGGCCGTGAAGATGGCCAGCAGTTCGGTGGCCTCCTGCAGGAGCCACCGACGTTCATCCGCGTTGCCGAGCGAGACATCATCGAACAGCTCCAGCCAATACTGCGTCTCACTTGCTTCCTTCTCGACAATGGCGATCTTGTGAATGAAGTCGTCGTGTGACTCAGCCCGGTTGGCCTCGCGATAGTTGGCGCCGATCGAAGTGCCGCACTTCAGCAGTTGGTGGCCCATCACGGCTGCTGCCGGTGTGCTGGGCAGAGCCGCGACGAATCTCACGATGCGAACTGCGAATTGTTTCGTCCGCTCTTCGAGAACATGCTTGTCCATCGCCTGAGCCATTTCGCAATCCGCAATCCGCAATCCGAAATTCTACAGCGCCTGCTTCAGGAAGGACGGCAGATCGACGGCCTCGCGGGGGCCCACGCGAATTTCCCAGCCGGCCATGGACTCCTCCAGGTCGCCAGAGAGGACGGCCACGTGGCCGGGAATGACGAGCCGCTTGCGTGTGACCTTGCCCGCCGCATTGAACTGCTTGGCATCCTTGGCAATGCGGTCCGCATCGAACTTGCCCGCCGCCCAGGCGGTGAGCACGCTCATGCCCTCGGCGTCGCAGACGAGCAGCCAGGCCGGAAGGCCCGAACCCTCGACCTCGTTGGCGACGCTGAAGTAGGTGATGCTGAAGTTCGTGGTCACGAGCACCGGCGACTCGGCAGTCGGGCCGTTGATCTCGTAGAGGCCAGGCTGCACCTGGATGGGCTTCTGCGGGTCGGTGTAGATGTTCTGTCGCAGCACCAGCAGCGGGTGCAGCATGGCGGGGTCGAAGCGGTCGAGGACCACAAACCCTGCGTACTTGGCGATTGCCTGCGCCGCCTGCATCAGCTCCACACCGGGATCGCCCGCCGCCGCCGGAAAAGCAGCAATCGGGTAGCCCAGGGCATGAAAGTTCTTCTTGAGCGCCAGACGCCGGATCTGTGTGTTGAGCGCCAGCGAGGCCCCCAGGTCACGCGCGGCCGGATCGAGCACCAGATCTTCCACGCCTTTGCCCCTAACCTTCTCCGTCAGGCCCGCCAGGTCCTCCAGCGTGGGTGCGCTGACCACCAGCGCCGCCTTGTGCTTGGCTGCCAGGGCGGCCATTGCTTCCCAGTTGCCGGCGTCAGCCCCGCAGATCAGCGGGGTCTCCCCGCTCAGGGCATCCAGGCCCGCGGCCATGACCGCGGCATCCTTGCTGATGAGGATGAGCGGCAGGTGACTGGCTCCCCGCACGGCTTTGACGGCCGCCGCAAAGGATGCCGCATTTCCCGACGCCGCCTCGACGGCGAAGCCATCTACGCCGAGCTCGATGCCGACGTAGTTCGTCCGGTAGGCGTCGGCCTTGCGCACCTCCGCGGCAAGCGCATCGGCAGGCTCGTTGTCCTTCACGCGGACAAAGAGACCGGGCTTGTTGTAGAACGTCTTCTCATGGCGGTAGAGCACGACCTCATTGCCTACCTTGACTTCATTGCCATTGGCCTTCACCGCGACCAGCCGCACGGGAGGCGCCGCTGACTCGGAGAGCTGCGCCTTCGAGGCCTCGCTGACGTGCGGGCAGGCGGCAAGCTCAACCTGCTTGGCGGCGAGCTTCATCGCAAACGCCAAACAGGTAGGAAAACCGCAGTCCTTGCAGTTAGTCTGCGGTAACAGCTTATAGATTTGAATGCCGGAAAGGGCCATTTGTTGGTCTCCTAGGGTCTACCTGGCACATCGATGTGAAGAAGATGCGTAAGGCGTGATTCGTACTGCATATAACGTAGTACGTAAGAAGGACTCCATGTTACGCATTACGTATTACGTATTACGCAGTGCAGGCCGAATTCACGCGATCGCATGCGATTTCATGAGATCGGCAATCGCCGCGTGGACGCGCTTGACGCTCTCGGGGTGGCGCAGGACCAGGATGTCGGCGCCGGATTCGAGCAGCGACACGGCGGTCAGCGTTTCCCAGTTGATGGCGCGCTGCTCCCAGTCGCCCCAGGAATCGGGAACGCCCACACCGACCTTGGCTTCCTTGGTCTTCCAGGCCTCGAAGCCCGGCGTCACCAACATCGGAAGCTGCGTCATACGGTCGCCCTGGAGCGCCGCCAGGCGCAGGCGCTCCATCACCGAGTAGCCGTACTCGATGCCGTAGCCCACGGCGCCGGTGGTGGGGTCCATGATGATCCGGTCGGTGGGCATGCCCATGTCGCTGATCAGGATGTTCAACTGCTTGGCCAGGTTGACATCCATGGGAGTGCGGGCGCTGACCAGATGGCCGTTCGCCATGGCCGTGGCCACAATCGTGCGGTAGTTCTTGTCCTCGCAGATGCCCAGCAGCAGCCTCTCACCCTTGGCGGCTTCCGCAACCGCCACCAGCAGGGTGTTATCGGCTTCGGCCTGCCCCGGCCCGAAGACGATCAGGGGCAGAGAGCTGGCAGCAAGCACGGCTTTGACCGCCGCCACCGCCGCCGCGGGTGTCGTTGGCGCACCGGCAGCATCGGTCAGGGTGAGGGCGAGGACCAGCACGTCGGCGCCCGCCGCTGTGGCCGCCTTGGCCCAACTGGCGGGATCGTTGGCGACGTCACCCCAGACCTTGAGCAGCAGAGACGACCAATCGTCCGGGCGGCGGTCTTTGATCTCGATGGCGACCACCGGCCGGTTTGGCATCTCCGCCTCGAAGTGCATGAAAGGAAGCGCCTTCTCTCCGCCCACGGTGATGGCACGGCTGCGGCTCCCGCCCTCCGCCGCCGTGGCGCCGAGAGTGACAGCTTGGACGGCGCCGCTCCATTTGTCTTTGACAAGTTCGACGGGCATGGCTTTCTCCTTTGAAGTGGGTGTACTAGGTTAGGGTTGCCGCGCCTGCTTTCGTGCAGCATCGCGGCGTTCGATGAAGACATCCAGGGGCGCCTTGCGTGCGGCTTCGATACCGAGATCGCTAAGGTCGGCGTCGGATGTCGCCGCCAGGAGGCGGATAAGGTGCTTATAGGTAATGAAGGCCGCAGGGTAAATGATCCCCCCGGCATTGTGCATCAGGAAGAAGGCGCGCACACCCTGGTCTGCCATGAGCTGGGCCGCTGCCGTCAAAGGGATGTCCGGCGGCACCTGCGGCACGCCTTCGTGCATGACTTGTTCGGCGGTCAGCGCCTCGGTTGCCCCCCTGGCGTAGGCCCGCACCAGTTCTTCGCGGCCCACGATGCCCGCGGCATGCCCCTCGCGGTCCAGCACCACCACCGCCTCCAGGTCGCGGTCCAGCAGCAGCCGGGCGATCTCGGCGATGGGTGTCGAAGGCGGGCAGGTCTGCACGCCGACGGTCATCAGGTCACGGACAAGGGTTCTAGGCATTGGTGTCGGTAGCCTGACGCCTGCCATCCATGAGCGCCTTGAGCGCGCCGCTGCCCTTGAGAGCGCCTTGCATGCGCTTCAGTGTCTCGGTGGTCAGCGGTTTCAGGATGATGACATCGCCACCATCGATGATGGTAATCTTCGTTCCGGCCGTGATGCCGTGCTTTCGCCGCAGCTCAACCGGAATGACGATCTGGCCCTTCACATTAGCATACGTTTCCATCGTGGGATTCTTGCGAACGTGCGACACAACTGGCTATCTGCATTCGCCTGTGGTGTCGCACGTTGCTGGACTAGAACATCGGATCCATCATCAGCGCCGGATGGTTGTGCTCTTCCATCCAGGCCAGGAGCTCCTCGACGGTGGTGGCGCCGCGCTCGTCGCAGATCTTGCCGATCAGGTCAGGGTCGCCCTCGCGCTCCGCCACAACCTTCAGCTCATCGGACATCGATTCCTTCAGGAAGCTGCTCATCCAGACGACCCGCTTGAAACCGCCGTCGGAGTAGATGAACTTGGGGCTGATCAGGTAGTACTTGCCCACGCCCATGACGCCCGGGGTCTGCAGACCGCCGCCGGCGATGCCGGCCAGCGTGCTGAAGGTCATCCCGGCCGGGGTCATGCTGGTGTCCTCGCGGCTGACGACCATGACGCCGTTGGCCTCGGGAATCAGCATGACGATGCACTCGAAGCAGCCGCACGCCGTCATGGGGTTCTCCATGATCGAGTACATGGCCACTTCCTGCACCACGCCGTGGGAGCCGTTCTCGGCGTAGCCGTTCGTGCCCTCCCAGTAGCCCTTCTTGATGTCGATCGGCTTCATCAGCTTGATCGGCTGGTTGGGACCGGTGGGGTTGATGCTGAAGGAGGCTTTGCAGTCGAGCCAGTTGTAGGCGCCGCACAGCCCCAGCCGCTCAGGGCTGACGATGCAGACATGGTTGGGGGCGAAGGACTGGCAGAGGGTGCACGAGTAGAACTCGTCCACCTTGTCGTCCGTCAGGTCGGCCAGACGGCGGTTGCGGTAGTCGTAGGCGTCGCGCGCCTTGTCCAGCCAGGCCTTGAACTGGTCCGGGTCGGTGTAGATGGTCACCTGCACCTTGTCGACGATGGCGCCGAAATCGGCGTGGAAGCGGGCATGCAGGATCTTGCCGAAGTGCTCCAGATCAAAGCCCTTCTCGGCCGCAGCGTTCGAGATGCGAATCCAGGCGATGTCGCGCTGGCCGATGTGCTGGATGCCGGAGGCGCCGTTGACAAAGTAGTGCACCTGGCGCTCGAGCACCGGCTCGAAATCCTTCTGCATCTGGCGGCCCGCCACGTCGATCACGATGCCCATGTCCATGTGGCCCTGAGCCGGCTGGTCGGCGAACTTGGGACCGACGACCTCGATCTTGCCGTCGACCACTTCCTCCAGGTTCGCCATGCGCAGGTACTCAAACGCGCGCGAGTACTTGCCTCCGAACTCGACCCGCATGTCGGCCTTGCGCACCACCTCGCCCTCAAAGGCGGAGCCGTAGGGGACCGGTACAGGCACGTTAGCGACCTTGACCTTGACGCCGCGCACCTCGATGCACTTCTGCACCAGGCGCTCCGCTTTCTCCAGGTCATCCTTGCCGTCGATCTCATTGAACGGCATGCTCACCACATGCTCGTAGCGGGTGACGCCCGTCGGCAGGATCTCAGGGATGACGGTATCGGCAATGACGGGGAAGCCGAAGTTGATGGCGCCGGCGGCGGCGGCGTACTTGAGGTCATCCACCTCGCCCAGCGCCAGCACAAAGGCGAAGACGCGCTCCTTATTGTACAGAAGGATCTCGCGCGACTGGCCCGCCTTGAGACCGCCAAAGGTCAGGGCCGAACGGGTGGCAAAGCCCAGGGCGTAGATGGCGCTCAACGTATCCGTGCCGAAGGGTACGGTGTACGTATCGTAGCCGAGTTCCACACCCTCTTCGGCGAGCTGGTGGATGATGCTGCGCCCGTTCACATTTCCGGAGAGGAAGGTGAGGATGTTGCGGCGCTGCAGCTCACGGACGAGCTTGACCGCGACCTCGTTGGATTTGGCGCAGCCGACGATGGCGGCAAAGCCGGGCATACGCCCGTCCACCAACTGGATGCCCCAGGAACGCAGTTGGATGTCGTCGATGGGACCGTTCAGGTGGCCATCCGTGACGGCCGAGCCGACCTTGTCCGCACCGTGGCTGTGGCCGGCGCCGTTGCCATTGCCGTTGGTGCCCATGTCAGGGCTGGTGAACGAGGTTCCCCCCGCCAGCTCGAAGCCGGGCATCGGTTCAGGCTGCAGACCGTACACGAAACGCACGGCCTCGATCGTCTCTGCCGCCAGCAGCGTCGCCATGCCCGAGTCCAGGGTCTCACCCAGGTAGGGCGTCCAATGATGGGGTGCGGGCACAGGATGCAGCAGGGAGCGGGCGTGTTGGAGCACCGGCTCCAGTTGGCCCAGCTTCTCGACGGCCGTCCCCGTCATGCCGAAGATGGTGGGCAGGTAGTAGGCAGTATTGGGAAACGCGACGGGTGTGTCCGGGCCTTTGTCCTGCATGGCCTTGTCGAGCATGACCTCGGCTTCCATGACCAGGGCATTGGCGCCGCGAATGGCTCGGGTTGCGATATATCGGGACATGTGACCTCCAGGAGGTTTGCTACTCAGGTCAAACGAGTACTGCGTACTGCGCAATACGTGATCCGTCCCACGCAATACGCAGTACGCATCACAGCTCAGTTCGGCGAGACTCCGTAAAGAGCGGCTCGCTTGTCGGCTAGGGACATCGACTCGAGTTCGAGCATGCGGGCGTCGCCGCTGCGGCCATAGCGCTCAGGCTGCCACTCGGGCAGGCCCAGGGCGGCGCGCTTCTTGTCAATGTGGTCAAGCGTGCGCTGGATCATCTCGTCGACGTCGGGGATGAACTCGAGCTTGCCGCCGTAGATCTCTTCCCAACCTTCGCTGATGTAGCGCAGCACATCGGCGCTGTCGGAGACCTTGTCGGGCATGCCGCTCACCGGCGAGGCGCCGCCGAAGATGACATAGGCGCCGGAGGCGACGCAGTACGTGCCGATGGCCAGTGCCTTCTCGCTCATCCACTCCGGGGCCAGACCCACGGCGGGCACCTGGTCGATGTCATCGCCCAGGCCGCCTTCCTCCACGATCTGCGTCAGCACGGTGAGGATGCGGGTGTTGTCCACGCACGAGCCCATGTGCAGCACCGGCGGGATGCCTACCGTCTCACAGACCTCGCGCAGGCCCGGACCTACCTGGTCAAGACCGGCTTCGCCCAACAAGAGACCGAGCTTGGCGCTGGCGATGGCGCCGCAGCCCGTTTCGACCACGAGCACGTCCTGCTTGAGCAGTTCCCGGGTCACATAGGTGTGCAGCCAGTCCTGCTTGCTGCGGGGGTTGTTGCAGCCCACGATGGCGGCCACGCCGCGAATGCGCCCCGACATGATGGCATCGTTGAGGGGCCGGAAGGACCCGCGGTAGGCGCCGCCGAGCATGTAGTTGATGTACTCGTGCGAGAAGCCGGGCACCAGCGATTCCTTGACCTGCGGAATCTGCGTCTTGCCGCGGTTGGCATAGTTGTCGATGGCCGCCTTCAGAATCTGCTTGGCGATGGCCAGGGCATTGTGCTCGTCGAACTCGATGTGCGTGGCGCCCTTGATCTTCACCTTGGGTGAGGTGGTGATGACCTTGGTGTGGAACTTCTCGGCCAGCATCACCAGGGCCTGCATGATGCACTGCACGTCCACCACCATTGCCTCGACGGCGCCGGTTAGGATCGACAGCTCCTGGTGGAGGAAGTTGCCTGCGGCGGGGATGCCCTGGCGCATCAGGATCTCGTTGGCCGTGCAACAGATGCCCGCCAGGTTGACGCCCTTGGCGCCGGCGGCGTGGGCATACTCGATCACTTCCGGGTCCTGGGACGCGGCAACGAGCATCTGGCTCAGCGTGGGCTCGTGGCCGTGCACGACGACGTTGACCATGTCGTCCTTGAGCACGCCCAGGTTGGCCTGCCCCAGAACCGGGGCCGGCGTGCCAAAGAGGATGTCCGAGATATCGGTCGCCATCATGCTCCCGCCCCAGCCATCGGCCAGCGAGGTGCGCACCGCATGGTTGAGCAGGTGAGCGGGATCCTGGTCGTCGCCGATGTGGGTCCGGTGCAGCGCCTCCACAACCTCACGATCGATGCCGCGGGGAATGACCCCGTGCTCGCGCCACAGCTTCTGCCGCTTTTCGGGCGCCCGGATGATCGGGGCGATTTCGCCGCGCTGTTGGCCGTATTGGGCGATGTATAGGTCGGCCAGGTCGTTGGCGATCTCCTTGGGTGAACGCCCTTCGATGGCGATGTTGAACTTGGACGCCACCATGCGCAGCTTGGCGACGTCGCGGATGTAGTAGCCATCCGCATCATCGTTGGCGACGGCCTTGAGCGTAAACGCCATGTCGCGGCCGTGGTCCGAATGGGCGGCGGCGCCAGCGGCGATCGCCCGCACCAGGTTGCGGGCCTGGATCGTGTCGATCGTCGCTCCGCAAACGCCCACGGCGCCTTCCTTGGTGAGTCGGCAGGGGCCCATGCCGCACTGCTTGCAGCACATGCCGGCGCCGCCGATGTTGCAGGGGCTCATCTCGCTGGCACGCGTGAAGGCCGTGCCGATGCCCAACTCTTCCGCGCGAATGAGCATCTGCTGCGCCGCAGGATCGGCGCTGTAGTCCTCGATGCGAATCTCTTTCTTGGCCATGATGGAACCTCTCAGTTGTCAGTGTGTTTGAGTGGGCCCATACCCGGGCAGGGCCAAAGCGGCCGGCCCGCGTATGAAACGCTCTGGGTGAAGCCAACGACTTTCGTAGCCTGGACATACGAGGCTGTGTGGCGGAAATAGGTGCCCTCACCGGCCGCGTCGGTCACGGGTTTGCCGGTTTCGGCGGGCAGCGGCAGCTCGCCGAGATAGCCGGCATCGGCCAGCACCTTTTCGATGGCAGCAGGTTCAACCCGCTGCGGATCGTAGGTAATCTCGGCGGCCTGGAAAGCACTGCTGGCGTAGACATCATCGACGCCGGGCAGCGCCAACAATAGCCTGCGCACCTCAACGACATGGTGATCGGCGTACATTGCTGGCAGAGACAGGGTTACGGTTTGCATACGGTCACCTCCGGTAGAAGCAAAAAGACCGCCCCCGGTCCAGGCGGAGTGTGGCTCCGGTGCTGGCCAGGTGGCGGTCAGAGTGTCCTGAGTTCTGCGATGCCATCATCGGCATCTGATGGTCTTGTGCAGCCACTGCGTTTGCATGTTCTCTTTGCAGAAAGTGGCGTTGATGGTGATGGACCACCAACATGCATCAAGTCTAGTCAAATCGAAGTGCGCCGCCATGATCTAAATCATGTGTGCAGCAAGTTATGGCCGCGTTTTGCGGCGGTCCACCCCCGGATCGGCCCCTCTGGCGATCGCGAGACCCTTTAGCGGGGCGAAGTGCGCAACCCGGCAACCCCGCTCACATAGAGACGCGCCCGCCCGCGCTTGCCGGCGTCAGACAGAACGTTCAGGCGCACCAGGCAGTAGGTCATCTTCTGCGCCAGCCCCAGCGGGCATGACAGCGCCGCCGCCAGGTCCCGGTTGGTGAAAGGCTGCGCCAGGTCCGCCGGAAGGAGATCGCCCAGGTCGCCGGGAGAGTCAAAACGGACGGCCCCCACCACACCCATCAGCCGCGCCCCTGCCACGCTCCACCCCTTGCGCCGCCAGCTCCCGGCGCCATCGTTGCGCAGAACCACCTCCTCCTGCGTCAGCACCACCTCCAACGCCAGGTTCGGGTCGGCCAGCATCGAGGGCATGCGCACCAACTCACGGAAGACCTCCTCCACCCGTCCGCGCTTCGGCGACTTTCTCCTCCCCAGCCTGACGCCGCTGGCGTCCTCCCTCAGCACCCATCTCTCGTAGGCCACCGGGTGGACCAGGAGCACCCGGTGGTCCGTCAGCAAACGCTGGAGCTTGCCGCGGATGGCAGTGAAATTGCCCGTCTGGATCTCGATCAGCAGGTCCGGCCGCTCGCCCGCAGGCGAAGGCCGCACGATGTCCACGACGAATCCATCTACAGGCTGCTCGATCAGGTCGCCGGGCCTGCGGTACCACGACTTGAGACCGGCATGGAGCAAGCTCTCGTTCAGCCCGCCAATGCCACTCAAGTCGGCCCACCCGTCCGGGCCGGCTGCGAGGTCAGGGACACTGGATCACGCCCTGCGCCCACAGACAGCCGCCGCAGGCCGGGGCGGTGTTGCCAATGCAGTCCTCTTCGTTGGCCACCGAGAGGTCGCAGCCGCCGCAGTAGGTGCAGGGCGGAAAGCCAAAGCTTTGCACCCGCATCCGGTAGGCCACATAGTCGGGATCGAGCCAGAGATCGCCCAGGCCGTGGTCGCGCACGTTGCCGATGATGTGGCTGTGCGACAGCCTCGGCTTGCCGTGCAGGTAGCTGCTCTGGGTATGCATCAGCGGCCAGCAGGGGCTCACGTCGCCATTCCAGGCGACGGTCATCGACCCGCTCTCAATATAGTTGCACACGTCATTGCTGTTCGCCCACTCGTTCCCGGCATAGCTGACGCTGAAACCGCTGTTGAAAGCCTGGAAAAGGGCCTCGCGGGTCAGCTCGTCGAAATCCATCTTGGGCAGGCTGAGCCGGGGCACGTGCACGGACGGCATGTACGTCAGGGAGCGCAGCGTGCGCTTGTAAAGCACTTCTTCCTGAAGATCCGCCGTCACCGGCAGCACGTTGCTCACGGAGAAGTGCTTGGCGCCCAGGCGCTTGGCCAGCTTGAGCAGCGCCGGCAGGTCGCCGATGTTCCGCTTCATCGCCACAAAGGCGATTCCCAGCTCCGGCCTGGCCAGGTAAAACCCCTTGCGCATATGCCGGAATCGCTCAAGGTTGGCGAGGACGTTGGGTAGCTCCGCGCCCAGGCGCACATCGGCGTAGCTCTCCGGCCGGGCGCCGTCGATCGACACCCACAGGAGGTCAAGTCCACTTTCGACCAGTTCGCGGGTCCGCTTCTCGGTCAGCAGCGTGCCGTTGGTGATCATCTCCACCCGCGCTCCCAGCGCCTTGACCCGGCCGATCCATTCCGCGGTGCGGCGATGGAAGAGCGGTTCGCCGATGCCCCCGAAGTACACTAGGGGCTTGGTCTCGAGCGTCTCGAGTCCCTTCAGAAACGCCGAGAACGTGGCCTCTGACATGCGTCCCATGGGGATATCCCAGGAATTGCGGAAGCAAGTCCGGCAGGCGATGTTGCAGTTGTCCGTCGGCTCGATGTAGACCTTCGCCAGGTGCGTGACGGGCCGGTGCAGGCGCAGGCCGTTGGTCGCGTCCTCGATCCGCAGTTGCGCTCCCGGCGTCAGGCCCATCCGCGCCACGACATCCGGCGGCAGGACCAAACGTCCCTGCTCGTCGACGTGGGCCCATTCGGTGGGTTTAGCGGGCGCGCCCGCCGCGGGATTGAGTGTGAGGGTATCGGCAATCGCCATGGGTCGTCACTCCAATGGGGATAGATTTATTCCAGACTGCGCAGGAATTGAGCCTGCTGGATTTCGCCGCCGGGGGGGATCACCACCAGGTCGCCGTCCACCAGGCTGAGGTCCCTGGTCGCAGCGGCCAGGCGGCGGGCAAAGTCATCAGACCCCAGGACCTCGGCGTAGCGAACATTCCACCGCTCACAGAACTTCGCCACGGCCTGGGCCTGCGCGCGGTAGCCGTTCATGTCAGCCGGGTTGTGGGCGACGAGGGCGATCCGCTTATAGTGGTGGTACTGCTGGTCGAGCAGCCAGTCGGCGGTCTCCTCGTCGAACCGCTCCAGGTATTCCTCGTGCTCATGCAGGGGATGACTTCCCGACTCCAGCCAGCCCCGGTTGAGGTAGAACGTGGCGGGCGAGGTCTCGAACTCCCGGCGATAGGCGTCGTAGGAACCCAACATCATGGCGATACAGTCGTCCATGCGCGGCACCAGGAGGGTGTGCATTCCTGCCTTGATGCCCACGATGCCGTTGCCGCACAGGCCATAGCCCACGACGACCAGGCTTGGTCGTTCCAGCTTATCGATCTCAGCCTGGACCGCCTTGGCGATCTTGGGCGGCGTGCGATGCAGCCCGTAATCCAGGAACGTCACCTGGCTGGCCATCATGTCGGGTAGGTAGTGCTCAAGCAGAACCTGGAAGATGCGGCAGGCAATGACGACGATGGGAGGATGGTCGGAAGATGTCATGCGGTTCACACGCAGAAGGGCGTCGCTGGGCGGTTGAGGGTGCGATTCTGGTACAAAGGAACTATTATGGTAGCCGCTCCGCTCAGGATAGGGAAATCAAGCGGCGAGGATGGCCTCTGGTTCAGACGAGCAGGGTCGCGCCGGCAAGTTGTCCCCCATCCACGACAAAGGTGGCCCCGGTCGTGTAGCTGGAGGCGGATGAAGCCAGGTACAGGGCGACGCCGCACAGCTCCTCCGGCTCGGCCATCCGGTGCTGGGGCACCGCCTTCAGCACGGCCTCGTTGAGCTGCGGATTGCCCCACAGGGCGGCGCTGAACTTCGTCCGCACGAAGCCAGGGGCAATGGCGTTCACCTGGATGTTGGACGGCGCCAGCTCCACGGCGAGGACCTCGGTGAGCATGAGCACAGCCGCCTTGCTGACGCAGTAAACGCCCATGCCCGGCAGGGGCGTCCTGCCCGCCACTGAAGCCATGTTGATGATCTTCCCACCGCCCCGCGCCTCCATGACCGGCGCCACGGCCCTGGCCATGCGGAAGTAACCTTTGACGTTCACGTCCAGGATCTTGTCCCACTGGCCCTCGTCGGCCGTGAGGATCGGGCCAAAGTGGGGATTGGTGGCGGCGTTGTTGACGAGAATGTCCACACCGCCGTACACGTCGCACGCGGCCTGAACCAGGCGCTGCACGGCCCCGGCGTCGCCAGTATGGGCGGCGACGCCGATCGCCTCGCCGCCTGCAGCCTTGATCTGCGAGGCTGCGCCGTCCAGGTCCGTCTGCTTGCGGCTGGCCAGGACCACGCGGGCGCCTGTCCGCGCCAGGGCGGCGGCGATGGCCAGGCCAATGCCGCGCGAGGCGCCGGTGACGATGGCAACTTGACCGGTCAGGTCGAATGGGTTCATGAGCTTCCTCCGGGTGTATTAAGAAAAACCGTGTTTCAACGAGACGCCGGACTCGGGGCAGCCTGCAGCAGGGTCAATTCATCTGCCTGCAGCCAGGCCATGCCCCACTCATCTTTCAGCCAGCGGCCGTGCAGCAGCACCGGCTGCCAGGGCTGCGGCGTTGGTAGAGAAGGACCAGGAATCGCCACCGCGAAACTGGTGCGATCGCCGATGAAATAGCCCTTGCTGCCCGTCCAGCCCGGCAGACGGGTCGCCGCCACGCTGGCGCGGCGGCCAGGGTGCGCCGGGAGCTGGGCAATAGGCGTCAGCCCTGTGGGCAGCGAGGCGACGGCATCGAGAGGATGCACGCTGATGGGCTGGCCGAGGAGACGGCGCTCCCACTCAAGCCGGTCGGCAGCGGACTCGGCCACCACCGCCGGCGCCGCAAACTCGAACGCCAACTGCAGTGCACTCCCACTCATGCCAATCGCCTCGGCCTCGCGCAGCATCCCGGCCCGGTGTTCCCCCAGACCGTCGAGCGCCCCGCACTGGATGAGGTGGGCAATCTCCTTCGCTTGCAGCGACACGCGCTGTACGAGGTCCCGCAAGTCCGCAAAGAGTCCCTCTCGCCGTGCTGCCAGCAGCGCCCGCACCGTGCGGCGGCGAAGGTCTCGAACCTGCCCCAGGCCCATCCAAAGCACGGGCCTGGCGACGCCCTGGCTTGACTCGCAGGCCAGGGTGAAGGCCAGTCGGCTTTGGTTGACATGGGGCGGTCGCACCTCGATGCCGAGACGCCTTGCCTCGGCCATATAGACGGCCGGGTGGTGAAAGCCACCCCAGTCCTGAAGCCGTGCGCACAGAAAGGCCGCCGGATAGTGCGCTTTCAGATAGGCAGAGCGGTAGCTCACGTCGGCATAGGCGGTGGCGTGCCCCTGGTTGAAGCCATAGCCGGCAAAGGCCTTCACCTGCTCCCACAGGGTATCCGCCTGCGGCTCGCTGAAACCTGGTCCGCCCGGCCGCTGGCACCCGGTGATAAAAGTGGAGCGCATGGCCGCCATCTCCTCAGGCTGGAACTTGCTCATCCCCCGGCGCAGGTGGTCGGCCTGCTCCCAACTGAGCCCGGCGATCTCGACTGCCACCCGCAGGATCTGCTCCTGAAAGAGCAGGACGCCCTGGGTGCGGGCCATGATCGGTTCCAGGCTGGGGTGCAGAAAGCGAACCTCCTCCTCTCCCCGGTAGCGGCGGATGAAGGCGCGGGCCATGCCGCCCGTGGCCGGACCGGGCTTGAAGAAAGCATTGGCGACGGCCAGGTCCGCCACCGTGGCTGCCTTCAGCTCGCGCAGCGTGCGGCGCGCCCCCCACGATTCACATTGGAAGACGCCGATGGTCTCTCCGCGCTGCAGGAGCGCACGCGTATCGGTATCTCCCAAATCAATGTTCTCTATGCGAAACAGGGGATCGTGATGCTTTCTCACCAGGACCGCGGCGTCATCCAGGACGGTAAGCGCCCGGATCCCCAGGAGATCGAGCTTGGGGAGCCCGATCGCTTCGACATCGTCGTGGTCGTACTGCGTGATCAAGTAACCCTTGGCCGTCCACTGCACAGGGGCGAAGTCTGTGATGGGACCGGGCGCCACGACGACGCCACCGGGATGCACACTCAGATGGTGAGGCTGGTCCAGCAGAGCGTAAGCGTCCCTCACGACCTGGCGTTCCTGCGGATCCGTCACCTTCGCCAGGGCTTCGTCGACTGTCATCTGCGTGCGGCGCCGTGGATCGGGATGCCACCGGTCAGGGAGCAGCCGCGCCAGACGCTTGCCCGCAGCTTCGTCAAGGCCGTAAGCCTTGGCAGTCTCGCGCAGCGCCGATCGGGGCCGGAAGGTGCTCACCGTAGCTACCAGGGCTACTCGATCTTCGCCATAGGTCCGCCGCACGTAGTCAAGGACTTCGTCGCGCCGGCGGCTGCAAAAGTCGAGGTCGATGTCGGGCGGATTACTGCGCGCCGGGCTGAGGAAGCGTTCAAACAGCAGATCGTGTGCGACCGGATCGACGGTGGTGATCCCGCAGCAGTAGGCCACGAGCGCGTTCGCCACACTGCCTCGGGTGCTCACGGGAATACCCTCGCTCCGCGCAAAGCGCACGACATCAGCCACCAACAGGAAGAGCGGGGCAAATCCGTGATCGCCAATGGTCTGGAGTTCGGCCTGCACGCGCGCAAGGACGGCCTCCGGAGTGCTTGCCCCGTACTTCTGCACCATCCCAGCCTGCACCATGGCGGCGAGCGCCGTGCTCGGCGTCTCGCTCTCGGCCAAGACCAGGCTCGGCCAAATCGGACGGCCGTCGGGCAACGCCGGCTGGCAGCGGGCAGCGATTTCCGCAGTGGCGGCGACGGCGGCAGGAAAGGCGGCGAGACGCTCCTCCATCTCGGCGGACGACAACCAGCGCAAGCTGACGGCCTGCTCCCCGCGATCGGGCAGCGCCGCCGCGGGCACGGCGTCGAGCCGGCAATTGCGATCGATGGCGGCGAGCAGGCGTAACCGCGGACGGCTTCCTTCGTCAAGATAATAAATAGGCTGCACTGCAACTGGTGCAAGACCAAAGCGTTCGGCGAGGCGGCTCAGTTCTGAAGCCACTGCCAGGTCGCTGCTTTCGTGCACTTCGAGGGCCACAAAGGCATCATCTTCGTAGACCCCGGCCAGGCGGGCGAGGTAGCGTGCCGCGGTCCCGCTCTCGCCTGCGCGCACCAGCCGTTCGACCCAGCCTCTGCGCCCACCCGACAGAGCCACAAGACCATCCCGATGCGCAGCCAGCACTTCCCAGCTCACACCCGATTGGGCAGCCTCCAGCCGCCGCGGACCGCCCTGGATCACGGACGACAACCGGCAGAGGGAACGATAGCCTGCCGGCCCCGTCGCCAGAAGCACCAGTTCGCCCGTACCCTCCAGACCCAGCGACGGCGGCATGCCCGCGGGAGCGGCCACCGTCACGGTCATCCCGATGATCGGTTGGATGCCGCGTTCACGGCACAGCCGGCCGAAGGCCACAGCACCGTAGAGCCCGTTTGTATCCGTAAGGGCCAAACGCGACATCCCCTCAGCCGCCGCACGCCCCACAAGATCGGGCAGCCCCATCACGCCGCCCAACATCGTATAGTGAGAATGAACGCACAGGTGAACAAAATTCATCGCAACAGCAATCGCTACGCGAGTGGGACGAACGACACCGTCCTCACGGCGTTCTTGCCCGTTTCCGGCGCATAGGCTATGATAACATATCACGTGTTCGTTGGGCGGTTGTTTGCCCATGCTTTTTCTAAAATAGAACATGTGTGCACACAGCGCGTGGTTGGTCGGCAGATGAGCACTCGACAGCTCGGTCGTCTGCGAACTGCCGGACAAGGACGAGGCAACCCATGACCCCCACTGGTTCGCAGCATCCCTTTCACGTCCTGGTGCGCTTGGCTCTTATCGTGGCGATCGTGACCTCCGCCGTGCTTCCCCTGCCAGTCCTGGCTGCCGGCGGTCCGACCCACATGCCAGCGCGCTTGCCTTCTCCGGCCGTTTCGGACGCAACGGCCGGAGCCATCGACCGTTTGACGGCCATCTCCGGGGGGTCGCCCGTCCAAACCACGCGCATCTTCGACCGCTACGGTAACCTGCTCTATGAGCTGAACGACGAGGGGAAGCGCACGATCGTACCGCTGCAGCGCGTGCCCCAGGCGCTGGTCAACGCCACGGTCGCCACCGAAGACAAGAACTTCTACCGGCACGGCGGCATTGACCTCAGCGCCATCGCCAGGGCCGCCTATCAGAATTGGAACGCGAACACCATCGTTTCCGGGGCGAGCACCATCCCGCAGCAGCTTGTTCGCACTTTGATGCTGGGCGAGGCATCGCGCTACGACCTCAGCATGAACAGAAAACTACGCGAAGCGTCGCTGGCGATGGACTTGAGTGGGGCCTACACCAAGGATCAGATACTGGAGATGTATCTGAACACTGTCTACTACGGACACCAGGCCTACGGGGTACAGGCGGCGGCCGAAACCTACTTCCGCAAGGACGTCTCCGATCTCACCCTGGCCGAGTGTGCCCTCCTGGCCGGGCTTCCACAGTCCCCCGTCTTCCTCGATCCGTTCATCCACCCGGACGACGCCCACGTCCGCCAGCATGTGGTGCTTGATCTGATGGCGGAGCAAGGCTACATCACCGGCGCTCAGCGGGACGAGGCCAAAGCCGAGCCCATTCGCTATCTGCCGCCCGAACCGCCGGTCCTGCGCGCTCCCCACTTCGTCGACTACGTCCGGGAGATCCTGCTCGAACGCTACGGCCCCGAAGGCTTGCGGCGAGGCCTCCAGGTCTACACCTCAATCGATCTGCGTTACCAACAGATCGCCGAGCAGATCGCCCGCGCCCAGATCGAGGAGATCAGCAACAGCGTCGGCGCTCACAATGCGGCCGTAGTCCTGATCCACCCCCCCACGGCACAGGTCCTGGCGATGGTGGGGAGCATCGACTACTACGACAACAGCATTGACGGCCAAGTGAATGTCGCCACCAGTCCCCGGCAGCCAGGATCGTCCATCAAGCCGGTCGTCTATGCCACGGCGTTTGCCAACGGCTGGACCCCGGCCTCACCGATCTGGGACGGGCCGGTCGTCTACCGCCTTGACAGCGGCGGCAACTACCAGCCGCACAACGTCACAGGCCGCTACTACGGGGCGCTGCGGCTGCGCACCTCGTTGGCGAACTCGCTCAACATCCCGGCCATCAAGCTCCTGCAGCAGGTTGGCATACCGAGGGTGCTGACGACTGCGAAGGCGCTCGGCATCGAATCGTGGCGCAACCCGCCCGAGACCTATGGGCTCTCGCTGACCCTTGGCGGCTATGAGGTTCCCCTGATCGAGCTGACGCACGCCTTCGCCACCATTGCTAACGGCGGCGCCTACGTGCCCCTGGCCCCGATCATGGACATCCGGGATTCGGCAGGACGGGTCATGTTCAAGGCCGAGCCCCCCGATCCCCCCCACTACGCCATCCCTCCCAGCGCAGCCTACCAGATCGCCAACGTCCTCAGCGATACTCGCGTCCGGCAGTTGATCTTTGGCCGCAATTCACCTCTCGATACCAGCCAACCCACAGCCGTCAAGACGGGGACGACCGACAACTACCGGGACAATCTGACCGCCGGCTTCACGCCCTACCTGGCAGTGGGCATTTGGGTGGGCAACAGCGATGGCAAAGCCCTGCGCAACTCGCTGGCCTACCGTTCGGCGACCCCGATCTTCCACGACATTTTCGAGACGATCTGGGCCAACCCCAACCTGTTCCCGACGTTGGGTTATGTCAACGAGCCCCTACCCCAGGGCTTCACGCCGCCGCCGGGCATTATCACGGCGCCTGTCTGCGATCTGCTGGCAGGCCGTTTCGACCGCAATTGTCCCAACGTATACAACGAAGTCTTTGCCGCACCATCCGCCGACAACACTCCGGTTCCGGGTGGGGTCCCGAGCTACAAGCCCGATCAGCGCGGCTACTGTCTGCCCCCGATCGACGATGGGGCCTCCTCCGAGGTGAACGCAGCCCTGGCCTTTGTACCCCTGCCCCAGGAACCTGCCGACCGCGCGGTCTCCGAGAGCTGGAGCAACCGCTACGGCATCGGCGTCAAGTCGTTCGCCGAGTGCGACCGGACGCCCGTTGCCCGCGAGCCATCCAAACCGGAGCCGCTCCCCAAACCGACGCGCCTGGTGTTCATCGCCCCACGCGTGGCGCGGGCGCCCGGCCTTGTGCCTGGCAACCGGGTGGTCTTGGCGCAGAATGCCGAGGCTTTGAACATCCGCAGCCAGCCGGGGACGCAGGCGAGCATCCTTGGTGCGCTCCAGCACGGCCAGATTGCCCTGGTCCGGCAGGGACCGGTCAAGGCTGAAAGCAGCAACTGGCTGCAGATCCGGGTGATCGACAGCGGCCGCATCGGCTGGGTGCTGGCGCGCTCACTTGAACCCCTGCCGCCGCCGGAGGCCGACGCAGCCGCCCCAAGCCCGGGCTCTGCGGCCACTCCGGCGCCTGCAGCCACCCCATCGCCTGAGGGCGCTGCCACGCCCACGCCGTCCGGCCTGGCAGGCGACAGCATCACGCCCACACCCGAGCCCGACGCCCCTGTCGGCGTCGCACGTGCGGCGCCGATCCGCATCGACCCGGAGCAGAAGGCCCTTGAGGTGCGCGCCCTGCCGAACCCGAAGGCGCCGCTCGTCTCTGTCATCACCAGGGACCAACGCTACGTCATCGTAGGGGGGCCGCAAACTGGCAATGGCACAGAGTGGTACCCTGTGGCGCCTGAGGGCTCCAGCCAACTGTACGGCTGGGTGGACGGCCGCTTCCTTGCCGGCGTTGACGCCGGCGCTCAGGGTCCGTGAGGGAGCCGCCATGACCAACCAACGGACTGCCAAACCGGGAAGGCCGCCGCGGCGGACGGGCCAACGATGGAGATATTTCGTCGCATTCCTGGCGTCGTGCGCCGCGATCCTGTGGCTGAGCGCCTGCAACAACGGCGCCGCCGTGCCCATGGTGATTCCCACGCCGGTGGTGACGCCGACCGTCACCCCGACGGCGACGCCGGTCGTTTATACCGTGCAGCCGGGCGACACGGTGATCGGCATTTCCAATAAGTTCGGCATCGACGCCGAAACGCTGGTCAAGGTCAACGCCATTGCCGACGTGACCTTGCTGCAGCCTGGCCAACAGCTCTTGATTTCGGACAAGGTCACTGCCTCGGGCACGCCCCTGCCCACGCCCACCCCCACGACCGAACCGTGCGTCGGCGGCTGTGCGACGCCGGTCGCAGCCTGTGACATCAAGGCCTTCCGGGCGCGCCTCGATGGAACCCAGATGTTCGTGCTGCCGGCCGATGAAATCTATGACCGCGTTCCGGCCGAACTTTGGTTCTGCCAGGAAACCCGTGCGCGCGCGGCAGGATGGGTGCGCTGGACCGCCTTCGGTCCTGAACCGCCGACACCTACGCCAGCGCCGACGGCCACACCGACGCCTGTTCCTCCGCCCACAGCCACGGCGACCGCCACCGCCACCGTCAAAACGAATTGACAGGCACTGGCAGTGGGTCTATACTCCGCGACCGTCTTTGGGCTCGCGGCGGTTCGACCGCGCCGCAGGTCCACCGCCACTCACGCCTTCCTTCGACCAAGAGGTGAACCATGCTCCGAGCTCACTCCTTCCGATGGTGGCTGCTCCTGCCGGTGTTGGTGCTCGGGCTCGCCGCCTGCGGCGCCCCAGCCACCACACAGCAGCCGGCCGCCCAGCCCACCGCTGCGCCAGCGCAGCCGACCACGGCGCCACCCAGCGCCAAGAAACCCACGATCAAACTGGCCGAAAATCCCTGGACCGGCTCGCAGGTGAACGTGGCCGTGGCCAAGCTGCTGCTCAAGGACAAGCTGGGCTACCCCGTTGAGGTCGTGACTGTCGACGAAAACGCCCAGTGGCCGGCGATCGCCAAGGGCGAGCTTTCCGCCAGCCTCGAGGTGTGGCCCTCCGGGCACGTCAACGATGTCAAGCAGTACATCGATGAGCAGAAGGTGGTGGAAAACCTGGGCCCGCTGGGACCGGTCGGCAAGATCGGTTGGTACGTCCCCAAGTACGTCGTCGACGCCCATCCTGAGCTGGCCACATGGGAAGGTTTCAAGAAGCCGGAGCTGGCCAAGCTGTTCGCCACCGCCGAGACAGGCGACAAGGGCCAGTTCCTGGCCGGTGATCCCAGTTGGGTTCAGTACGATGACCAGATCATCAAGAACCTTGGCCTGGACCTGCAGGTGGTCGTGGCCGGTTCCGAGGAGGCCATCCTGGCGGCGCTTGACAGCGCCTACAGCCGCAAGTCTCCCGTTCTCTTCTACTTCTGGACTCCCCACTCGATCCATGCCAAGTACGAGCTCGTCGAAGTCAAGCTGCCGCCCTACAGCAAGGAGTGCTACGACAAGGCTTCGGCCGGTGGGGTGAGCTGCGACTACCCGCCTGACGATCTCTTCAAGGTGAATTGGCCTGGTCTCAAAGACCAGGCGCCCGAAGCCTACTCGCTCCTGAAAAACTTCAACTACACCACGCAGGACCAGATCGAGATGATCGCCGATGTCGAGCTGCACGGCAAGTCGGTCGACGAGGCCGCCCAGGCCTGGATTGACAAGCACCCGGATAAATGGCAGCCCTGGCTGTCAAAATAACCGGCACTGACAACCGGTTGCTGATCAAGCGGCTCCTGCTCCCCGGCGGGAGCCGCTTGCTTTGTTCAGGGGTTTTCGACAATGCGCCAGCGCTGCGCCCAGCCCTGGGTGATGCGGTCGAACACCATGGCCAGGATCACTATCGCCAGCCCCGCTTCAATGCCCCTCCCGGTCTCGCTCTTGGCCAAGCCGATGACGGACTCGAGACCAAGTCCGGCGCCGCCCACCAACCCGCCGATGATGACCATTGACAGCACCATCATCACGGTCTGGTTCACACCCATCATGATCGACGGCATGGCCAGGGGAAGCTCTACCTTGAGCAGGACCTGAAAGCGGGTTGAGCCGAACGCCCTGGCCGCCTCGACCGTTTCCGGGTCAACCTGGCGGATGCCCAGATTGGTCAGACGGATAGCCGGAGGCAGGGCATAAAGCACCGAGGCGATGATACCGGGCACGCGGCCCACATTGAAAAGCATGACCACCGGGATCAAGTAGACAAATGGCGGGATGGTCTGCAGGAAATCGAGCACGGGGCGCAGCAGGGCTGCGAAACGATCGCTCCTGGCGCAGGCAATCCCCAAGGGAATGGCGATCAGCAGCGCCAGCACCACGGCGACGATCACCTGGCCGAAGGTGTCCATGCTGAGGTTCCACATGCCCAGCAAGCCAATCGCGAACATACCGAGCGCTGTCCAGAAAGCCAGGCGCCAGCCGGAAGCGCGTGCTGCCAGGATGGCCATCCCCAACACGATGACGGGCCAGGGGGTCCAGTCCTGCAGGAATGCCCGCAGCGGTGCAATCGCATAGAGGGTCAGGCCATCGCTCAACGCTCCGGTGCCGAAGCCGGTCCCGCCGATGCTGTAAAGGTGGTCGCGCGCCCAGCGCACGCTGGCGTCTACTGGCTTGTCCAGCGGCAGATGCCACTGCTCCGGAAACTGGCTGAGATGCGGCGCTCCGGCCTGAATGCCATAGGCAGCCAGCACCAGCGCCAGTCCCAGCGCAACGTAGAGCCAGGTCGGAAAGCGGTCTGCAAGGACCTGCCAGCGGCTTGTGCGCGGCGCCTGCCAGCGCCACTGCTCGCTGCGCGACGAGCGGACCAACGCGAAGCTCAGACGGTCCAGCAGCACGGCCAGAATCACAATCGCCAATCCGGCCTCGAATGCCTGACCGACGCGCAAGCGCTGGAGCCCCGTCAGCACTTCCCGCCCCAGTCCTCCCGCCCCGATCAGGGCGGCGATCACGACCATACCGAGAGCCATCATGATCGTTTGGTTGACGCCCGCCATGATCGTGGGCAGCGCCAGGGGTATTTCGACCTTGACCAGCATCTGGCGCGAGGTGGAGCCGAAGGATCGCGCCGTCTCCAGGGCGGCGTCCGGGACATGCCGGATGCCAAGGCTGGTGAGACGGATCACGGGGGGCAGGGCAAAGATGACGGTGGCCACGACCGCCGGCACGCGGGCGATGCCGAAGAAGAGCAGGACCGGAATCAGGTAGACAAATGCGGGGAGGGTCTGCATGGCGTCCAACAAGGGGCGCAGGGCCGTGTCCACCCGATCCTTGCGCCCCGCCAGGAGGCCCAAGGGGATGCCGATCAACAGCGAAAGCAGCACCGCCACCACCATCAGCGACAGCGTCTGCATGCTTTGCGTCCACAGTCCCAGCAGACCGAGCAGCAGCATGCCGGCCCCCGCGCCGAGAGCGCCGCGCCAGCCCAGGAGGCGATGGGCCACGAGGACCACTGCGAGCAGCACCACAACCCAGGGCAGCCACAGCAGCCAGGCCTCGATGCCTCGCAGCAAGCCATCCACAAAGTGGCTGACCGGGTCAAGACCATAGACCCAGAGCCAGTGCGTATTCTGGTGGCCGATCACCCAGGCGTCAAACCGGTCGATCGGCTGCCGCAAGTGCAGATTCCATGCGGCCGGGAAGCCGGCCATTGTCGCGGGTTGCTGGCGCATGAGGATGAAGAACACTGCCAGCACCGCCAGCGCCACCAGGTCGCGATAGCGGCGCAGCCAGGGCATCAACTGCGGTTGGGAGCGCGCTCTGAGCAGTTCGACGGCGCCCATCAACTCGCTCCCAGCCCCGCCAGCGCCCGCATCAGCGACCTGTCGTCGACGATGCCCAACAGTTCACCGCCGCCGTTGCGCACAGCAATGCGCGTTTCGTGTTCGGCGGCCAGCGAAACCAACGTCAGCAGGTTCGCCTGCGGATTGACCGCCGGCAGAAGGTCAGCGGCGTCACCATCGAGGGGCGGCCTCATGATGGCGCCGGCGGTCACCACCGCCGAGGCAGGCACATCTTCGGTGAACTCGCGCACGTAGGCGTTGGCAGGATGGAGCACGACGTGCTGGGGCGTGCCCATCTGGACGATCTCGCCATCCTTCATGATGGCGATGTGGTCGCCCAGCTTGATCGCCTCGTGAAAGTCATGTGTGATGAAGACAATGGTCTTGTGCAGGGCCGTCTGCAGCCGCTGCAGCTCATCCTGCATCTCCCGGCGGATCAGGGGGTCCAGCGCGCTGAAGGGCTCGTCGAAGAAAAGGATCTCGGGATCGACCGCCAACGCCCGCGCCAGTCCCACGCGTTGCTGCATACCGCCGCTCAGTTCTCCCGGATAGTGCTGCTCCCAACCCATCAGGCCAACGACCTCGATCACTTCTTGCGCCCGCCGGTAGCGCGCTGCCCGCTCGACATTCTGCACTTCCAGGCCGTAGGCCACATTGTCGATGATCCGGCGATGTGGGAAGAGCCCGAAATGCTGAAAGACCATGCCGATCTTGCGCCGCCGCACCTGGCGCAGCTCCTTGGGAGTCATCGCCCGGATGTCTTCGCCGTCGATGAAGATATCGCCGGCGGTGGGTTCCACCAAGCGCGACAGGCAGCGAATCAGCGTCGACTTCCCACTCCCCGACAGCCCCATGACGACAAACGTCTCGCCTTGCTTCACATCGAAGGAAACGTCCTTGACGGCCAACACGTGCCGCGTGCGCGTCAGCAGGTCGCTCTTGCTGGCGTCAGCCGCCAGCAACTCACTCATCACTCTTTCCGGTTCAGGGCCGAAGACCTTCCAGAGATGGCGGCAGACGATCTTCGTAGGTTGGTCCTGGTTCATCGGCAATGGATTATACGGCAATTCCAGCCCTGTCGAAATTCCCAGCCGCGCTTCCAGCATCGTTGTCATTGACGCAAGTCGTCAACTGATCGGAAGCTAGGCCATTTAACAATCCGCAACTACCCGTATTCTTAGGGTATGGGTCGCGGCACACCGCGGCTTGTGCGCTGGGTCGCAAGCAGGTCCGTTTCGGAAACCCGATTGTCTATGCTACACTGGCTAGGTTTGCTTCTTTCCGTCGCTCACCCGCACCACACCACAAATAGACTAGAGAATGGCCCAATATCAGATACTCTACTGGCATGAGATTCCCACGCAAGTTCGCGTCCGCCAGGGACGTGAGCGCGTGAGCCGCCCCCTCCCCGACCGTTTCATGGAAGCTGTTGACGCCGCCGCGATGTCGGCCAAGCTCACAGGCACCGATGACTATATGCAGGGCTTCCATTGGAGCGATCCTCAGGAACGAGACGGAACCCTAACGGAGATCGCTGATGCCGTGGTGGCCGAGATGGACGCTCAATACCCAACCATCGACTGGAAGCCGCTTGCCCAACGCCTGCGCAGCCAATGAGGATGCCCCGATGACCCACCCTGCTCCCAACGACCCCCTCGTCATCCTGATGCCTTCGGGCCGCCGCGGGCGCGTCGCTCCCGGGACGTCACTGCTGGAAGCCGCCCGTCAGATGGGCGTCGAGATCGAGAGCATTTGCGGCGGTCGCCTGACCTGCGGTAAGTGCAAGATCCAGATCGAAGAAGGTGTTTTTCAGAAGCACGGCATTACTTCCGGCAAAGCCCATGTCTCGCCGCCCGGCGCCGAAGAGCGCGAGCTGCTGGAAAACATGCGCGCCACCAACTACCGCCTGTCGTGCAGTTGCTATGTCGAAGGCGATATCCTGGCCTTTGTGCCCGAAGAAGCGCGTGCACACAAACAGGTCATCCGCAAGGCCGCCAAGGAGCGCCTGATCGATGTCAATCCGGCCGTTCGCCAGGTCTATGTCAAAGTAGAGGAAGCCAAACTCGGCGAACACCGCGGTGACTGGGGAAGGCTGCAGTCGGCCCTGGCCGAGCAGTGGCAGCTCGAGCACCTGACCATCGACTTGCAGGCGCTGCGTAACCTGCAGGCAGCTCTGCGCAAGGGCAAGTGGAAGGTGACGGTGACGGTCTGGCAAGACCGCGAGGTCATCGACGTCCGCCCCGGCTACCAGGAAGGCGCCTATGGCCTGGCGGTCGACATCGGCAGCACAACGGTGGCCGCCTATCTCTGCGATCTGCGCACCGGTGAGCTCCTGGCCACGGAATCCCTGATGAATCCCCAGGTCAAGTACGGCGAAGACCTGATGAGCCGTATCTCGTACGCCATGATGAACGATGATGGCCTGGACAAGATGCACAAGGCGATCATCGACTCCCTCAACACCCTGGCCGCACGCGCCGCCAAGGAAGGGGGCATTCACAGCCGCCATATTCACGAGCTCGTGGTCGTCGGCAACACGACGATGACTCACCTCTTCCTCGGCATCAGCCCGGTCGAGATCGGCGGGGCGCCCTTCGCCCTGGCCACCCGCGACTCGGTGGATGTCAAAGCGCGTGAGCTGGGCCTGAAGCTCCACCCCGGCGCCAATGTCCATGTGCTGCCTGCGGAGGCGGGCCACGTCGGCGCCGACAACGTCGGCGTCCTCATCGCCGAGGAGCCCTATCACCAGGAGGAGGTGGTGCTGGCGGTCGACGTGGGCACCAACGCCGAGATCATCCTCGGCAACCGCGAGTGGATGTTCAGCGCCTCCAGTCCCACGGGCCCGGCCTTCGAGGGCGCGCAGATCACCTACGGCATGCGGGCGGCGCCGGGCGCCATCGAGCGGGTGCGCATCGATCCGGTCAGCAAGGAGCCGCGCTTCCGCGTCATCGGAGAGGAGCGCTGGTCCGACGAGTGGCCCACGGGTGCGCACATCACCGTAGAGGACCAGCCCAAGCACCTGGCTTCCGGCATCTGCGGCTCCGGCATTATCGAGGTCGTGGCCGAGATGCTCACGGCCGGCGTCATCCTGCCCGACGGCCGCTTCAACCCCACCCTTGAGCACGAGCGCCTGGTATGGAAGGAACGCAAGGGCATGTACGTGCTGGCCACAGGCGATCAGACGACCACCGGCGAGCCCCTCGTGGTGACGCAGATGGACGTCCGCAACATCCAGTTGGCCAAGGCCGCCCTCTACGCCGGCGCCAAGCTCCTGATGATCCGGGCCGGCATCGACAAAGTGGATCGGGTCGTGCTGGCCGGCGCCTTCGGGAGCTACATTGACCCGAAGCACGCCATGATCCTGGGACTCATCCCTGACTGCGAGCTGGAAAGGGTCGTGGCCGTCGGCAACGCCGCCGGCGACGGCGCCCGCATCGCCCTGCTGAACAAGGCCAAGCGCCAGGAGGCGGTCGACATCTCGCGCTGGACCCGCTACATCGAGACGGCTGTCGATCCCCTCTTCCAGGATGAGTTCGTCGCCGCCATGCACATTCCGCACGCCTCCGATGCCTTCCCGCACCTCGAAGGGCTGCTGCCGGACGCCGAGAACGTGCCCATGGTCAAGCCTCGTGAACGCCGCACCCGCGCTACCGCCTGAGCTAAGAGATGACCACCCCCTTCAACCCCGAGCAGCTTGCCGACGACAAACTCCTGGCCCTGCTGGCCGAAGACGTCTTCGACGGTCTTGTCCCTGAGGTTGCCGCTGAGGTCAGGATTGCCCTTTCCAGGGGGCTCCCGGCGGAGATGATTCTGAACCAGGGGCTTGTCCCTGGCATGGATCGTGTGTCAGCCGCCTTCAGCGCCCAGCAGATCTTCGTGCCTGAGATGGCGGCGGCCGCGCGGGCGATGCGAGCGGGCCTGGACCTGCTGCACCCCAGCGCCGCTCCGGACGTCTCTCGTGGCCGGGCGGTTGTGGGCTCTGTTCGCGGCGACCTGCACGACCTCGGCAAGTCCCTGGTGGCGATGGCCCTGGCCGGACAAGGGTTTGCGGTCACCGACTTGGGGGTCAACGTCAGACCAGAAGCCTTCGTGGCGGCCGTTGCCGAGCAGCGCCCCCAGGTTCTTTGCCTGAGCGCCCATCTCACCACCACGATGCCCTTCGTCAAGGACGTCATCGCTGCCCTGGAGACCGCCGGGCTGCGCCAGGGGCTTCTGATTCTCGTGGGCGGGGCGCCGCTCAATGACGGCTTCGCCCGCCAGTTCGGCGCCGACGCCTACACCGCCGACGCCGCCGGGGCTGCGGCTTTGGCCCGCGCCTGGGTAGAACAGCAAGCAGGGAGGCAACCCTCATGAGTCTGGGCTCCTGGATGAGAAATCATCCGCATTTCCTTGAGAAGGTCTACCGGTTGACCGAGCGGACCGTCATCGGCCTTGACCCAGTCTTCAACAAGCTCGGCTACGACCGCATGAATCGCTGGCTCAAAGGACCGGAAGATCTCGCCAAGCAGGTTGTGTTTGACTGCCGCATGTGCGGCCAGTGCGTCCTGCACTCCACTGGCATGACCTGTCCCATGAGCTGTCCCAAGAACCTGCGTAACGGCCCCTGCGGGGGGGTGCGCAGCAATGGACACTGCGAGGTGAAGCCCGAAATGCGCTGCGTTTGGGTGGAGGCCTTCGAGCGTTCGGGACACATGCCCGTCTATGGGCACGAAATGCTCTTCATCAATCCCCCAGTCAACCGCCAGCTAGAAGGCTCCTCCGCCTGGGTCAATATGCTGACCGGTGTGGACAAAGAGGTGCCGAAAGCCTGGGCAGGCACCTCGCAGCGGGTCGAGCTCATCCTGCCAGCGGAAGGCTGGAGCACGGGCCAATAGGAGGCGAGCCAGGCCATGGCCGATATGAGCACCGAATCCACCCCCTCCCAGCCCTTCTATGCCGGCAGTCGCCTGGAACGCGTCCTGCGGTCCGGAAGGTTCGCCGTCACTGCCGAGCTGAATCCCCCGGACAGCGCCGATCCCCAGGAAGTCTATGACGCCGCCCTGGTCCTTTCCGAGGTCTGTGACGCCATCAATGCCACGGACGCCTCCGGCGCCAACTGTCACATGTCCAGTGTCGCCATCTGCGCGCTGCTCACACGGGCAGGCTACGAACCCGTCTACCAGATCTCGTGCCGCGACCGCAACCGCATCGCCATCCAGGGCGACGTGCTTGGCGCAGCGGCGATGGGCGTGCGCAACGTCCTCTGTCTGACCGGAGACGACGTCACCGCCGGCGATCAGCCTCAGGCCAAGCGCGTCTTCGACTTCGACTCCATGCAGTGCCTGCGCACTCTGACGATCATGCGCGACAAGGGCATGTTCCTCAGTGGGCGCAAGCTCACGGTACCGCCGCTCCTTTTCATCGGCGCCGCCGAAAACCCCTTTGTTCCCCCCTTCGACTGGCGGCCCTATCGCCTGGCCAAGAAGATCGAAGCGGGCGCCAGCTTCATCCAGACCCAGTACTGCTTCGACGTCCCGCGCATGCGCCAATTCATGCAGCGGGTGCGCGACCTGGGCCTGCACGACAAGGTCTACATCCTGGCCGGCGTCGGTCCCTTGCGCAATGAGAAGGTGGCCGAGTTCATGCGCACCAAGGTGCCCGGCATCTACATTCCGGATGAAGTGGTGGAGCGTATGCGCCAGACGCCCAAGGAGAAGAAGATCGCCGAGGGCAAGCGCATCTGCGTGGAGATCATCGAGCAGATGCGCGAAATCGAGGGGGTGGCCGGGATTCACATCATGGCCTACCGCCAGGAAGAGCTGGTGGCCGAGATCGTGGAGGAATCAGGGCTGCTGCCCCGTCCCGGCCGTTTGGGCGCCCCTGACCCCCGCCAGTTCGGCTCGCCGCGCCAGTTCGAACGGATTCCTTCCGCCGCGGAGCTCTCGGCATCCTAGATTCTGCGATGAGCACGCCTGCACCCGCTCAGGAAACGCGCACCAGGGTCATCGACCTGCTGCAGGCGCAGCAGGTCGACTTTCGCCTCTTGCCACATAGCGAGCCCGTTTTCACCGTCGAAGCCGCCGCCGCACAGCGCGGGGTCGTGTTGGAGGAGATGGTCAAATCGATCCTCCTCCGCGAGGTGGGGGGTGACCGCTACGTCATGGCCTGCGTCCAAGGCCCGGACCGCCTGGATGCCCAGGCCGTCCGACCCCACCTGCCCGGGTCGTGGAAGCGCCTGACCTTTGCCACACAGGAACAGATCTTCGACGCCACGGGTTATGTCCAGGGAGCGGTGGCGCCGCTGTGTCTCCCACCGCACATCCCCGTCGTCTTTGACATCGCCATCGCCGGCTGCGCCCGGGTCAACATCAGCAGCGGCGATCCCATGCTGGGCCTGGAGCTTGCCGGAGCGGACCTGATTCGCCTTGCGCAACCGCGGCTGGCCTCGATCGCTGCGCCGGCCACGGATCCTCCCCAGCACCTGTAATATAACTTTACAAATACTTGACAAATCCCGCAGAGGGTTGTATCATTGTAGGCGTGTTTAGGCAATGTCGAAAGCTCGTCGTTTCCCGACCTCGCTCCATTTGCCCTTCGAGGACCTCATGGTTTCCACTACACACGCTTGGGAAATGCCCCTGCTCGCCCTCGCTCATGATGCCTGGCATTCGCTGACACACTCCCAGCCAGCCTCGCCGAGCCAACAGGACGCGGCCCTTTTGGAACGGGCCTATGCGCACTGCGAGGCCATCACTGCCGAGCACAGCCGTTCCTTCCACCTGGCATCCAGCCTGTTGCCTGTCGACAAACGCCGGGCCACGCGCGCCCTTTACGCCTTCTGCCGTGTCACCGACGATCTGATCGACGAGCCCTCCGGCGACCCCCAGGCGATGCTGGCAGACTGGCGTCACGAGACGCTGGAAATCGATCCGCCTGCCGACAACCTTGTCGCCGTCGCCTGGGCCGATGCCCGCCACCGCTACGGCATCCCCCGCCGCTACGCCGAGCAGCTTCTCGAGGGCGTCGCCCGCGATCTGCGACAGCCGCACTACGTCACGTTCGACGAGCTTGCCACGTACTGCTACGGGGTCGCCTCCACCGTCGGCCTGATGTCTATGCACATCACCGGCTTCCAGGGGCCGGAAGCGATTCCCTATGCCATCAAACTGGGTGTGGCGCTGCAGATGACCAACATCCTGCGCGACGTGGCCGCCGACTTCGCCAACGGTCGCATCTATCTACCCCTGGACGAAATGCGCGACTTCGGCATTGCGCGCCAAGACCTCGCCGAGGGCCGCGTGCATGATCGCTGGCGGGCGTTCATGCGCTTTCAGATTGCCCGCAACCGCCAGCTATACGCCGAGTCATGGCCCGGCATCGCCCTGCTTGACGCCGACGGCCGCTTTGCCATTGCCGCCGCCGCCGAGCTCTACCGCGGCATCCTGGACGACATCGAGCGACATGACTACGACGTCTTCTCCCGGCGCGCTCATGTCAGCGCCGCCCAGAAGATCGCCCGCCTGCCGGGCATCTGGTGGCGCGCACGGCGCGTCAGCCCACCTGAGATCGCGCCGGCTGCGTGATCCTCTGCCTTTCCCTGCCTCAGCGTGACAGCGTCCCCGGACGCTGCCGGCAATGCTCGCCCAACTCAACGCCTTCCCCGGTGAAGAACACCGTTCATTCTACTGGAACGGCGGGAAGGCGGCAGCCCTCCTGATCCATGGCTTTCCGGGCACCCCGGCCGAGATGCGCCCTCTCGCCGGGCTTCTGCATGGCCAGGGCTGGACAGTGCAGGGACCGCTGCTGCCGGGCTTCGGTCCCGACATCGCCACGCTGGGCGAACGCAGCGCCGGCGAGTGGGTGGCGGCGGTGCGCTCGGCCCTGAGCGATCTGAGCGCCCGCCACGATCCGGTGCTTCTCGTGGGGCACTCGCTGGGCGGCGCTCTCGCCATCCAGGCCGCGGCCGCGGCCTCGCAGCCGCCCGCCGTCCGGCCGCCGTCCGGCCTGATCCTGGTCTCCCCCTTCTGGAAACTCGTGGGAGGAGGCCCCATCCGCTATGTGTGGCCGCTTATCCGCCGTCTCTTCCCCGAGATCCGGCCCTTCCGCCTCTTCAAGCCTGACCTGGACGACCCGCGTGTCCGGGAGGGCATGAACAAATTCCTGCCCGGCATTGACCTCGACGATGCTGACGTGCGCCGGACCATCCGCGACTTCGCCGTCCCCACCCGGTTGGTCGACCAGGTCGTCGCAACCGGGGCCGGAGGCTATGCCGCGGCGCCGCTCGTCCACGCCCCCGTCCTCGTGCTGCAGGGCCGGGGCGATCGCACCGTGCGCCCTGAACTCACGAGCGAGCTCGTGCAGCGCCTGGCCGGTCAGGTCAGCTATCACGAGACCGCCGGCGCCCACGATCTCAACCTCCCCGACGGCGCCGGCTGGCCCGACGTCTCCCGCCTCGTCCTGGACTTCGCCGCCACCCTCACCCCTCCCTTATCCCCCCAATCTTAGCACCGGGCGGCCGCCAGCCCCCTGGACTGGACAGAGGGTTCGCCCCAACCAGTCCGAATGCACAATTCGCATTTCGCATTTCGAAATTCTCTTAAGAGCTCTTCCATGAAACAAAACATTATCGTCATCGGCAGCGGCTTTGGCGGTCTCAGCGCCGCCATTCGCCTGGCCCACCAGGGCCACGATGTCACCCTGTTCGAGAAGCGCGACAAGCTCGGCGGCCGCGCCTACGCCTACGAGTCCCAGGGCTTCAAGTTCGACGGCGGCCCCACCGTGATCACGGCGGCGTGGCTGTTTGACGAGCTTTGGGAGATGGCGGGTAAGCGCCGGCAGGACTACTTCCAGCTCGCCTCGATCGACCCCTTCTACCGCATCTGGGACCACCAGAAGCGCTATCTGGACTACAACGGCGACCACGACTTCATCCTCAGCGAGATCGACAAGTTCAACCCCGCCGACAAAGAGGGCTACACCCGCTTCATCGCCTCGACCAAGGCCGTCTTCGAGACCGGCATGCCCCTGATTGGGACGCCCTTCCTCCACTTCAATGACATGCTCGGCGTGGCTCCCGACCTGGTGCGCCTGCAGTCCTACCGCAGCGTCTACGGCTACGTCTCGCACTTCATCCAGGATGACTTCCTGCGCCGCTGCTTCTCCTTCCATCCTCTGCTCATCGGCGGCAATCCGCTCAGCGCTTCCTCGCTCTACGTTCTCATCCATTACCTCGAGCGCGAGTGGGGCATCCAGTACGCCTTGGGCGGCACCGGCACGATCGTGCAGGGCATGGGCAGGCTGTTCGAGGAACTGGGCGGCACCGTCCGGCTCAATGCGGAGGTGGACGAGATCCTTGTCCAGGGCCGCCGCGCCACTGGCGTTCGGCTCAAGGACGGCTCGGTGCACCAGGCGGATGCCGTCGTCTCGAACGCCGACGTCGCCTACACCTATCTCAACATGATCCCCTCTCGCGCCCGCCACAAGAACAGCGACGGCTGGGTCAAGCGCAAGAAGTACAGCATGTCCCTCTTTGTCATCTACTTCGGCACTAGACGCCTTTATCGCGACCAGGGACTGGCCCACCACAACATCATCCTCAGTGAGGACTACAAGGGCCTGCTGACCGAGATCTTCGCCAACAAGGACCTGCCCGAGGACTTCTCACTCTACCTCCACATGCCCACACTGACCGATCCGACCATGGCGCCACCCGGCTGCGAGACCTTCTACGTCCTCTCGCCGGTCCCCCACCTCGGCGCCGGTATCGACTGGACGCGCCAGGCCAGGCCTTATCGCGACGCCATCATGAACTTCCTGGAGGCCAACTACCTCCCCGACCTGCAGGCCAACATCGTCACCGAGCACTTCATCGACCCCCTGCACTTCCAGAACACCCTCAACAGCCACCTCGGTTCCGCCTTCTCCGTCCAGCCGACACTCCTCCAGTCGGCCTGGTTCCGGCCCCACAACCGCTCCGAGGACTTCGACAACCTCTACTTCGCCGGCGCCGGCACGCATCCAGGCGCCGGCCTGCCGGGCGTCCTCTCCTCAGGCAAGATCGCCGCCGACCTCATCGGCCCCGCCTGATCCCCTCCTTATGTCATGCTGAACGGGTTCGACCCGCCAACCCTCCCCATCCGCCACCCCCAGTGAAGCATCTCGCCCGTCCTTATGTCATGCTGAACGGGTTCGACCCGCCAACCCTCCCCATCCCCCAACGCCAGTGAAGCATCTCGCCCCTCCCATGTCATTGCGAACGGCGCAGCCCCGTAAGCAAGCGGAGCTTGCGACGCAATCCCCAACCGGCATCTTGGAGACTGCTTCACTTCGTTCGCGGTGACATTGGGAGATCACATGACCACGAAGGATGTCTCCGTCTGGATCCTGGGCGACCAGCTTGTCGACGCCCATCCGGCCCTGCGCCACGCCGAAGACCTGGCGGGCCGCCAGAACGTGCGCGTGGTGATGGTAGAGAGCGATAGCCGCATCCGCCGCCATCCCTACCAACGCAAGAAGCTGGTCCTGCTCCTGAGCGCCATGCGCCACTACGCCGCCGAGCTGCGAGCGCAGGGTTACGAGGTGGACTACCGCCAGGCGCCCTCCATGCAGGCGGGCCTGCAGGAGCACTGCCGCTCCGTAGAGACGGCTACCCTGGTGACAATGGCCGCCGCCGATCACGGGGGGAGACGCTGGCAGCACGAGCGGCTGGCGGATGCGCTGGGCCTGCCCGTCACCGTGGTGCCCAACACCCAATTCCTGATCGGCCGCTTCGACCCCTTCCCGGAGTCGCAGCCAGGCCGGCGCTACGTCATGGAGCACTTCTATCGCGCCATGCGCCGCCGCTTTGGCCTGCTGCTCGACGACACGGGCGGACCCGAGGGCGGCCGTTGGAACCTGGACGCCGAGAACCGCAAACCCCTGCCCAAGGCGGCGCGGCCTCCCGCCCCGCGCTCTTTTGCGCCCGACGCCATCACCCTGCAGGTCATGGCCGAGGTGGAAGCCGCGGGGTGGGGCGTGGGCGCCGTGGACGGCTTCGATCTGGCGGTGACGAGGGCGCAGGCCGAGGCCGCCGCGGATGATTTCCTGGCCCGCCGCCTGCCCGACTTCGGCGCCTATGAGGACGCCATGTCGTCGGCCTCTGCCTCCGTCTACCATTCCCTGCTCTCGCCCTACCTCAACCTGGGGCTGCTCGAGCCGCTGGCGCTTGCACGGCAGGCCGAGGCAGCGTACCGGAAAGGCCGGGCGCCGCTGAACTCGGTGGAGGGCTTCATCCGCCAGGTGGTGGGCTGGCGCGAGTACATCGCCTGGCAGTACCACCGCCTCATGCCGGACCTGGCGGCCGCCAATGCCTGGAATGCGCACCGGCCCCTGCCGGGCTGGTTCTGGGACGGCGACACCGCCATGAACTGCCTGCGCACGGTGATCAAACGAGCGTTGGACGGCGGCTACACCCACCACATCGAGCGTCTGATGGTGCTGTGCAACTTCGCGCTCCTGGCAGGTCTGGACCCGGCGGCGGTCAACGAGTGGTTCCTGACCGCCTATGTCGATGCCTACGAATGGGTCGTGACTCCGAACGTCCTGGGCATGGGCCTGAACGCCGACGGCGGCCTGATTGCCACCAAGCCCTACCTGGCCTCCGGCAGCTACATCGACCGCATGAGCGACTACTGCGATGGCTGCCGCTTCCAGCCCAAGCAGCGCCTGGGCCCGGAGGCATGCCCCTTCACGACCCTCTATTGGAACTTTCTGATCGCGCACGAGGCCGAGCTGCGCAGCCACCCTCGTTTCGGCCCTGCCGTCCTGGGCCTGTCCCGTCTCGCCCCTGCCGAGCGCGAAGCCATCCGCGCCGAAGCCGCCGGCATGCTCTCCCTTATGTCATGCTGAACGGGTTCCACCCGCCAACCCCCACCCTCAGCCAACTCCAGTGAAGCATCTCCACCCCTCCCTATGTCATTGCGAAGGGCGTTAGCCCTGAAGCAATCTCCAAACCACCTTGGGGATCGCTTCACTTGGTTCGCAATGACCTACCCCCCCGCGCGCCGTGCGCGCCATCTTGACATGTCCCAGGCGATGCCGTAGAATAGGCAACTGACCGACCGGTCGGTAACTTACTCCTGGACACTGCCTCATGAACATCGCAGACAACCGCACCCGCAATCGCATCCTCGTCGTTCTCTTCATCGGCGTGCTCATGGGCGCGCTCGATATCGCCATCGTGGCGCCGGCGCTGCCGGCCATCAAGGCGGCGCACCCGGGGGTCAGCGCCCGTGCCCTGGCCTGGGTCTTTACCATTTACGTGCTCTTCAACCTGATCGGCACGCCCCTCATGGCCAAGCTGTCGGACCGGGCGGGCCGGCGCAGCATCTACCTGCTCGACGTCTCACTCTTCGCCGCTGGCTCCCTGATCGTCGCCCTGTCGCCCACATTCGGCGTCCTGCTCCTGGGCCGCGCCGTGCAGGGCCTGGGCGCTGGCGGCATCTTCCCCGTGGCCAGCGCCGTCATCGGCGACACCTTCCCGCCCGAGAAGCGCGGCAGCGCCCTGGGCCTCATCGGCGCCGTCTTCGGCCTGGCCTTCCTGATCGGACCCATCATCGGCGGCGTCGTGCTCATGGCAGCGAGCTGGCGATGGCTCTTCCTCATCAATCTACCGATTGCCGCCGTGGTCCTCATCCTGGCAGCACGGACCCTGCCCGCCTCAAAACCCGCCCAACGCAAGCGCTTCGACCTCCTGGGCATGGTCGTCCTGGGCCTGGCCCTGGCGGCGCTCACGTTCGGCATCAACCAGTTCGACACCAAGAATATCGCCGCCAGCCTGGCTTCGCTCAACGTCTGGCCCTTCCTGCTGGCGGCCGCCGTGCTACTGCTAGTCTTCTACCTGGTGGAAACACGAGCGGAAGACCCGATTGTCCGCATGAGCCTTTTCGCCTCCCGGCAGATGAAGGTCGTGAGCGGTGTGGCCCTTGGCGCCGGCTTGGGCGAGTCGGCCGTGGTCTTTGTGCCCCTCCTGCTGGTGGCGGCCTTCGGGATCAAGGAATCGACCGCCAGCTACGCCCTGCTGCCGGCAGTGCTGGCCATGGCCGTGGGTTCGCCCGTTGCCGGACGCATGCTCGATCGCTTCGGCTCGCGCCTGGTCATCCTGTGCGGCCTCAGTCTTCTTGCCGCCGGCATGATCCTGGTCGGGGTCCTCCCGGTCACCTGGGTCGGATTCTACGGGTCGGCGCTTGTCGTCGGCCTGGGCCTGGGCATGCTGCTTGGCGCCCCTCTGCGTTATGTCGTGCTCAATGAGGCGCCCGCCACGGCCCGCGCCGCATCCCAGGGCGCGCTCTCCCTCTTCACCTCCTCCGGCCAGCTCATCGGCGGCGCCCTGGTCGGCGCCGTCGCCGCCTCGCTGGGCGGCGGCGTGGCCGGCTACAAAGGGGCCTACATCGCCGTCGGCGTCGTCGCCCTGCTTCTCATCCTGGTGGCGGTCAACCTGAAGAGCCGCGCCGCCGAGATCGAGACCGTGAAGCGCAATGAAGCCATGCGCCATGCGGAGGCCCCTGCCGCAGCGCCCATCGAAGCCGAACCCGCCTGACCCACAAGCCGTTCCCATCCTCTACTCCCATACCAAGGAGCCATTCCCATGACGTTGTACAACATCTTCCTGACCCTCCACAGCATCATGCGCTGGGTCGTGCTGATTGCCGGCATTATCGCCGTCGTTCAGGCCTTCCGCGGCTGGCGCAAGGCCACATTCTGGACTCCCGGCGACGAGCGCCTCGGCATGATCTACACCATGAGCATGGACCTGCAGGTGCTGCTGGGGCTTGTGCTCTTCTTCATCCTCAGCCCAATCACCCGCGCGGCGTTGTCGGGCATGAGCTCGGCCATGCAGAACGAGGTGACGCGCTTCTTCCTCGTCGAGCACTTCCCGGTCATGCTCGTCGCCGTCGTCATCGCCCACATCGGCCGGGCGCGGGCGCGCAAGGCCACTGACGACGCCGGTAAGCACCGGACGGAGTTCATCTTCTACGCCATCTCCCTGGTCCTGGTCATCCTGGCCATCCCGTGGCCCTTCATGGCCTACGGGCGGCCCCTGCTCTAGGCGGGCGCTCCGGGGGTTTTCTCCCCATTGCGTCCGGCAATGGGGAGAAAACATCCCGACTCCGCCCATTGGCTCAGCTACAATCTCATGCAACTTTCCTTAAGTTCATGAGGTATTGGCAATGAGTTCTTCGGAGATCACCGTGCCCGCCGCCGGCGAACAGCGATTTAGCGTCTGGCGCTCGCTCAAGATCGGCACGTTCCATATCGGCTCTTCGCTGACCGATCTGCTCACGTCTGCGGTCTGGAACCGGATCCTGATCGCGGACCTGGGGGTGCCAGCATGGCCAGTATCGCTGCTGGTGGCGCTGCGCTATCTGATGGCGCCGCTCACCCTTTGGGCCGGGCACGAATCTGACACCCGCCCCATCTTCGGCAGCCGTCGCATCGCCTATATCTGGCTCGGCCGGCTCCTCATGCTGGCCTCGCTGCCCCTCCTGCCCCTGGCGCTGGCAGCCATCGGCTTTGACGTGCGTTCTGTGACCGGCTGGAGCCTCGCCATCGTCTCCTTCCTCGTCTACGGCGTTGGCACCCTGATCTCCGGGGCGCCCTACCTGGCCCTTGTGCACGACAGCGCCCCTTACTCCCGGCGCGGGCAGGCGATCGCCATCGTGCAGACCATCCTGGTAGCCAGTTTTGCCTTCGGCGGCTTCCTCTACGGACGTCTTCTGCCGACGTTTGACTACGCGCAATTCTGGCGCCTGGTGCTCTTCGCCATGGCCGGCGCTGCCTTTTTCTGGATCGTCTCGATCTGGGGTGAGGAGCGCCGGCACGCGCCGGACGTGGAGGCGCCCACCACCCAACCCTTCCGCCAGACCTTCCGTGAGATCTGGGCGGACGAGCGTACCCGGCGCTATGCCCTCTTCCTGGGGGTCTCCGCCTTCTTCGCCTTTATGCAGGATTCGATGCTGGAGCCCTTCGGCGGCGACGTGTTTGACCTCAGCGTCGGGCAGACCACCCGCTTCAATGCCTATTGGGGAACGGGGGTGCTGCTGGCAATGGTGCTGACTTCGGTGCTCACACGGAAGTGGCGTCCCGACCAGCAGGTGGGGACGACCCTCCTGGGGTTGGCGCTGCTTGGCGGCCCCATCGTCCTGCTCGGCGTCGCTTCGGCCCTCAAGATGCAGGCGCTGATCGTGCCCGTCCTGCTGGTGTTCGGGTTCGGCTTCGGCGTCTTCACCGTGGGCGGAGTCAGCCTGCTCATGGCCATGCTCCGCCCGGCGCAGGCCGCAAGCTACCTGGCGCTGTGGAGCATGGTGCAGTTGGTCACGCGCGGCCTTGGCATCGCCATGGGCGGCGTCATTCGCGACGTTGCCCTTGCCCTGAGCGGTGCGTTCAGCACGGCCTACGCGGTTCTGTTCGTCTTCGAGGGGCTAGGTCTTTTCTTTTGCATCTGGCTGTTGGTTCGGGTTGATGTCAAGGGCTTTGCCGCCCATCACGACACAGCCATTCCCGCCGCCAGCGCGCTCGCAGCCCTCGCCGACTGAGGTAAATCCCGCCAGCCATGCGCACGAACGAAGCCATCGACCTGCCGCAGAAATGCATGGATGAGGCCACCCGGTTGTTCGTGGCGCATGGCTACAATGGCATCTCGATGCGCGAGATTGCGGAGCAGGTAGGGGTTTCCAAGGCCGGTCTCTACTATCACTTCCGTGACAAAGAGGCGCTCTTCCTCGCCATTCTGACCGCCAACCTGGGTGAGATCGAGGCCATTGTCACCGACGCCAAGCGTTCCGAGTCAGGGGCGCGGCAGCGCATCACCCTGGTGATGCACGGCATCGCCGCCCGCGCCCCGGAGCAGCGGGCCATCATCCGGCTGGCCAGCCAGGAGATGGTCAACGTCAGTCCCGAGGCCAGGGAGGCCTTCGGGCGGACCTACCACGAGAAGTTCATCGGGCAGATCCAAAGCATCATCACCGACGGGATCGCGGCCGGCGACCTGCGTCCCGTCGATGCCAGCGACGCCACCTGGATTCTGCTGGGCATGATGTATCCCTTTCTCTACACCGCCCACGAGTCGCCGCTCACGCCGACAGCCGGCGCCATCGACCTGATGGTGGCGATCTTCTTCGACGGCCTGGCAAGCCGGCCCGCCGCAAGCGCCTGAGTCCCTGCCTTAACCCTTTGGTGTAGGCAGGCTCCGCCGCTCCAGGGCGAAGACGCCCGTCGTCGCCAGCAGGTTCTTCACCTTGATGATCTCGGAGCGCCGGCCCTTCACCAGGTAGAGCTCGCGGGTGATCTGCAGGCCCTCCTGCTGGCAGAAATGGGCGAAGTCGGTGATCGTCAGGGCCTGCCAGCGCGGCACATCATTCCAGCGCTGGGACAGGTCAGGAGCCTGGGGAACGCACCCTGTAAGCAGCAGGTGCAGCCGGCAGCGCCAGTAGCCCCAGTTCGGGAAGCTGACAATGGCGCGGCGGCCCACGCGCAGCATTTCGTGCAGGATGGCGCCGGGGTCGTCCAGGTAGGGAAGCGTCTGCGTCAGGAGGACATCGTCGAAGCTTGCATCAGGGTAATCGGCCAGTCCCTCTTCCAGGTGCCCCTGGCGGACGCTCAGGCCGCGCCGGACGCAGGCGAGCACGTTGCCCTCATTCAGCTCGATGCCGCGCCCACGCACCTTTCGCTCGCGCACAAGATAATCGAGCAGGCTGCCGTCGCCGCAGCCCAGGTCAAGCACCTTGGCGCCCGCAGGCACAAGGTCCGCGACTGCCTGCAGGTCAGGGCGCAGACGGTTGCGGTCCCCTTCGCTTACGGGCGCCATCATGACTGGCTCCCCGGTTGAGCCCCCGGTTGAGCCCCCGGTTGACCCCCCGGTTGAGCCCCCGGTTGAGCCCCCAGCGGCACAGGCGCCTCAGGGACCGGGACCGGGTCGGGCAGAGCGATCCCCTCTTCGCGCACCAACCGGTCCAGGAAGCTGGAGAGCAGACTCGTCATGGTGTCCACCTCAACGAGAAAGGCATCATGGCCCCAACTGCTCCGGATGTCCAGGTACGTGACATCGGCCCCGGCTGCCGTCAGCGCCCGCACCAGGTCCTTGCTGTGGTAGCTGGGGTAGAGCCAGTCGCTGGTGAAGCTCACCACCAGGAACCTGATGTCGGTGGAGTGGGCAAAGGCCGCTACCAGGGAACCGTGCGGCTCGGACAGGTCGAAGTAGTCCATCGCCTTGGTGACGTACAGGTAGCTGTTGGCGTCGAAGCGCTGCGTGAACTTGTTGCCCTTGTACTTCAGGTAGCTCTCAACCTCGAACTCAGGGTCGAACTCAAAGCCAAAGCGCTCCTTGCCCTGCAGCCGGCGGCCGAACTTCTTGTGCATCGACTCTTCGCTGAGATACGTGATGTGACCGACCATCCGTGCCACTGCCAGCCCGGCATCAGGCTTGACCGCTCGGTCGTAGTAATCGCCGCGGCTCCAGTTGGGATCGGCGTAGATCGCCTGGCGTCCGACCTCACTGAACGCGATCAGCATCGGGCTGTGCCGGGCGGTGGTGGCAATGGGGATGGCGGCGCAGATGCGTTCGGGGTGATGGGCAGCCATCTCCAGCACCTGCATGCCCCCCATCGAGCCGCCAACCACGCAGAGCACCCTGTCGATGCCAAGCCTATCGAGCAGGGCGATCTGCGCCCGCACCATGTCGCCGATGGTGACCACGGGGAAGTGCAGACCGTAGGGCCGGCCTGTCTGCGGATCGACGCTGCTGGGGCCGCTGCTTCCGTAGCAGCTTCCCAACACGTTGCTGCACACGATGAAGTAGCGGTCCGTGTCAAAGGCTTTCCCCGGTCCGATGCAGTCGTCCCACCACCCTGCTTTGCCGGCTGCCTGCTCCTCCTCCGTGTGGTAACCCGCGGCATGGGCGCTGCCGCTCAAGGCGTGCTCGACAAGGATCACGTTGGAGCGGTCGGCGTTCAGCCGTCCATAGGTCTCATAGGTCAGAGTCACCGGGCGGAGTTCGGCGCCGCTCTCAAGCTGGAACGGCGCGTCCACGGCAAACACGTGGTGCTGCGCTTTGACGATGCCGACAGTATTCGGAGAAGGCATACAGGTAAGGACGGGGAAAGAGGCAAGGAGGGGAGATTAAGACGTACTTCGTAATACGTAATGCGTAATTAGAACGCGCCATCACGCCCTACTCGTTACGTATTACGCAGTACGCAGTACTCGTCACGCAACACGTAATGTGTAATGCGTAATGCGTAATGCGCAATTAGAACCGCCTCTCGCGCATCACACTACTCGTTACGTATTACGCAGTACGCAGTACTCGTCACGCATCACGTAAAACGTCTTTCAGCGCCTCGCCGCCATCAGCGCCTGGTCGAGGTCCCAGAGGATGTCGTCGAGGTCCTCGATGCCGATGCTCAGGCGGATGAAATCAGGCGTGACGCCGGCGCTGGACATCTCCTCCGCCGTAAGCTGGCTGTGCGTCGTGCTGGCGGGATGGATCGCCAGGCTTTTGGCGTCACCGACATTGGCCAGGTGGCTGAACAGGAGCAGACTCTCGATGAACTTCCGGCCTGCCTCCACACCGCCTTTGATGGCGAAGCCCAGCACGGCGCCCGCGCCCTTGGGCAGATACCTCTTCGCACGCTCGTGGTCGGGGTGGCTGCTCAGGCAGGGGTGGCTCACCCAGCTCACGCCCGGATGGCCGGCGAGGAAGTTGGCCACGGCCTCGGCATTGGCCACGTGACGATCCATGCGCAGGTTGAGGGTTTCGATGCCCTGCAGCGTCTGCCAACTATTGAAGGGCGATTGGCTGGCGCCGATGTCGCGCAGCGTTTGCACTCGTGCCTTGATGATGAACGGCGGCAAACCGGCGCCCACCAGATCGGCGTACACCAGGCCGTGGTAGCTGGGATCAGGCGTGGTGAAGTTGTCAAAGCGGCCGCTGCGCCAGTCGAAGTTGCCGCCATCGACGATGACGCCGCCGATCGTCGTGCCATGCCCCCCCAGGAACTTGGTGGTGCTGTGCGTGACGATGTTGGCGCCCCACTCGAATGGCCGGCACAGGTAGGGCGTTGCAAACGTGTTATCGATCATCAGCGGCACGTGATGCGCCTGGGCAATGGCCGCCACCTCTTCGAACGGAAAGACGCTGATATCGGGGTTGCCCAGGGTCTCGCCGTACAGGATCTTGGTGTTTGGCCGGATGGCCCTGGCGAACGCCTCGGGATCGCTGGGATCGACGAACGTTACGTCAATGCCGATCCGGGGAAACGTGTAGTTGAACTGGTTGAAGGTTCCCCCGTAGAGCCGGCTGCTGCTGACGATGTGGTCGCCGGCGCCGCAAAGCGTCAGGATGGCCATCGTTTGGGCGGCGTGGCCGCTGCTTGCCGCCAGGGCGCCCACGCCGCCTTCCAGGTCGGCCAGCCTTTGCTCGAGCACGTCGGTCGTGGGATTCATGATCCGCGTGTAGATGTTGCCAAGCTCCTTCAGCGCAAAGAGGTTGGCGGCATGCTCCGTATCACGAAACTGGTAGCTCGTGGTCTGGTAAATGGGGAGTGCGCGGCTGCCGGTTGTCGGATCAGGCTGCTGGCCTGCATGGAGCTGGCGCGTGGCGAAGCCGAAGGTGCGGCCGGTTGAGGCAATGCCTGGCATGGTGGGAGTCTCCGTGTGAGTGTGCGGGCTGCGAGTGTCTAGTCGTGGCAGTGAGCAGCGGACTGATAGTGAACTGCGCTGGAAAAAAGAAGAACCCTCTGCCGGTGAGCGAGAGGGTTCGGAATGTCATGGTGCGCCTGCTTCAGAGTCCGCCGTAGGTGGCGTGAGCAGGGGCCGTGCGCTTCTGTCCTCTCATCTTCCAGAACTTCTCTGCCGGAATTGGCACCCTGACACTTAGGCAGCGTCGTTGCTGTGGTCGCCGGGTTGTCGAGGCTTCATCGGGCCGGTCCCTCCGCCTCTCTGGATAAGAGCTTCGCACCTGGAACTGGTGCTGTGCAATTGAGGCGGGAGGATACACCACCGTGCACGACCTGTCAAATCGCCGCAAACCACCCCCCAAGACAACAGCCGTCCAGGCGCACCTGGACGGCTGTTGCAGAAGAGCAGGCGGAAGGGAATGCCGGCGGCGGGTCACCACCCCCGGCCCCGGCGTCAGGGCTTGCTGGCGCCGCCCTTGCTGAAGATCATGTTGCCGGAGTCGGCAAAGAGGTTGATGACCAGGTTGTCGCCGTCGAAGACATGGGTGCCGGCATGGTTGAGCTGCTGGAGGAAGAGATTGCCCTTCGAACCGGACGGGCACTGCTTCTTGGTCTTGGTAGCGGCATCGATGGCAAGGCTGGCGCCGTCCACTTTGTAGGAGCCGCCGCCCGTATTGCAGTCCACCCGCAGCCGCAGCTTGCCATCGGCCAGGAACTCGACGGTATAGTGGTCCGGGTACTTGACCTTGATCTTGCTTCCATCGCTCATGTCCGTGCCTTGCCACTGCCAGACAACGCCTGTCAGCGCCGGAGCAGGCGCGTTCACGGCGCCCTGTTCGACGGTGGGGGTCGGTTCAGGCGCGGCGCCACCGGCCGCCGTCTCGGCGCCGGGGGCAGGCAGAGTGAAGCTGACGGCGAGGGCGCCGTCGGCCGTGCGTAGCTCCAGACTGTTGCCGGCCGTCTTGTAGGTCGCGGCCGACTTCAGCGCCTCCAGGTAGGCGCTTTCCTGCGCCATCACCTCCGGCGGGCAGGCCATCCGTGTGGTGGCAATCGCCGGGTCGATCGCAATGTTGGCGCCGTCGATCTTATAGGTCGTGTTGTACTGGTTGCAGCCGCCCGTGCCGGAAAGGCTGCCGTCCTCGCCGAATAGCGCCGTGATCTCGGTGCCAGCAAGGACGCTGACGACGGCCTGTTTGCCGTTGTTGTAGCTCATGACCTGCCAGGCGGCGCCGGTGAGCGCAGGCTGCGCTTCGGGCTTGAAGGTCAGCACGGTGGCGCCCTTGGCGTTCTTGATCACGAGCTGGTCACCCGCAACCTTGTAGCTGGCAGCGCTGGCCAGGGCCGCCAGGTACTGCCGCTCCTGCGCCATCTGGGCGTCCGGACAAGCCATCATCGTGGTGAACCCGACTTTGACCGTCAGCTTGTTGCCCTTCGCGGTGTAGGCGCCGCCGTAGCGGTTGCAGCCCGTGGTGCCGGTCACGCTGCCGTCCGCAAACAAGGCTGTGGCAGGAGCATCAGGCAGGGCTGCCACCGTCTTGCCCTTGGCGTTGACATAGGAGACGAGCTGCCAGTTGACACCCTCCAGGCCCGCCGCCGGGGCGGTTTCCGGTGCCGCGACCGTGGGCTCCGGAGTCGCTTCCGGCGCCGCCGGGGTCGCCTCAGGCGCCGCCCCGGGCTTGACCTCCTCGTGAACGACTTCAGACTGGATGTAGTTCACAGCCAGGGCGCCGCTCTCCGTCCGCAGCTCCATGGCGCCGGCCCCCAGTTTATAGGTGGCTGCCGTCACCAGGGCCTCGAGGTAGGCTCGCTCCTGGTCCATAACATCGGGTGCGCAAGCCTTGCGCGTGGTGGCAATCGCCGGATCGACTGTGATCTTGTCACCGTCGACCTTGTAGGTGGTGGCGTACTGATTGCAGCCGCCAAAACCACTGAGGCTGCCATCCTCGCCGAACACCGCCGTGATCTGAGATTGCGAAAGCACGCTCACCACGGCCTGCTTGCCATTGTTGTAAGCCTGGACCTGCCAATTGGTGCCCGCCAATGACGACTGTGCTTCGGGAGCGAAGGTGAGCGCCACATCGCCGGCAGCGTTCTTGAGCAGGAGCTGTTCTCCTGCCACCTCGTAGCTCGCTACGTTCGCCATGGCCGCCTGGAAACCCTGTTCCTGCACCATCTGGGCATCGGGACAAGCCATCATCGTGCTGGGGCCAAGCGTAACCTTGAGCGCTGTCCCATCCACAGTGTACGTGCCCCCGTAGCGGTTGCAGCCGGTCGTGCCCGAAACCAGGCCATCGGCGAAGAGCGCCGTCGCAGGCGCCTCAGGCAGTGCCGCCACCGTCTCGCCCTGGTCGTTTACGTAGGAGACCATCTGCCAGTTCGTGCCTTCCAGTCCAGCTGCGGGCGCCGTCGTCGCCTCAGGCGTCGGCTCGCCGCCTGCGGCCGCTCCCGCCTCGTAGAGCGCCACATTGGCGCCTTCGGTGGTGCGAAGGTGAAGCTGGCCGTCCACAAAGTTGTAGGAGGCAGTCGTGGGCAGCGCTGCCAGGTAGGCGGCCTCCTGGTCCATGATCGCCTGTTCGCAGGCCTTCTGGGTGGTGACAATGGCGCCGCTGATGATCATGTTGTTGCGGTCGTCCACTGTGTAGGTAGTGGAGTAGTTGTTGCAGCCGGCTGAGCCGGACAGCGTGCCATCTTCACCGAAGATGGCGGTGATCGACGTCTCAGGCCGCATCACGCCGACGACGGCGCCCCTGCCGTTATTGTAGAAGGTAGCGTTCCAGACAACGCCCGTCAGGGCAGGCTGCGCCTGTGCCGTGAACGTAAGCACGACGGCACCCTTGTCGTTCATGATCTGGAGCTGGCCGTCCGCAATCTGGAAAGTGGCGGCGGAGGCAAGCGCGGCCATGAAGGCCTTCTCCTGCGCCATGACCTTCTCATCACAGGCCATCATCGTCGTGCCGGCGGGTGTGATCGTCAGCTTGTCGCCGTCTACGGTATAGCCTCCGAAATAACTGTTGCAGCCGCCGTTGCCGGTGAGCTGTCCCTCGTTGAAGCCTGCCGTAACAGTCACGCCGGTCATGGCGGCGATCGTCTCGCCCTTCTCGTCAGCCAGCGACACCAACTGCCAGGTCGGACCTTCCAGCGTCAGGGCTGCCGTCTTGGATGGCGTTGTCTCCGGGGCGGAAGTGGGCTTGGCAGTCTGTTCGGCGGCCGTCTTGCTGACCACTTCGACCAACGCATACTTGAACCTAGAGGCGTCGGCCGGCGGGTTCTCAACCACCGTCCGCTCCACCTTCAACTCGTAGTTGTAGCCCGGCTCGAAGGTGAACCCGGCAATGGGATCGAAGAAGTTCTGCCAGGCGCCGTCAGGGCTGTCCTTAACCTGCATGCACTTCTGCGGAGCAACGCCAGTGCAGTCCACAAGCTCAGGTCCCACGTACAGCGTGATGATCTCGCTCTGTACCGGAGCAGGGGCCTGCTCCGTAGGCTGCACAGGGACCGGCGTGACGGTCGCCGGGACACAGGCGGCGAACATGCCTACGAGCAGCACCAGGGCAAGCGGTGCGGCAAGGCGAAATAGGATTGTTCTCTTCATGGTGTCAAAATCCTCCATTTGAACAGCGGCTAGGTCGTAAGAATAACATGTGGCCTGCAAACAGCAGAAGTCGGCGTTCCGGTAACAGCAGACCCGGCTGCGCATTTTGCCATCGCTAGGATGACGTACTTCACGTGTGATTGGTTCCGTGCTTTGAGGAGCAGAATCCCGCGCACTTGCCGCTGCGCCTGGTTTGGCCACGACACCGCCATCCGCTACGATTGGCGCGGCACCAGCGGCCAGTTGTGCCTTCTCAGCCCACGCCATGACTACCACGATTCCCGCGCCCATTTCCATCCTCGGTTTCCCGATTCACCCGGTCACCTACGCCTCGCTGCTGGACCTGGTATCGTTCTTCGTGGAGGATGGAAGCCCCAGGCAGGTATGCACGGCAAACCCGGAATTCCTGATGACGGCGCGCCGCATGCCGGCGTTCGCCGCCGTGCTGCGGCAGGCCGATATCGTGCTGCCTGACGGTGTGGGCCTGCTTTGGGCAGCCAAACGCCTGGGCAGGCCCTTGCCCGAACGGGTGACGGGCTCGGATGGCATCTACCTGCTGGCGGCGCGCGCCGCCCAGGAGGGCTGGCGGATGTACCTGCTGGGTTCGGCGCCCGGTGTGGCGGAAAGGGCAGGCGCCGAGCTGTCCCGGCGCCATCCGGGGCTCATCATCGCCGGCAGCTTCGCCGGTTCGCCATCGGACGAAGACTACCCTGGCATTGCCGCCGGCATCAGAAAGGCGCAGCCCCACATCCTGCTCGTCGCCTACGGGGCGCCCCGCCAGGACCTCTGGATCGCCCATCATAAGCAGGATCTGGGTGTGCCCGTGTCCATCGGCGTCGGCGGCGCCTTCGACCACATCGTCGGCGTACAGCGGCGGGCGCCGCACTGGCTGATTCGCCTGAACCTGGAATGGTTGTGGCGGCTGGCTACTCAACCCTGGCGCTGGCGTCGCCAGCTCGATCTGCCACGCTTCGTTTGGGCCGTCCTGGTCAAGAAGCAAACCTGAATCTCCCTCTCCATCTCAGCCTGAGGTTGCCACCTTCCATGCCCAACTTCTCTCCCGAGCAGATTCGCCACCAGTTCCCCGCACTGTCTGAGTCAGATGGCCGCGGCCAGCCGCTCATCTATTTCGATGGCCCCGGCGGCACCCAGGTCACCGCCGGCGTGATCGCCGCCATGGCCGCCTACCTGACGAACGCCAACGCCAACACTCATGCGGCCTTCCTGACTTCGCAGCGAACCGATGCCACGCTTGCCGCCGCCCATGAGGCGTTGGCCGACTTCCTGAATGCGCCCTCACCCAACGAGATCGTCTTCGGTCCCAACATGACCACGCTGACGTTTGCGCTCAGCCGGGCGCTGGCCCGTACCTGGCGCCCAGGCGATGAGGTCATCATCACCTGGCTGGACCACGATGCCAACGTCGCTCCCTGGCTTGCTCTCGAAGAACAGGGCATCGTCATCCGGCGCCTGGATTTCGACCCTGCGGACTGCACGCTCCGTGTCGAACAGCTCGACGGACTTCTCAATGAGCGCACACGCCTGGTGGCCGTGGGCGGCGCCTCCAACGCGGTTGGCACCGTCAATCCCATCCCCGCCATCGTGGCCAGGGCCCATGCCGCCGGCGCCCTGGTCTTTGTGGACGCCGTCCACCTGGCGCCGCATTTCCCGATCGACGTTCAGGCGCTGGGCTGCGACTTCCTGGCGTGTTCGGTCTACAAGTTCTACGGCCCGCACGTAGGCGTGCTCTGGGGACGCTACGATTTGCTCGACCGGCTCCCCGCCTACAAGGTACGCCCCAGCGATCCGCATCCTCCCGGCAAGTGGATGACGGGCACGCAGAACCACGAAGGCCTGGCTGGGTCTACGGCGGCGATCGACTACCTGGCGGACCTGGGCCGGAGCTTCGGCGCAGGTGTGGGCTCGTTTCCGGGCCTGACGGGCCGGCGCCTCGCCCTCAAGCAGGCCATGACCGTCATTGCCGGCTACGAGCGAGGTCTCTTCGCCCACATGCTGGCCGGCCTGCAGGCCATCCCCGGTCTGACGGTCTACGGCATCACCGATCCCAGCCGTTTCGACGATCGTGCGCCCACGGCAGCCGTGCGCATGGCCGCCCGGACGCCCGACGAGCTCTCCCGCCGCCTTGCCGATCTCGGCATTGCCGCCTACGCCGGCCACTTTTATGCCGTTTCCGTGATCGAGCGCCTGGGACTCACCGACAAAGGCGGCGTTCTACGGCTGGGGCTGTCGCACTATAACACCAGGCACGAGGTAGACAAGCTGCTGTCCATCCTCTCTGACCTGGCCTGACACCGGCATCTCTTTCCGCCCTTAGCGCGGCGGCACGTACACCTGCTGGCCTACGCGCACCCGGTTGCTCTCGAGGCAGTTCGCCGCCGCCAAACGTACAGCCGAGGTGCCGTAGCGCCGTGCCAGCTCCCGCACCGTCTGCGCCCGCTTCACGGTGATCTGGCGCCATCCGTTTGGCGCCAAGCACTTCTGTGTCTCGACCGCAGCGGGGGCCGCCGTGGGCGCAACTGTCGCCTGGGGCGCTGCGGGCGTGGGCGACGCTGTGGGTGGCGTTGAAGTCGGCGATGCCTCCACCTCGGGCTGTGCGGCGACAGGCGTGGCCTCGGATGGCAGCGCCTCAGCCGTCTCCGCCGGGGGCGACGCCGCCGGAGCCTCGGGCTGTGCGGCGACAGGCGTGGACTCAGATGGCAGCGTTTCGGCCGTCTCCGCCGTGGGCGACGCCGCCGGGGCCTCGGTCGGCGCGGTGACGGTCGCCGCTTGTTCCGCCGGCGCCTCGGGCTGTGCAGGCTGATCCGTTGGCGCAGCCGTCGATGCTTGGCCCGCCTCGGCGCTGGCCTCTGGCAGCGGCGTGGCCGTTGCCAGAACTAGAACCACCTGGTAGACAGGGGGTGGGGTCGCGGGGGCCATCGTGGCCGCTTCCACCGGCGCCGTGGGACTCACCGCCACAATCGGTGCCGTGGCGACGGAGCTTGCGGTCTGCCATCGGTCCCAGAGCATCCAACTGCCGTAGAGCGCCGTCATCACCGCAGCGCCCAGCAGCACCCACATCCAGGCCGGCGCTCGCCGCGTCGGCGCCACCCCAACCAGGTCCGGGGTGGCTGCCGCCACCCTCGCGACGGTTGGCAGCCAGCGCACGCTCACATCACCAAGGCGGAGGACGTCCCCCTCGTTGAGGCGGACAAGGCCGGTCACCGCCGTGGAGTTGTGCCAGGTGGAGGCCTTGAGCGCCAGGAGCGCGGCCTGCCAGTTTTCGCCCGTGCGCTGCACGATCAGATGTCGCGGCGCAACCCCTTCACCCTGGAGGCGCACCTGGCACTTGGGGTCGCTGCCCAGAACGAAATTGTCCCCTGAAACTACGTGAAGTAGGCCGTCCGGAAGAAGGAACGCAGGCATAAGCGGTGTCAGTCCCTTGAGTATCTGCTTTAGGCAGGGGGACGCCCACAGCACAACACCACCTTACCACGTTCTGCGCCAGCATGCAACGGCTGGCATGCACATGGTGAGGACCCGCCTGGCATGGTAGACTCAAGCGCCAGGACGGCGGACAAGAAACCGCCGGAAGCACGACCACAACTGCCCCGGCCCTGGCCGCCGGCAAAATGACTATCCGAAATTCAAGAGACCCGACGATGAGCACTCATTTTCTGCACCCGCTGGACCACGCCCGCGGCCGGGCTGACAAACCCTTCAAGACAACCCTGTTCCAGAGCGAGCGGCTCCTGGCAGGTCTCAACACCCTCCTGCCGGGCCAGGAGCAGGCACTGCATGAACATGCCAGCCAGGACAAGTTCTACCTGGTCCTCGCCGGCTCGGGCGACTTCACGGTAGGTAATGAAACTCATCGCTGCACCGCGGGCGAAATGATCGTGGCCCCCGCCGGGACGCCCCACGGCGTGGCCAACGACGGTGAGGGGCTGCTTTGCTTTCTCACCGTCATTGCGCCGGCGCCCTCCTGACCGCTTCCCCAACCCGCCATGTCGATTATGTCGACACAGGGAATCGTTATGTCGTCTGAAAGGGCATTTCAGTTCCCCGGCAGCGGATAGCGCCCGAACTCCTCCACGGCATCCGCCATCGCCAGGATGTTGGCGGCGGGCACCTCGTTCATGATCGTGTGCACGGCCGCCACCATGAAGCCGCCGCCCGGTCCCATGAGGTTGACCACCCTCCTGACCTCGGCGCGCACTTCTTCCGGCGTGCCGTGAGGCAGGATGTGCTGGGTGTCAATGGCTCCGCAGAAGACGATGTTCTTGCCGTAGCGCTGTTTCAACGCCGCCAGGTCGGCCATCCTGCCCGCCGACGTCTGGATGGGGTTGAGGATGTCGACGCCGATCTCGACGAAATCGTCGACGAGGTCGAAAACGTCTCCGTCGGTGTGGAAGAAGACCTTCGCCTTCGTACGCTCCCGGATGAAGGCAATGTAGTCGGCGTGAATGGGTTTGAGCACCTTGCGATACATCTTGGGAGAGATGAGCAGGCCGCTCTGCATGCCCAAGTCGTCGCCGATCTTAATGATGTCAACGTTGTCCCCCAACGCCTGCAGGCAGTGGCCCATGAGCTGTTTGCAGTAGCCCTGGATCTTCCAGAGCAGGGCCTCGGCAAACTCAGGGTTGAGGGCCATGTTCATCATGAAGCGGTCCATGCCCTGCATGGCAAACGCCCGCTCGAACGGGAAAAGCAGCCAGGGTGTGGCCATGATGGCGTACTCGTTGGCCTCCGCCAGCGCGTCCGCCTCCGCCGCCATGTGGGCAAACTGCGTGGGATCGTCCATGTCGGGCCAGCCGCCGTAGCTCTCGATTTCGGCGATGGTTTCTGCCTCCGCCAGCGGGTGGACGCCCGGAAACCAGACATCAGGCTCGATCTCGATCTGCCCGCTTCCCCAGCCGTCGACGAAGGGGCTGTGGGGAGCGCGCTGGCGGTTGCGCTCATAGACCTCCGCCGGGTGCCGGTCGAGCACGCCCCGCACATCGGCGTGCAGCCGCTGCAGCGTGGCTTCATCCAGGGCCGCCGTCCCCAGCTCAGGCCAATCGTACAGGTAATCGTCGGGCGCCTCGACGCCGATCAGGGTCTTGAGCGCCCGGTAGGGCTTCATCTTGAGGCCGGTGGCGTTGCTGACGCCGATCACAAGGGGCACACGATCCGGTTCTTCGTGCTGTAGTGTGGTCAGAACGCGCTCGCGAGAAGTCATCGTCATGTCGTTCACCAAAAAAGGTTCTATTCCTGCGTGATGTCGTCGATGGACTGAGGTTCCTGGGTTGGCGTCGTTTTTCCTTGCCGCCGCTGGCGTCGCAGCCAGTTCCGAAACCGCTGGGGAGATACGGACGAGGCGGTGCGAGCGGGCGGGAACGAATCGTCAAAGGGCGTTTTGTCCATCAGCTTGGCATGGGCGTAGGTGCCGAGGAGCGCCAGTGTGGCGAGCACGGGGGCCGCCAGAAAGGCACCGATGATGCCCAGCGCTGAGGCGCCGATCACGATGCCGATCAGCACAAGGATGGGGTGGAGATTGAGGTTCTGTCCCATGACCCGCGGCACCACGATGGCGTTTTCGAGCTGCTGCATCACGATGTAGCAGCCGATGACGATCAGGGTGAAGACCGTGTTGCTGACCGGCAGCCATGTCGACCCCTGCACCAGCGCGAGAATCACCGCCGGCACCGCCGCCATCACCGGTCCCAACGTCGGCACCACTTCGAGCAGACCAGCAATGATGCCCAGGACCAGGGAGGCCGGCATCCCGACCGCCGTCATGACCACCGTCACAATCGTCCCCATCACCAGCGACAACACGATCTGGCCGCGGAAGAAGGACTGCCAGACATAGTTCGTGCGGTCGAGAAGCTGGTCGATCTCCCCAACGTACTCCGGCGGCAGCATACGATCGATCCAGGCCCGCAGGCGCGGCGCGTCACGCGTCAGGTAGAAGGTGTACAGAAACACAAACAGAACCGTGACTACCGCCACACTGACGCCCCAAACCACGCCGGCGGCAAAGGAGACCGCGGTCCCCAGCACGCGGAAGCTCAGCGAAACGCCCTCCTGCACGTAGCCAATGGCGTCAAACACGCTTGGCAGCTTGAAGCCCTGGAGCGTGTTGCGCAGCTCGTCCTGGAACTGCGCCGTGGCCTCGGCGAGATCGACGTTGACGTTATACAGCCGCACCACGGGATGGTCGGCGATGAACCGCTGGCCCACCCCAACGGCGAGCACGGCGGCGTCATAAAGGGCCGCCAGCAGAACGAGCACCTGCCGCGCCACGATCGGCACCACCAGCACAGGGATCAGAATGAGCAGAAGCACCACCGTGAGCAGCACCAGGAAGGTGGCCGCCCCGCGGCTGAGTCGCCAGCGTTCCAATCGGCCAATGACTGGCTGCAGAAGGTAGGAGAAGAGGCCCGCCAGCACCAGGACCACCAGCAGCGAGCGCGCATAGTAGGCGAGGACGGCCAGCACGAGCACACTCGCGATCACCGCCAGTCGCTTGGTGTCCATACTCCATTGCGGATGCTCAGGTGGCGCCGACACGTGCAGAATCCCTTTGCAGACGTACGTTCGAATGGGGTGCGAACTGACTACGAGCAGTATACCGTTGCACGGCGTGGAAAGCCAAGGCCCGACGTAGTAACGACTTCGGTCGTTCTTGCCCACACAAACGACTGAAGGGGTTACCACCCTGGCACCGACTCGCCAAGGACGTGTTGGCATTTCCGACCGCAGCCACTACAATAGACGTGCTGTACTCCCCCATTTCCGCATCGTGTCTGGAGCCTGGCCTATGACCCGCGATGATGCCCGTCTGCGCCGCTTGCTTGAAGAAGAGCAGGCGCAGCTCATGACTGAGCTGGCGTATTTCGACGCCATCGAGTATGACGACGTGGGCGCCGGCAACCACCTGGCCGACGAGGCCACCACGGCCCAGGACCAGGCCAGCGACCTCGCGCTCCGCCGTCAGGCCGAGCACCGTCTCAATCGCGTCAAACACGCGCTCAAAAAGTTCGATGACAGCACCTACGGCTACTGCGAGGGCTGCGGCGAGCCCATCGACTTCGCCCGGCTGAAAGCCCTTCCCGACGCTCGCTTCTGTCTCAAATGCCAGCGCAAACGCGAGGTGTCGGGCGCCCCTGTGGCCGGGCCGCGGGCGCTGGAGCAGCAAGATCTCCACATTAGCCCAAGCAAGGACAAGAAAGCTTGACCGGATCGCTTCGTTCCCTCATCACCGTACTGCTTGTGGCCGGGGTCGTGCTCCTGCTCGACCAGGCCAGCAAACAATGGGTGCTCTCCAGCATACCGCTTTATGGCGCCGTGGCGCCCATCGCCGCGCTCGACTCGTTCTTTAATGTCGTTCACACCACCAACACCGGCATCGCCTTCGGCCTTTTTCGCGGGGGCAGCCTCATCTTCATCATCGTCTCCAGCATTGCCGTGATCGGCATCGGGGTGTATGCCTACAAGCAGCAGGGCGCTTCGGGATGGATGCTGTTCGCTCTGGGACTCATGATGGGCGGGGCGGCCGGCAACCTGATCGACCGCCTGCGCTACTCGGGTCAGGTGGTTGACTTCCTGCAGTTTCGCCTGTTTGACCACGTCTACTTCCCGACCTTCAACGTCGCCGACAGCGCCGTCACCTGCGGCGTCCTGCTCCTGGTGTGGCTCCTCTATCGCCAGGAACGGCGGAGCGCTGCGGTGATCGGCAGCGCCTGACGTGACGCTGTGGCCCTTCTGACGCTCGTCGTCGAGGTAGAAGCGGCCAGGCTCGACCGCTTTCTGGCAGCGCAGTTCGCCGGCCGGTCACGATCCGAGATTCAGCGCTGGATCGAAGGGGGCGCCGTCTTGGTCAATGGTCGCGCCAGTAAGGCGAGCCGCGCGGTTGTGCCCGGCGACCGCATCGAGATCGCCACACCCGAGCCGCAGCCAGCCTCGGCGGCGCCTGAGGACATCGTCCTCACCATCTTGTACGAGGACGCCGACCTGATCGCAGTGGACAAGCCGGCAGGGATGGTGGTTCATCCTGCGGCGGGGCACGCCGGCGGCACGCTGGTCAACGCCGTCCTCCACCACTGTCCCGACATCGAGGGCGTCGGCGGGGTGCAGAGGCCCGGCATCGTGCATCGCCTGGACAAAGACACCTCGGGGATCATCCTGGTGGCCAAGAACGACGCCGCGCACCGGCATCTGCAGGCGCAGTTCAAGGACCGCACCGTCGCCAAGACCTACCTGGCGCTCGTTCATGGCCACCTAATTCCGCCCCAGGGGCGCGTCGATGCCCCCATCGGGCGCGACCCTCACCATCGCCAGCGCATGGCCGTCGTCGCCGCGACCGCCGGACGCGAAGCCGTCACCGATTACGAGACCCTGCGCACCTGGACCCAGGCCAGCCTGGTGGCTGCGCATCCGCGCACGGGCCGCACCCACCAGATCCGAGTGCACCTGGCGGCACTGGGACATCCGGTTGTGGGCGACACCACCTATGGGCCTCGACGCGACCCCTTCCACCTGGGGCGTCACTTTCTTCACGCCCACCGCCTCCGCTTTCACCGGCCCGCCGACAATGCTCCCATCGAGCTGACGAGCCCGCTGCCCGTGGACCTTCAGGCCCTCATCACTCGGCTCGACCGCCCGTAGCGCTGTCCCGCTCCTGCCCCACGTTTGTGGGCAGCCCATAGGGTCGATCGCCCGGCGCCTACCTCCTCGGCACCTGGTGGCAAGCCCGGCATCTCGCCTCATACGACTCGGCAGCGCCGATCATGACCACGGGGTCCTCATAGTGGGCGGGACGGCCGTCGATCAAGCGTTGGGTGCGGCTTGCCTCCCCCCCACAGCGCACGCAGATGGCGTGAAGCTTGGTTACTTCTTCGGCCTGCGCCACCAGGAACGGCATCGGTCCGAACGGTTCCCCGCGGAAGTCGGTGTCCAGCCCGGCGACAATCACGCGCAGCCCACGATGTGCCAGGTCATTGCAGACGGCGACGATCGCCTCGTCAAAGAACTGCACCTCGTCCACCGCCACCACCGTCGTCTCCGGAACCAGGGCAGCCACCAGGCCTGCGGCATCCGTCACCACCGCGGCCTCCCATTTCAGGCCATCGTGGGAGGCCACCGTTGCTACGCCATAGCGCGTATCGACGGCGGGCTTGAAGAGCTGGACGTTCTGCCGCGCAATGACGGCGCGGCGCAAACGGCGCAGCAGCTCCTCGGTCTTGCCGCTGAACATGGAGCCGCAGATGACTTCAACCCAGCCGGAACTGGGGCGCAGGTGTCGCGAGGGCATGGCAGCGTCTCCTGGAATGCAGGTGGTTGCAGCGGCGAGGACTCGCCCAGGCCGGGAATGAAAAGGGCAGGAACTCCGGGAGTTCCTGCCCTTGCTTCCCTACGTCAAACCCGATTTCTCAGGCTTCGTCGGCGCTTGGGGCCGGTGCAGGGGCCGCAGTCGCGCGTGCCTTCTTGGCTGCCTTGGCCGGGCTGTCGCCGCGGGCCTTGGCCTTGCGCTCTGCTTCCTTCTCGGCCTCGCGGACCTCGGCCTCGGCGCGCACCTTGGCCTTGATCTCCTCTTTGCCGCGCAGCCGCTTCATGAAGCGGTCGACCTGCCCGGCCGTGTCGACGATGCGCTGCTCCCCGGTAAAGAAGGGATGGCAGGCCGAACACACGTCCGTGTGCAGCTCGGGCTTGGTGGATCCAGTGGTCCAGGTGTTGCCGCAGGCACAAACCACCATGGCGTTGGGATAGTACTTGGGATGGATGCCGGATTTCATGGCGCGTACCTTATCCTTCGCGTTTGGGTCAGACCACGCGTTCGTCGTACACACTCACCCGCTTCTTCTCGCGCGTGGCGTGCTCAAATTTGATGTAACCGTCGATGAGCGCATACAGGGTGTGATCCCTGCCCACGCCCACGTTTTCGCCGGCGTCGATGGCCGTGCCGTGCTGGCGCACGATGATCGAGCCAGCACTGACCAGCTCGCCGTCGAAGCGCTTGACGCCAAGACGCTGCGCCTGGCTGTCGCGACCGTTGCGGCTGGAGCCGCTACCTTTCTTGTGAGCCATTGCTGTTCTCTCTCTTTGCTGGCGTTCAGGCGACGATGTTGTCGACGCGCACGCGAGTGTACTTCTGGCGGTGACCGGTCTTGCGACGCAAAGTTGTCTTGCCGCTGTGTTTGAAGTTGATGACCTTGGGGCCTTTGACACGGCCCACGACGGTCGCCTTGACGGCTGCGCCCTCGACAAAGGGACGCCCGACCTTGACGGCGGCATCATCGCCGACCAGGAGAACCTGGTCGAAGGTGACCTGTTCGCCGTCCCCGGCCTTCAGCAGCTCGACATCGACTTTCTCGCCGGCTGCCACGCGGTACTGTTTACCGCCAGTTGAGATGACTGCGTACATGACACTTGTCCTTTTCGTACGGCGCTCGTCTTAGCGGGACTTAGGGGGCCGTAACGACAGAGGTAAAGAAGGGGTGAAGGTGACCGTTCTTACCGGTGGTAAGCAAAAAGTGTGGGCCTTTTCGGCCCACGAACGAGCAGTATAGGGGCCTGCGCCTATCCTGTCAAATACGCCACGGCCCCAATTCAAGGGGGTCGCCGCCGATGTGGCGCACGCTCCCGCTGCTCCCTAACTTGCACTGCGCCAAAGCTCCGAGCTTACCAGAAGATCACGCCACTTGGCCAAATTGGCCTGCTGGCCTCAGCAGGAGACGCAGTCGCCCGGACATTTGCCAAAAAACCTATGCCAATTGGCATATACACTCCATCGACTCATTCCAAATCGTGCTAGAGTGTTAACTTGTGTTGTTATTGTGTTCGCAAAGCACCTTGATCGAAGGGGAGAAGTCGAGAGACCGCTTGGCAGATGTCATTAGATCCACTACCGGCCCGCATTCATGTAACATTTGCTCCAATCTTGTGCGGTAATTATCTCAGGTCGATGCTTGCCCTTCTCTCGCCGACTCAAGCCCGCACCGCCCTTTGGGCACAACTGTGTATTGAAAGCGTTTCCGTAGCCTGGTAACGATATTAGAAACACCCCGGCCATGCGCCGAGGAAATGGAAATGAGCCATCGCCACCACCTTCTCCTAGTCGTTGCCCTCCTGGTGACAGCCAGCGTCTACATCGCCGGCCCCATTCAGGCGTCATTGGGTCGTGCACCCCAGCCAACGCGCACACCCGCAGCACGCAATTTGCCGCTGCGCCAGCAGGCAAAGACCCAGCGAAGCACATCTGGCTATCAGCCCATGCCTTTGATCGATGCAAACGCTTCGGCCCGAGTGGCGCAAAGCATGCAGCCTTCTTCCCTGGCAGGCAATCTTGCGAACGCTATCGTGGCCGATCCGTCTCTCATCACTGGTGCCTCTTTTGCGATTGCACCGGACGACGTTGGGACGGCCGCTGCCGCCGTCACAACTCACCTTCCCGGATTTCCGCGCGAGGGAGCGAGCTATGGCATCCTCACGACGGGTTCGAGTGCCGGCGTCTTCGCGCCGGGGACGTTCGCAAACACGGACTTGCACAGCGGACCGATGCGAGGCGCTGCCCGCGACGTTACTCAGCTCAAGATCGACCTCAATGTACCCACGGGGGCAAACTGTCTTTCTTTCGACTTCCGCTTCCTTTCTGAGGAGTACCCTCAATTCGTAGGCAGCGAATACAACGATGCCTTTTTGGCGCAGCTGGACAATTCGAGCTGGGATGCCACATCGAACAACATCGTCGCCCCAGCGAACTTTGCGCTTGACGCAGGCGGTCATGTCGTCAGTGTGAATCTGACAGGATATGGGGGCATGACGGCCGCCAATGGCGCTGGAACCGCGTTTGACGGTGCCGGCGGCGATTCCAGGGGGGGCGCCACCACGGTGCTCCAAGCGCAGACGCCCATTACGCCCGGAGCCCATGCGGTTTACTTCTCGATCTTCGATCAGGGCGACAACGCATATGATTCGGCCGTCCTGATCGATAACCTTGTCGTTGGCGTCGAGACAGGCGGCGCATGCGCCCCCGGCCTCAGCTACCCTGACACGCCCACACCGACCAAGACCGTTACAAGTACGTCGACGCCGACCAACACACCCACGGCGACGCCCACCTCCACGCCCACTTATACACCGACGCCGACCAACACCCCAACCAACACACCCACGGCGACGCCCACCTTCACGCCCACACACACACCGACGCCGACCAACACCCCGACCAACACACCTACGGCGACGCCCACCTTCACGCCTACACACACACCGACGCCGACCAACACCCCGACCGACACCCCAACCAACACACCCACGGCGACGCCCACCTTCACGCCGACAAACACGCCCACACACACACCAACGCCGACCAACACCCCGACCAACACACCCACGGCGACGCCCACCTCCACGCCCACAAACACGCCCACTCACACACCGACGCCGACCAATACCCCGACCGACACGCCCACAAACACGCCCACTCACACACCGACGCCGACCAATACCCCGACCGACACACCCACAAACACGCCCACTCACACACCGACGCCGACCAATACCCCGACCGACACACCCACGGCGACGCCCACCTCCACGCCCACAAACACGCCGACGCCGACCAATACCCCGACCGACACACCCACGGCGACGCCCACCTCAACGCCTACCAGCACGCGCACACACACACCGACGCCGACCAATACGCCAACGCTGACGCGCACACCCACGCGCACACCCACCCTGACAAGCACACCAAGCAGGACGCCTACTCGCACACCCACTCCCACGGCCACACCGACTTGGACGCCAACGCCGACTGCGACGGTGGCGCTGGCTTATGCAGGGCGTGTCGTTCAAGGCAGCTCAGGCGTTAGCGGGCTGAATTACGTGCAGGTGTGGGGCTCCAATGCGCCGGACACCCGTGGCACGTGGTTGGTGAATTTGACGACCGCCACCGACGGCAAGTTCTTCTGGCAGCCGCCTCATCCTCTCTACGGCTACTATCATCTGTACCTCCAGCCAGTCGATCAGTGGCAGCAATACGTTCCCAATTCAGCCACCACCGGCGCTGGTGGCGTCGTGCTGACCCCGCAGTGGATCCGCTTCCAGGTCGCCGGCGAGGGACTCCACGACGGCAGCACCTTCAGGGTAGACACCGCCGCTCCCACCCCCACGCCGACCGCCACCCCCGATCAGGGCCCCGTTGATGTGGCGCAAAACGGACCGGTGTTCTCCATCAACACAGCCCAGGACACCGACGACGGCTCATGCACCGCGGACGACTGCTCGCTCCGCGAGGCTCTGCGGGCTGGCCAAATGTTCTCCGGCAGCACCCTCGCACAGGGCGCCAACGGCGTCGGCCAAATCATGCTGGCACAAACGCTCGGGACTGCTACGATCAGGTTGGCGTCACCTTTGCCCCCGCTGTCGGCTCCGGTGCTGTTCGACGGCGGCGGCCAACTGACCCTGGATGGCAGTCAGGCGGGTGCAGCCAATGGCCTGCTTGTCACCGGAGGTGGGTCCACGTTGCGTGGCCTCACCATCCAGAACTTCCGGCAAAACGGCATCGCCCTGCAAGGCGGTGGCGGCAATACCGTTATAGGCAACCTCATTGGTGTGACCTCCAGCCAGGGATCTGCCGCCAACGGCGCCGCCGGCATCCTGATCGACAATACCTCCGGCAATGTCATCGGCGGCGCCAGCGCCGGCGCAGGCAACCTGATCTCCGCCAACCAGGGCCCCGGTATCGAAATTCGCGGCGCCAATGCCTCAAACAACCAGGTCCTGGGCAACTTCATCGGCGCCAACCTGGCGGGAACGGTCGCCCTGCCGAATGCCAAGGGCATTCTGATCGCCGGCGCACCCGGCAACGTCATCGGCGGCGCTGCCTCTGGGGCCCGCAACCTGATCAGCGGCAATGCCGGCGCAGGCATCGAGATCTCCGGCGCCAGCGCCGGCGGCAATCGCATCGAAGGCAATTTCGTCGGCGTTACCGCCACCGGCGCCGCCAAGCTGTCCAACGCGGATGGCGTCGTCGTGAACGGTGCGCCAGGCAACAGCATCGGCGGCGCCAACGCCGGGCAGGGCAATGTCATTTCCGGCAATCTTGGCGTGGGCATTGTCCTCCGCGCCGGCGCCGTGAACTCGACGGTGCAGGGCAACTTCATCGGCACCAATGTCGGCGGCGACAACCTCGGCAATGGAGCCGAGGGGCTGCTCGTCGAACAGGGCTCCAATGACAATCTGGTCTCCGGCAACGTCATTGCCTTCAACAGCGCGGGCGGCGCCGCCACGGACGCTTCAGCTCAAAACACCCTGCAAGGCAATCATATCTACGCCAACGCCACGTCCGGCATCGACAATCGCAACGGCGGCAACACGCAACTGCCAGCGCCTGAGGTCGTGGGGGCTGCCGGGACGGAGGTGTCGGGCAAGGCGCTGCCTGGGAGTAAGATCGAGGTCTTTGGCGATGATGGCGGCCAGGGGCGCTATGTGCTCGGGCTCGCCACGGCCGACAACTTCGGCCATTTCGTCTTTCGCGGCGCCATCACCGGCAAGTTCGTGACCGCAACCGCCACGGATGCGGCCGGCAACACTTCCGAGTTTGCGCAGCCAGTCCCGCGCGTCACAACCTGCAACGACACCCATGAGACGAACGACACATGGACGCAGTCGACGCCGCTCCAGCCAGGGCAGAGCATCCAGGGCTACATCTGTGAAGGCGGCGACGTCGACTTCTACAAGCTGCCTTTGACGGGTCTGGAGCGCGGCTCAACCGTGACCTTCCGCCTGAGCGGGCTGACGGCCGACCTTGACTTGGCCCTGTTCCGGCCCACAGGCAGCTATGCCGACACGCCCGGCGTCGACATCCCTCTGCCCAACCGAGCCGCTAAGGACGTTCCCGTCAAATCCCTGCCGCTGCAGAACATCCCGCTCCAAAACATCCCCCTCCAGAATATCCCGCTGCAGAATATCCCGCTGCAGAATATCCCGCTGCAGAATATCCCCCTCCAAAACATCCCACTCCAGAATATCCCGCTGCAGAACATCCCCCTGCAGAACGTGCCCATCCAGAACATCCCGCTCGTCGACTACTCGACCGGCAAGGGCAGCCAGGATGAGGTCGTTAGCGACAGGCTTCTCTACGCCACGGATGGCTACTATGTCCTGGTGGCCGGCCACAATGGCGCTTCCAGCCAGCAGCCCTATACGCTGACGGTCCAGGTGGACCCGCCGCCGCCGATGGGCGTGTGCAACCGCACCCTGCCGTTCGCCGGGACGCCGGGCGAGCGCTACCAGCCCTTCGCGGCCGCCGATACGAATACTATCATTCTGTTCCCCAAGCAGCGCCTCGAGCAGTTGTACGGCGCCGACCAGGTGGCGCCTCTGGCGGCAGCCCTGCGGACGCTGGCGGATCACGACAGCGTGAAAGGGATCATCGTGCCGCTGGAAGCCGACAAGGCCGTCACCGACGCCTACACGGCCTGGGACAATGGCAAGGTCTGCGACCCCGAAGCCGCAAACCTCGTGACCGGAGCGATCAAGAATGTACTGGCAGCGGAGCTGCAGAGCCTGCCCAATGCGCATGACATCCTGATCGTCGGCAACGACGAAGCGGTGCCCTTCCGCCGCCTGCCCGACCTGGTTGAGACCGCCAATGAGGTCGAGTACGCGCCGCAGGCGCTGGTGAAGACCGACACGGCCTTGTACGCTTCGCTCAGCCGCAAATACGTCCTGGCGGACGACTTCTATGCTGACATGGAGCCCACACCCTACAACGGCCACCCCTTCTACCTGCCCAACTACGGGCTGGGGCGCCTCGTCGAAACCCCGTCGGAAATCCTCGGACTCGTCAACGATTACCTGTCGCGCAACGGCATCCTCCAGGCGTCCAAGGCTTCTCTGTTCGCCTACGACTTCCTCAAGGACAGCGGCGACGTGATCGCCTCGAGGTTCGCCAGCCAGGGGCTGACGTCTACCGTGTTCAATAACGACACCTGGTCCGCGGCGGATTTGCGCCAGGGATTCCTGGGCGAGCGTCACGACGTCAATGCCCTCAACGCCCATTTCTCGCACTTCCTGCTGGCTTCGGCCGACGCCAGCCTGCATGGCGGCAGCGACCTCTTCCGGGCCTCCGAGGTCGCCTCCACCGCCACCGACCTGAGCGGCACCATCAACTTCTCGGTGGGGTGCCACTCTGGCCTCAACGTCTGCGACGTTTGCACCAGTGACTTCGGCCTGCAGCTTGGCGCCGATCTCGACTTCAGCCAGGCTTTCTCGCGCCAGCGCGGCCTCTGGATCGCCAACACGGGCTACGGCTACGGCGATGACGCCGCCGTGGCCTTGTCGGAGGAGCTGATGAGTGATTTCGTCAGCCACCTCGGCGATGGCCAGACCGTTCAGGTCGGCGACGCCCTGCGCAAGGCCAAGCAGGACTACGCCCTGAACAACATGGGCGCCTATGGCCCCTACGACGAGAAGGTGCTGGCCGACTCGACCCTCTACGGCATCCCCACCTACAGCATTCACGTTCCCGGCGCTCCGGCCAATGCCGTCCAGGCCCCCACCTTCAAACTGGTCAGCGCCAGCGCACCCGAGGGTGCTGACGACCTTTCGTCCCAAACCCTGGTCATTACGCCCACGGTTGGGCTCGTCACGACGCCGCGCGGCCAGTACTTCAAAGGCGACGCCGGCACGCAGGCGGACCTCTACAACCCCGTGCAGCCCCGCCTCAGCCTCGATATCACGGCGCCTGACGCCGCCAGCGGCCAGGTGGCCCACGGCGCCCTGTTCCTCGGTGGGGTCTACCACGATGTCCAGGGCTTCGATCCGGTCGTGACCATGCCGATCACGGAGACGGGCCGCTACGAGCCGCAGTTCATCTTCGATGGTTGGCAGCCTGAGGGCATGCAGCGCATCAACCACTTCCAAACGCCAGACGGTGTCCTGGAGCGCATGGTCGTGACGCCGGGACAGTTCCTGCACACCGGCGTGGACTCCAGCGATCCGTCCAACATCCACGTCACCGGCGACGAGCGGCTCTACGACCAGGTGACCTACCAGGTCTTCTACTCCTCGTCGACAGACCGCGTGGAACCCGTTATCGCCACCGTCAGGGCCACCGCAGGCGCCGGCTCATCGGTGCACTTTGACACCGTGGTGATGGATGGCAGCGCGGTCGCCCGTGTGGTCGTCACCTACACCTTCGGGGATGGGCATTGGCAGTCCCTCGACCTGAGCCGCGACGCCGTTTCCGGCCATTGGCTCGGCGACCTGGCGGCGGCTCCCGACAAACTACTGTTCATGGTGCAGGCCGTCGATGCCGCCGGCAACGTGGGCATGACGGCGGCCAAAGGCCAGCTCTACGGTGTGCTCACGGCCGACGTCCAGGCGGATCGCCTGCAGGCCACGGAAGCGGAAACCGTCGCCTTCACCGTCACCCTGCCCAGCGGCTTGGGCGGCGCCTACACGACCACCTGGGACTTTGGCGACGGCTTGAGCGCCAGCGATGTCCTCACCCCCAGCCACCACTTCCGCGACAGCGGCGTCTACACCGTCACCGCCACCCTCACCGACGACTCGGGCGCTGCCGCCGTCGGCCATGTGAGCGTGACGGTCACGAACTTGCCGCCGCAGGTGCCGGCGCTGCCGCCCATCTCGGCGGACGCGACTGGCAAGGTGGCGCTGCCTGACCTCAGCTTCTTCGACCCCGGCACGCTCGACACGCACACCGCCACGGTGAATTGGGGCGACGGCGGCCAGCCTGAACCGGTTCCGGTGACGCAGCAGCCGGCTCCGCCGGGGACCGCTGATGGCATGCACGGGGTTGTGAAGTTCCCCACGCATGTCTATACCCATGACGGCGTCTACCCGATCACCGTCTGCGTGCGCGACCGGGAAAGCGCTGAGACCTGCCAGGCGACCCAGGCAACCGTCCTGGCGGCGGGCAACCACTTGTGGCTGCCGCTGTACAAGCGCTAGCGCCACCCGTCACAACTCGACACCCACACACGGCGGGGTTGGACCCGATGCTGCGGTCCAACCCCGCTTTCTTTCTCAGCTTAGGACATGGCCAGGCCCTTAAACGCCGCCACCTGCCCCTTGATCGCTCGCTCGGTCGGCAGACGCTCGATGCTGGAGGCGCCGTAGAACCCGGCGATGCCGGGCATCTTCTTCAGCGCCACGGCCACGTTCTCCGGTTCATCGAAGGGTCCGCCGTGGCAGATGGCCATCAGGTCCTTGCGCACGGACCAGCCCGCCTCGGCCATGGCCATCACCCGGTCGATGGCCTCATCCAGGGTGAACGCCCTGGCGGCGCCGATGCTGCCGGCCGTGGTCAGGCCCACGTGGCACACCAGCAGGTCGCAGCCCGCCTCCACCATCGCCCTGGCTTCGTCGGGGTTGAAGGCATAGGGCGAGGTGAACAGGTTCATCTCACGGGCCAGCGCAACCATCGCCACTTCCTTGTCGTAGCCCATGCCCGTGGCTTCGATGTTCGTGCGGAAGTCCCCATCGAACAGGCCCACCGTGGGGAAGTTCTGGACGCCGGAGAAGCCCAGGCGTTTGATCTCCTCGAGGAAAACCGGCATCAGGCGGAACGGGTCGGTTCCGCACACGCCGGCCAGCACGGGCGTGTCCTTGACGACCGGGAGAACCTCGCGCGACATCTCCACGACGATCCCGTTGGCGTCCCCATAGGGGAGCAACCCGGCCAGCGAGCCGCGGCCGGCCATGCGGTAGCGTCCTGAGTTATAGATGATGATCAGGTCGGCGCCGCCCGCCTCGGCGAACTTCGCCGAGATGCCGGTGCCGGCGCCGCAGCCGACAATGGGCCTGCCTGCTTCGATCTGGGCGGCCAGGCGTTTGAGGATTTCCTTGCGTTTGATCCGTGCCATTTTCGTACACCTCTTTTTCAGGGTTGAAGGTTGGCGGTTGAAGATTGAAGGTTGTTCAGGAAGCCGCAGGCTGGGTCAAACCATCAGCCCAAGCAGCAGTTCCACGGCCTTCTCGGCGAAGACCGGGTCGTTGATGTTGGCGTCAAGCTCCGTGACCGCAATGCCGGGCTTCAGGTTGTGCTTGATGGCCTCGTAGCAGGCGCCGTCCGCATCGGGATCCCAGAAGGCGCCGCCGGGGCTGTCAAGCTGGGAAACTCCCTTCAGCGGGATCAGCACGGCCACAGGTCCCGTGGAGGCATTGGCGGCCCTGGCGATCATCTCGCCAATGCGGCGGTTCTCCTCCGCGTTGGTGCGCATCAGGGTCACGTTGGGATTCCACTCGTAGAGGTTCCGCGCCAGGAACTGCGTCGGCACCGTCTCGCGCGCCCAGAAGTTGGCCATGTCCACGCAGCCCGGCGCCAGCAGCGTGGGAATGCCGCGCCGGGCAGACGCCAGCAGACGCTCCGGTCCGGCGCTCAACATGCCCCCACAAACCTCGTCCGCCAGCTCGGTGGTCGTCAAGTCAAGGTTGGCCGTGATATAGCCGTCGCCGATGAGCTGTTCCATGATCCGCCCGCCGGTGCCCGTGGCATGGAAGACCAGGACCTCGTACCCTTTGCCTTCAAGCAGCTCCCGCGCATGATTGACGCACAGAGTCGTGTTGCCGAACATGCTGGCCGTGATCAGCGGCTTCTCCGCAGCCGCCGCCGCAGGGGCCTGGCTCACCATGCCTGCGATGGCGCCAGCCGCGTTGGTGTAGATCTGGCGGCTGATGCGGTTGACGCCGGCGACGTCGACCACCGAGGGCATCATGGTGATGTCCTTGGTCCCGACATAGGCGCTGACGTCACCCGCGGCCAGGGTGGACACCATGAGCTTGGGCACGCCGGTTGGCAGCGCCCGCATGGCAGTCGTGGCGATCGCCGTGCCGCCGCTGCCGGCCATCGCCAGGATGCCGCCCAGACGACAGCCGGCATACAGGTCGCTGACCACCCGCGCCAGCCCGTCGGCCATGGTGCGCATGGCGAGGGTCTTATCGCCGCTCGCACGGAGCGCCGCCAACGAGCTGCCGCCCGCCCTGGCCACGGCATCGCTGCTGATGTCAGGGCTGACGCTGGGGTCGGACAGCACGCCAAAATCGACGAGTACAGTCTCCAGGCCCTGCGCCTGCAGGAGCTCACGCACAAACTGGTATTCCGGCCCCTTGGTGTCAAGGGCGCCGACAAGGACGATAGGCTTCGGCATGCTCAAACCTCCTCTAAAGATGGTGAAATGACAAGACGCACGGGGTCAGGACCCCTTCAGGTTCCAGATCAAGACGGTGCCATCTTCGGACGCCGAGGCGAGCCTGCCGCCGTCAGGCAGCCAGGCCAAATCGTCCACGGGACCGGTGTGTCCGGCCAGGACAGCGGTGGGTCGGTCAACACCCTGGGCCACTGGCCAGATCCGCACCTGCTGGTCCAGCCCGGCCGTCGCCAGGGCGCTGCCGTCGGGGCTGAAGGCAACCGCGCGCACCACGTCCGTGCTTCCAGGCAGGCTCTGGAAGCGGCGCCGGTTGGCCACGTCCCAGACGATGACCAGGCGATCGGCCCCGCCCGACGCGAGCTTGGCCCCATCGGGCGACCAGGCCAGCGTACTCACCCAATTGCTGTGCCCGCGCAGCACGCCGTCAGGGCTGGCCGAGAGCTCGGGCTTGGTCATGTCCCAAAGCAGGATGTCGGCCAGGCTTGTGCTGACAGCCAGGGTCTTGCCGTCAGGGGACCAGGCCAGCCCCCAGACGCCCTGGTCGGTGCCCTTGAGCGTGGCCTCGACCTCACCGGTCGCCGGATTCCAGAGGAGCACCTGGTTGTCACCGGAGCCGGTCGAGGCCAGCCGCTTGCCATCCGGCGACCAGGCCAGCCCGGCGACGTCGCGCTTGTGCCCCTGCAGGGTACGCAGCTTGTCACCCGACTTGGCATTCCAAAGGATGACATCGCCGTCCCAGCCGCCAGAGGCCAGGGTGGCGCCATCAGGCGAATAGGCGAGCGCCCCGATATTGCGGCGATGCCCCGCCAGCGTCCGCAGCAGACTGCCGGAGGCGGCATCCCAAAGGAGGATGTCCGCGCCCAACCCCGAGGCGATCTGCTTGCCATCCGGCGACACCGCCACGGCATTAGCTTGTGCGCCGCTGGCCGCGAAGGTCGAATTTCGGGCGCCGGCTTCGGAAGCAGGTCCTTGCTTGCTCTGCCAGGTTGTCAGGTTGCCCGCTGCGTCAGCAGCCGCTAACAGGCGTCCCTGCTTTGACCAGGCTGCTGCTAGGGGTGCGGCCACCAAACCTGGGCGATCCCCGCTGCCTTGCGCTGGCGCCGCCGCTCCGGTAACCACCGCACCTTCGCCGTCGATCAGGGCCGGACGATGATCGCCCAGCTCGGCGAGCGCCAGAACGCTGGCGGTATGATTCGCGAACTCAGGTTGGGCGGTCTTCGTCTTCACATCCCACGAGGTCACGTGACCGTCGGCGCCGCCGGCGAGAAGGTGGACTCCGTCCTCGAGCCAGAGCAGTTGCGATATGCTGTCACCCGAGCCTTTTGCGGCCAGGGCGCCCGCGTCCGTTTGCGTCTGGACGTTCCACAGGCCAACTCCCCCCTCATGGTCGCCGATCGCCAGCAGCGTGCCGCTGGGATCGAAGGCCAGACTGCCGACGGCGGCGCCGCGGGACGGCAGCCGACCTGCCGCTTCCGCCTCCACCTCGGACTTGGCGCCCACCACCGAGCCCAGAGTGACCTCGCCGTCATCGTAACCCACCGCCAGCTCGCGACCACCCTCGGACAGGGCCGTCCACGCCAGGGCTGTGACCTGCTGGTCGTCAGCCTGCGCTGGCAGCGTGGCCAGCACACGCCCGCTTCCTGCTTCAATCACTGCCGTGGCGCCGTTCTTCAACCCCGCCGCAACGAGTGCCCCATCCTCGGCGAAGGCCACGCTGGTGACCGGCGCCGCGGTGGCTGTCTGCCAGAGGGTGTCGAGCGTATCAACCTTGAGCAGAGCCAAGCCGGCGCTCCCTCCAGCCGCCAGTGCGGTTCCATCCGGCGACAGGTCCAGGGCCCGCAGATCGCCCCTGCCCAGACGCATGACCGCCTGACTGGGAATGGGCCCTGCCAGCGCCGCTTTCCTGGTCGCAGCACCTCCGTTGCCCGGCTTGAAGATGAGCAGTGCCGCGGTGATCAAGAGCAGGACGATGATGACACGCTCAAAGGCAATGCGGCTGATCCGGAGCGCCATCCAGCGTCCCAGGAAGACACCGGCGATGACAAGGGGCAGCACCCAGAGATCGCTGCGCAACAGCCCCACGTCGAAGACCCCGGCATAAAGGTAGAACGGAAGCTTGATCCAGTTAAGGACGAAGAAGAAGATCGCCGACGTCGCCACAAACAACACCGGCGCCAGGTCCTGCGCCAGCAGGTAGATGCTGATCGGCGGGCCGCCGTTGTGCGCCAGGGTGGACGCCAGCCCGGCCACGCTGCCGGCCACGAGGCTGTGCCAGTTCTTGGGCTGGTAGTTGATGGCGCCGAGGATGCGCTCCTCGTACAGCTTGTACACGACAAAGACCAGAATGACGATGCCCAGGATCGTTTCCAGCAGAGCTGTAGGGGCGTCGATGATGACCACCGTTCCCAGGACCACGCCTACGAAGGCGCCCGGGATGAGCCAGAGGGCAAGCCGTCCGTTCCACTGGCGCCAATAGAAAGCCACGGCAAAGATGTCGCCGACCATCAGAAGCGGGAGCAGCAGGCCCAACGCCTTGTCCGCAGGCATCACAAGCGCCATCAGCGGAGTCGCCAGCGCCCCCAAGGTGCCACCCAGCCCCCCCTTGGAGAGGCCGATGAGGAAGGCCACCAACGCCAGCATAGCGAAGAACATCTGCTGCTCAGTCATGGGCGTCCTGACCTGTGAGGTAGGGGATAGTTTGGGGCCCCTGTGGCAGGGCGCAAATGCGGGCGCCGGGACCGTACACGGTCACCAAGTGCGCGACGGTGGCTTCGATGCTGCGGCAGGGTTCGAAAAGCGCCGCCTTGATCTGGGCGTCACTAAGGCCCTCACTGTAGACGTAAACGGCGGCGTGCAGTTGAATCTGGGCCTGCGTTTGCACCTGCCACTGGTCCTGCGCCTCGAAGCCCGGCTGCGAGACCAGGTCCAGAACACCCTGGGGTGTCTCCCCGCGCCGCAGCAACTCCGCATAGCGGCCGTGGTCGGGTATGCCATCCTCGCAGCCCGCCGCCATGATGATCGCACCGCCTGGCTTCACCACCTTGGCCGCCGCGCTCATGCCTTTGACCGACTGATACAGATTCTGGTCCAGGGGATAGCCACTGTTGGTCGTCACGACGATGTCATAGGGCGCCGCTACAGCCGCCATGGCGCACTCGCGCACGAACTCGCAGCCTGCCGCGTGCGCCGCCAACATATCGCCGGCAAAGACGCCGGTGATGGCGTGGTCGGAGTTGAGGGCTACGTTGAGCAGGAAAGTCGGACGCGTCATCAAGGCCACTTCCTTCATCTCTTCCCAGATCGGGTTGCCGTGAGTTACCCCCCATGTTGCTCTGGGATCGGCAATCATGGCCAGGCCGTGATTGCTGTAGACGCTTTCAGCGCCCGCCAGTGAGGGCAGGATGGCCTTCGGTCCCCCGCTGAACCCCGCAAAGAAGTGCGGCTCGATGAAACCCGTCAGGATGCGAACATCCGCCTCAAGGTAGGTGCGGTTCACCCGCACCGGATGGCCGAGAGCGGTAACGCCCAGCGAGATCAGGTTTTCGTCGTCAAAGCAACTGTGCTGCAGACAACGGTAGTTCTCCACAACGGCGTCGCCGAGCATCGCACGCAGCTCAAGCTCCGTCTGCCGGCGATGTGTACCAAGACCATTGATCAGCGTCACATCCTCGCGGCGGACGCCGGCCTCTTCCAGCTCCGCCAATAGGACGGGCAGCAAACGGTTGTTTGGGGTGGCCCGAGTGATATCGGTATGAACAATGACTACACGATGTCCCGGCTTCGCCAGATCGGCAAGCGGCGGCGAGTCGATGGGGTGACCCAAAGCTGCACGGATAGCCTGCCCTTCATCGGGCAATCCAGCAATCAGCCCCGGGAGAATGACCTCTGTTTGGGCAGGCAGTTCCACGTCAAGACCGTGACGGCCGTAGGCCAGTTTGACGCGCATGATAGCACCATATTTCTATGCGAAAGACGCCAGCACCGGACAGACTTCGTCCGCTTGTGGTGCTGGCGCCTGGTTTCGATAAGGCGTTAGGGGGCAGCAGCAGGCAGAAAGCCTACTCCGCGCCCAAGACCTTCAGGTAGGCATAGCTCTTGAGCACGTTGGCGTCGCCGCCGACCTCAAGGGTGGAGTACTGGACGTGGGGGGCATCCTTGAGGACGTCATAGACGCCTTTTATGTCAATAACCCCCTCGCCCAAGGCTATCGGACTGAAGCCGCAGCCATACATCGTTCCCCGCAGGGGCTCCCAGTCGGCGGGCAGGTCTTTCCAGTGGATGTGGTAGATCCTGTCACGGAATGCCTTGGCCATTTCCACCGGATCGGCGCCTCCCAACCACGAGTTGCCCGTGTCCATGTTCACGCCCAGGTTTTCCGGGTTGCCCAGGCGGTCCATAATCGCCTGGATGCCGGCGATGGAATCCGTCAGAATGCCGTGCGGCTCCAGTAGGATACGCACGCCGTAGGATTGGGCCAGACGGATCGGCTCGTAGAGCTTCTCCGCCACGATGAAGACCTTCTCCTCCCAGCTCAACCGGTGTCCCCAGGCCGACTTCGGGTCGCCCTCGGTGGTGATCACGTCCTGGACGCCCATCCCGGCTGCCAGACGCACCGCCTTGGTGATCTCCGTGGTGGCATAGCGGGCCGGCGAACTGGGGTCGAGCAGGTTGGCGTGCGCGCAGACGCTGGTGGGCGTCAGGCCATACCTGGCGAAGAGCTCGGCCACGTCCTGGGGATTGTCGTCCAGGCTGGCCGTGGCCGTAAAGCCAAACTCGCGTCCCAGGATGCCCCCAGGATGGTTGTCCGTCACATCGGCGTACTTGAAACCCAATCCCGCCACACGTTCAAGCTGGTGGTCCAGTGTTGAGAAGGGGTCGACAAGCGCAAAACAACCGACTTTCATCTGCATTCTCCTCGGTGGGCCGGACGCGACTTTGGCGACGCTCGGCCCACCCATGCGAACTCAGGATTCAAACCACGGCTTGCCGCGTTCATCGGTGAGCACGATCTGGCGCAGCGCCCCGACGCCTTTCTCCAGACCCTCCCGCAGCGACATCAGGCTGTCCTCGTGCTCCATGCTCAGCACGTAGTCATAGCCCACGAGCCGCAGGTTGCTGATCAGGTCTTTCCAAAACTCGAGGCTGTGGCCGTAGCCAACCGTGCGGAAGATCCACGATCGGTGCGCCTCATCGGCATAGGGTTTGGTGTCCAGCACGCCGTTGCGTACGCTGTTGTAGGGATCGATCTTCGTATCCTTGGCGTGCACGTGGAAGATGGCGCTCCCCAGTTCCCGCACCGCCGCCAGCGGATCGATGCCCTGCCAGAACAGGTGGCTGGGATCGTAATTGGCGCCGATCTCAGGACCCGCAGCCTCCCGCAGGCGCAGCAGCGTTTCGGGGTTGTAGACGACGAAGCCCGGGTGCATCTCCAGGCTGATCATGTCCACGCCGTGGTCGCGGCAGAACCTCGCTTCTTCCTGCCAGTAGGGGATGACCTTCTCGTTCCACTGCCAATCCAGGATGCGCAGAAAGTCAGGCGGCCAGGGGCACGTCACCCAGTTGGGGTACTTGCTCTCATCGCTGTCGCCGGGGCAGCCGGAAAAGGTGATGACCCGGCGCACGCCGATCTTCTCAGCCACGAGGACCGTTTGACGGAACTCCTGCCGGTGCAGGCCGGCGACGACCGGGTTGGGGTGGAGGGGATTGCCGTGACAGCTCAGGGCGCTGATCTCCAGGCCGCGATCGTCGACCTTCTGCTTCCAGGTGGCCAGCTTGCCGGCGTCGGCGAGCAGGTCGGCGGGCTTGCAGTAAGATTCTCCCAGCTCGGCCACGTATCCACCCGAACCGATCTCCACGGCCTCGGCCCCGACCCCGGCGATCCAATCCAGCGCCTGGTCGAACTTCAGCAGATCCTGGAAGACGAAACTAAAGACGCCAACTTTCATGTGTCACGACTCCGTGGGCAGAAGTGGAAACCGATAAACCGGGAGACCAGGTGGTGCGCACCACCCGGTCTCCCGATCTGCGACAACTAGAACACGCGATCAATAAAGGCCCGGTCATGGACTTCCACCGGCACCTTCTCCAGCTCCATAACGCCGCGGGCCACGTGCTCGGAAAGGCGGCGGAAAGACTCCTCGCCCTTGGCCTTGGTGGCCCGCAGCGGGTTGCCGATGGTGCCGCTCTCGATGAATTCATGGTGGTCCATCGGGAACGTAAAGTACTTGTAGTCCTCAAACTCAACGTCCGGCATGCCATCCTTCTTGGCGAAGGATTTGGGCAGGAACTCGGGCACGTGGGCCTTCGTGAACTCGGCCCGGTCCATGCGCACGTACTTCTCGTTCCAGGCCAGGTCCTGCGAGGTCTCCAGCTCGCTCGAGTGCCAGCCCGGCGTCTCCTCGGGCGGGTTCTCCATGAGCCCCTTCAGGATACCCACATAGTTCTCCATGTACGGCTTGACGAAGCTGATGAGGGCGCCGGTCTCGTAGCGCAGCTTGCGCAGCACCGGATCCACCACCTTGACGTTGGACCCGTGGCCGTTGATGAAGATGATGCGGTTGAACCCGTGGTGGATCAGGCTGCGGGCGACGTCGTACATGACGTTGAGCAGGGTCGTGCTGCGCAGCGTGATCGTGCCGCGGCCGAGGCCGGGGGCGTACATATGCTGCGGCGAGTAGCCGATCCAGATCGGCGGCGTGTGCAGCACGGCGATCATCTCGGCCACGCGCATGGAGATCTCCACCGCCGTGATCGTGTCGGTGTAGATCGGCAGATGGGGGCCATGCTGCTCGAAGCTCGCCATGGGCACCAGGATGGTGTCCTTGGTCTTCAGGTACTCGCGCACGTCCACATAGGTGATGTTGCCCAGGTCCCAGGAAAGGAACTTGGCGCGAAACTCCTCGTCACCTGTCGTCAGGTGCGGAAGGTCCTTGTAGTCACGTCCATTATCGGCAATCATGTGGTTACTCCAATCGAGAAAGGGGTATGATTGAGCACTCTGCAAAGGCCTTGGAAGTATTTCGCAACAACGCGACACTCCCTTTGCCAGAAGAAACCGGCGGTTACGCCGCAGCCGCCACGGACTGATGAGCTTCCTGGTACGGTTGAATACCCTCCAGCTCGTCAACCTCGGCAAGTTGCGCAAAGAAGAGGTCCCAACGCAGCTGCAAATTCATCCAAAAGCCAGCCGACACGCCGAAGTACTTTGCCAGGCGTAGGGCCGTGCTCGGAGTCATTCCGCGGCGCCCGTTCACCAGGTCATTGACACGCTGATAGGGCACATGGATCGCCCCCGCCAGATCTCTCTGGCTCAGCCCCATGGGAATCAGGAATTCCTGCAGGAGCATTTCTCCGGGGTGCGTGGGTGTACGCTGGGAGGGAACACGAATCATTGGCATTGGCGGGTGGATGAGACTCAGTGATAATCGACGATCTCGACCTGATCGGGGCCTCTATCGGTCCACACGAAGCAGATTCGATAACGTTCATTGATGCGAATGCTGAACTGGCTGGTCCGATCCCCGGATAGAGCCTCCAGTCGATTGCCGGGTGGAATCCGCAGGTCGTCAAGCGATTCGGCCGAGTCAAGCAGATCGAGCTTGCGCGCAGCAACCTTCCAGATTGACGTTGGACACAGCCTTCGTGCCTCGTGCGAGTTGACACCGTCGAAGATGTTCTCGGTTGCAGAGTTCTTGAAGGCCTGGATCACGATATCATGATATCACGGAACGCGTGCTATGACAATGGAACCAGGTCTTCGTCGTTAGCGGCTTGAGTCAGCATGAGCTGAACAAAGAGGTCCGCCACTTCCACCCCAAACACGGGGTCATTGACGTGGCGCTCGTAGGTCAGGACCGGGATATCGGGGCGAATCTCCTTGCGTACGACGTCCAGGAAGGCGGCGTCGGCCTCGGGGTTCCAGAAAACACCGCCGGGGACATTGGGTATCGACAGCCCTTGCGTCGGGACCGCCACCACCACCGGCGCCTTCGCCAGGTTCAGACGGCTGGCGAAGATGTGGCCCAGCTCGACCATCTCTTCGGGAGTCGCCCGCACCAGTGTGTACTCCGGGTTGTGGTCGTAGACCGGCCTTCCCTGCAGGGCCTGCGGAATGCCGCCGGCATGAAACACGCAGAAGTCGATGCAGCCGGGGACCACGACCTGTGGGATGCCTGCCAGACCGACCCGCTTGAGGCGGTCCGGCCCCCCGTCGTGAATGCCGCCCGTCATGGGGTCGAAGATCTCGTTGGTGGTGTAGTCGATGACGCCGATGAACTGCCCCGCCTCCGCCAGCTCCTCCATCGCCGGACCGCCGACGCCGTTGGAGTGGAAGATCACCGCCTCGTAGCCCACCTCCGCCAGTCTGTCCTTGAGCGCCATCACCGCCTTGGTGGTGTTGCCCAGCATGGTCACGGCCACGTAGCGTCCCTGCGGGTCGGGGGGCGGCAGCTCATGCCCATGCTCGACCAGGCCCTTGAGCGCCGCCGCTACGTTGTCAAAGATCGTGGTGGCGATGGGGTTCAGCCCCAGGATGTCCACCACGGAGTGAACGACCATGATGTCACTGGTGCCCACCATGGGGTCAAAATAGTGCTTGCCCGAGGCAATGGGCGAAACCAACACCTTGGGCACGCCCAACGGGAGCTGCATCATCGTCGCCGCGCCCATCACCGCGCCCTCGGCCCCGCCCATGCTGACCACCGCGCCCACCTTGCCCTGCTGGTGCCACTGCCGCACCAACGCCTTGAGCGCCTCGCGCATTCCGGCCACGGCCTTGCCGCGGCTGCCCGCATTGCGGAGCTGCTCGATGGTGGAGCCGCCGTAGACGGCTGCTTGCGCCCGGCTCACGTCATGGTCGGGGTCCAACACGATGCCGATCGGCTCGCCCAGGATGCCCGAGTCAATGACGCTGGTGGTCAACCCCAGGGCCCGCAGCCGGTCGCGCAGATAGCCGATCTCGGCGCCCTTGGTGTCCAGCGTGCCGATAATGAGGACGCGCTTTTCCATGAGGTTTCAGGTTGAGAGTTGAGTGCGGCTGGTTGCAGATGGCAGATAGCCGGTAGGAATGCACCCACCTGCTGCCTGCCACCTGCTACCTGCTACCTGCCGGCTATTTGATCAACGGTAGCAATGTCTCGGCGCACTTGGCGACCTGAGAGCTGTAGAACTTCTCGGTCAACAGGCTGGAGCCGTGATCCTCGATGAACTTGAGCTGCTCGGCGCTGATGTTCACCGGGTTCCGCTCGATGGCCTCCGGGAACGGGTTGGCCGGGGTGCGGTCGATCGGCGCCACGAACTCGACGGTCAGAGCGCCATCGTAGCCGACTTCCTTCAGGGTGCTGACAACGGCCGCCCAGTTGATGGCGCCCATGCCGCAGGCGAGCCGGTTGTTGTCGGCGACATGGAAATCCACCAGGCGCGGGCCGGTTCTGCGGATGGCCCCCAGCATGTCGGCCTCTTCGATGTTGATGTGGAAGGCGTCAAGGCAGACGCCGCACTCCGGGCCGACCGCTTCCGCCAGGGCCAGGGCCTGGTCATGGCGGCTGATGAAGTAGGTCTCGAAGCGGTTGAGGGGCTCCAGCGCTAGCTTGACCCCCGACTTCAGGCCGTGGGCGTAGACTTCCTGGAGACCTTCGACCGCCCAGGCCCACTCCTTCTCGGGGGTCGAATCGGGGTTCACCTTGCCCACCGTGCCCGGTACGATGGTCATCTCACCACCGTCAAGCTCCTTGACCATGGTGATGCAGTCTTTGACGTACTTGACGGTGCGCGCCCGGGTCGCCTCGTCGGCCGAGGGGAAGTTGAGGCCCGGGAACATGAGGGTGACAGAGCCCCAGCAGCGCAGACCGTGGTCTTTGAGCAGCTTGCGCACTTCCTTCGTGTCGTACTTCTCCGGCTCGCCGCTGATCTCGATGCTCTCGTAGCCATACTTCGCGAGGCGGGCGATGGTGACTTCGACAGGCTCGGCTCGCATCCAGTTGTGCATGGAAAGATGCATGGTTGTTGTTCCTCCTGGGAATGGTGATGGGGAGTGATGAAATGGACTGTTCAGGGTGCCGGCGGCGGGCCGGGGTGCGGTTCGCCGCCAACAGCCGCTAGCAGCAAAGCGACGGGGTCAGGCCAGTTGTTCGGCCAGCAGCTCGTACAGGCCGCGCACCTGCAGGCCATAGCGCGGGGCCATGGGGGTGAGCAGCGCCAGGTCGCCTGGCGCCTCGGTGATGGCCACGCTGGCGCCCGCCTTCTTGGCATCCTCCAAGCGGGCGGCAGCCAGCATCATGGCCACATAGGGGAAGGTGAACTGGAGAGCGGTGGCGCCTGCCGGGTGAGCGCGCTCCTTGCGCCAGAACGGCTCGCAGCGCGGGCCGGACATGACCGCGTCCAACAGCGTCCGCGGCGCCTGCCACCGGCCATCCAGGCGCACCGTGTGGGTCGGATCGAGATAGGCGTAGGGCGCCTGGCCGCCAGATGCCTTGAGCCGCAGCTCGCCGCGTTCCAGCCGTTCGGCCAGGAAGGCCGTCACCTCCTGCACGGCCACGCCCTCCGGCCAACCCAGACGGAGACGCTCTTTGTACAGGCGGGAGAAGGCAAAGGCATCGGCTGGCGCCAGCACCAGCAGGTGCTTGACGCCGCAGGCGCTCAGCTCGTCGAGGGTGGCCTGCGCCAGCGCACGCGCCCGATCGGGCAGCCCCAGCGAGCTGGCCAGGTAGCCGTTGCTGCGCCCGCGTCCCACCAATACGGGCTCGACGCCCACCGCCCGCAGCAGCTTCAAAGCGGCCGCCAAAGCCTGTGGCCAGCGGTGGGCCGCTTCGTCGCCAACGAAGAGCCCGATCTCCCCCGACCCTTCGGGGGCCAAAGGCGCCTTCTGCACGAAGGGATTCCCCCATTCCTCCAGCATCGCCCCCACACGATACACGCTCGCCGGCGCCTGACCCTGTGCCGCCACCACCGCCCGCGCGGCGGCAATGGCGTCGGGCAGGGGTTGGTCGGTGACACAGTGAGCCTGGCAGGTGCCGCAGTCGGCGCAGTGGTAGAGAGCCGCCGCCGTGTCGGCGTTCCAGGTGATCACGCCGCGCTGCACCGAGGCGATGGTCATGCCCCAGCCGTGCGGCGTCAGAGTTTCCAGCATCAGCACGTGCCCCACGGGGCAGACGTGCCGGCACATCAGGCAATAGCGGCAGTTGTCGGTCGCCGAACCGGTATCAGGTGATTCGAGTTGCATGTTAGAACCCCGTCTTGCCCGGATTCATGATGTGGTTGGGATCGATGGTCTGCTTGAGCCGGAGCATGAAGGGCCAGGCATCCCCGTACTGGCGCCGCATGAACCGCGCCAGCTTCAAACCCACACCGTGGTGTTCATTGATCATGCCGCCGTTCTCCATGGCGGCGGTCATCGCCGTGTTCCAGATGCGGTTGTGAATCCGCAGCGCCTCCTCGGCGTCCTTAGGCGGTTCCTCCATGACAAAGCGCGAGTAGAGCATCACCCCCCAGTGGAACCAGTGGGAGAAGTGGCCGATATACTGCACGTTCCACTTCTTGTAACCCTCTTCCACCGCCTTCTTCTGTGCCCAGTACAGCTTCTCGATCTTGTCGTAGGTGGACACGGTTTCGGTCGTGCCGTACATCCACGGCAGGTGCAGACCCTTGGGCGGGTAGTAGAAGTCGTAGCGATGGTTCCACCAGCGCTCGCCTGGCTCGCGGCCCAAGTCACGTGCCCCCAGCTCGGAGCAGATGGCCATCGCCTTCTGCTCCTGCAGGGCGGCGATGTCGGCGTCGCCGTCAAAGCCGATGACCATGTAGGCGCCTTCCAGCTCCAGCCCCAACACCCGGCGCACCTGCGACAGCGTGGAATGCTGGTCGTAGAGCCGGATGACGAGAGGATTCAGCCGCCGTGTCATCATCAGGCGCCCCGCCTCCAGGGCATTGCCCAGGTTCTCGAACAGGACGGCCCTCAGCAGCCTGGCCTCCGGCAGGTAGTCCACCTGCATGGTCGCCTCGGTGATCACACCGAACGTCCCTTCGGCGCCCAGGAACAGCCGCTGCCAGTCCGGACCGGACGCGTGCTGCGGCACCGGCGGCGTGCGGATAATCTCGCCCGTGGGCAGCACGATCTGCATCGCCATCACCATGTCCTCGGCCTTACCGTACTTGGTGCTGATCGTGCCCGTCCCGCGGGGCGCCAGGTAGCCGCCCAGGGTGGCGCAGTTGGCCGAGGCCGGATAGTGCGGCAGGGTCAGCCCTTTCTCGTTCAGCGCCCACTCCAACTGCGTGCCGTTGATCCCGGCCTGGGCGGTGATCGTCAGCGACTTCTCGTCGATCTCGATCACCTTGTTCAGCCGCTTGAGGTCCAGCATGATGCCGCCAAAGATCGGCAGGGCGCCGCCCTGGGTGCCGGAGCCGCCGCCCCAGGGAATCACCGGGATGCGGTACTTGTTGGCCACCAGCATGATCTCGGCGATCTGCTCTGGCGAGGCAGGGTGGACGATGTAGTCGGGCGGCATCAGGGGCTGGCCGCGGTCGAGCCACATCTGTGGCATCCACGACCAGTCGGTCGAATAGACGAGCTGAGAGGTTTCGTCGGTGCGGATGTAGTCAGCGCCGACGATCTCCTCCAGCTCTGAGCGAATCATCTCATTTCGGAACTTCGCAGAATTCATTGCTTCCTCGAGTGCGACTTGAGGTGCGACGCACTTTCAATGTGCGTCGCACCTGTCTCATCTACCTGTCAACGCGTTCAGAATCAGCCAATCCAATTCTTCATAATCCCGGCTCGCCCGCAGCGCCTCCACCTGGGAACGGTCGAGATTGCGGGACACCTCGACCAGGCGCAGGAACAGCGCCAGGCTGTTGCGCAGGTGTTTGGTGGCTACGTCAGCCGGCTGCGTCCGCAGCGCCTTCACGTCGAGGCCCACCATGCCCTTCTCCCAGAAGCGGTTCTCGTCCAGCACCCGCACCTGGTTGAAAGCCCGGCGCAGGTCCACGGCCCCAAAAGCCCGATCCTGGTCGAACTTGAGTCCGTTCTGGTCGTTCAGATGCACGCTCCACAGCTTGTCAAAGGCAAGCGCAAAGGCCATTTCATCCGAAGGGTCCAGGCCGGCCAGGACGGCATGGGCTGATTCCACCAGGGCGCCCACGCGGGCCGGGTCCTTGGCCTGGAAGCCCATCGCCACGGCGTGGCCGATGGTGGGCAGGTAGGCCATATCCATGGGCTCGTTGGGCTTGGGCTCGATAGCGATGCGCAGGTCCTTGTCGTAGTCCAGCAGCATGTTGACGGTGTCCAGGAGCAGGTGCGTCGCCTTGACGGCGTCCTTCGCCTCGCGCAGGTAGGTGCCCTCACGGGCCAACCACAGCACCATCAGGTTCGTGCCAAGCTCCCTGCCGATATCGGCGGTCTTCTTGGCGCGTTCACGCGCGTAGGTGCGGATGGCCGGATCGTTGGCCGTGAAGCCACCGTCGATCGTGCTGGGATGCTCCCACAACCGTGGGGCGACGAACTCCGCCACCAGACCATGGTCGGCCAGGAGCTGTCGCATCGCCCGCGCCTCTTTGGCAATGGCCGCCGGCCCCAGATCATGCAGGTCGGGCACGGCGTCGTCGTCGTGGAACTGCATGGCGTCGTAGCCCAGTTCCTTGAGCGCCGCCAGCTTGGTGGCAAAAGGCACGCTGGGCCGCACCGCGGGGCCGAATGGATCGCCCCCCTCACTAATGTTCCAGGGGCCAAACGAAAATTGATAGCCGTATTTGTTCATCGGTCATCCTCACTGCGAGTGAGAAGTTCGACTTCTGGGAGAAGTCGAGCTTCTGTGCTTCATATCCAAGAGAAAGTCGACTTCTGCGAGAAGTCGAACTTCTGAGCGACTTTCTAGAGCGCCGCAATCGCCCTGAACTCAGGCGCCAGGGCGGGATAGAGGGCCTGGTAGCGGGGGTAGTACTGCTGGTAGACCTCCATCTGGCTGGAGGGCAGCGTCTGCCCGGTGATGGCGATGGCTGCTGCACAGGCTGCGTCTACGTCCGTCCATAGGCCCGCGCCCACGCCCGCCAGCAGCGCGGCGCCAAACGCCGCGCCTTCGGTCGTGTTCACTGTGACCAGCTCGACGCCCAGCACGTCCGCCATGATCTGCCGCCACAAGGGGCTCTTGGCGCCGCCGCCAGAAATGCGCACCTGGCGGATGGCGCCCAACCCTGCGTTTTGGATCAGGGTGAAACTGTCCTTGATGCCATAGGCCACGCCCTCGAGCACGGCCCTTGTCATATGGGCGCGACCGTGACGCAGGGTCAGGCCCACCCATGCCGCCCGCGCCAGCGGGTCGGGATGGGGGGTGCGTTCGCCGCTGAGGTAGGGCAGGAAGAACAGCCCCTCGCTGCCCGCCGGCGCTTCGGCGGCCTCGGCGGTCAGGCTATCAAAGCTGACCTCGGCGGCCAGGGCGTCGTGATACCACTGCAGGCTGCCGGCGGCGCTGAGCATCACGCCCATGAAGTGCCACCGTCCCGGCGCCGCGTGGCAAAAGGCGTGCAGACGGCCTTCAGGCTCGATCAGGGGTGACTCGGTGGCGGCAAAGACCACCCCGGACGTGCCCAGGGTCAGGGCGATGATGCCCGGTTCCACCGCGCCCACCCCCACGGCCTGCGCCGCCTGGTCGCCGCCGCCGCCCACGACCGGTGTGCCGGTCACGAGTCCGGTGACGGCTGCTGCCTCGGCGCTGACGCGTCCTGTCACCTCGGGGCCCTCGTAAGTCGGCGGCAGCCACTCGGCAGGGATGCCCAGGGCTGCCAGCACTTCCGGCGACCAGTTGCGGGTCTTGAGATCGAAGAGAATGGTGCCCGCCCCGTCGGCCTTGTCCATGGCGTAGTCGCCGGTCAGCTTGTAGCGGACGTAGTCCTTGGGCAGCAGAATATGCCGACCCCGGGCGTAGAGTTCGGGTTCATTCTGCTGCACCCACAGGACCTTGGGCGCCGTGAAGCCCGTCAGGGCGTCGTTGCCGGTGATCTGGATCAGCCGCTCCCGGCCCAGGCGAGCACGGATCTCGTCACACTGGGCGCCCGTGCGCTGGTCGTTCCACAGGATCGCCGGGCGCAGCACTTCGCCGGCGGCATCCATAAGCACCAGGCCATGCATCTGTCCTGTCAGGCCGATGGCGGCAATTTCGTGGCCGCGCGTACCGGTGTCGGTCAGCACCTCCCGGATGCTCTGGACGATTCCCTCCCACCAGTCCGCCGGTGCTTGTTCGGACCACAGCGGCTTCGGCGTCGAGAGCGACAGCGCAGTCGTGGCGCTGCCGGCGACCTCACCGCGGCTGTCGATGAGCAGCGCCTTGGCGCCTGTGGTGGAGATATCGATGCCAAGCAGGTAGTTCGCCATTCGGGTACCCTCTTTGGGTGTTGAACGTTGAACGTTCAGCGTTCAACCTATCTGACGCCGAGCAAAACCTCGATCGTCAACTGGTCCAGTCGCTCGTAGGCAAGCCCGCGGGCGCCCAACGCCACACGGTCGAACGCCGCGGCCTTCAAGGCCCTGGCCTTGTCCCGGCTGTAGGCGCCTGTGTACGGCGCCATAGCGCCGTCGTCGGCATTGATCTCCTTGACCAGGGCGGCGATCTCGGCATCCTGATTCCACGCCGCCGCCTTCTCCTTCAGGATCAGGTACGTGCGCATGCAGCCCCGGGCAAAGTCCCGGACGCCTTCGTAGTCCTCCGTGCGATAGGCGTGGGCATCGAAGTGCCTGCTGCCGCCGTAGCCCACGTCTTCCAGGAACTTGACCAGGAAAAAGGCGCTCTTGAGATTGACGGCGCCAAAGCGGAAGTCCTGGTCATAGCGACCAAAGGCCTGGTCATTCAGATCGATGTGGAACAGCTTACCCGTCTCCCAGGCTTGGGCGACACCGTGCAGGAAGTTCAGACCCGCCATGTGCTCGTGCGCCACCTCGGGGTTGACGCCGACCATCTCAGGATGGTCAAGAGACTCGATGAAGGCCAATATATGGCCGGTGGTCGAGTTGTACATGTCCCCGCGCGGCTCGTTGGGCTTTGCCTCCAGCGCAAACTTGAGGTCATAGCCCTGGTCGATGGCGTACTCGCACAGGAAGTTCATCGCCTCGCGCGTGCGCTTGATGGCGGCGATGGGGTCCTTGGCAGCGTCGGTCTCCACCCCTTCACGGCCGCCCCAGAAGACGTACACCCTGGCGCCGAGTTCCGCGCCCAGGTCGATGGCGTGCATCGTCTTCTGCAGCGCATAGGCGCGCACGCGCGGGTCATTGGCTGAGAAGGCGCCATCCTTGAAAGCCGGATCGGAGAACAGATTGGTCGTCGCCATGGGCACCACCAGGCCCGTGGCGGCCAGCGCCTCCTTGAACTCGGCCACAATGCGGTCGCGTTCGGCAACGGTGGCGTCGATGGGAACCAGGTCGTTGTCGTGCAGGTTGACGCCGTAGGCGCCCACCTCTGCCAGCAAATGAACGATTTCGACGGGTGAAAGCTTGTGGCGGACCGGCTCGCCAAAGGGATCGCGGCCGATATTGCCGACAGTCCAAAGGCCAAAAGTGAATTTGTGCTCGGGTTTGGGTTGATAGCTGGGCATGGAAGGCTCCCGATAAGGATGTCTCAGGCGGACGCCGGCGGAGTCGCGGTCACGTGCATCTCATCGATCTGCTCGCGTCGCGGGCGCACGTGGCTCCAGGCGATAAAGGCGAACAATGAGAAGAGCAGCACGAGGAAACCCAATCGATAGAGAATGAAGAACCAGGGTTGGAACATGCCGAAGATCCCGAAGACGATCCCGCCGATCAGCACCCGTTCGATGATCTGCTGTCTGCGCGGATCCACGCGGTCGTTGTACCGTCGCACGATGATGACGATCAACGTGATATACAGCAGCAGGATGCCGACAAAGATGAGAATGAAGGGCAGCGCGTTCAGAATGATGTTGCGGGTCATCTGCTGGGGCGTGAAAACCGCCGCGATGGCAGGACCGGCAACAAGGCCCAGAACAATGAGTGCAACGGCGATGACCGGCAGCGCGTAGGGAAAACGGGATGGTTTGGCAGGCATAGATAACCTCAGGGACTGGCCGGGGCTGGGAGGCCCGCCTGGACGGGCCCCCCAGCCGTGTGGACTGCAATACGCATGCAGTGGCGCGCTAGTACTTGATGTCGGCGACGCGCCGGCTGGCTGCCGACTCGAGAATGGCATCGCACACCACGGCGGCGCGGTAGCCATCCTCGAAGGTGGCGCCGTGTGGGCCGACCGGACGGTCGTTGACGATGCAGTCGAACAGGTGGGCAATCTCGTGAATGAACGTGTGTTCCCAACCGATCATGTGCCCGTGCGGCCACCAGTACTCCCACCAGGGATGGTAACCCTCGGAGATGAGCACGTTGTGGAAGCCCTGGGTTTCCTTGGGCTGCTCACCCACCCAGAACACTTCCAGCTCGTTCATCCGCTCCAGGTTGAAGCGCACGCTGCCCTTCTCGCCGTTGATCTCGAAGCAATTGAAGTTCTTGCGGCCGCCGGCGAAGCGGGTGGACTCCAGCGTGCCCACGGCGCCGTTCTCAAACTCCACGGCGGCCACGAAGGCATCGTCGACGTCCACCTTGCCCATGCCCTTGCCGTCGCCGAGGGGGCGATCCTCGATGAAGGTCTTGGTGAAGGCAGCCACGCTCTTCATCCCACCCACCAGGTAGTGAGCCAGGTCGATGATGTGCGCGCCCAGGTCGCCCAGGGCGCCGCTTCCCGCCTGCTTTTTATCCAACCGCCAGATCATGGGCGTGCCGTAGTGAGGCATGATCCATTCCTGGAGGTAGACGGCGCGGAAGTGGTAGATCTGGCCCAGGGCGCCCGAATCGATCAGGTTGCGGATCTGGCGCACCGCCGGCACGAAGCGGTAGTTGAAAGCCACCATGTGCTTGACGCCGGCCTTGTTGACGGCATCCAGCATCGTCTTCGATTCCGCGGCGGTGCGGGCCAGGGGCTTCTCGCAGAGGATGTGCTTGCCCAACTGCGCCGCCAGGATCGAAGGCTCGGCGTGGGTGTCGTTGGGACCGCCGTTGTCGAAGAGCTGCACGGCAGGATCTTCGAGCATCGCCCGCCAGTCTGTGTAGTACTTCTCATAGCCGAAACGCGTCGCCGCCGCCGCCGTGGCAGCCTCGTTGCGTCCGGCAATGGCCACCAGGCGCGGGATCGCGGGCGGCGGGTAGATCATATAGGGAAGGGTCTTGAAGGCATTACTGTGGGCTTTGCCCATGAAGGCGTAGCCCAGCATGCCCACGCCGATCTCGGGTGTGGCGCCTTCGGCCGCGCCCGCGGCCATCTTGGTGAAACCAGCAGCTTCGCTCATGGAAACCTCGTACCAGGGCTGGGGAGAAAGAAGTTGGACTTCTCTCAGAAGTCCAACTTCTTCGCGTGCTACTTCTCAGCGGCAAAGGCAGCGTCAAACGCAACCGCCGACGGCGCAAAGTCCAGCCGGCGCAGGAAGGCGCAGGACTCGGCGGCGCCGTGCTCGCGGTCCATCTTGCCGTCTTCCCACTCGACCGACAGCGGGCCGCTGTAGCCGATGTCGTTCAACGCCCGGATGATCTCCTCGAAGTTGATCGTGCCACGGCCGATGGAACGGAAGTCCCAGAAGCGGCGCGCGTCGCCGAAGTTCAGGTGCCCACCGAAAACGCCCGCCTCGGTGGGGCGCGACGACCAGTAGACGTCCTTCATGTGGACATGGAAGATGCGAGCGGCGAACTTACGGATAAAAGCCACGTAGTCGACGCCCTGGTAGCCGAAGTGGCTGGGGTCGTAGTTGAAGCCAAAGGCAGGATGGCCCTTGACCGCCATCAGCGCGTTCTCGGCGCTGGCGATGTCGAAGGCGATCTCCGTGGGATGGACCTCCAGGCCGAACCTCACCCCCACCTCCTGGAAGACGTCCAGGATGGGCGTCCACATCTCGGCGAACAGGGCAAGGCCCTTTTCCAGGTAGTCGGCCGGGTTGGGAGGGAACGAATAGACCATGTGCCAGATGGGCGATCCGGTGAAGCCGGGCACCACTTTCAGGCCCATTTTCGCCGCCGCCCGGGCGGTGTTCTTCATTTCCTCGGCAGCGCGGGCGCGCACGCCGTCTTCCTTGCCGTCGCCCCAGAGGCGGGGCGGAAGGATGCTCTTGTGGCGCTCGTCGATGCGGTCGCACACCGCCTGGCCGACCAGGTGATTGCTGATCGCAAACACCTTCAGTCCATGCTTCTCCAGGATGTCCTTGCGCGAACGGATGTAAGCATCGCTTTCCATCGCTTTGTCGACTTCGAAATGATCGCCCCAACAGGCAATTTCGACGCCGTCATAGCCGAATGACTTCGCTTTGGCGCAAACGGTGTCAAAGGTCAGATCGGCCCATTGGCCGGTGAAAAGAGTGATTGGTCTTGGCATTGCATCATCTCCTGACAACGTGAATACGGTTTCTTACTTCTTACGCATTACGCAGTGCGTAATACGTACTGCGTAATGCGTAATACGTGACATTACTGCAGCAATCCCCGCAGGAACTTGAGGCCGTCTGAGGCCAGCATGTCCTGCGTAGGGGCCAGTGCCCGCCAGATGGCGGCCGCGCGGGCAATGCTCTTGACCTTGGCCGTAAAGGACTCGATCACGACGGGGCCGTCGTAGCCGATGTCGGCCAGGCCCTGCTTGACCTGGTCCCAGGTGACGTTGCCCGAGCCGGGTGCGCCGCGGTCATTCTCGCAGGCATGGAAATGCTTGAGCCTGTGCCCGGCCAGGCGGATGGCGTCGCCCAGCGATTTCTCCTCGATGTTCATGTGGAAGGAATCCAGCATGATCTGGCAGGCCGGGTGATTGACCCTGTCCACCACCTCGACGACCTGCGACGCCAGGTTAATGAAGCTGGTCTCAAAGCGGTTCAGCGGTTCGAGGCACAGCGTGACGCCGCGATCGCCGGCATAGGCGGCCAGGGCGCCCAGGTTCGCCACCAGGATGTCCAGGTCGTGTGCGCGCTCCTCAGCGCTCTGCTGCCAGGTGCGGCCGACGGTCGCGTAGAGGGGACCCACCAGGTTCACGGCGCCCAGCTCCTGGCAGGCGTCGATCGCTCCGCGCAGGTAGGCCATGCCGCTCCCGCGAATCGCAGGGTCGGGGTGGATGAGGTCGCGGTCGGGCCCCATCGCCGCGCACGCGCTCACACCAAGTCCGTTGTCTTTGACGATCTGGGCGCCGACTTTGTAGTTCAGGTCGTCAAGGCTCTCCAACGGGACCTCGATCCAGTCGAAACCCAGCGCAGCCACGTGCGGCGCCAGCCTTTCCAACTCTGCCGTGGTCAGCGGCGCTGTCCAGACCCAGGTATTGACGCCAAATCGCATCGTTTTTCTCTCCTTTGAGATAACTGCCGATTCACAGGCAGCAGTGACCCGACCTCACAGATCGGGAATTCATTGGCTAAGGCGCAGCCCGTCGGTGCCGAAGAAGTGGAGGCGATCGCTGAGGATGCTGAACTTCACCTGGTCGTGCAGCTTCAGGGACGACATACCGGGAATGAGGCTCAAGAGGGTTTGCTCGCCGGAGCGGATGTGCAGAATTGTCTCCACACCCAACGGCTCGACCAGCGTGACCTCGCCTGCGAATGCGCCCTGGGGATCGGGCCTGATGTCTTCGGGACGGATGCCGATCTGCACCTCGGCAGCTTCCTGCACCCCCTTGAGGGCCGCCAATTGGCCCGTCAAGGGAATGAGCATGGCGCTGTTCGCCACGGCCAAAGTGCTGTCCTCGCGCCTGGCCTTGACCAGGTTGATCTGCGGCGTACCCACCAGTTGGGCCACGTAGGTCGTGGCCGGCTGGTCGTAGATCTCGTCCGGGGTGCCGACCTGGATCAGCCGTCCCTGGCTCAGAACCCCGATGCGATCCGCCATGGTCAGGGCCTCGATCTGGTCATGCGTCACGAACAGCGTGGTATTGCCCTGCTCCTTCTGCATATGCTTCAGCTCGACCCGCAGGGACTCGCGGAGCTTCGCGTCCAGATTGGAGAGAGGCTCGTCCATCAGGAAGATGCGGGGTTGGCGGACGATGGCCCGGCCGATGGAGACGCGCTGCATCTCGCCGCCCGACAACCGCGCCGTCTTGCGATCCAGCAGATGCGTAATGCGCAGGATCTCCGCCACCCCGGCGATGCGGGTCTTGATCTGATCCTCGGGCACCTTGCGCATCGGCGAGCGCAGCGGAAACGCCAGGTTGTCATAGACCGTCATGGTCGGGTAGAGCGAGTACTGCTGGAAGACAAAGGCGACGTCGCGGTCCGCCGGGGTCAGATCGTCCACCGGCTGCCCGTCGAAGAGCACGCTGCCCTCGTCCTGCTTCGTCAGCGCCGCCACCACCCGCAGCGTCGTCGTCTTGCCAGCGCCAGTAGGCCCCAGGAGCACAAAGAACTCCTGGCTTTGCACTGCGAATGACACGTTCTTAAGCGCCGTCACATCGCGGAAGCGCTTCGTGATATTCCTCAGTTCAAGGCTGCTCATTGGACGGCCTCCATCATCTCACCCGGCGGTGCCATGACAGGCTCCGGTATGCTGGCATCGCGCGGGATTGCCTTCTGGCTTCCCGGATCGAAGAAGCGGATCATCTCAGGCAGGACGTCAAAGCGCACGGCAGACCCCAGCGGCAGGCTGAGGAGGCGGTCGCTGCGCACGTGCACGATGTTCGGCTCCGCGCCTTCGTCGCCGACGTGTACGTGCAGGAGCCGGTAGGCGCCGTGCATGTCGCTGGCGTAGACTTCTCCGGCCACGGAACCGCTCGCGCTGGCCAGGGCCGATTCGGGGCGGAAACCCACAATGACATCGCCCTCGGCCCCCAGGGCCTCGCGGAGAGGCTGGCGGTAGGCTGGCGGCACCGGCAACTGGTTGTTGGCGCCCGGCAGGCGTACGGATTCGCCCACAAAGCGTCCTTTGATCAGGTTCATGCCAGGGCTGCCGATAAACCGGGCGACAAACAAGTTCGCCGGGTCGTAGTAGACCTGGGAGGGGGAGCCTACCTGCTGGACCTCGGCCGCCGACATCACGACGATGCGGTCGCCCATCGCCATTGCCTCGATCTGGTCATGGGTCACGTACACGGTCGTGGCTTGTTCGAAGATATGCACGCGCTTGATCTCAGCGCGCATCGACTCCCGGAACTCGGCGTCCAGCGCCCCCAGGGGCTCATCCATCAGGAAGGCGGCCGGGCGCCGCACGAGTGCACGGGCCAGGGCGATGCGCTGTTGATCGCCGCCGCTCAGCCGGCCGGGACGCTGGTTCAACAGGTGGCCGACGCGCAGGAGTTCCACCACTTCGGCGACGCGCTTGTCAACCTCTGGACCCTTCATTCCCTGGGCGCGCAGCGGGAAGGCGATGTTGTCGCGAGCCGACATGTGCGGATAGAGGGCATAGAACTGGAAGACAAAGGCAATGTCCCGCTCGCTCGGGTGCAGCCAGGTCACGTTGCGCCCGTTCAGGAGGATCTGCCCCGTGGTCACCGTTTCCAGGCCCGAGATCATGCGCAGGGTGGTCGTCTTGCCGCAGCCTGAGGGCCCCAGCAAGACCACAAACTCGCCATCCGTAATCGTGAGGTCTACCGGCTTGACGGCATACGCCGTGCCAAACCGCTTCTCGACTTGCTTCAGCTCAATGGTTGCCATGCCGTTCTCCTACTGCCTGATGGCCCCAAAGGTGATGCCTCGCAGCAGGTACTTGCGCAGGGCAAAGACGACGATGACCACCGGAATGAGGAAACCGAGCGATCCGGCCGCGATGGCTGACCACTCGATGCCCCCGCGTCCCAGCATCGTGGCGATGCTGGGCGGCGCTGTACGAGCCTTGTCGCTGGTGAGCATGAGAGCGAAGGCATACTCGTTCCAGGCAAACATCAGGCAGAAGACCGTGGTCGCGGCAATACCAGTGACCGATTGGGGCAGCACGATGCGGAAGAAGGCCTGAATGCGGCTGTAGCCATCCACCAAAGCCGCCTCCTCGTACTCCACCGGGATCTCGTCGATGAACCCCTTCATCAGCCAGACGGCAAACGAGAGGTTGAAGACGGTATATAAGAGGATCATCCCCAGGTGGGTATCGTGCAGACCGATCTGGCGGTACATCAGGAAGATCGGGATCGTCACGACGACCGCCGGCAGCATGCGGGTGCTGAGGATGAAGAACATCAGGTCATCTTTGCCCTTGACCGGAAAGCGGCTGAAGGCATAGCCGGCAAACACAGCCAGGCCGACCGAAGCGATCGTGGAGATGCCGGCAATGATGAGCGAGTTCTTCAGACGCCCCACATAGTCACTTGGCCCCGTGATTTCCTGTCCGCTTTCGAAAGCGATACGCTGGAACAGGCTCATCTGGCCAGTCTCTGCCTTCTGCTTGAACTCCTCCTGCTGACCGGCGGTGACCACAGAGCGTTCGGTGAGCAGGAAGACGAAGCCCTCGAGGGTAGGCTTGAAGCGGAGCAGGGGCGGGCTGGCGACCACATCAGAGCGCGTCTTGAAGGCGGTGATCCCCATCACGAACACCGGGATCAGCATGAACAGGGCAATGGCCAGCACCAGGACCGCGCGCAGCGCTCCGATGCGCCGCGAGCGGGGATTGACCTTGTCTACACGAGTTGACTCGGTCACCGGCCGGCCGGGACCGGATTCTTCAAAGCTCGCCATGGTTCAGCTCTCCCCCCGGATCGAGTTCAGATAGCGGATATAGAGGTTGCTGATGGCAATGATGATGATCAGCATGATGTAGGCCAGGGCGCTCGACTGTCCCGTACGGAACTGGCCCTGGAAGGCCTGCCTGTACAGGTTGACGGCAATAAGCTCCGTTTGGTCGCCCGGGCCGCCTCCTGTCATGCCCATCACCAGGTCAAAGGACTTAATCGCCTCGATCGAACGGAAGAGAATGGCGATCATCAGCAGAGGGGCCACCTGGGGCAGAGTGATGCGCCAGAACTGGAACCATGAGCTGGCGCGATCGATCACCGCTGCCTCATAGAGGTAGTCGGGAATCGCATTCAGGCCCGACAAAACCAGGAGCATCACAAAGGGCGTCCACATCCACACATCTACGAGGATGACCGCCCACAACGCCAGCCCCGGTATGGGCTGCCCGGCGAAGCGGCTGGCCAACATGTCAGGCCCCTGGGAAGGCTGCCAGAACCCAAAGATGTAGTTGAAGAAACCGAAGGTGGGGTTGTACATCAGCTTCCAGAACAGACCCACGACCACCGGCGAGATCAGCATGGGCACCAGGATGAGCGTCGTCACCAGGCCGCTGCCACGGAACTTGCTGCGCACGAGCATGGCCAGGCTGAAACCCAGGATGGTCTGCAAACCCACCGAGAACAGCGCGTAGCGACCCGTCGTGGCAAAGTACTTCCACATCCGCTCGTCACTGAGGATATTGGCAAAATTGCTGAACCATACAAACTGCGGCGCTTTGTTCGCCATCGCCGAGTAGTTGGTAAAGCTCAAATAAAGACTATAAAACAGCGGAAAAACGTTCAGCAGGATCAGCAAAATCAGCGTCGGCCAGACAAAAAGATTGATGATCGAGCGATCGCTCAGGTGCCGGCGGTGGATCTGGGTACTGCTGCTATCTGGTGGAGAGCTCATCGACGTGTTTGCCTGAGCCATGTGTCTGCCTCGCAGATGGGAGTAGGGGAAGGCGGGCGGCACAGGGTGCCGCCCGCCTTACTGACGGAGCGTCGCGATGGGGCTACTTGATGTAGCCGTTCTCCTTCAGGATCTTCTCCTGCTCGGTCGCGATGGTGTCCATCTTCTCCTTGGCTGTGCCCTGCCCCTCAACCACGAAGCTGCTGAACTCACGCTGCGTGATCTCAAGCAACTGCCCGTAGATGGGGATGTTCCAGAAATCCTTGACGAAAGTCATGGTCTGGGCAAAGGCAGGGTTGTAAGGGGACGCCTTCAGGAAGGTGTCGGACTTGAGCACGTTGCTGTTGCAGGTGTAGCCGCCCAGCTTGGCCCATTCGGTCTGGATTTTCTCCTGGCCGAACCACTTGATGAAGTCCTCGGCTGCCTTCTGGCGCTCGGGGCTGATGTAGGCCACGACGCTCAGACCCTGGCCGCCCAATGCGGCGCCGCGCTGGCCGGTGGGACCTTCGGGGTTCGAGAAGAAGCCGACCTTGTCGTAGTACTTGGCATTGGTGCCGCTGTTGACCAGGGCGGGGAAGAAGGCGAAGTAGTTCATCGCCATCGCCGCCTTGCCGCCGATCATGGCGTCATTGGTTTCCGAGTAGAACGCATTGCTCAGGCCGGGCACCTGGCAGCAGTCGTACAGGTCCTTGTAGGTCTGGAGCGCCTCGATGTTCTCGGGCGAGTTCACGACGCCCATCACATTGTTCTGGCCATCCTTCCAATCGCCGCCCCAGGGGAACATCGTGTTCTCAACGCCCATGGTGATGGCATCGTAGTCCTTCTGGCTGTAGATGGCCACACCGTAAATGCCCTCGTCAGGCCGGGTGAAGAACTTGGCGATGTCCATGAGCTGCTTGTAGGTGGTCGGCGGGGCCAGATCATAGCCGTACTTGGCTTTGAAGTCGGCCATGTTCTTGGGGTCCTCGAACAGATCCTTGCGGTAGGCCCAGCCATCAGCATCGCCTTCGGTGGGGAAGCCCCAGTACTTGCCTGAGCCGCTGGGATACTCGCCGTAGTAGGTCATGGTCGCAGGCGTGACGCTGTCCTTCAGACCAGTGCTGTTCAGGAAGTCGGTCATGTCCACGTACCAGCCCGAGGTCGCGCCCTGACCGATCCACTGGCTGTCGCCGACGACCATGTCCCAGGTGCTGCCCTGGGCGGCCATCTCGGTGGCGAACAGGTTGTAGAACGAGCCCCAGGGCTCCTGCACGACGGTGACCTTAATGCCGGTTTCCTTCTCGTACATCTGGCCGATCTGCTGCAGGTAGTTGGCGGGATCCCACTGGGCCCAGAGGATCTTCAGTTCCTTCACGCCGCCGGCCGCCGCTTCGGGAGCCTTGGTGGGCTCAGGAGCCTTGGTCGGTTCGGGCGCCTTGGTCGGTTCAGCCGCCGGCGCCTTGGTCGGTTCAGCCGCCGGCGCCTGCGTCGGCGCCGCGCCGCCGCAGGCCGCAACCAGGGCGAGCACGACGACGAGAACGAGTGGAAGCCAAAGCTTCTTAGACATTTTTACTCCTCCTTCAAGTGGACTGGAACGAAAAAGGGTGGGTTGACGGTGGTTGGATGGGGAGGGTGTCACGGATGTTGCCTGTGGTGTCTCATAGCCTCCTTGGATCGGTGTTTCACACGACCGCCGTGGTGCGCCTCAGCGGCGCTGGCGGGGGGAACCCATGACTAGCCCTGGTTGAAGCGTCTGAAGCTGCTCTCCCAGAGGCGGTGAATGTGCTCGCGTGTGGCCTCGCCTGCACCTGCCGCATCGTGGGCGGCCATCTTCTCGACGATAGCCCGGTGCTCGGCCGTACAGGCAAGCAAGCGATCACGCGACGTCTGCGTGTCAATGGCGATGTAGGAGACGCGGTTACGCATCTGAATCGCCAGCTCTCCGAGAACTTGGTTGGGGCACATGGCGCTCAACAGCTCGTGGAAGCGGGTATCGGCTTTGGACCATGAAGTGCGATCGCCCCGCTCCACCGCCGCCTCCATGTCCACCAATACCTGCCAAAGCGCTTCCAGGGTGTCGGGAGCCAGGCTCTCGGTTGCCAGCTTTGCCACCTCCGGCTCAAGAATCGAGCGGACATGGATGATGCTCAACGAGTCCTGCATCGACGGCGCTGCCACCGTGATCGCCCGTCCCGGAATGATCTGGATCAACCCCTCCTGCGCCAGACTCTGCAGCGCTTCACGCACCGGCGTGCGGCTGATCCCCAGCAGCTTCGAGAGTCGGGTTTCCGACAACACCTGGCCCGGCAGCAGGACGCCGTGCCGGATGGCATCCTTGATCCGTTCATAGGCAACATCGCGCAGCAGCGGCGAGCTGCCCCAACTTGACGTTTCAGGTTGCTGCGCGAGATAGGTCTCGAGTGTGTCCACGGGACCACTGCCTTAAGCGACTTCGCTCTGGAATGCAGGCTGTATACAGGTGGTATGTCTGCGGCATTGTATTTAGCGCTACGTGGCCTGTCAAATCCATTCCAGCCTCTCGCGCTGGCGGACTATGCCCAGAACATCCGGCCCGGAGACTCGGCCATCAGGACTTCGCTCAACGTCGACACGGCCTTGCGCAGGCCCTCATCCGTCGACATCAGGGCGTCCTCGTGCTCGATGGAGACCACGTAGTCATAGCCCACAAGCCGCAGCGCGCTCATGATATCTTTCCACACCTTGACATCATGGCCGTAGCCGATGGTGCGGAAGGTCCAGGCGCGCCGGGGAATCTGCTGATAAGGCTTGCTGTCATTGCAGCCATTGACTTCGACATTGAGATGATCGACGTAGACGTCCTTGCCGTGCACATGGAAGATAGCATCGCCCAAGGCCCGGATCGCGGCGACAGGATCGACGCCGTTCCAGAACAGATGGCTGGGGTCGAAGTTGCAGCCCAACATCGGTCCGACGGCGTGGCGCAGGAGCAGGAGCGTTTCGACGTTGTACACCAACATGCCCGGATGCATCTCGAAGGCGATCTTGATCCCATGCGCCTCGGCAAAGGCGCCGAGCTCCCGCCAGTAGGGAATCGTCACCTGGTTCCACTGGTAGTCGAGGATCTGCAGGAACTCAGACGGCCAGGGGCACGTCACCCAGTTCGGCATGCTGTCGCCCGGGGCGCCGGCAGGCAGTCCCGAGAAACCGTTGACCACCGGCACCTCGAGCATCTGTGCCAGCCGGATCGCTTTCCGCAGCACCTCGTCGGATTGCCTGGCAAATGCCTGGTCTGGATGCACAGGGTTGTTGTGTACGCTGAGAGCGCTGAGGATGAGACCGCGGCTGTGGATGGCCTTCAGGTAGGCCGAACGGCTGCCCGCGCTCGCCAGCAGCTCATCGACGGGACAGTGCTGGCTGCCGGGATAGCCGCCCGCACCGATTTCGACAGCCGTTACGCCCGCGGCCACAGCCTTGTCTAGGGCCTGCTCAAACGGTAGGTTCTGAAACAGGGCGGTGAAGACGCCAATACGCATACCGCCACCTCCTCGTGGTCGGAAAACAGGCGACAACCGGAAAGGCGCACAGCCCGGCCGCTGGCACCGTCCCCAAGTATCGCCCTAGCGACGCTGCAAGACAAAACGGCGCTTGCGTTCAGGTGAACGCAGCAAACAGCTCGTCCTGCTGTCGCCGGAGCTGGACGAGCAGGCTGCTCTCATCAACAGTGACGTCGTCCCAGGCCACGACCTGCCCACCCGCCACAGGCCGCCGCACCACAGCCCCCGGGGCCAAACCCACCGGCAGAGCCCTGAGCCGCCGCGCCTCTTCGGCAAGGTCCATGACGCCGTGGAACGTGTAGCCTCCGAACGTATCCAGCCGCTCGCCGGGGTGCAGGTCGCGCTTGGCAATGGTGAGCACGTCGGCTACGGGCCGCGGCAGCGGCGCCAGCGTCACCTCCTTGTGGAGGTAGGCGCGGGCGATCGACAACGGAGCTTCCAGGAACCAGAGATGATAGGGCCGGAAGAAGGAGGAGTAGACCCCGTTGCCGACCTTGAGGTACTTGAGGTCGGCGGCGATGCGCGCCTCATGAACACGAACGACCACGAAGACGCCGCCGGCCATCGCCGGTCCCTGGACGAAATCTACGACCCCAGGAGAAGGACTGAGGCCGCCATCCTCCACCAGCGCGAACAGGGCAGCGACCGTGTCCGGCGTTGCCTCCGGCCCGGTCATGCCGCGCCGCAGCGGCCGGCAGCCGCTGGCGTTGGCGGCGCAGGTCATCTCGAACATCGTTTTCGTACCGTCGACGTACGATGCCGTCTGGTAGGCGTCCTTCCCTACCCTGCGCGCCGCTTCGGCCACTGTGTCGGGCGTGGCGCTGGTGTCCAACGCGTTGTTCTTGCCTTTGCCGATGGCGATGATCTCATAGCCCAGGCAGCGGGCGAAATCGACAAGCTCCATGAGGCAGCCGGGCTCATCGCCCGAAGAGACCGTGTACAGCACGCCCGCCTCATTCGCCATCTTATGTAAAATATGACCGGTGGTGACATCGGCCTCGATATTGACCAGGACAATGTCCTTGCCGTGCGCAATGCAGGCGCAGGCCGTCTCGGCGCCGATGGCAGGGGACCAGGTGACGTCCGCCACTATGTCGACCGCCTCCAACTGCGCCGCCAGGCCATAGGAGCCCGTCACCACGCGCTTGCCAGCGGCCAGGGCGTCCATGGCCGGGCCGGCAGCGTTCGCCTCGACAATGACCTCCGCCGGCGTCCCCGCAGCGAGGAAGGCGGCGCGGGCGGCCGCGACATCCGCATCGGCCAGCACGTGCACCACCATACCGGGCATCTGTGCTACCGCCGCCGCAAAACCGCTGCCCATCCAGCCGGCCCCGCTGGCGCCTACGCGGATAGGGCGGTTCTCCTCCTGGAGCTGCCGCAGCCGGCGATAGAGCATCAGACCCCTCCCCTGCGTTTTGCCGCCACCGCCGACTTGGCTTGTTTGACGATGTCCGACGCCGTGAGGTGGTACTTACGCAGCAAGTCATCAGGCTCCGCCGACTCCGTATACGTGTCGGCGAGACCAATGAAACGCATGGGCACCGCGTGATGGCTGGCGACGATACGGGCGATGTTGCTGCCCATGCCGCCTGTCAGCAAGTGCTCTTCAGCCGTGACGATCGCGCCCGTGTCGCGGGCAGCCGCCACGATTGCCTCCACGTCGAGGGGGCGCAGGGTGTGCATGTCCAGCACCCGGGCTTCGATGCCTTTCTCTGCCAGCTCCGCCGCCGCGTCCAGCGCCGCCGCCACCATGATGCCGCAGGCGATGAGGGTCACATCTCCGCCCTCCCTGACGGTGTTGGCCTTGCCAATGGTGAAAGGGCAGCCGTTCTTGTAGATGTGCGGCAGCGCCACCCGGCTCGAGCGCAGCCACACCGGTCCTTCGTGCGCCACGGCGGCCTTGACGGCCGCGGTCATGGAGGCAGGATCGCTGGGCACCAGCATCACGAAGGTGGGAAGCCCTCCCACCAGGGCGATGTCCTCGATGCCCATCTGCGTGGGACCGTCCTTGCCCAACGTAATGCCGCCGTGGCTTCCCAGCACCTTGGCATTAATGTTGGACATGGCGATGGCCAGCCGAATCTGATCATAGGCGTTGCAGAGCAGAAACGACGAGAAGCTGGTGATGAAGGGAATGAAGCCGCAGGCGGCCAGGCCTGCGCCCACGCCCACCAGGTTGCTCTCGGCAATGCCGAGATTGAAGAAGCGCTCGGGATAGGCCTCGCGTACGGTCTCCGCCTTGGTGGAGTTGCCCAGGTCGCCATCCAGCACCACGACCCGCGCGTTCTCGGCGCAAACCTCCCGCAGGGCTGTGCCGAAGATATCGCGCAGCGGCTGCTGGCAGGGTTCCAGCCCTGCCCGTTTGCCAAGTTCCATGCAGTCCTCCTGACTGAACGAGCTTCCCCGGACTAGGCCAGGGGCTTCAGCAGCTCGGCTCGCGCCTTCGCCGCCTGTTCAGGCGTCAAGGCGCGTCCGTGGAAGGTGAAGTCAGCCTCGACAAAGGAAACGCCCTTGCCCTTGATGGTGTGCGCAATGATGATGACCGGTCTCTCCAAAACATCGCCGGCCATCATGAGCTTCACCACGAGGTCGTTGACGTCGTGACCGTTGGCCTCCAGTACCTTCCAGCCAAAGCTGCGCCACTTGGCCGCCAGGGGCTCCAGAGCCATTTCGCGGGCGATCGGGCCTGTCTCCTGGTACTTATTGTAGTCCAGAATGGCAATCAGGTTTCCAGCCTGGAAGTGCGCCGCCGCCATCGCCGCCTCCCAGACCTGGCCGGCCTCGCATTCGCCGTCGCCGAGCAGGACGTAGACGCGGTAGTTCAGACCGTTCAGGCGGCCACCCAGCACGTGGCCCAAACCCACCGACAAGCCCTGGCCCAGCGAGCCGGTGGTGGCTTCGACGCCCGGCATCAGGCCCTGGATCGGATGCCCCTGCACCGGGCTGTTGATCTGGCGTAGCCGCCGGAGCTGGCTGCGATCAAAGTAGCCCGCACGCGCGAGGGCTGCATAGAGCAGGGGCGCTGCGTGTCCTTTGCTCATGATGAAGCGGTCGCGCCCCGGCCAGCCAGGCTCGTCTGCCCGGTAGCGCAGCACGCCGCCAAAGTAGAGACAGGTGACGATCTCAGCAGCGGAGAAGCAGCTTGATGGGTGGCCCGATCGGGCCCGCGTGGTCATCTCCAGGACGTCCAGGCGCAGGTCCCGGGCGATCTCTTGCAGGGTAGCAGTATCCAACATGGTCGTAGAGACAGGCATTTGGCAGAGTGGAGTGCAGTACAGGGCGCCGGGATCGATCAGTGGGCCTGCAGGAAGGCATCCACCTGCGCCGCCGTTGGCAGCGCCGGAATGACTCCGACCGTCTGGGCCGTGATCGCACCCACGGCGTTAGCGTAGCGCAGTAGCGGTTGCATGCGCGCCGGGCTCAGGTCAGACCAACCGTGGAGGGCAAGCTGAACAAGCACGGCGCCCATGAAGGCGTCGCCACAGCCGACGGCGTCGCGGACCTCTACACGGAAGGGATCTACGCGACCCTCCCCCTGGTTGGACTGGAAGTAGCTGCCATCGGCCCCCAGGGTCACGACGCAGAGCCGCGGGCCCCGAGCGATCAGCCTGGCGGCCGCCTCCGACAACGGAAGGCCGCCTTCGAGCAGCTCCAGCTCGCCCTCATTGACCTTGACCAGGTCGGCGAAGGGGATCATAGCCTCGATCTGGGTGCGCGCCTCGTCGGGCCCCGACCAAAGGCTAGGTCGATAGTTGACATCGAACGAAACGAGGGCGCCGCCTTGGCGCGCGATCCGGATCGCCTCATAGGTGGCGCTGCGGACAGGCTCGTCGGTCAGACTCAGCGAGCCGAAATGCAGCGCCTTGACACCGCTGAGCAGGTCCCGGTCCAGTTCTTCAGGGGCCAGAAGCGTGTCAGCGCCGGGATTCCGGTAGAAGACGTACTCGGGATGGTTGACATCGGGCTGGGCGATGATCGCCATGGTCGTGCGCGCCTTGGCGTCGAAGCGCACACCTCGGGTTTCGACGCCCTGCTCCCTGAGGACTTCGGCCAGGAAGTGCCCGAAAATGTCCTCACCCACCTTGCCCACGAAAGCAGTGGCTGCGCCCAGTCGCTGCGCCGCCACAGCGACGTTCGCCGGCGCCCCGCCGGGTTTGGGACGGAAGGCCGTGACCTCCACCAGCCGCCTCCCTACCTCGGCCGGGAACATATCGATGAGGACTTCACCTAAACAGACGATATCCATGCATAACCATCCTTTCGTGGGAAATCACGACGTGACACGTGATGCGTGTTACGTATCACGTACTGCGTGATTCGTACCGCGTAAAGAGCGTTACTACGCATTACGCATTACGCATTTCACAATCCGCATTTCGCATTTCGCATTTCCTATCTCATCCGGCCAGCATTCTGCGCATGAGGCGCGAAATGGCAATCGCGTCCGAACTTTGGAAGACAGCCCGCAGCTCGTCACGGGGGACACGGTCGAGAAGCTCATAGCCGAATTCTAGGTTGCGGACGCTCTCCGCCACAACTTGCACCGGGTCCTCGCGATAGGGAAACAGATCCAGGCCAAACCAACCATCGTAGCCCCACTCTTCCAGCCAGAACAGAGCTTCGAGGGTCTCCCACAGGTTGACCGTGCCCACGATGACGTCATCATCGAACAGCTTCCAATTGTCGTTCCAATGGGTGTGGAAGAGCTTGCCGTACCGGCTGCAGAGCGAGATCGACTCGGCCAGGTTCTCCTTCATCATGAAGGCATGGCCCATGTCGATGTTCACCCCGAGGTTGGGACGGTTGATCTCGTTGACGATGGTCATGCAGTGCCCAATGGTGGGCAGCATGATGCGCGCACGCGGCTCCCAGGCCTTGTACTCGACCACCAGCTTCTGGCTCGGCATGTAATCCGCCCATGCCGACAGGTTCTCGACCAGGTTGTCGAGCCGCTGCCGGTGATCGATCTGGAAGGGATAATCATAGCCGTCCTGGGCTGGCCAATACACCATGATCTCGGCTTCCATGAACTGCGCCAGGTCAGTCGTGCGCTTCGCCAGGTCCAGCGCCTCCTGGCGCAAACGTGCGTCAGGGTTCGTGAACTGGCCAAATTTGAACTTGGGATCGACCCACAAGTGCGGGCAGAACTGCACGATCCGCAGCCCCAAATCGTCCGCCAGCTTCTTTAGCTCTCGATAGTTGGCGTCGGTCACCTCGGTGGGATAGTGCATTTCCAGGCCGCCCACGCCTGGAACCGAGGCTGCCAGCCGGAAGCGGTCGGCGACGGTTTTGTCCGGCCGGTAACCCGCCTTGACGAAGCGGTCGCTTGTAGCGCCGAGAAACCAGATACCACACGACACTCTGATGTTACGCATGGGAGCCTCCTGATGGGGCATGGTGAAAGGGCGGCAGCGCCCTTGTCTTGGGCCATAGACGCGATGTTGTCGTACGCCTTTTGATCAGCCTCGCAGTTCGTTGTACAAGACATAGCGGTCGCCGCGATGGTCCACGCGGAGGTACTCAACCGGCGCCTCGTCCTGCGCATAGGAAACGCGATCGATGTGGAGCAGCGGCGCTCCCGGCTCGATGCCGAGGCTTCTGGCCACGCCCGGCGTCGCTGCCGTCGCCCGGATCGACTGCCGTGCACCGGTCAAACGAATGTCGTAGTCTCGCTCCAGGCATTCCCGCAGCGGCTCACCGGCGAAATCGTGCCGCTGCAAGATTCCTGGGCATTGGGCGTGGATGAGGAACGATTCCTCGATGCTCAAGGGTTCGCCATCAGCCAGGCGCAGCCGGGTGATGTGCGCGAGCTCCGTGCCGGGTGTCACGCCAAGCCGGGCCGCGATGTCCTCCGGCGCTGCCACCAGCGCCGCCGACAGCACTTCCGTGCCTGCCTGGAACCCGCGCTGGCGCATTTCCTCAGTAAAGCTGACGATGCGCCCCAGTCCCTGGTCCACCGTCGGATGGGCGACGAACGTTCCCCTGCCCCTCTGGCGATAGATAAGACCTTCCTTCACCAGGGCGTCGAGCGCCTGTCTCACCACCACGCGACTGACCTGGTGCTGCTGCAGAAGCTCTGTTTCCGTGGGCAGCATGTCCCCGGGGCGCCACTCGCCGGCCGCGATCCCGCCTCGCAGCAGATCGTGGAGCTGCTGGTAGAGGGGTGTACTGCTCTGGCGGCTTAGCTGGTCTCGCATCGTCTGCCTGTGCTGTGGTGAAAGCCGGACGACTAATTATTATAATGTTAGGACATTATCACGGGCCGGGCTTCCTGTCAAGTGGCAGCTCGCGGCGGTCCCATGTATAGGCATTTGCCGGCAAATCCCGTTCCGCCCAGCCGACTTTGGTCCGCCTTGCCGAGCCTTGAATCGCCGAGATGCTGCTTGAGGCCACCTACTCCGACCTGCCCTACAAGCCCGGCGACGACGTTGCCTTGCTGATCGACGGTATGGGCCGCACACCGATCTCCGAGCTCGCTTCGCTGTACGGACACGCTCACGGCAGCTTGCCAAGCGCGGCGTCAAAGTGCGGCGCGGCTACATCGGCGAGTACTGCACGTCCCCGGAGATGGCAGGGTTCTCGCTCACCCTGGTCAAGGTCGACGATCAGCTCAAGAAGCTGTTTATGCCGCCGGCCGAGGTTGCCGTCCGCATCTACAGGTGGCGAGAGGCCTGTGGCGCCCAGCAGACGCATCCGCGCTTCCCATTGCCACAGGCTTTGCCTCCCACGAGATTCAGTTTCACACGGCCCGGCGAGGCTGTCTCGCCGGGCCGTGTTTTAAGGCGGCTCCGCCAATGAGTGTGCCCATGGCAGCTCGGCGTCGTCGCGGCCCAGCTTGGGGCTGGGGCGCCCCGGCGCCCCGGCGTGGCGTGATTGCGCGAAGCGGCGACGCACGCTAGAATGTGCCCACCGCCGCACGACGAAGGGCAAGCGAAGCACATGAGGCTTTCATCGCTGTTGGGACGCTTCCACCGGGCAACGCCGAGAACAGAGGGTCGCCTGCCAATTCGCTATGTCAACGCCGATCCGGCGCATGCCACCTATTCCTTGCTCTCGGTCGACCCGCCCATCTTCATCGTGGCGCATTGGATGGACGAAGATCTCCGGTTCGCGAGCTCGCTCGAACCGGTCTACGCCTTTCTGGCGGAGCGTCGCGCCTATTTCCTCATGCTCTGGTGCTGGCACATCGACGAACCGGAGCGGGTGGCATGGGTGCGGCGTTATGAGCTGCAGCATCAGCGGACCTTTCCCGGCCATCGTTTCATCCATCTCTGTAACATGCAGTCCCAATACGATGCTTTTGCCGCTGCTGGACTCGAGGCGGTCTTCTGCAGCCAGAATGCCCTGGTGGATGAGCGCATCTACTGCCCGCAGCCAGGCATGCCCAAACGCTTCGACGCCGTCTACGACGCCCGTCTGAAGGCGTACAAGCGGCATGAGCTTGCCACCGCGCTTGACAGCCTGGCTCTCATCTACGCCCGCACGCCGGGCATCGACGATCCCGCTGTCGCAGCCCGCATTTTGGGTGCGCTTCCGCGCGCCCATTCTTTTGGCCAGGGGCCTGCGGGAACCTACCGGTGGCTTTCCGACACCGAGGTGAACACGTGCCTCAACCAGTGCCAGGTGGGGCTTTGCCTCTCGGCCGTGGAAGGAGCCAACTACGCCAGCATCCAGTACCTGCTGGCTGGCCTTCCTGTGGTCTCAACGGTGAGCAAAGGAGGACGGGACGTGTTCTTTGACGACTTCTGCGCCTGCATCGTTGACGATTCACCTGAGGCCGTGCGCGCTGGCGTTGAGCTCATGATCGAACGTCGCCCGCCACCCGAACTGATACGACAACACGCCCTGGCCAGGGTCGACCAGCACCGCCTCCGCTTCATCGACACCGTTCAACGTATCTATGATGCGGAGGGAATCGACAGAACCTTCGCCGGGGAGTGGGACGCGGTCTTCTTCAACCGCATGGTGCGGTGGCAGAGTCATGCCGAAACCATTCAACGTCTCGCCACAGCCGGTAGGACATTGCCCACTGTCCGTGCTACGATGTGAGCCCCTTTTCCGGCCAAGCCCTCACGGATTTCACCGCCATGGATAAACCCATTGTTGCCTGCATCCAACAGCGGCTCATCGTTCCCAAGACCGGCGATGACTACCCGGCCTATCTGAACCGTTTCCTGCGCACGGCCAAGGCCAAGGGCGCCGTCCTGGCGGTCTTCCCTGAGTTAAGCGGCCTTGCCACGAGCGTCGTCACCTTCACAGGTTGGCGCAATGAGCTGCTCAAGACCGCAGGCCAGGGTCAGCTTCCCCGCGCCGGCTTCTGGGATCGCACCAAGGCTAAAATGGCCGGTGGCGCTGCGAGCGTCGCCCAGGCCGACCTGCGCAAGTCGCTGGTAAGCGCCGTCGGCGGTATGCCCGAAGCCCTGCGCGACGCCTATATCGCTGCCTTCACCGGTCTGGCCCGCCACTATGAGATGACGATCATCGCCGGGAGCCTCTACGAGCTGGATCCCGCTTCCGGCGCCCTGCGCAACATGTCCTACGTTTTTGGGCCGGATGGCGCCATCCTGGGCAAACAGGCCAAGGTCATGGTCGGCCAGCGCGAGGCCAGCCTGGCCACGCCTGCCGACGGTTGGGGGATCATCCCCACGCCAGCCGGCCGCGTGGGCCTCCTCATCGGCGGCGATGCTCTTTACCCGGAGCCGGCGCGCATCCTGGCGTACCAGGGCGCCGACATGCTGGTGACCATTGCCGCCGTGAACCAGCCCGCGACCTATCACAAGATTCGCCAGGCAGCCTTGGCGCGGTGCCAGGAGAACCAGCTCTACGGCTTGGCCAGCTTCCTGACCGGCCCGGACCCCTTCGCCCAGGCGGATGCACCGCCCTTTGTGGGCGCCGGCGCCATCTTCGCCCCCGCCGACTTCACCCCCCGTTTCACCGGCGTGATGGTCGAGGTCGGCAGTCCCCTGGCCGAAGCCGTCATCACCGCCGAATGGGATTACGAAGCCTTGCTCGAACTCTGGGAGCAGGGCGATACGCCTCTGCGTCGCGACATGCCGATGCTGCAGACAGGCGCCATCTTGGCCAACGTCTACGGCAGCGGGCTGCCCCTGGCCGCGGCCGAGAGGCTGATGCTGACGGGACCGGCCAAACCCGCCCTGGTGGATTCCGGCCCCGGCCCGGCGCTCGAACAAGAGGAAATGGTCACAGCCCGGGTTGCGGCCGCTGCCGGTGAAGCCGTCGCCAGCGAGCAACCTGAGCCCCAGACCGAGACTGGCCCTGAGCCGGCGGCAGAAGCCCCGACGCCGGCGGAAGAACGGCCCATTGAGGCGCCGCCCACCGCCGTCGTGGATGTGCAGGAGGGGGCCGGTGCCGGCCCCGAACCTACCCTTCCTCCGGAGCCCGACCTTTCGGAGGCATCCCTGCCCGCGGAGGAACCGCCTCCCCTGGTGGAGGAACGCCGCCGGCGTTTTCCCTGGCAGAAATAGAAGAGAGGCGGCGCCGGGCTCCGGCGCCGCCTCTGTTCAAAGGCGCAGACTGGAGCTGTGGTGGGGAATGAGGGGCTGCTCCGGCCGCAGGGCATGGCAGGCGTGGTTGGCGGCAATGGCCGCCTCTCCCAGCCCTGTGGCGATGAGCTTGAGGCTCACGCTGCCGGCCACCTTGGCCACGTCGCCGATAGCGTAGATGCCGGGCACGCTGGTCTGCATGGTGCCGTCAACCTTGATCCCATTTTCGTCCTTGGTGATGCCCAGACCCTCGGCGATGCGCCGTTCTGCGCGATAGCCTAGCGCCAGCAGCACGGCATCGGCCGGAAGCTCAACTTCCTCCTTGGTGTGGGTGTTGGCCAACACCACCGCCTCCACGGCGGCCTTGCCCTTGACTTCCTTGAGCTCATGGAAGAGGCGGACATCCACGCCGCTGCCCATCAGCTCGGCCACGTGCGCCTCGCGGGCGCGGAACTTGTCACGCCGGTGCGCGAGGGTCACCTTGGCAGCCCAGTCCTTAAGGTTGAGCGCCCACAGCACGGCAGTGTCACCGCCTCCCACCACCACAACCCTCTTGCCGCGGAAGGCGGCGCGATCGGGGGCAAAGTAGTAGACCCCCTTGCCCTCGTACTTGGCAGGGGCCGGGGTGTCCAGCCGCACTGGCTGCAGGGCGCCCAGACCCGTGGCCAGGATCAGCTTACGCGTGTGGTGCACCTCGCCGGTGCTCGTCCTGACGGCAAACAGGCCCCGCTCATCCCTATCTATCGCCTCCACGCGGCTTCCCGTGCGTATATCGACGTTGCTGCCGAAGCGTTCGACCTGCTGTCGCAGCGCTGCCACCAATTCCATGGCCCCGATCTTGGAAAAGCCTGGCGCATCGTAGATGTCCATCTCCGGGTAGAGCGAAGCGAGTTGACCGCCCACCATAGGCATGGCCTCCAGGACACGCGTCTTCAAGCCGCGCAGCCCGGCATAGAAGGCGGCATAGAGGCCCGCAGGACCACCGCCCACAATTAGCACGTCCTGGATCAGGGCTTCCCTTGCCTGGTCGATGGCCGCCAGCATCGCCGGCACGGAGGTCAGCTTGACGCGCGGTCGACCCCGCTTCGCACCCGCCGCCACCTCAGCCTCATCGATCAGCTTCCATTCCTCCCAGGTGACGTAGCGCACGCCGCGTTCCCGCAGCAGGTCCGTCATGGCCTCGGGCTTCGCCTTGTCCTCCGCAGCCGCTGCCAAAGTGGCCACGTCCTCCACCATCAGGCGGACCGTGGCGACCGCATCGGGCTTGTTGGTGCCGATGATCCCGGTCGGGCCGCGTTTGATCCAGCCGACCACGTATTCACCCGGCACGACCTGGCCCTCCGCAGATTGGACGCGGCCACCCTGGTTGGGGATGACTCCTGCCCGGCTGTTGAAGGGCACGCCGGCCAAAGGCTCGCCCTTGTAGCCGATCGAGCGCATCACCAGCCCGACGTCGATCGTCTCGTATTGGCCCGTCCCCACGGCGTTCAGACTGCCGCCATCGCCAACCTGGAGCACGTTCTTCTCCAGCCGCATGCGGGCCACGCGCCCGCCGTCATCACCGTAAAGCTCAACCGGCGAGCGCAAGAACAGGAAGTAGATGTTCTTCGGTTTGCCCGTATCGCCGATGCCGGCATAGTGACGCATGATGTCCAGGTTCTGCTGCGCCTCGCGATTGTCGGCAATTGACGCCTCACTGGCCGGGTCCAGGCTCAGCTCGTCCGGCGCGATGATCACATCCGTCTCCTCTAGCTCGGCCAGTTCGCGCAGCTCTGGATTCGTGAACTTGACCTGGGCCGGACCCCGCCGGGCGATGACATAGATATTGCTAACCTTGCTCTGCCGCAGGGCCTCCAGGGCATGGTCGGCAATGTCGGACGCCTCCAGCTCCGTCGGCGACAGGGCCAAAATGCGGGCAACGTCCATCGCCACGTTGCCGACGCCCACCACCGCCACGTTTTCGCACGAAAGGTCGAAGGTGAGATGAGCGTAATCGGGATGGCCGTTATACCAGGCGACGAAGTCGGTGGCAGGATAACTTCCCACCAGGTCCTCGCCGGGAACGCCGAGACGGCGGTCCGTCTGGGCGCCGACAGCATAGATAACCTGGTCGTAGTGGCTGCGCAGCTCCTCGTGGGTCAGGTCCTTCCCCAGCGTCACATTGCCCAGGAAGCGGACGCGGGGATCCTCGGCGATGCGGTCGTAGACCTTCGTCACCGACTTGATCTTCTGATGGTCCGGGGCCACGCCATAGCGCACCAGGCCGTAGGGCGCCGGTAGGTGATCGATGATGTCGATCGAAACCTTCAAATCGGCCTGGGCGAGCAGGGCCTGGACAGCATAAAACCCCGATGGGCCGGCGCCGACGACGGCCACGCGCAGCGGGCGCTCCTGGGTGCCTGGTTGTGTCGCCATCACTTAGGTCTCCTCTCTTCTCACCTGCGAGTCAACGATGACAGGAAAAACGGTGGGGCAGTACTATCAGATTGGCGGCGCCCAGGTTGTCTATTTGATGCGCCCTTGCGCCCTCGGCGCGCCGCCTTAGGTTACACACTTATGTCTAGCGATCGGGTCCTGGCGCCAACAGGTCTGCCAATTGGCGCAGCAGCACAGCCGCAGAGACGAGGAATTGCAGCCAGTCCCCCGCCGAACGAAAACCGATAATGTTCCGGTTGGGATGTCCCGCCGCCCGGTGCCTTTGCCGGGTGCCGGCGACCGCCAAGGCTACAATCAACCCAACCATCGCACCCAGGACAGCGCCGAGGGTCAGAATCTTGTTGCGCTCGTTCATTCGATCCGCCAATCCTTACCGTCGCTTTCGACGCCGCAGCGCGGCGGGAAGAGTGCCGGCTCCCGCCAGGCCCGCCGCTTTGGCCTCTTCTACCTGCATGAGGGGGTCCGTCACCTTCTGGCTGACCTTCTGCGCCGCATCCGCAGTCATGGCTGCGTAACGCTGGCCTTGTGGCAGGCCCACGTTCCGCATCCACATTCTCCCCTGACGCAGACCCCTCAGCGCATAATACAGCGCCACGCCCAGGGGCAGCGCGATGACGAAGCCTTCCAGGGCAAGCAAGATGATCGACAGATTGGCGGCGGTCTGCAGGCTCACAACCCTAACTCCGGACGGCAGAAGGTCAACAGTAAGTGAAGATTGTAGCAGACTGATTGAGCCCGCGCAAAACGTGCTGCCGCCAGCGCGGACGTTGCCGCCGCTTGCACTCTACCCGATTTCCACCAGCAAATCCCCCATGCCCACCGTCTGCCCAGGCTGGACGTGCAGCACGGCCACCGTGCCAGACCGCGAGGCCCTGATCTCGTTCTCCATCTTCATCGCCTCCAGCACCACAAGCGGCTGGCCCAGCTCGATCGCATCGCCCTCCGCCACCAGCACCTTGGCGATGAGCCCTGGAATAGGCGCCGTCACCCTGCCATCGCCCCCGGCAGGCCGCGCAAACAGCACGTCCAGGTCCCTGATATGTAGGGTGTGCCGGCCGCTCCACGAACGGATCCAGCCAAGCTGGCGGTCGATAGCGATCTCGTAGGGGTGATTGTCGATCAGGGCCCATTCGAGCAGGTTGTTCTCATCCGCAAGCGGGGCCACGACCGGAACCTTGACGCCATCCACCCAGACCTCAAACTCGTCCTGCTTCTGGCCGTCTTGCCGCACCTCGATCTCGTAGGTCTGATCGTCCACCGTGACTTGGAGTCTGGTCATGGTTCCCTCCTAGTGCGACAGGGTGCGCGCCGAACGATGCCAACCACTCCGAAAGACCTCCGGCTCCACCGGCCGGAAGGCGTTCGTGCGCCGCTCATAGGCCACGGCCGCCGCGATCGCCAGATCGCGCAGGCTCGCCATCGGCGCCGGGTCCGCCAGGCGTGATTGCTGGATAAAGTCGGTCTTGTAGCGCCCATCCACGAAATCGGGGTGTTCCATGATGCGCTGGTGAAGCGGCAGATTCGTCTGCACGCCGGCGATCACGAAATCTCCCAGGACGCGCTTCATGCGCCTGATGCACTCCTCGCGATCGACGCCCCACGTCGCCACCAGGGCCAGCAGCGAGTCATAGCGCTCGGGCACTGTGCAGCCGGCGTAGCCATAGGTATCCACCCGCACGTGCTGGCCGCCGGGAATGCGGAAACGGTGCAGGACGCCGGGGCTGGGCAGGTAGTTGTTCCAGGGGTCTTCGGCGTTAATGCGGCACTGGATGGCCCAGCCTTTGAGCTGGACGCCGCTCTGGTCGAAATCGAGGGTGCGGCCGCTGGCCAAAGCGAGCTGAGCCTCCACGATGTCGATATCGCTGACCATTTCCGTGACACGGTGGACGACCTGGATGCGGCTCTTGAAATCACTGAAGTAGATCTGTCCTTCGCCATCGACCAGGAACTCAACCGTGCCCGCGCCGCGGTACTCAAACAGTCGGGTGATGTCCAAGGCCTTCTGCCATACCTGCTGCCGCAGCTCCGGCGACAGGCAGGGCGCCGGACTCTCGGTCACCAGTTTCTGGTTGTGCTGCTGCAGCGAGCTGCACCGCTCACCCAGGTGCACGACCGCACCCGTGTGGTCAGCCAGTACCTGCACATCGACATGGCAGACGGGCCACAGGGCGTGCTCCAGGTAGAGATGGCGGTCGCCATACACCAACTGCGACTCGCGCCGCGCCTGCTCAAGGTTTTCGGCCAGCTTCCCTGGCTTGAACACCAACCGTGTGCCGCGGCCGCGGCCCCCGCGTGCTGACTTGATCACGATCGGATAGCCCAGGACGTCGGCTTCGGCCGCCATCTCCGCCAGACCGACGCCATTGAAGGTCCTCTGCGAGTGCGGAGCAGTGGCGATGCCTGCGGCTTCGACTTCGGCCAGCATCATATGCTTGGCCTGCAGCCGCTCCAGCACCGGAACCGGGGGGCCGACGAAGACGACTCCTGCCTCGGCGCAGTCACGGGCGAAGTCCGCCTCCTCGGCCAGGAAGCCGTACCCGGGATGGATGGCGTCGACGCCGCACGTGCGGGCAATGGCAAGGATCTCCTCGCCATCGCCATAGCGCCGTGGGGACTGCAGCTCATGCGCCTCGTCGGCAATGCGCACGTGCAGCGAATCGAGATCAGATGGCGGATAGACCGCCACCGTCCAGATGCCGAGATCACGGCAGGTGCGAATAATTCTTACCGCTATCTCGCCGCGATTGGCGATAAGGACTTTCTTGAACATGGGTGGAAGATGCTTTTAGGAAAGATTGTGCTTCGTATGGCGTATTTCGTACTGCTTACTGCGTAATAATGATGCGTGATACGTGACGTTACGCATTACGCAGTGCGCATTACGCAGTATGTATCACGCTGGCGACAGCCCGTGCTTCTTGCCCGTGTGGCGCTCACGCTTGGACAGTGTGGCCTGCAGCGCGCGGATGAGGACGCGCCGGGTATCGCGCGGTTCGATGACGTCATCGATCAAGCCGCGGGCGGCGCACACATAAGGGTTGTTAAAGCGCTCTTCGTAGTCGGCCACCAACTCTCTGCGCCGCGCCTCAGGGTCTTCGGCGGCCGTGACCTCCTTCTTGAACAGGACGTTGACAGCGCCCTCGGCCCCCATGACCGCGATCTCGGCGTTGGGCCAGGCATACAGGAGATCGCCGCGCAGGCCCTTGCTGCTCATCATGCAGTAGGCGCCGCCGTAGCTCTTGCGGGTGATGACCATCAACTTGGGCACCGTCGCTTCGGAATAGGCATAGATCATGCGGGCGCCGTTGCGGATGATGCCGCCGTACTCCTGGTGGCGGCCGGGCAGAAAGCCGGGCACGTCCTGGAGCGTGATAATGGGAATGTTGAAGGCGTCACAGGTACGAATGAAGTGGGCGGCCTTGATCGAGGCGTTGATGTCGATCGTCCCGGCCAGCACGTTGGGCTGGTTGGCGACGAGGCCGACCACGTAGCCGTTGAGGCGGGCAAGTCCCACCACCATGTTCTCGGCCCAAAGTTGGTGCACCTCCAGGAAGCGCCCATCGTCCACGATGGCGGCGATGACCTGGCGCACGTCATACGGCTTATGCGAGTCGACCGGCACGATCGACTCCAGCTCCGGGCAGCGGCGGTTGGGATCGTCCACCGGCAGAATGTAGGGCGGGTCGTCCATATTGTTGGACGGCAGATAGCCGATCAGGTCCCGCACCAGCAGGAGACATTCGCGGTCATCCTTGGACAGGAAGTGGCTGACCCCGCTCTCCTTGCTGTGGATCAGACCACCGCCGAGCTCTTCGAAGCTGACCTGCTCCTGCATCACCGCCCGCACCACTTCCGGTCCCGTAATGAACATGTAGCTGTTCTCGGTCATAAAGACGAAGTCAGTCAACGCCGGTGAATAGACGGCGCCGCCAGCGCAGGGGCCCAGAATGATGGAGAGCTGGGGGATGACCCCCGAAGCCTCGCAGTTGGCGTCGAAGATGCGGGCGTAGCCGGCAAGGCTGTCGACCCCCTCCTGGATGCGGGCGCCGCCCGAATCGTTTAGGGCGATAAAGGGCGCGCCGTAGGTCATGGCCATGCGCATAACCTTGACGATCTTGTTGGCGTGCATCTCGCCCAGCGAGCCACCCATCACGCCCGCAGCCTGCGAGGAGGCGAAGACGTGGCGGCCGTTGATGGTTCCGAATCCGGTGATGACGCCATCGCCGTAGCGGGATGACCGCCCATCCAGGTAGCGTTCGGTGCGAGGCAGGACCAGAGTGTCGATTTCGGTGAACGTGCCGGGATCGAAGAGAAGGTCCAGGCGTTCCCGGGCCGACAGCCGGCCCTTGGCATGCTGCGCCTCGGTCTCCTTGGCGGTCCCGGCGGCAATCGCCTTGCGCTCACGAAGCCTGGCAACGTAGGTTTCGAAAGTTGATTCCATAGAGGAAAGTAGCCTGAGTGGGTCTATGTGGTAAGGACAGCGGGCTCTCCGACCGGGTGGCGGAGGACCGTCAGGGCGAGCATGTAGGCCTCTTCACGGCGCCAGAGCGTTTGCAGCGCCTGCGTGAAGGGCGAAAGCCGGAGTCTCGCATCAAAGCTGAGTACGAACGACGACCAGGCGTCGTGGGCGGTGACATCGCCTGCAGGCAGGCAGGTCAGCCAACGGGTGTCGGTGCGCAGACCGGTGCGGAGTGCCTTGAGCACAGACTCCTTGGCACACCAGATGGCAGTGACCGCCGCGTCATAGCATTCGGGCAGCACGCCCTGCAGATAGAGGAGTTCATCCGGGGCAAAGAACTGCGTGGCCAGCGCCGGTTCGCGGGGCTCGATCATCTCCAGATCGGCGCCGACCTGCTCGCCGGGCTCGTCGATCAGGGCGCAGAACGACCGATCGCCACTGTGGCTGATGGAAAGGGACAGCGGCAACCGCGACATCACTGCACTGCTCCCATCAGAAGAAACACCCAAAGCCGCAAAGGGTGCGCCGTCTGGGTCCGCCTGGATGACGATCTGGGAGAGAGGGCGGAGCGTCGGGCTGCTTTCGCCAAGGTACTGCTGGACCAGGTGCTTGGCCGTCCACCGTCCCAGGAGCCAGTCGCGCCGGCGCTTGAGCACCCGGAGAGTGTCCAACCTGGCCTGTTCGCTGGGATGCAGCAGGCCCGGCGGCGCTAGGCCCTCCGCCAGGCTGGGATAGTCGGCGAGCGTCTGGACAAGTTGACGGACCATGGTCAGTAATCAGTCGTCAGTGGTCAGTGGTCAGACAGGGGCAATCTGCCAACAGCTTCCTGCCATCAGCTATCTGCTGACCGTCTGGTAGCCTCGCAGATCGACGTAGACCACACCGGTGTCATCGACGACTTGCGCATCGAAGGTCGCGCCGTCGTCATGGGTGGAGCACAGGCAGTAGAGACGCCGGTCGCCGGCTTGGTCCTCCTGGCGGTACACAGTGACGCTTCCGATGCCCAGGGGAAAGGCCATCGCGCTCTTGGTCCGCACGCTCCACAGCGCCGCCGTCTGGAAGCACAGCTCCACCAGGCGCGGGGCCATCAGCGATGCCGCGTCCGCCGGCTGGCTGTTGTCCGGAAGGCCGCGGGCGAAAAGGGCGATGGCGCTGCCGCCGTTGGCTCCGCCCCGCTCAATCACCTGGTACGCCGGTCCATGGAAGAAGACGCCGTAGATTTCCGGCGCCGTCACAGGCATGACGCCGGTCGCAGGGACGTCGAAGGCGATCAGTGGCGCCGGTTTCGCAGACTCCGGCCGCAAACGCACCATGGCCGTGAAATGGGTCTTCGCCTGGGCGGGCAGCCCTTCCTTGGTGGGCTTCGTGACCGAGCTCAGGGTCACACGGCCGAGCAATTCCCCGCCGCCGCAGGGTGACGCCTCGGCCCGCAGGTAGAGGGTGCGCGGCTCCATGCGGAAGAACTTGAAGGCGCCCAACATCTCCACCTTTTCCACGGACGCCACCCGGTAGCCCGGCGCCAGCAGGCCGGCGACCTCGGCCATGGCCTCCACGGCCATGACTCCCGGCAGCCAGGGCGTCCCCTCGTCCGGGGCATGATCATAGAGGAACGGCTGGACGTGCGGGTCGAGCGTGGTTTCGATCTCAAGGCCGCCGTAGAGCCGGGCCGCCTTGACCTCACCCACCATGAGACGTCGTGGGTGCCTTGTCGCCAGGGCGGACGCCGCCTTGGCCGGGTCAAGCCCCCCCTGCGGGTCGCGTTCCTCACCCCAGGCGCCCAGGCGCCCGGCGACTACGATCTCGCCGCGCGTGCCGCCGTAGGTGAGCTCGCGGCGGATCGTAGGCACGCCCGCCGCCGGCGGCAGCATGTCGATGCCGAGGGCTTCCATGATCTGGGGTACGGCGCCGCGGGAAGCCATGCCGATCTGGCCCCAGGCGGTCCAGTCGATGGCGATCGCCCGCGTTTCGGGGCGCCAGCGGCGCATGCTGCTCGAGACCTTGCACAAGAGGTCATTGGCCGCGGCGTAGTCGCTCTGGCCATCGTTGCCAAAACGGCCGGCGACGGAGCTGAAGACCACGGTGGCGCCGATCGGCAGTCCCTTGGCGGCCCGCAGCAGGCTGAAAAAGCCATCCGCCTTGACGTCGAAAACCAGGTCGAACTGCTGTGGCTCCTTGTTGGGCAGCGTCCTGTCCATGAGCAGGCCGCCGGCATGGAGCAGCACGTCGATGCGTCCATGGCGCTCGCGGATCTCGTCCATCACCAGCGCCACGGCGGCGCCGTCGCGCAGGTCCAGGGAGAAATAGCGGGCAGCGCCCCCAGCACCCTCGACCGCCTCGACCGCGCGTAAGGCTGCTTCGCTGCGCTCGATGCCGGCGATCTGCTGGTCGATCTGCTTGGGCGTCGGCTTTTCGCCTTTCGTCCTCGCCTCCTCGATCAGCTTCGCCTTCAAGGCTTCTCTGTCGCTGCGGAACAGACCGACGTTGGCATCGCCCGGCGGCGGGCACGCCACCAGGTCGAGCAGGTAGAACACGCCGCCGCTGGCCGCCGCCAGGTCCGTGACAATAGCGCTGGTGATGCCGCCGGCCGCTCCCGTCACCACGAACACGGTGTCGCGATCGAGCACCATGCCCGGATTACCGTCGCGGGCAGGTTGTTCGGCCAGGGAGATGCCGTAGCGCAGGCCCTCGTAGTAGCCCACCTCGACCACACCCGGATCGAAGAGCGTTTCGGCGATGAGCTGCTCTGCCGGCTCAGCGGTCTTGCGATGGACCTCAAAGTCCACGGCCTTGACGACCAGCCCTTCCCCGTGGCCGCGCAGACGCTTCTCGATGCCATACGCCTTGGTGAAGCCGGTGACAGCCCCACCCAGCGGCGCGGAGGCGCCTTCGGGACCGTAGCCGTGCAGCCCTCCCAGCCGCGTCGCCGACACAAGAAAGGCGCCGGCGCCGGCGATGGACTCATAGAGGCTCCGCATCGTGCGGTACAGGTTCTTGACCCGCTGGCGGTTGAGCTCTCGCCAGCTAGAAAGTTCGAGGTCCTCAAGGTCGGGTTCCACGTCAAGCGCCGGCAGCCAGTAGACGCCCTGCACCCGTCCAGCGGCCAGCCATGTCTGCAACTGCCTGTCGAGCTCATCGGCCTCGATGTCGGGTTCAAGCGCCAGGGTGGTGACGCCAAGCTTGTGCAGGCGTCCCAGCAGGGCCTTGCCAACGCCCCCGCGGTCCATCATGACCACCACGCGGCTGCCGCTGTCCAGGCTGACGCCCGTGGCCTTGCACAGGTCGAGACCCGGGCGCAGGACGGGCACAGGCGCCCGCCGTGGCATCGTGTCGGCCTCCTCAAGGCTGCCGATGGGAACGACCGCCCGGGTGGCCGCACGGGGTTGCCCGCCGGATACCGCCGCCGCCGCCTGCGGTCGGTCGTCCGTCGCCGGCTCCGCCGCCAGGTCCGGCCGCATGGTGTGAACGAAGGCAATGACGTGATTGAGCGTGGGATAGTCCCTCAGGCTGAGGCCCTCCTGGATGGGAATCCCGTAGGCCTCCCGGATGGCGGCGAACGTCTCGGCCTGCTTGACCGTGTCCACCCCCAGGTCCGCCTCCAGGTCCAGGTCCAGCTCCAGCATGTCTTCGGGATACCCGGTCTTGGCCGCCACGATCTCCAGCACCTTTGCCTTCACCGTGTCAACCGCCGGATGTGCGTCTGGAACCGCCGCCATCGCCTCCGTCGGCGGTCGGTTGTCCGACGCCGGCTCCGCTGCCAGGTCCGGCCGCACGGTGTGAACGAAGGCAATGACGTGATTGAGCGTGGGATAGTCCCTCAGGCTGAGGCCCTCCTGGATGGGAATCCCGTAGGCCTCCCGGATGGCGGCGAACGTCTCGGCCTGCTTGACCGTGTCCACCCCCAGGTCCGCCTCCAGATCCAGGTCCAGCTCCAGCATGTCCTCGGGATACCCGGTCTTGGCCGCCACGATCTCCAGCACCTTCGCCTTCACCGTGTCAACCGCCGGATGAGCGTCGGGAACCGCCGCCATCGCCTCCGTCGGCGGTCGGTTCTCCGTCGTCGGCTCCTCCGCCAGGTCCGGCCGCATCGCATACACAAAGCCGATTACGTGCTTCAGCGTCGGGTAGTCGCGCAGGCTGATGCCCTCCTGCAAGGGAATGGCAAAGGCCTCGCGAATGGCGGCGAAGGTCTCCGCCTGCTTGACCGTGTCCACCCCCAGGTCCGCCTCCAGGTCCAGGTCGAGTTCCAGCATGTCCTGTGGATACCCGGTCTTCGCGGCCACGATCTCCAGGACCTTCGCCTTCACCGTGTCAACCGCCGGATGAGCGTCGGGAACCGCCGCCATCTGCCCCGTCTGCGGTCGGCTGTCCGTGGTCGGCTGCGCCGTCTGCGGTCGGCTGTCCGTGGTCGGCTCCGCTGCCAGATCCGGCCGCGAGGTCCGCACGAAGCCGATGACGTGGTTGAGCGTGGGGTAATTGCGCAGGCTGATGCCTTCCTGCAAGGGAATGTCAAAGGCCTCGCGAATGGCGGCAAACGTCTCCGCCTGTTTGACCGTGTCGATGCCCAGGTCTGCTTCCAGGTCCAGGTCCAGATCGAGCATGTCCTGTGGATACCCGGTCTTGGCGGCCACGATTTCCAGGACGCTTGCCTTCACCGGATCGCCTGCCGCATCGACTGCCGGAGTGACTGCGGGCGGCTGGCCCCCGTTTGCGGGCGCACTAACCGGCCGCATGGCATCGACCGCCGGGGGGATCGGGACAGGTGGCGGGATGGTGGCTGGCTCGGCAACCAGCGGCTGGCTCGGGCTGGCAGCGTTGGCGGGTACGGGCGCGCTGCTCTTGTCCGGCACGGTGCTCCGTGCAGTAACTGGCGCCGGCAGTGCAGCCGGGACAGAGGGCTCGACGACCGCTGGCCGATGATCTGCCGCCGTCTCCTTCCCCGGCGCCTTGGATCCCAGAAGCTGGGCCACGCTCGCCAGGGGCGCCGGCCGGTAGGCGGCAGCGAAGCTGCTGGCGATGCCGTCGCCCGGCGCCGCTGCCCGCACGCTGGGCCCCACGCCGTACTGCCAGGAGCTGCCCACGGGCGTCCGCCCTGGCGCCCCGTTCGCCTTCACGCGCAGGATGCGCTTGACGACCTCCGCTTCGGCGTTGTCATAGCCGCTGATATCAGCCAACCAGCGCGCGTAACGATCCTTATGGTCGATCCGATCCAGGCCGCCGGGGATGCGCCGGGATAAGGTCATGGCGATCTGAGACCCGAACCCCGCTGCCAGGTGCAGAGCATACTGCACGGGATACCGCCCCCCGCGGCTGAGGTTGAGGACGCCCAGGTCCGGGTCCACCTCTCTGAAGTTGGGCACAGGGGGAACGATGCCGTACTCCAGCGCCTTGATGGCGATCACGTCTTCCACACCCACGCCCATCGGATGGCCAGTGAAACCCTTGGTGTTGGCGACGATGATGTCGTTGGCGGCTTCGCCAAAGGTCTTGCGGAGCGCCACGACCTCGGCGCTGGCGCTGCCGCCACGTGCCGGTGTGAACGTTTCGTGCGACATGAACACGGTCTGCGGCGCCACCGCGTAGCGATTCAAGCCAAACCGGCGCTCAGCCGCCACCACCAGGTTCTCCATCACCATGCTGATGTGCTCCACGTCGAGCCGCGTGCCATGGAAAGCGCTGTTGCTGGTCTCACTGCTCAGCAGCTCGACGATCCCGCGCATACCGCGCTCGCGCACGGCGTCCTCGGCCTCGACGACCAGAGCGCAGGCGCCCATGCCCAGGAGGGTGCCGTGGCGGCGCCGGTCAAAGGGGAGCGCGGCCTGGTCGACGCGGCTGTCGGTGGCCGCAGCGCCCGTCGCCAGGAAGCCTGCGCCCACCCACTCCAGGAGATGGTCGCTGGTGACGTTGTCGGCGCCGATCACGATGACGCGGCGGCAGCGGCCGGCGCGGATCCAGTCCTCGGCCACGGCCACGGCCTGGGCTGTGCTGGCGCAGGCCGCATTGACCTGGGTGTTCGGGCCACGGGCGCCGATGTACTCGGCGAACTGGCTGTGCCCCATGGCCAGAATACGGAAGATGAAGCGCCGGTCAAAGACGTAGGGCTCGCGTTCGATCGCTTCCCGCAGAGCGGCGATGCGGCGCCCCAGTTCGCGCAGTGTGTCGCCGTCTGCCGTGTACTGGCGCAGATCCTCGAGCATGGCGAGTTGGTCGAGCCGGTTCTGCCAGGCATAGAAGTTACTGATCTCCTCGGCGAAGCGATCGCCCCCAGGGAAGGCGCTGGCAAAGATGACCCCCGTTTCGTCGCGCATCGCCAGCGGCAGGAGCCACCGGTCAGGCAGGAAGCTGCCGATGCTGGTGGTCTTGAAGGTTTGGACGAGGGGAATGCCGGCCTCGCGCAGGGCGTCGAAGCCGGCCGCCATCGCCAGTTGCGTGGTCGTGTCCAGGGCCTCGACCAGCTTCGCCGGAACGCCGTACTCCTCGGCCAGGTCAAAGGGACCCGGCCTGCCCGCCAGCTTGATCACCTCTTCTGGATCGGTGATAACCTGGAAACTGCCGCCGCCGTCATCGGCCTTGACCACCCGCGTGATGCGCTTGTCCAGCATACGGTGGCGGAACCGTTCGGGCACCAGGTCAATGAACTGCTCGCCGCGCAGGATGCGCAGGGCATTGTCGGGGTCCATCACGGGCTTCTCGGCTCCCGGCAGGCCTAGACCTGTGCCCGAGACCACCACAGAGCCCAAGGGGGCGTCGTTGCGGTCAAAAGGCTGCTGCCCGCGGGGTTGGGTCTGGAGGGCCTGCTGCAGGACCTGGGCCAATTGGCCCAGTACGTCGGAAGTGGCGGGAGAAGTCGGCATGGTGGCTGCCTCGGCAGCGATGGCGGCAGCAGGGATGGGCGCGGAAGACCCGCTGCTTGCACCCTGCGCCTGGAAATCGGGTTGGCGGTCGCGGCCGGTGACGGTGATGGTCCCGCCGATCGGAGCCCCGGCCCTTGTGCCCTGCCGCGCCCCGTATCCGGCGGCATACAGGCCACAGAGGGCCTGGTTGAAGGTCGGCAGCTCACCGAACTTGGGGTGATTGGTAAACAGCGAGACGACATCGGACTTGTCGCCCAAAACATCGTCCACAAATCCCTTCAACGCCTTCTTAGGGCCGACCTCGACGAAGGCACGGCAGCCCTGCGCATAGAGGGTTTCCAGGCCCTTGACCCACTGCACGGGCGAGGCGACCTGCTCTTCAAGGATGTCACGGATGGCGTTGGGCTTGGTGGGGTAGATATCGCCTGTGACATTGGCCACTAACGGAATGGCAGGGCTGGAGATGTCGAGCCGGTTGAGCACTTCCCGGAAGGGCTTACAGGCCGGCGCCACGATCTGCGTGTGAAAGGCGTGGCTGACCGGGATCCGCATCGCCTGGAGACCCTTCTGGTTGAAGAGGTTGATGGCCTGCTCCACCGCTTTGCTGGCGCCGCCGATGACCACCTGGTTATAGGAGTTGATGTTGGCAGGCACGACGTAGCCATCGACTTCCTTCAGGGTGTCAAGCACCACCTGGAGGGGTCCGATGACGGCGGCCATCCAACCGTTGTCATCCCAACTCACCTTGGTCATCTCCGAACCCCGCGCCGCCGATGCTTCCAGGGCATGGGCGAACGGCATAACGCCCGCGGCGATGAGGGCGCCGTATTCCCCAAGCGAGTGGCCCATGACCATGTCCGGACGGATGCCGTACTCGCCCAGGAGCCGGAAAATAGCCGTGTCCATGGCCAGCACGGCGGGCTGGGTGATGGCCGTCTGCATCAAATCCCATTCCGCCTGCTTCATGGCCGCCGGATTTTCCGCATCCACAAAGACATACTCAGTGAGCGGCTTACCCAGGATGGGCGTCATGACCCGGTCGGCGTCGGCGAAGACCTCGGCCACCACCGGCTCGCGCCTGGCAAGCACCCGCCCCATATTGGCGTACTGGCTGCCCTGGCCGGGGAACAGGAAGGCGATCTTGCCCTGCGCCTCGCCGCTCCCGCGGAACATGCCCTGCGCTGCCAGCGCCTTCCAGGCCGCCGGGTTGTCAAAGCCAAGCGCTTTGCGGGCCTTCTGGACCCGTTCGACCAGCTCACCGGCATTCGCAAAGTCGATCACCAGCCGCTCGGGCTGCCCCAGCTCTGCCGGGTCCGGCGCCTGCACGGGCGGCGCCCAGCCCCCCTGGATGCGGTGGAAGACCTCGTCGATGTGATCCTTCAACGCTGCGGGCGTGGCCGCGCCCAGGGCCAGGATGCCCTGAACCGGCGGCTTGCCGGCAGCGGCGGCAGGCAACCGATCCTCAATCGACGTCACCGGAGCGACAACCCTGACCTTGGGCTCAGCAGACAACCCTGCCGCCGCATAGGATTTCCTGCCATTGCCGGTGGTCAGCCCTGGCACGTGCTCCTCGATCACGACGTGGAAGTTCGTGCCGCCAAAGCCGTAGGCGGACACCCCGGCGCGGCGAGGGGAGCGCGCCGGACTGGCCCACTCGCGCAGCTCGTGATTCAGGAAGAAGGGGGTCTGCTCAAAGTGGAGGGCTGGATTGGGACGCTCGCAGTTGAGCGTGGGCGGCAGGACCTTGTCGTACACCGCATAGACGGCCTTCAGCAGACCTGCGGCGCCCGCACCCGCCTTCAGGTGGCCGATGTTGCTCTTGGCCGAGCCCAGGGCCACGGCGCCGCGGGGCGCCGCACCGAAGACATCGTTCAGACTCTCCATCTCGACGGCATCGCCGACGCGGGTGCTGGTGCCGTGCGCCTCGATCAGGGTGACCGTGGCAGGGTCCAGGCCAGCATTTTGCCAGGCCCGCCGGGCAGAGAGCACCTGGCCCACCGGGTTCGGAGCCGTGATGCCCTTGCCCTTGCCATCACTGGAACCGCCGACGCCTCGGATCACGGCGTAGATCTTATCGCCGTCACGCTCGGCATCGGCCAGGCGTTTGAGCAGGAAGGCGCCCGATCCCTCGCCCATGACGAAGCCGTCGGCGCCATCGCCAAAGGGACGGCTGCCGGTGGCGCTGAGGGCGCCGATCTTGCAGAACTTGACGAAGCTCGCCGCGCCCATGTTGTGGTCCACGCCGCCGGCGATCACGGCGTCGCAATGGTGCTCTGCCAGCAGCTCGACGGCGGCATTGATGGCGGCAAAGCTGGAGGCGCAGGCGGCGTCGGCAATGTAGTTGGGGCCGCGCAGGTTGAGGACGTTGGCCACACGACCCGACACGATGTTCGCCAGCTCCCCGGGCATGCTGTCTTCGGTGACAGGCTGGAACCTACTGTCCATCACCTCGTGCCAGTGGCGGAGGATTTCCCGGCGGACGCCGGCCGGGAGCTGCCGGAACTCGCCCACCTGCTCGAGCATCTGCGCGTATTCAGGGAAGGAGATGCGCAGAAAAGTGCGATAGTGCATCTCGCCGCCCATGGCGGTGCCCATGATCACGCCCGTGCGTTCGGTGTCCAGCGGGCGTTCAGGATACCCGTAGTCGGCCAGCGCCTCGGCGGCGATCGTCACCGCCCACTGCTGGCTGGCGTCCATAGCCGCCGCTACCTTGGGCGGCACCCGGAAGCGCTTCCAGTCGAACTCGAAGCCCTGGACCCATCCCCCGATCTTCGAGTAGGTCTTGTCGGGCGCCTCGGGATCGGGGTCATAGTAATGGGCCACCGACCAGCGGTCCGGGGGGACGTCGACGATGCTGTAGCGCTTTGCCTTAACGTTCGCCCAGAACGAGGGCGCATTGGGGGCGTCGGGCAGGATGGCGCCGAGACCGACGATGGCGATGGCGCGAGGGGTAGGGGAACCATCCATGGGTTTCACCTCAAGCATGAGCTACATTTCGGCAGGGAAAGCTGCGGCCAGTTTGGCGGCGACCAGGTCCATGTCGGCGATCTGGCCTTCCTGCGCGGCCAACAGACCGGGCGAGAGCAGCGCCGCGGCCTCAGCAGACCCACCTGCCGCCAGGACCCAGCGCACACCATCCGTGGCAACCTTCATGGCAGCCTCACGCGCCTGGATGCGCGCCATGGCGGCAAGCGTCTCCTGGTCCAGTTTGATGCCCTGGGTGGGATGGGTCAGGACCCGCTCCGCGAAGATGGCCGCGGTTTCGGCCCAGGCAATCAGCTCGCCGAGGCGGAAAAGCACATGCTGGTTGCGCGTCAACCGCTCCACCCGGCAGCGCTCGAGCACGCCGGCGAGCGTCCGCATGGCCAGGGCGGCAGTCTGCGCACCCGTGTCGGGATGAGCGGCATGCGCCCGCATTAACCGGTCCGCCCAGTCGGCGTAGTAGCCGCCCCTGGTCTTGAGATGCTCCTGCCAACGGTCGCGGGCGATCGTCCACTCCATGATCTCCGATGTGCCTTCATAGATGCAGGTGATGCGGACATCGCGCTTAATCTTCTCGACCATGTACTCCTTGGTATAGCCATACCCGCCCAGGGCCTGAATGGCGTCCTCGGCGGCCTTGTTGCCGCTCTCGGTGGCCATGTACTTGGCGATGGCGCCCTCGGTGGGCAAGTTGTGCTCACCGGCATCCAGGCGCTCGGCAGTCCACTCGATATAGGCGCGGGCTGCTTCCAGCCGCACGGCGTTGGGCACGATCAGCTTGTGCGTGTAGCCCTGCTTCTGGCTCAGCGGGGCGCCGCCCTGGATGCGAAGCTGCGAATAGGGGATGGCCCGCTTGAGCGCAGCCCAGCCCGCGCCCAGGCCGAAAGCGGCGACCATCAGCCGGGTATACCCAAACACGGCCTGCGCCTGCGCCAGCCCCTGACCTTCGACGCCGCCGACCAGGCGGTCTGCATCCACGTAAACGCCTTCGAGAAACAACGCCGCCGTGTTGCTGGCGCGAATGCCGTGCTTATCCTCGGGCTTGCCCTGGGTGAAGCCCTCGGCGCCCCGCTCCAGGATGAACCAGGAAGGGCCTCCGGGGGCCAGCGCCAGGATCGTGTACAGGTCGGCGACGCCGCCGTTGCTGATCCACTGTTTGCGCCCCGTCAGCCTATAGCCGGTGGTCTTGCCATCTACCACCACGGGCTCGGCCTTCGACTTCATCGCCGCCAGGTCGCTGCCCGCCTGGGGTTCGGTGGCGCCGTAGGCAACCAGCAATCCCTCGTCGGCAATGCGCCCCATCCAGTGCGTCTTCTGGGCCTCGGTTCCTCCGACCGTGATCGGGTCAGTCCCCAGGAAAGTGGCCAAGACGCCGGTGGCGACGCCCAGGTCGACGGCCGCCATTACCTCCGAAACCCGGTAGACGTCATAAGCGCCGCCCCCCAAGCCGCCATAGTCTTCGGGGATGAACAGCAGGTGGAGGCCGAGCTGGTTGGGATCATACAGCTCGTTGAGCACATCCCGCGGGAATTCGTCGTCGTGGTCCAGCTTGAGCAGGAAGTCGGGCGTCAGTCTGCGGTCCGCGTACTTCTGCAGCGTTGACAGCACCATGTTCAGCGTATCAGCATCGAGTCCTGCCATCGATCCAGGGCCTCCGGTACGGCAGCAGCCGGATTCCTTCCGGCTCGGAAAGTGTCAGTGTGACAGCATCATTGTAGTGGGCTTGTGAAGCCGCGAACATGCGGCAGATCATACGCAGCGCGTCATACCGCATAACGCGCTGCGTTATCTGCTGCGGCTCCTCGCCCCAGAACAACGCAGACAACGACCTTTTTCGACATGACCACAGCACAGGGCTGGCGGAGATTCCGGCGATCCCACAGATTGTATGAAGGTGGCAGGATCAGCACAAATTCGCGCCCCGCCCCCCTGTAATCCAGAAGGGCGCGCCGTCCATGGGTGTATAATCGCCACATGTCACGGCTTCGACCCTACACGCGCGTCCTCGTCGCGGCGGCGCTGGCCTGCATCGTCCTGGCGGGAGGCGTGTTTGTCTGGCAGTGGCGGCAGCGGGCGGCGCGTGAAGACCTCGGTCCCCAACAGCAGGTCGTCACCAACAATCCCAAGGCAGGGGTCCATACCCGGCTGGAGAACGAGGTCGAGCCCTGGAAGATCAAACGCACGCTGGAAATGGTGCGCGAAATGGGGACGCCCTGGATCGTCGAGTACTTCCCCTGGGCATTCAGCGAGCGCAGACAGGGAGACTACGACTGGACGCACGCCGACCTGGTGGTTGACCATGCCAACCGCCAGGGCTTGACGGTCATCGCCCGGCTCGGCCTGGTGCCGGACTGGGCGCGGCCCAAAGACTCCGTCAACACCTACCTGGACGCCAAACACTTCGACGACTTCGCCGCCTACGCCGCAGCCTTCGCCACGCACTTCCGCGACCGCGTTCGCTACATCGTCGTGTGGAACGAACCCAACCTCAGCCTGGAATGGGGCTACCGCAAACCCGACCCCGTCGCCTACACCGCCATGCTCTGTCGGGCCGCCGCCGCCATCCGCCGCGCCAACCCCCAAGTCACCATCCTGGCCGGCGCCCTGGCGCCCACCGTGGGCGACCCGGCGGGCGAGTTGGGGATGAGCGATCTCGATTTCCTGCAGGCGATGTACGACGCCGGCGCCGGTCCCTGCTTCGATGCCCTGGCCGTCCACGCCTACGGGCTGACCTTTCCGCCTGACGATCCCCCCGAGCCCGGCGTCATCAACTTTCGCCGCACCGAGCTGCTGCGCGAGGTGATGGTGCGCAACGGAGATGGCGACAAGCCCATCCACATCACCGAAGGCGGCTGGAACGATCATCCCCGTTGGACGCGCGCGGTTCACCCGGCCCAGCGGGCGCGCTACACTGTCCGCGCCTACGAGCTGGCTGCCTCCTGGCCCTGGCTGCAGTCCGTCTCCATGTGGGCCTTCCGCTATCCCTGGCAGGAGAAGAATATCCGCGACTACTACACCTTCGTGACGCCCGACTTCGATCCCAAGCCGATCTACCTGGAAGTCCAGAAGGCCCTCGTGGGCGCCAAGGGCACGCCCTCGCCATGACCAGACTCGCCTCACTCCGCCACCGCCTGCGGGGTCCCCGCGGCGTCATCGTGCTGGCTCTGTTCCTCCTGGCCGCAGCCGCGTTCGTCGCCTGGCTGGTGCTGGTGGTCTTTGCCGACCGCAACTGGCAGCGCCTGCAGCAGGGCGGCGCCCTGCGTATCGCCATCGACCCCAGCTTCCCACCCTTCGACGAGGTCGACGCCAACGGCGCCCTGACCGGTTTCGACGTGGACCTGGCGCGCGACCTGGCGCAGCGAATCCATGTGCCCGTCGAGTTCAAATCGATCGCCTTCGACGGTCTCGTGGACGCCGTCATCGCCGGCAAGGTGGATGTCGTCATCTCTGCCTTCCCGCAGGATCCGAGGCTGGCGCAGGACGTGCGCTTCAGCACGCCCTATTTCGACGCCGGGCTGGTGCTGGTGGTCCCTACGACCAGCCCCATTCAGGGCCCGGCAGACCTCAAGGGGCGCAGGCTGGCCGTGGAGTGGGGCAGCCAGGGCGATGCCTGGAGCCGCGGCCAGGGCATGGAGGTCCTGCGGCTGGACACCCCGGGCGACGCCCTGGCCGCGGTGGCCGATGGCCGCGCCGATGCCGCGGTCGTTGACGCCGTCACGGCGGCGCTGTCGCTGCCGGCGGGCCTGGTCGTGCGCCAGCCAGTGCTTACCCAAGAGCCCTACGTGATCATCCTGCCCAAGCGCGCGCCCAAGCTGGCCGACGCCCTGGACCGGGCCCTGGCCCAGGCGATGGCCGACGGGACGTGGCAGCGCCTGGCTGCCGCCTACTTCCCTTCTCCGCCCGCCCCGCCCGTCACTCCCACCCCCACGCCTTTGCCGGCGGCAACATCCGGAGCCCAGTAGACCGGCAAGACCGCAACGCCAGGAAACCGGGAAACCGGGGTAGAGTCTGCCACCTGCCACCTGCCACCTGCCATTTGCTGCCTGCCACCTGCCATTTGCTGCCTGCCACCTGCCATCTGCTGCCTGCCACCTGCCATCTGCTGCCTGCCACCTGCCACCTGCTCCCCCATGTCCACTCCCGAAACCTGGTCCGCTGTTTTGACCCCCCGCCTTCCTGAGCTGCTGCCCGAGTATGCAGGCCAGCAGATGGTGCTCAGACCCGTAGGCGGGCCGCGCACGTTCACCTACTCGCGACTGCTGGTGTTTGAGGTGGTGGCCGGAGGGCAAACGCTCACGCGGCTGGCGTTGAAGGAGCCCTTTGGCAGCCTGGCGGCGGACCCGGCCGCCGAATTCGCCGCCCTGCAGACCCTGCACCGGCATTTCACACAGCCCGGTCTGAGGGTGCCTCGCCCTCTACTCGCCCTCGACTCGCCCCCGTGCCTCCTGATGGAAGCGATCAGCGGGATGCCGCTGCAGCAGCTCCTGGCCGCCTGCCGCCGACCTGTCAACGGCAAGCGCCTGCAAGCGGCGCTTGCCTGTGCCGCCAGGGCAGGCGGGTGGTTGGCGCTCCTGCACCGGTTGCCTCCACCTGCGGGCGCCCAGCCAGCGCCCACGATTGCGGCCCGCGTCGAGGAGTCCACCACCCTGCTGGCTGGGCTTGGCATGGCGGCGAGTAGCCTTATGTCTATACGAAATGCTCTATTGGAGCGTGAGGCCGAACAGGGGCCCACCCCGGTGGTGATCCTGCACGGCGACTACACGCCCCGCAACGTGTTCGGCACGCCTGAGGGTGGCGTCGTCGTCTTTGACACTGCGCTTTCCCAAACCGGTTCCGCCGCCTACGACCTCGGCTGGTTCCTGGCGGGCCTTGCCTTCCTCGACCGCTGGCAGATGCTCTTTGGCGGCCGGGTCTACGACCACCGCGCCCTGACCGATGCGCGACAAGCCTTCCTGGCCGGCTACCAGCACCTGGGACCGCCAACCCCCAGCACGTCCCCTGAAACCCTCTCACTCTACACCGCCGTCCGCCTCCTTCAGCGCTGGGCGCAGTACGCCGGCCACCTCCACCGCACACAGCCCCTGGCGGCCCGGGTGCTGCTCCCCAGCCGAGTGCACCCCTACTTCCGCGGCCAGATCGAAGCCCTGCTGCGAAGCTAGAACCTGTTATGAACTTCGGGCCATGAAGGCCACAAAGCGCGCCGCCATCAGGATGGCAAAGGCCACGAAGTGCAGTCCGGCCAGCGTTTCTGCCAGACGCTCGTAGTCGCGAGCCAAGCGCCGGAAGCGCGCCATCCAGGCAAAACTGCGTTCGACCACCCAACGGCGAGGCAAGAGGACGAAGCCTCGCTTGGCA
>JAKOVD010000131.1 GCA_029782215.1 Chloroflexota bacterium
CCGCCAGCCAAGGCTGCGTTGCCGGACAGGGTGCTGTTCGTCACCACCAGTGTGCCTCCCGAGATAGCGTCGATGGCTCCTCCCTCATCTGCCGAGTTGCCGGACAGGGTGCTGTTCGTCACCACCACAGTGGCGCTCTTTGCCATGAGGCCGCCGCCGAGGCCGGAGGCGCCGGCTGTGTTGCCGGACAGGGTGCTGTTCGTCACCGCCAGTGTGCCGCCGTAGGCATAGATGCCGCCGCCGGTATTGGAAGCCGAGTTGCCGGACAGGGTGCTGTTCGTCACCATCACCGAGGCGGACCTGGCACCGATGCCGCCGCCCAAGGCTGCGTTGCCGGACAGGGTGCTGTTCGTCACCACCACCGTGGCGGAGTGGGCATGGATGCCGCCGCCCTCCCAGCCAGCAGTACCGCCGCTGATCGTAGCGCTGTTCAGCGTCAGGTTGCCCCCTGCCGTCACCGTCAGGATGCCAAAAGATCCGCTCGTCCGGCTGACGGTGTGACCGGCGCCTTCGATGGTGATAGCGCTGGTGATGTCAGGCAGCGGAGCCGTCAAACCGATGTCGTTGGCCAGGACCAGCGTGTCCGCGCCTGACCCGGCCGCGCACCCGCTGCTGGCGAGATTGAGGTTCGCCGCCGTGATGGCATTGGCCAGGGTGCAGGTGCTGCCGTCCACAATGATGTTGTTGGCATGCGCCGGACTCACTGCCAGCGCCAGCGCCAGCGCCGCCCCCGCCAACCCCATCCCCAGGCGCCGGGCCAGCTTGTCACCCCGCAGCCGGTGCTTCCACAGGGCATAGCGCGTCGCCAGGGTGGCGCCCCGCTCTGCGAGCAGCTTCCGCAGCCAGGGCTTGCCCCGCGCCTCTGCCGCCAGCTCCTCCCAGGCGGCGCGCAGGTCGAGATCACTACAAGAGTCGCCTTCTCTGTGTAGGTTTCTCATCAGTTGGCTCCAAAGTCACAACGACTCACCCCTGTCACCTTCGGCAGGAGTCAGTCCCATGATATAAGGCTGTCAGCTTCCGGCCATTTGTGATGAATTGTACACCCCCCCAGGACTGTCAAACCAACAGCAGCACGACGGCATAGGCCTCATAACATACGCCTTTGCGGCCCACCCCGAGCATCATTTCTCCGACCGCCCGCATCCTTGACAACGGGGCACGGCCTCAGGTTCAATGCCCAACAGCAGCTCGTAACGCACTTGCCATCCGTTACCCTCCCAGGAGTCCGCCGTGAAAGTCGTCAATGCCGTCAGCGCCACCAGGTACCTCGTCATCATCCCCATCCTGGGCCTGGCCATTGCCGCCGCGGTCATGTTCGTGGTTGGCGGCCTGGGCCTGATCAAGTTCGTCCTCGAGAATATGGGCCAGCGCGTGGCGGGTCATGGCGAAGCGGTGCTGCCGATCTTCGGACTCCTCGAATACGTGCACCAATTCCTGATTGGCACGGTCCTCTACATCACCTCCATCGGCCTCTACCAGCTTTTCATCCAGGAGGTCCCCGTGCCGGCGTGGCTCAAGACCGAAAGCGCCGAGGACCTGGAGACCAACCTGGTGGGCGTGACCGTGGTGGTGCTGGCCATCGAATTCCTGGGTGCGGTCTTCCGCGGCGATCAGACCAACATCCTCGCCTATGGCGCCGGCATCGCCCTGCCGATTGCCGCCCTGGCCCTGTTCCTGGGGGTCAAGCATTGGGCCCATCCTGTACACCACGCCGCTCCCCCGCCACCGGCGCCTGACCCCCACCACGAGGACCCTACCCGCCCCTGACGGCGCCAGTCAATGGCCACCTGGCAATGCTAGAGCTCTTCCAGGAGCCTGTCTAGATCCTCATAGTCATAGGGGGGACGCTTCTGGATGGTCAGCACGGTGACTTCGCGCCAGACATCACCGACGGCGTACACAACTCGCCAATCTCCCACTCGGATCCGCCGCACCTCCCAACCTGCCGGTGCAAACGGCGGCAGTTCCAACGCCGTACTTGCACTTGGTCGAGGTTCCTGGCCCAGACTGTCAATGACGCGCTTGATCTGTTGGCGGACGTGTCCTGGCAGTCGCTTGCGGGCGCCGTGCACCGTTGGCTTGATCCAGACTCGGTAAGCTAACGGTACTTCTTCCGGTCTAGCTGTCTTCTTCATCCCAGAAGTCGCGCACTTCATCCCAAGACAACCACCCAGCTCGCTCTGGCCGTCCCCCAGCAGCTTCCAGCTCGGACATGGAGTCAAGAGCGATCTTCCTGTCGGTCACGGTCTCAATCCACTCCGAAAGTAGTTCCCAGGCGCGCACGTCTAGAACCACGGCGGTGCGCTCTCCCTTCGCATCGACTAGGAATTGCACCGGATGAATTGCCTCAGCAGTCATCGCCACCTGACCTCCTCTGTGGTGTACACCTAGCTTATCATCGCCGCCCCAGAAAGCAAATCAGCCCCACAGCGCAGGGTGTATTTCAGTTTGGGGGAAGATGCCTGACGGTAGACCATAGGTCATCGAAGGTACCGGACAGAACAGCCGAGCGAATGGGGATGAGATTCTCGATACCTTGGCGACTCCATCGCATACCAGGACCGGTAAGCCGATCTTTGTATTGCTTGGCGCCGCTTTCGACGGCGCCACTACCGATGACCCAGCGACCTTCT
>JAKOVD010000176.1 GCA_029782215.1 Chloroflexota bacterium
CGCGTCGCTTCCGCCACGGACATGTCTTCGGGGCCACTCGCCGCGAACTTCTGCATCGCCCGAAGCTGCATCGCCTGAGCGTGCTTGGCTTGGCGCGCGCGGATCGATGCAGCGGATTCAACCGCCTTGTCGGCAGCGCGGGATGCCACGTACTCGTCGAATGCGCGGACGCGGGCCTGCCAGTCGAACGACGCCGACCAACGCTTCAATGTTGGTAGCATCCTGGTATCACCATGGCTCGCCTTTTCAAGGCTCCGGTCCGGGCCAAGATCGCGGTAGACCTCGAAGGCCTGGTATGCCTTCGCCGTCTCCCCTGGCTGCATGTTCCACGGAGCCTTGGCCGCCACGCTACACCACCATCAGACGGCACGTGTAGCCGCTCTGGCTCAGGCGCTTGAACGTCTCTTGCTGCTCATCCTCGTCATCGCACAGCACCGTGACCCCGAACTGGTCCGGCCCAATGGCGGGGCCATCATCCTCTCCAAGGCCATCCAGGTCGAAGAGCCCCGCCCCCCGGGCCATGTCAGAGAGCATGGCTTGCAGGGCCGCGTTGCCGGTGGACACTTCCCGCAGCAGCGCATCGAGCTGCCCGTTGTCGATGGCCGCCATGCCGGTGATGTGGTCCAGGCTGGCCAGCACCAGGGCCTCTTCCTTCTGAGTCAGGTCAACATAGCTGACAGGCACGGAGTGTTCCCCACGACGCAGCGCAAGCGCCACGCGAGCATGGCCGTCGATGACGAACCCGCTGGCACGGTTCACCAATATGTCACGCACCCACCCCACCTCTTCCAGCGAGCCCGCCAAGGCCTCTTGCTGCGCGGTGGGGTGGATACGCATGTTCTTGGGGTTGGCCAATAGGTCGGCCGGGTCGACTTCCCCGTAGCCAATGATGCGGTTACGCAGACTCATGCTCGTCCTCGCGTGCCGGCTGCTCGCCCGGCAGCTTCATGTCGCGCATCGCAGCCGCCTTGATAAGGGCTCGCCACTCAAGGGCCTCATCGATCCAGCCCTCTCCTTCGCCCTCGCTCTGCTCATGAGCCATGCCAGCCCGCCATCCGAACCCGTAGCCGGCGAACCATGCGAGGAAGGCTGCGATCATTACCACGAACCAGGCGTCAGGACTCATCCAGGGGCTCCTCAGGGTTGGCCTCGTAGTGAGCCTCGCTTCGTTCCAGCATCTCGCGCAGGGTGCCAGGCAGCAGCTCGACCGCCACCACCCCCACGCCGCCCTTGGGCGCCTTGTCGCCGATGTGCTCGCGCGCCATCCTGACCGCCTGGGCCCTGGCATCGTCGTCTGTGCCCCCGACCGCTGTCATGACCACGCTCTGCGGCTTGTGGCCGCGCCCGATCCAGCACACACCGATGAGCCACACGCGTCCCGGGCTCACAGCCATATGACGCCTCCCCCACTTCGCATCCCAATCTTCCAGCAGTGGTGGCCCTCTTGGTCCAAGCCGCGCTTGAACACGTAGCCCTGGTTTCCTAGCTCCAGCATCAGGTTGCAGACTCCGAGGATGCCGCCAAGAACGCCGGAAAGCAGGACGACAAGCCCCGCCCACCCGCCCCACAGAACACCGGCCATGGACAGGGCAATGATCAGGACCGCGCACACGAGCCACGTGGGGGCTGCATCGTGGACACGCTCAGACATGCGGATAGGCTCCGGGTAGCGGTTCATTCTCCTGTCCGGCCTTCCCACGGGTAGTAGTGGCCCGGCCACTCTGTCACCGCTTCGGGCAGCACCTCATCGATGGTCGCCGGGCCGACGAAGTAATGAGGGCGAACGCATGCCGCGACCGCCCGCTCCTCCGAGGAGAACACACCCTGGAACAACCAGGCGACGCCACAATCGCCCGCCCCGCCCCCGAGAGTCTGGCCGACGATCCAGCACGTCCGCCCGGTCAGCATGTCCGCAGACATGGTTCCTCCTCTACAACGGGCAGCCGAACCAGGGCAGGCCCCCCATCGCCCTGGTTCGGCTGCGACGCCAGAGGATCATGAGCACCACAACCGCAAGGGCGATCCTCTTCATCGACGTCTCCATTACACGTGGAATCCAACATGTGCGTTCACGCGGCCCTTTCAACAACACCCATTCAACGATAAGAAACCGGGCCACGCAAACAGCCCCCTACCGCTTCCCCCTGGCATGGCGCGGGGGACTGGTAGGGGGCGGGGCAAAGCCTGGCCTTCGGTTGTAAGAGAATGCTACTCGAAACTTGACGATATGTCAAGCCGGGGCGTTACGCCCCTCTCATGATCCAGATCATGGCTTGGGCCAAAGCGCGCCCGCGATCGCCGCCAGTGCGACCGCGATGACCAGATAGGGCGAGAGACTCATCCGATCTCCGCCTCCGCTTCCTCGTGGGTAGGGCCGCCGGCAACGGGCTGGCCCTCCGGGCTCACGAGGGACCAAGCGCGGGGCTCATTGCTCAGCCACGCATGCCGCGCAGTGGGCTTGACGAAGTGCCCGAACGAACGCACCCCGCACCGCTCGCACTCAATCTTGATGTCGCCGGCAATCCCTGTCATCTCGTAGTCCGGGTTACTGCTACGGCCCCATCCACGCTTGCCGCCCACCACTATCGCCCCGTCACGCCAGTCGCCGACCAGACGCCACGCATGAGGGCGAAGGCCCCCGCAGACAGTCCACCAGAACCACCCACGAAAAACCTCGATCACCGCGCACCATCCCCGCAGTAGGTGTCGCCACGCCATGGGGTTGTGCTCGGTGCCGGATAGGATGGCGGAAGCACCGGCGCCAACACCGGCGGCCACGCATCCACGACGGGCTTGCTCGCACGATCTCCAAGCGCGTCGGTCAGCAAGTCACGCAGCTTCCGTGCCTCGACGCGAGTCAGCCGGAACGTGTGGCCGCTGATCGTCACATCCAGCATGGCATCCACCGCTATCGCCTCTTGATCCATTCTGCCCACTCCGTGATGACATCGACGATCGATGGCCCGAACATGACGATGGCCACCAAAACGATCAGGGTTACGTTCTCGCTCATGGCTTGTCCAATCCCAACAAGTGCCGGACCATGTCGCTGACATAGGGGCACGGGGCCAGGTCTTCATCATGCATAAGGCCCGCCAAGGCGGCCAACCTGTCAAGCGCCCCACCGGGCACAGAAACAAATCCACCGATTGCGCCTGTTCTCAACCAACCCTGCCACACCACTTGTGCTCCGAAGAGCGCAAGCGCACCCACGACATCTGACCCTTCCCGGTCATGCGGCGCCAGCCCGCCAAGCACTCCCCCGAACTGGTTCATGATCCGGTCAAGCTCGGTATCCGTCGCCGGCACGAGCGCTGCGTCCAACCCGACAATGGCGTGCACAAAGTCCAGCGCCCTAACAACGCCGGCTCTCTCCTCATCGCTCGCGCCCGCGACCAACGATGCGATCTCCCTGGTGGTCGCGTTGATTGTGTTGATGTTCTCGACGATGCGATCAAGCACCATGGATTCACCCGCCATCAGCCCTCTCCGTATCTATGACGATATTGTGGATCGGGGGCACAAAGATCATCGTCCCCCAACCACTCGCCATCTTCATATGGCCACTCATATTGGTAGTCCGTCACGCGGCCACCCGCCGCCGGGCTAGGGCAATTCGCCGGGGCGGATGCCCCACGTGGTAGCCCCCACAGTGGGGACACAGGTAAGCAGCCAGCCTCCCCCGGTACTTCCATGAGGCCCAAGCGGCATGGCGGTCAGCGGCGGCCCGATCCGGGTGCCGGATCTTGCCCTCGCACGCCCGTCGCCGGAGCCGCCGCTTGCTGGCCACATGCCTACTCCGCAACCTCAAGGCTCGACAGGAGGAACCATGCGCTCCGGACTTCGCCCTGGTCGTCCAGCCAGCAGCAATGCACGTGGTTCATCATGACCGCGTCTACGGTCATCCGGCGCGTCTCGCCAGACACCACCACCACTTCGCCTTCCTTGATCTCATTCAACGGAAGCCTCGTTCCGCGCAATAGAGGCATTGGCCCACATGGTGGACTGCTCCAGGTTCGTCAGGGCAAGCGACAACTCACGCGAACCGGGACAAAGGTGGATCAGCAAGTCCGCAAGGTGAGCCGCCGCGTCACGGATCAGGCTATAGCGCTTGGCTTGGTCACCATGCGGTGGATGGTACTTGAACGCCTTGATGTTCTGAGCAAGCGTCTGCTCCGACGGATCGTAGATCTTCACATCTTCGACCCCGATGTAGTGTCCGCTGAGCGCCATGTACCCTCCAAGGTTTCAGTCAAGGCTTCATGTCGAAGCACCGGAGCGCCCCCGTCATCCGACCGTTGGCTGTGGCCTTGACCACGCACGGGGCCGCCAGAGGTTCCAAGCTGGCACGGGTCGGGCCGTGTGCTCCAAGCCGCAAGGATTTTCACGGGGCCTCGACGCCGCGCCCCGATGCTTCATATGCCTCAGTAACAGGGGGCGGACTCGAACCGCCGACCTTCTGGTTATGAGCCAGACGAGCTATCCAGCTGCTCCACCCTGCTATGTGGGGCCGCGGCGGTTGAGCCTCTGTCGATTCAGCGGAAGGTCAACGCGCGACCATGGCGCCCGACACCGGCGAATTGCTGCGCTGGCCGGACTAGGGTTGACTGCGCCACTGCCACCGCAAGCCCATACGCACGACCAGGAATCGAACCCGGACTCTTCCACCTAGAGAGATGGAAAGGGCTACCTAGGTGCTGTCACCACCGGCGGGTATTCATTCCCCGCGTTACCCCATCGTGCGCTTCGATCTTCGGCTCATCGGTCCAGGCCGATTCCAACGGCCTTCAGACGTAAGAGCAAACGTCGCCCTTGGCACCCGGAGACTTGTAACCCGGCGAGGCGCCCTGGGAACCGATGAGCCTATCTGGCGGCGCCCGGAGTCGAACCGGGGCGCGTCGGACATCGTCTCCAATGGACGAGGCTTGCCGTGCCCGACACACATCCTGCACGCCACCATGTTAAGGTGTCGGAGGAAGAGCGGCTATCTGCTCCGCCCCTCCCCCGACAAGGAGGAGAAGCCCAATGTGGGTTGTACTCAAGTCTCGTTCGTCTCTTCGAGCATCCGCTCAAGCACGGCGAGTTCGGCCTTGAGCGTCCTCAGATCTGCGTCCATGCACTTGACCAGCTCGCGGTTGTCTCGAATGCGTGCCCTCGTGAGTCCGGCCAGTTCACGAAGGCGGGTCTTGTTCACATCGCTCGTGACCTCCTCCATGCACGTCTCCACTCAGGCGAATCGGTTACGGTGCGGCTAGTATCGTGGTGTCATTATACACGAGATTTTCGCCTTGTCAAGTCCCTGATTCGAGGTGAGTTCTTCTTCATCCAGCAGCCCGCCGTGTCAATCATGGCGGCTCTGTTCCCCAGCACCTGGTCACTGACTCCAAGGCCGAAGACCTCGTTCACGACTACCAGCACTTCCCCCACGGAGCGCGGCACCGCGGCCCGGTACCCCTGGGCCTCCAGCCACGCAAGCCAGTCACGCTGCTCGTCACTCAGGCGCCCGCTTGCCGTTTTGAGCTCGAATGCAACCCCGCTGTACCCGCCCACGGGCGCCGGGTAGATCAGGTCCGGGAAGCCCGGCCGGACCCCCATTCCCCGGAACACGGCGCCTTCCCTCTTGGAGCGATGCCCGCCGTTCGGGCTGTGGTGGAACCGCCGCAGCCTGTCGTCCCCGGTCTCGTCCGCCAGCCGGTCAAGCTGCTGGCGGACGCATAGCTGAAGCTCGTCCTCACAGTTCATGCTGCCCGCTTCTTCCTTGGCTGGATCGACTTGCGCCACGCGGTCAGTGCCGCCACGTCCACCGGGCGCCGCTTCGCGAGCGCCCTGCCGGCGAACGCCGCCCCGTCTACCGGCGCGGCCGTCTGACCCGCAAGCGCCACGTAGACGAACACCTTGGCCGCGGCCTGGCAGGCGAAGCACACCGCATAGTCGCCGGACACCGCGGGCTCTACCGGCTGGCTACAACGCGGGCAGAAGAGATCCATCTACAGCTCGCGTCCCACAGAGAGTCCCGACAGGAAGCCCAGCGCTCCGGCGATGCTATCGAAACTCCGAGCAACTCCACCAACGCTCATCTCGATGCACGGCGCGCCAAGCTCGGTCACGAGGTTGACCTCGACGCCTTCGTCTTCGGCAACCTCGATCAGCTCCTCCCACGCCTGGATCGTCTCAAGCTCGTTCACTCGTCGCCCCCGATCCTGCACACCCGCTCGCAGGCGATGACGATTGCCAGAGCGTCGGAAGCAAGAACGTTGGATATGGGACGCTGCTGCCCAATTGAAACGGCCCGGAACCACTCTGAATTCGCCGCCAGCCCCGCCGCAATGCGGATCACGTCGGGGTAGCGGTTCACCGCTTCATCGTGGGCTTCCTCCCGCGATGCGAAACCCGGACCCGCAGCCTCAGTTGAATTGCTCATCTGCCCTTCCAGTCCCCTCATGTCGAAGATGTCGATTGTTGATGGCGTTACGCGTCTCATTGGCCACGCTCCGCCTCCCTGGCCGCCGCCCTCTCCTCCCGCTCGGCATAGGCGGCGGCTCGGCCAGGCGCATGCAGCTCACGAAGCTGAGCGGCGCTGAACTTGCGGGAGGCTTCCGCCCGCCGCTTGCGCAGAACCTTCTTGGTCTTCATATGCCACGCCTACTTCTGGATGTCGATATCGGGCACGACAGACAAGGGCTTGAACACAACACGGTACCGATACGGGCTGGCCGGGCTCGCGTCCACTTGCTCGACGAAGTAGGTCACATTGTCCGAGAGGCCAAGGAAGTTTTTCTTATATTCGGTTGGTCCTGTCTTGCAGGTCACGGACAGCCGACCGGCGGAGTCATTGTTGCCCAACGAACACAGCCCCTCGATGGTCAGCATGTACTCGCCGGTAATGCCGTTGTAGAACACAATCCGCCGGGTGATCTCGAAGCTGTCAGCCGCAACGGACAGGTTTTCGGATACGACATCGGCGTCGTACCGGCAGCCGCCAAGCATGAAGGCAACGGCGGCCAGCAGGATCAGTCTCTTCATCGCTCTTGTTTCCCCTCGTCTACTCCGGGCCGGATTGCCCTACTCCATCCACCGCCAGCCACCAGCGTCGCGCCATTGCTCGAACGTTGACGACCGCTTGGCGTGGCGCTCTTGCCACATCCCCACCACGAGCCCGCTATGCGACAACGATTCTGCATAGGGTGCGCCGCGCCGATAGGCCATGATCGCGCCGCCACCACCGTTGTAGGCGATGCAGGCCAATCGAATCGTTTCCACGTAGTCGGGATCGGCCGATTCATCTCGACCGTATGCCCGCATCTCGTGCGCCAGAAGCCATGCCCCGTAGTCGATCTGCAACGCGCTGTTGGTCCGCCAGTCATTGGGCAGCACAAGGCCCCGATTGCTGGCAATCCCTTGCGCGGTGGCCGGGACGATCTGCATAATTCCAGCCGCCCCCGCGCTGGACACAATCACACCGTTGGGGGCAGACGTCTTGGCCGCACCACCGCAGCCGCTCTCGATCAGACTCACGATGGACAAGAGCGTCGGGCTGATCCTGTGCGCGTGCCCCGCCTGCTCGAAGATTGGCCACAGCTCACGACACGATTGCGGCATCCACACAGGGACCACCTCACTGACAGCCACCTTCGCCGGCAGCGGCTCCGCCACTACCACCTCCATCGTCGGCGCGGCGGCGGCCCACGCGATCCCGCGCGCAACCTGGCCGCCACACACCACAGCGCCCGGCTGGCCGACTAGGGGCACGCAGTTATCCATCGAGCTACGCGCCGCGTCCGGCTGCGTCACCTGCCAGTAGAACGTGGCGATCGCGGCGACCAGCCCGAAACGAGCGGCCGCTATCATGCCGTCACCATACTTCCCGAATGCAGCAAAGGCTCCTGACTCCGATCCTTGGACCGCTCCGGGTCGAAACCGGCCGGGTAACGGAGGCTCAGCTTCGCCACGTTACGCCGCTCGATCTCGTCGATGGTCACGCCGGCGGCAAGCATCACGATCTCCATGGCGAACCGAACATCTCCAAGCTCATCGAGGAGCTTGGCGCGGTCGATGCCCGCCAGCACATCACGGGCTGGGCGCGCCTCGCCACCAACCGGAACCGGCGCCGCCTGGTAGCCCTTCTGGACAATCCCAGCCACCTCACCAGCCTCCGATGCCAGCATAAGGGCCGCATGCTGCATGGCGGCAAGGCGACCGCAGTCGCCCCCCTCCACGAGTTCATCCATCATGCACCATCGCATGGATACGATGTCGCTGTAGCCAACTGTCTGGATCATGCCGCCTCCTTGAACCACGAGGGCGCGTCAACCGGGATTGGCTCCTGCCACTCTTCGGCAATCTCCAACGCGGCTCGGAGCACCGTCTGCCACCGCTCGCCGCGCGCCCACGGGAACCGGTCGATGATGCGGCCCAGCACGAACTCGATACGGGTCTGGGGCTCAGAGCGGGGGATCTGCTCGCTCGCCTTACCAAGCGCAGTCTCGATGGCGGCCGGGCTCGCAGCCTGACCGAGCCGATCCACTGCGTCCGCCACCTGGTCCGGCGTCATGGTCTTGGCCAGATCGGCCAGCAGCTCGGCCTCCTGGACCGTCACGCTCTTACCTGACTCCTGCAGGGCCACCAGAAGCGTTGTGCGCGATGGCCTGGCCACCGCCGCAAGGGCGCGGTACACGGACCACGAGAACGGATAGTCCCGCTCCTCCCTGGCGTAGCAGTGCGCGACCCAACGCGCCTGACTACACGTGGAAAGCGACAGGCCAGAGCCCTCCACCACATGCGCGTACTCATCGGCCCCAAGGTCACGGTAAGCATCCAGCAGCAGATCACCAAGCTCCCAACGGCTACCGTCCAGCCGGCCCGCAATCTCGGCGACGGAGCGGATGTAGTAAGTGGTGTTACGTACCGGGATCATGCTGGCACCGCCACAGGGCGAACAAACTTGACCGCCCGTGACTCTTCCGGGGTCAACAGATCGGCCGGCCCAGTCTGAAGCGCGGGGCGTCCGATTGCCCACGCGCACGGCCTCAGACGATACTTGACGCTTCCGGTCTCCGGGATCATCCCGATGGGCTTGAATGCGCCACGAGCGCAGAACACAACGCCCTGCGATGAACCGTCGCCCGTGGTCTTCCATGGGCGGTTGTCGCCCTCGCCCGCGGCGCGCAAGATGATGCGCCCCCCTTGCACATCGATCAGTAGCCCGCCCTCCACCCCGAGGACACGAACCGCAGCGGCATTCAAACGTGCGTGGCCAGTCCACCCGATCCTGAGCACTGGCGTGTTCCGATTCAGCCCATCGTCCATCTCTCGCATGCTACACCTCCTGTCCCAGCCTGACCGCCCGGCGGCGGAACGGAATAACAACCGGCTCCGGTTCAAGCCGGCCCATCAGATCCTCAAGGCGCTGGCGGTGTGGCTCCAGGAACTCCGCCCACACGTCGCGCCCCATGTCGTCCGGCCTCGCCAGCCGCACCTTCCCTCCCGAGAGACGCCGCGCGGTTGCCCCGATGCAGCGCAGACCACGGAGCGTTCCGTAGAACCCGTGCGGATCATTGCCACTGATCGGGTGCTCCAGCCGGAACAGACCCTCGTACACGTCGCCTCCCGGAAGGTCTGGGCGCGGGTCGCTTATCCAGTGATCGTCATCGAAGTCCATGTTGTCCCTCGTGTATCGTGACGTCATTGTACCTGAATACATGTTCATTGTCAAGGGCGCCGCGCATAGCGAAGGGCGCAAAGCAGCGGCTCAACATCCATCCCGAGACGCACCAGCCAATCGTCAACTTTCTCCGGCAGCTCGACGATGCGCGAGTTCGGGATCGTGAGCGCGGCCGTCCTGGCTTCGGCTCTCGCGTCCGGGTCCAGCAGGATGTAGACCCGCTCATAGGCGGCGAGCGCGGCCTGGTTCTCACCCACGACGCGCGGCGCCCCCTGCTTGTTCGACACCGCGACCACAGAGTCGATCCCGGCAGAGATGACCGTCAGGGCCTTGAGCGCCCCCTCTACCACCAGGACGGCGCTGTCGCGGCGACGGGTCAACTCATCCGCGTTCCACAGTTCGGCCGCCGTCCCGGGATGCCACTGGTAGCGCCCCTTGACCGCCTCCAAGAACCGGTACTGGACCGCCACCGTCTCGCCGCCCGCACGCCACGGAATCGAGAGGGCCGGCACGCGAGAGCCAGCCACGAACCGCCGGGTTGCCCCCAACTGGTAGGCCATCGCGACATCAAGCTCGATGCCCCGCGCGGCCAGATCTGCCAGGGCCAAGGGCTCGCTCATGAGCGCCGCCCCCTGAGCGTCGCCGTCGTAGGGCCCGTGCTCCGGGTCTTGGAGCGACTGGGCCGAACGGGCACGACGCTCGATGGCCTCCAGGCGCCGCGCCTCCTCCCTGGCCCGCTCGCGATCGCGCTTAGCCGCCGCTATGTCGCGCGGGTCCTCGATGGGCTCCAGGTGGTACATTCCAGCCAGGTACGAGGCGGCGGCCGACAGGTCAAGCCCGTCGCGGCGCATCACGTAATCAAGACATGACTGAGGCTTCTCGCCGGTACACTGGCGGCACCACCAGCAGGGGGCCTCAGATGCCCGGCCTTGCGGACGCACCACGAACCTGTCGGTGCCACCGCACCACGGGCACGGGCCAGCGTAGGCGCCGCCCCCCACTGTCACGCGGCGCAGCGCCGTATCGGAGCCGATCAGGTCCAGCAGGTCCACCACGTCCTTGATCTCGTCCAGGTCATAGACTGCCGTCTCCGGCGTGACTCGGATGAACATCTCAGGACTCCCACGCATCGGGGCCGCCCGAATAGTGACGGACAGCAGGCCGGGCACGAAGGCCGCCCGTGACCCCAAGCACCTCCTGGCCAGACGGGTCAATGTCCAGAAGCCATAGCTCCCGCCCGTGGCCCTTGCGCTGCTTGAGCAGCTGGAGGAACAGCTTGGTCGGATCAACCGGGTAGCTGAACCCCTTCCACGACACACTCCCGCCATGCACCTCATCCGGGTAACGGAATGGGTAGTAGAGCGAAAGCATGACGTCCGAGTGATGGGCGACCTCGGAGCTGTAGTAGCTGTCGCCCATCTGTGGCACCGGCGGATTCTTGCGATCCACCTCCTCCTTGGCCTGCACCGCCACGACAATCGGGCACCCGAAGAACCGCGCCATCTTCTTCAGAATGGCAAGCGCCCGACTTACCTGCTCGCTGCGCTTATCGTTGCCTGCTCCCTCCATCTCCAGGATCTGGAGATAATCCACCAGGATCAGGGACGGGCGCCCATGCCCGTCCTTCTCGATCTGCACCACCTCTCGGTAGATCTGCTCTGCCGTAAGCGCAGGCATGTCATCGATGTCGTCCGCCAGCTCACGACGCTCATAGCCCACGGTCCAGACCGGGACAGAGAGAACCGACTCGTGGTTGGCGCGCAGCTTGGCCGGGTCGTACTGCCCCTCCATCATCGCGGTCACGGTTGGCCCGCGGGTGATAGACTGGCTGATCACCACCTCGTCCTCTTCCAGGGTGGCGAAGAGCACGTAGCGCCGGTCGGCAGGGGTGGCCGCCTTATCCTTCCCTGACGCCACAAGCCGCGCCGCCTCAACCCTGGCCAAGTGGACCATGAGCGAGGTCTTGAAGTTGCTTGGCCTGGCGATGATGGTCGTCAGGGTGCCAGGCCAAATGGCCCTGACGACACGGTCAATGTCGTCCACCCCGAACGACATCGCGACCAGCTCTCCCAATTCGAGCCGCTGCTGAAAGGCCGTCCTGCTGGACAGCAGATCCAGCGGGCTCTTGGCGTAGATCCTGTTGAGGCGCTCGTCCCCGTGCTGATGAATTACTCGCCTAGGCATGGCCATTTCCCTTGTATCCAGGGGATTCATTCCACGTGGAATGGATCACGGTTATCGCTCTGCGGGTATCCCGTTCTGAATGTGTGCCCATCTCTCAAACGAGCCCGCGCCGCCGAAGCGCTCCATGTCGCTCAGCTGACCGGGCGCCGCCTGGGTGTACTTGCCGGCCCGCTTGTCCCACCAGGGGACAAACATCTCCCAGGCGTTGTAGGACCGGAGGAACTTATCCTCCCCCGTCTGGGCCAAGTAGGCCCGCCAGTCTCGGACCGCCCTCTCGGTGACGTGGTTCTCGACACACCGATTGGCAAACTCGCCGGCGAGTCCGCGCGTCCGTGACGCTGGCTCGCCCCTCAGGACAAGCTCGCCGAACAGGCGGAAGAATGGGTCGCTCTTGCGCGGAGCCCTCTGGCGCGGCCGCTGAGGCCCCTTGGAGGCCTCGGGGGTATCTTGAGTAGGGTCTGCCAGCAAACGCGGCTCAGCGCCAGCCGCAGCCCGGCCAGCGGCGACGCGCGGCCGCGGCTGAGGTTGGGTGTCCGTTGACGTGGCCTTTGACGTGGTCGTGGCCGTGGCCTTTGACGTGGCCTTGGCCTTTGCGCCGTTTGCGTTTCGCCTTTTCTGGCAGAAAACCGGTTCAACCTTCTTCTTGCCTGGAGTGCGTGGAATCCAGAGACCACCGGTTGCGGTGTACTGTGGCGTGTACGTGGCCCTGGCTTGGGGCTTGGCCGGCTGGCCGCCAGAAGCGGCGGAGCGCGCGGTTCTGCCAGCGTCAGCGGCAGGGCCGTGCCTTGACTTGGTTGAGGGGCGAAGCCCCGAAGCCAAGTCAAGTACAGGTGCGTCAGCACCTGTTACTCTTTCATGTACTCTTTTAATATGTTCTGCGTTTTCGCAGAACTGGCGATGCGTATTCGCGGAACCGGTTGCGTGTTCCCGCTTGGCCTCTTCGCGCGCCTCCAAGAAGGCGGTCAATCCGGCCCTGACTGCGTCCATGTCCACGAGGTAGCACAGCTTCGCGGGCAGACCGCGCCGGTCCTTACGGAGCAACCCAAGGCTCTCCAGCTTCATGCGCGCCTGGACGAGGGCGTGCTGGCTGATGTAGAGCCATTCGCGAATGGCTCTGTCGGTCTTGCCCCACCACTCGCTGTCTGCCATGTCTTGCCAGTAGATGAACTGGTCCAGCACCATGGCGGCTTCGATGCTGCCCAGCCAGGCAACCAACGGCTCCCTGGCCACCATGGTGCGGCTTCCGCCGCACAGGTCCTTGACCATGTTCCGCCCAGGGCCATTCTGCTGAGTCATCGACGCTCGCCCTCCCCCGCCGCCCACTCATCGAGCAGGAACGTGGCCAGCAGTTCATCGAGCACTTCGCCGCTTATCTCCACCTCTTCGACTGCATCCCAAAAATTCCCGCCGCCATGTAGGATCTTGCGCGTGCATAAGTTCCATATGGCATCTCTGGCATCTGTGAACGACAAGCAGGACTGGTCTGCGATCCATTGGATGGGGAGGCTAATCGGCTCTCCGCGGTTATTGTCGTGCTCCAAGAACACGGTCAGGACTGCCGCTTCGCTGTAGCCGAGCCATCTGATGAACGGCTTCTTGATGGAGATGGTGTTCTGCTGGCCGGAGAGTGCGGCAAGTAGGATTGCGTCGTTCTCGTTCATTGGATCTTCTTGCCCCTCACCTTCAAGGTGAACTTGCTCGGCTTGGATGGCTTGGCCCCGACGACTCCGAACGCGCTCGGCTCCGGCGTCGGCAGCGGCTTGGACTGCTTCAGGAAGAGTTCCCAGCGGCGCTGGAATGCAGCCTCCCCGGCCCGGCCGGCGGCATCGTAGGCGGCCAGGATCGTGCCGAGCAGGTTGGCCTGGAAGCGTTCGCCCGCCGTGGTCGTCACCGTGGCGGATACCATTTGCTCCGCCTCGTCAAGGGTCAGCTCTCCGACGTGGTTCACGTCACGGCGTTCGATCCCGGCCACCTTCCATGCGGGGCGCGGCACGTCCAGGTCCAGTCCGAAGTAGTCGGAGTCGATCATCTCTCGCAGCGTCTTCATCGTGCCCCCGTGGAAAGGCCCCCGGCTGAGCGAACCCAGCCGGGGGCCTTGATGTCCCGTCTTAGAACGGGCCGTCGTCGTCCTCGTCTTCGTCGTCCTTGACCACCGGCTTGACCGGCTTGGTGCCGGCCTTCTTGGTGCGGGGCGGCTTGACCGAGATGACCTTGTTGCGCTCGGTGCCGTCCTCCTTGGTGTACACCGCCACGCCAAGGAGGACCCGCTTGCCCACCAGGTCATCGGTGTCCAGCCCATCGGCGTCCTCGTCCAGGTCGGCGCCAGCCGCCATGGCCCACTCCCAAAGCTTGCTCTTCTGGTTGAGCTTGGCGGAGCACCACGCGAGCAGGGTGCAGTCCCGGTCCTCGTCGTTCATGTCCACCACCCTGCCCAGATCGAATGTGAACTTGATCTGGGTACCGTACTTCCCATCTTCGGCTTCTGTCGCCTTGATGGTCGCCGGGTACTCTCCCATGGGGATTGGAACCGGCGCTTCGGACTTCTCGATGTATGCCATTTCTGGCCCCGTGCTTTCTTGGGCATAGCGGGGCCGGATGCCCCTGTTGTGTGCCCATGCCGCGCCCCCGGAATCGAACCGAGGCATCCACCAGGACGCGGAACCCCTCGTGTCTACCGGCCCTCGCACACGTCCGAGCCGAGCCCCGTCTGCATGCAGGCGTCCAGGGCGAAGAACTCGTCCAGCCCCGTGTCGATGAGCCCCACCAGCAGGGCCAGCAGCACAGCCCCCACGACCAGCTTTCCCATCTCGTCAGCCCCTCTCGATCACTACGGTTATCGTGCCGTCATCATACCACAATCCGAGCCCCACGCTGGTCCTAATCTGGTCCGAATCGTTCGCTTCGAAGATTACCATAACGTTGCGTTTCCCTTGTCTGCCCCACCTCAAAAGCCCCTAGTTACGGGCTCTTATAGTGTGCCAGTATCCCGCGTTATCGTGGCACGTTAACGAGCATTGGCTCCCGAAATGAAGGACGCCCAAGGTCCACCCCTGTCGTTCTCAATCCATTGGGTATTATGTGAACTTATCGAGGATCGAACCTTGTGCGGCGGCCCGGACTCAGGGGCGCATGCGCGTTGACGAACATGGCGGACATCATACTACTGACCAAGGGCGGAGTCAACAGGTTGGCGGAGAGATGCCAAGGCCCCTGCACCCAATCGAGTACAGGGGCCTTGGTTATGTCTCACCGGATCGCCGGCCACTGTGCGGCGGAGAGGGCCGATGCAATGGCGGCCAGGTCGAACTCCAGGCTTTCGACGCAATCACGCCACGCTTCGGCGGTGTCATGCAGAAGGCATTCGTCACCCCGAGTCATTACATGCGGACGCCCGAGCAGCTGGGCTCGCATTGAGCGCGAGACGTGTGACCGGACCGTCTCTGCCAGGATCTCCCCCGCATCCAGCACCGCCATGAGCTTGTCGATAACAACGGTCGTGTCCAGTTGGGTTGTGGGCATCTCACACCTCCGCCATCGCAGCGGCGCGGGCTGCCCAGCGACGACGGACCTTGATCATGTCAAGGGCGCACTGGACATACGCCCCTGCTGCCTGACGATGTAGCTCTTCGGTCAGGGCGGCGCGGATGTCTGGGGCCGCTTCCTGGACATCCGCGATCTCGTCCTCGATGTCACGACCGGCAGCGACACAGTCGGCGTGGATCGAGATGCAGGTGGCGCAGCGCCAGGCCTTGGCCCCGTTCACCGGGTGGTTGGCGCCACAATCTGGGCAGGAGTACCCCTCAATTGGGGCAGCGTAGACGAGGACTTGCGCGACGGCGGACGATGCGGCAGACTTGCTCGTTACCACGAGATGCTCCTTGTGGTCGCGCCCCGGGGTGCTCTAACACCGCCGGGGCAATCTATTGGGTTACGAGCATGAGTATACCAAAGTGTTGGCAAAAGTCAAGAATCAATCCGCCAAGTCGTAGCCCTTGGCGGTGATGGCGATACCGGCTGGGTGGACCAGTCCCGCGCCCCGAAGGATTCTCAGGTGGTAGCTCATGTTATGGGGGTTGGTTCCCAGGACGTCAACCAGGTCTTGGAGGGTTGGGTTGGGCTCCCAAGCATCCCGGCGGCGGCGTAGCTCGGAGAGAATGCGGGCGCGCATTGCCTCTCCGCGAACGTTCCCTTTCATGGTCGGGCAGTTTACCACGCCCCTGTCGGGCATGGGGGGCTTGACGTCACCGTAACGATCAGCGAGAATCGAGTCTCGCTGTGCGGCCACGCTGGCCGCATGATGTCCATGAGGAGCGGCTGCGATGAGAGGTTGGGCGCGCTGGAAGCAAGTCACCGTGGGATGCGGCGGGCTGCTAATTGCTGGGTTCGTGTGCATGATGTTCTTCTTCTTTCGGGATCAGGCGGCTTTCGAGAAGCTGCCGGCAGACGTGAGGACCGCGACCGTCGCGGCTCGGCAGACGGCCCATCCGCCCAAGCCAACCAAGACACCGCGCCCGACTGAGGCTGAGCCGACAGACGAGCCGACCAAGGCGCCGGAACCTACGGCCACGGAAGTGCCAACGGCCACGGATGAGCCGACCGCGACGAGCTTGCCGGAAGTACCGACGTCGACCGTCGCCCCGACCGACGAGCCGCAGCCGACCCCGGATGCGCGAGGCGTGTACGATGACATCAAGCCGATCATGGAGACGATGCACAGAGAGGTCGGCGCCATCGTCTTCCAGAACCTTAGGGTCAGCACCAATCCACCTCGTTGCACCTTCATCGTGACGGACATCTGGTATGGATTCAAGGACTTTGAGAAAGAGCGACTTGTCGAAACGGTGGCGGACCTGTGCGCGGTTGCGACGGCCAAGCGCGGGCTTCGCGGCCCGGCGCCCAAGCCCGGAGACGATTGGGGCAACTATCCCACCACGTCATTCGTGGACTCGTTTGACAAGGAAGTCGCCTACAAGTCTGCGTGGCGGACAAAGGTCATCAAGTAGAGCCCTCCCCCATAGCGGACCGTGGCAAGCACCACGGTCCGCTATGGGGGATCAGGCAGCCACCGGCAGGGGTGCGGCGACGCCACGCGACAGCCGAGAGGCGGCCATGGACTCGGCAGACAGGCAGCCCACGAGCCGTGGGTCAAGGACAAGCTGAGCCCGCGTGACCGCCACGTACATGAGCCGGATTTCTTCGTCGGCCATGAGCGCAAGGTCGTCCGGGAAGTCCCCTCCCAACCGAACCTGTGGCCACTGACGACCCTTGGATTTGTGCCCAGTACTCAGCACCACCTTGGCCACCTTCTCGCCGGGCATCCGCTCCAAGGCATTGATGATCATCGCCGGGCCGAAGCGGTCGATGAGGCCAACCAACAACTTGATCTCGTCCCCCATCGCATCGCTCTTGACGTAGTCCTGCACCTCGAACCAGGACTCGAAGCAGGCCAGCTCTTGGTGGCTCGTCCGGCGCCCGTCGATCAGATCGGCAGCCGCGCGAGCGAAGCTCACGACATCGTTGGCACCCCCCACCAGGTGGGCACTCACCCCCGCTTCCATCAAGCGGATCAGTTCCCCCACCGCGCCCGCGTTGGTGCGGTACAGGCAGGCGTCCGGCGCGTCCACCGCGGCGATCCGCGACGGGATCGAAGCGAGCCCACGCAGCCGCAGCTCGGTCGGTAGCTCCGCCAGCAGCTCGTTGGCCAGGTCAGCGATGGCCGGGCCGAAGCGGAAGCTCTGGGAGAGCGCGAGGCGATGCTGAGCATCGAGTTGCTGGAGGTAGTCCAGGGCCCCGGTGAAGCCGTAGATTGCTTGGTTCCCGTCGCCAATAGCGACGATCTGGGCATGCGCACGCTGCTGCTCTACGATGGCCGCGAACACTGGGCTGATGTCCTGCGCCTCATCGACCATGACCACGTCGGCCGCAATGTGCATGCCGCGAAGCTGAGCGAGCTTCACGTAGAAGTCATGGCGGTACGGCAGTTCCCCGCCGGGGTTCGTCGCGTCTTCCCACACCTTGGCCATGAAAGGGACCAGGTAGGCGCGAAGCTGTCGGTTATGTCGCCATCCCCTCTTGCCGTTCTCCGGCTCGTCGATTCCGTCCACGTAAGGAATGTGGTGTTCGGCCGGCTCCGGGTCCGCAGTCTGGCAGAACCGCACCGCGCCGCGCGTGGCAAGACTGGCCAGGTAGGCATCGCTTAGCCACTTCTCCCCGATCTTGAGCCCCGTTACGCCAAGCCGGCGCGCAAGCTCGCGGCCGGGCATACGGGCGGAGTTGAGCCGGCGGGCGAATGGGGTTCCGGCAGAGCGGAAGGCCAAGCTGTGGACCGTGTTGCAGGTCGTGTTGGCGGGCATCCGCTCAGTGGCGTCCACAATGACGCTCTTGTTGAAGGCGCAGAATTGGACCTGTACATTGGGATCGGATTCTGCCAGCATCTGAATTGACCGGGTCTTCCCCGTTCCGGCCCCGGCTTCCACCACCATGTCGCCGCCGGTGCGGAACGCTTCGAGGATCGCCACCTGCTCGTCAGTCGGCTGGAACATCGCGTGTCTCCTTGTCCGGGGCCGCCGCCCCATATGGTTATCGTGGCGTCATTATACCGGATGGGGAGCCCCGAGTCAAGACGTTCCACGTGGAATCTGTCGCTTGACAAGCCGTATTCGGTGGCATATAATGACGTCACGATAACCACCAACGAGGGAGGGCTGGCATGCGAATCATCTTGATCACGGGCGACACCTACCCCCACCGGCGCGCGCTCCGGACCGTGGGGGCCGCTTGGTCTCGCGTGTTGGAGGGCTGGATCATCTCCGCCGAAGCTGAGCCAAGCGTCCGCGCCATCGTGGAGCCGGCTGGGCTGACGATGGAAGTGCGCGAAGAGAGCGATGTGGTGCTGGCGCCGATGAGCTATGCGGATCGCCGGGCCGCCAAGTCTGAGCGCCACGAGCGCCGGGCGGAGCGGCTGGAAGCGCGGGCCGATGCGCGAGAGCGAAAGCGTGGCGAAGCTCAGGCGTCGCTCAATGCGGACCCGATGTACTCGGACTTCGGGATCATGACCGAGCCGATCAAGGTCGGGCACCACAGCGAGGGACGGCATCGCCGGGCCAAGGAGCGCGTGGCCGCCAAGATGGACAGGGTTGTAGGCTTGTGGCGCGAGGAGGCTGAGCTACGTGGTCGCGCTGCCGCGGCTACCGATGCTGCCAAGCCCGATGCGGAGCGCGACGCGGGGTTCATGCAGCGGCGCATCGACGAGATCGCAGCGGAGCTGCGGAAGGTTGAGCGGACGTTCGCCGGTGCGGGCAAAGACGACGTGGGCGAATGGGTCCAGAAGCTCGCCACGCACCGCGACTTCCTGGCCGAAGGGCTTGCCTACTGGCGCGCGCTACTCGATGGGATCGGTGGCGTCCAGCACAGCAAGGCGACGATTCGGAAGGGTGACATCGTGGTCAAGCGATCCGGCATCCGGGCGGTCGTAGAGCGCGTGAACGACAAGACGGTCAGCGTGCTTTACCAGGACATTGGGATTGATGGATGGCGGGCCAAGATGCCGTATGCGGAGATCGCGGAAGTAGTGGCGGGAGGCGCGGCGGGCGCGATGTCTGGGTAGTCCGCAAGGGCGCCACGCCCGCCGCTCCCGGCCAGCGCGGCTTCGTTGGCGGAAGCATGGGTGAGAACAGCGTCATCCTGGAGGGGGTCCCCCATGAGTCTGGCGAAGCCTCGTTCCTGTCCACCGTCCACGGGGCGGGGCGCGTCATGAGCCGCACCGCCGCTGCCGGTAAGTGGCGCGGTTGGGGCAAGAAGCGCGAGATGGTCCATCCCGGCGCTATCTCGCGCGAGATGATGACTCAGTGGTTGGATGGCTTCGGTGGAGTCGAGCTTCGCGGGGCCGGGACTGACGAGTCGCCACACTGCTACAAGCGGCTGGCAGACGTCCTGGCCGCGCATGGCGACACAATCCGGGTCCGGCATACCTTGCGTCCTGTTGGCGTGGCCATGGCTGGCGCAGATGAATTCGACCCGTACAAGGACTGACACCATGACCCTCCCCCACGCCGTCCCGGCCCAGCGCGCGGTGGATGGCATCGACCTGACGTGGGCCATCTCCCTGGGCGGAGAGACGCTTCGCTGGTCGGGCCGTAACACCCCTACCTGGTGGAGGACCGCGGCCATGACCGACGAGTTCCGCGTCCTGGAACACCGCGGCTTCCGGCTGACGCTTCACCCTGGCAACAACACATGCTTTGTCGAGCCGATACAGGGCGGGTAGAATCTCCTGAGCTTACACCCCGGATTTCCCTTGATCCGGTTATCGTGAACACATGCCCTGCAAGGCTTCGGCCAAGCGGGGCATGTGTTCGTCTACTCGCTGGAGATCCCTCGCCGGACCTGGGCGGCCAGCTCGCGGGCCGTTGACGATAGCCGCTTGCCCTGCTTGCGTCGTTCCAACTCGCCGGACTTCCGCCAGCGTAGCCAGACACGAGCAGAGCTGATCAGGTAGAGCCGGCGCTGGTGTGGGAACGCACCCTTCTCTACCACGGGGTGCAGCAGGGGGTTGGTTCGGTCGTTGGCCAGGCGCTTGGCGTGGGTGACGGTCATGCCCCCGAGTTCCGCCGCAAGCTCCTCGGTGGACAGCAGGATCTCGTTGAGGTCTACCAGGACATCGCCCAGCGGATCTTCAGATGCCAGCCAGTAGGCCATGATCGTTGCGTCCCTGGCCGGCATCTCTGGCCTGGTCTGGCGCAGCAGAGCGGCAAGGTCAGTCTGCACTTCATCCAGGGCCACGCTTCTGCCGCCCTTCGGTGAAATGTACTCCATTGTGTTACGGTCAACCCCTCTCAAGCCTTTGTGTGGCTTTGTCCAGGTCCGAGTGGGCGACATGGACGTAGATCTGGGTCGTATCGGGGCGACAGTGCCCCATGAGACGGCCCAGGAACATGAACGCGGTGTCTGTTTCGAGGCCCGCGTATTCGGTAAAGCCTGCGTACATCAGTGTAGCAAAAGTGTGTCTCAGGTCCAGGGGAGTGAGGTCTGGCTCCCCGATTCTTGTTCCCGCGCGGGCCACGCGATTCGACGTAGTCCATCGAGGGTCAGCCGCGCTCCATGGTCGCCGAGCAGTAGGGCCGTGCGGCTTTCCATCGAGGCTTGGTTCGCTCGCCGGGCAGGGGTGCTGGTGGCGAGTCGGTGGCGAGACGAGCGGGCCGCCATGCAGTAGAGCCGCACGGCCTCGCAGGTGCGTGGCCCCACCAGGACCTCACGTTCATGGCCGCCCTTGCCCCGGATGATGACTTTGCCGCGATCCACGAGCTCCATCGCTTGCAGGAGCGAGAGCCCGCATAGCTCGTGGGCACGCATCCCTGTGGCGTGCAGGATGGCCAGAGCGGCGCGGTCCCGGATGGCGGATGGGGAGTTGCCGGGCACGTCTACCAGGGCCGCGGCTTGGGCCCCCGACAGCACGATAGGGCGCCTGCCGTAGCGCACGTAATAGCGCGGGGTGGCAAGCACCATCGCCTCGGCCAGGTCATGGCGGCCGATGTGGCGTAGATATTGAGCGGCGCCGACACGGTGGCCGGCAACGGTGGTCCGGGCAAGGCCGCGCCTTGCAATGGAGTCGGTGACATAGGCCCGCATGTCGGCGCCCGCGGCGTCGGCCCACCCGGCGCGTCCGCGCCTCTCCAGGAATTGCGCGACGCTTCGGGCGCCCCATCGGTAGTTCTCAATACTGCGCTTAGCGATCCCTCGAATCGCGGTAGCGTGGCTGGCGAATGACCCCCAATCGGCGAGCCACCCTATATCAGGTTCACCAGGACTGAAAGCATGCAACGTAACATCACCTCTCTGCACGGGTCTTTGCCCCGTGCCAGAACGGCCGCCATTTCCAGGCGGCTTCCTGCGGTCGATATCAGTGCAATGATCAGTTCAGGTGAGTCCGGGTCCATAGATAGCGGGGTCAGCTCTTGCTCTTCAAAGATAGCGTCCGATCGTAGCGCATCAAAGGTCGGCACCTGCACCCTCCAAACAAATTTGTGGTTTGCACCGGCGGTCTACGACCCATGATGCACCAGGGTTTCAAGGCGCGCAACCGGATATCGATGTGTGCCCGGCAAGAAGCACAACAAGAAGGCCCCGGCGAGTCTCGCCGGGGCCTTGGGGTGCGTCGATTACGTGTGGAGCGCTACGTGGTTGGAGTCGGGGTGGGGGTCCGGGTGAAGGTCGCGGTGGGGGTCGGGGTGTGGGTCGGGGTATTGGTGGGGGTCGGAGTCTGGGTATGGATCGCCGGAGCCACAATAGCGCCCGCGCTGTAGAGGATGCCGTTTGCATCCACCCACACGCGGGGGGTCCGCATGGCCCGGACCATCATGACGTTGCCGCCGGTCACGCGGTCGTCCACATCGAGGGCCGCGACGGCGCGGGACTGGCCGATTACGGTTACGTTGGAGAAACGGCTCATGAGCTGTGAGGCCTGGGCAGCCAGCGGCCCGTTGCCCAGAGCGACGGCCAGGGCCAGGACCGAGAGCAGCAGAGCCACGGATTCAGAACGGAAACGGTGCTTCATGGGGCGCATCCTTTCAGGGATGAAGAAGAAGTGCCAGGGCGGAGACAGCGCACCCCGCCCTGGCTTGGTGGTCGATGGGTGGGACGACTACGCCCGAACCCCGATTGCGTCAAGCAGGTCATGGAGGGCCTTGCCCCCGCCCCACACGTAGGCGAAGACGGCGGTCGCGTAGGCGCTCGCAGCCAGGATGAATGCGCCAACCGCGTCCGGGTCCAGCCAGTCGGCCGGGATGGCGGGCAGGCCGAACGGGAGCGTGACCTGGCCGAACAGGACCAGGGCGCCGACGATCAGAAGGCAGATGGCGCGGTACAGCGCACGCTTCTGCTCGCCGGTCAGATTGCCGCCGAGACGCACCACGGCCTCGGTCAGCAGGAAGGAGAGGACCGGCAGCGAGCCGATCAGCCAGGACGGGATCGGGAAGTCGGGAGCCACCACCTGGAGGAGCCAGGCGGCCGGGAGGATGGCAAGTGCAACGATCGGGTTCATGGATCTACTCCTAGATGTGGCCACGCGGCGAGTCCCGCGTCGTTCCAGTTACAGTGCGACCGGGTTGCGCACCCGGACGGTTGACCGCGTAGTGACGGCTACGGCTCCGGTCCCGGTCCAGCGAATTGACCACTCTCCGGGGAGGACAAGCGGGATGTCCCGGTAGTAGACGCCGGTTGAGTCCTTTGTCACTTCTGAACCCGCATAGGTGTAGGTGACTCGCGCCCCGGACGGGTCCGTGATTGTGAGCGTGACGGTTGCGGGATCGGCCAACAGTGACGCCGTGATGGCCGGGACGCCATCGGAGACCGTGATGGTGTTGCTTCGGAAGGTTCCGTAGGCCCGGATGGTGTTGCCCACTTCGAACAGTGTTGACATGTCAACAGCCCTCCAGGGCGGATGTCGCGGAGCCGGTCGGGATAGCGGCGTCAGTAATGCTTGACACGAGGACCGCATAGCCAGAGGCGCTTGACACGAGGGTCACGTATGCCGTAAGGCACGGCACACTTGCCGGCGGCTTGGATGGCCACAGACCGAGGAGTTCGAGTAGCCCGCGGAAGCCGGCCATCAGTTGGTGGTCGCCCCCGTCACGGGGTCAGCGGCAGGATCGCTGGCAAGCGTTTGGGTGCCGAGCGCGGTGGTGTCGTCGTTCTCGTATACGGTCAGGGTCGATCCGACAATCTCAATCCGGTTCACCAGCTTGGCCACCGCACCAAGGAGCGAGCGGAAGTCCAGTGTGTCCCCGTTGGCAGATGCCGCCGCGTTGGCCCACGAGCGCCGCAACACGTGGTCGGCGAGCTTGTCTGCGGACGCATCGTCCATGGCGGCCCACACGTCAGAGCCCGCGATGTCGTTGAGCGCTCCGATCAAGATGGCAAGCGCGCCCTGTGCCGCCGTGATGGCCGCCTCCACTTGGCTTTGGTCGGCGGGATCGCTTGGCAAGTTGTCGGTCTTGGCCTTGATGGCATCAACCACTGTCTGCACCGGCGACAGGTCAACGTTTGCCACGTCCGCCCCGGTCGCGGCATCGTAGGCCACCAGCGCAGCTTGTGCTGCGGCCTGGGCGTCGGCAGACGACAAGTTGTTCAGCGCCGCGATCGCCGCGAGCGTTGCATCGTCTGCCGTCGCCAGCTCGGCGGTCATCTCTGCGTGGGTGGGTGGATCGTAGGCGGTCAGGGCCGCCGCCGCCGCTGCCTGTGCCTGGGCGCTGGACAGGTTGTTGAGCGCGGCGACCGATGCCGCTGTCGCCAGCAGCCCGTGCGCGGTGTCGGCCTCAGCCTTCGTCTGGAGTAGCCCGGTGATCCGGCTGAGCAGCGTGGTCAGGTCAGCCTGGGCGGCAGACAGGCCCGTGGCCGTTGCCACCGCAGCGGTCACCCGCCCGAGGATCGTGGTGATGTCCGCCGCCGCCGATGTCAGCGAAGACGAAAGGGCAACCGCGCCGCCGCTAAGGTTGTCCAGGTAGCCCGCCCGCGTGGCAGACAGGCGCGACAGCAGCGTGGTGGTCCCGCTCGTGTCGCCCACGGCGGTAAGCCCGACCCCCGCCGCGCCAATGCGGGCGTAGTTGTCGCCCGTCTGCGCCACGCTGTCGCTGATGCGCTGGGTGTCCCCGATGGCCGACCAGACGATGCCCGCACCCGCCACCCCGCCGACGGTAGCCGCTACGTGCAGGTCCACCACGTCGCCAGCTGACAGCGATGGGAGGGTGACCGCCGCCTTGTATCGCCCGGTCGTCACGTTGGTGACCGTCACGCTCGCGGCGTTGGCCGTCCCGTTGACGTACAGAGTGCCGCTTGGCGTGCTGTCGGCGCTTGTCGCCGCCCCGGTTGCCGGGCTTGAGGTGACGAAGACAGCCGTCACGCTCTGCCCGCTCTTGACGATGCCTGCCATCAGCCCACCCCCCTCACGATCGCCGAGCCGACGATGGGCAGGCCCAGCGCAGAGCCGCCCGATGTACTGAGCGCGCTGTCGTATTCGAGCGGCCCCCACTCGCGGTAGGTGCCCTTGACGGATGCGCCGCGCGCGTCGGTGGACGGTGCCCCCGTCCCGCTGTTGTATTCGACCAGCGTGCTGTAGCTGGCCAGATCGAAGGGGGAAACGACATTGCCCCCGGCGACTAGCGAGTGCCACCATCTCGTATCAAATAGCACGGCGCGCGTGACCGAGTTTGCCCCGGCGGTTACGTTGGTGCGCGCAGTCGTCACGTCGGGGCCGACGCAGTTGTAGTTTTCGACATATTCCGCCGTCGTTGTGGCCTGCATTGCGGTAGCCGTATTGAAAAACAGGCAATTGTTCACCGTCCATGTTTGCCCAACGGCAAGCGCCGTTGCAATCACCACGCCCGAGCGCGACATTCCAACAATGCAATTCCTGACCGTCACGCCGCCCACGCGGCTGCACCCGATTGCGCTGGCCGTTGTCTGCGCACCGAGAACGATACAGTTTTCAATAACGTGGCCGACGTTTGACAGTGTGCTGGAATGATCCACGCCAATGCACCGCGCGCCCGATCCGCCCACAATGTAGCATTGCTGCACCGTGATTGCGGACTGGCTTGCCCCGTCGATCAGCAAAGTCACCGATCCAGATGCGGGCCGCGATAGGTGGCAACTGCCAATGGTCACACCAACGCACGAGGACAGGTAGACAACGTTTGCCGTGGTGGTGTCCATCGTGAACCCCGATACCGTGACGTAGCTTTTACTGGTCGCCGTAATGCAGTTGGCCCGCGTTGCCGTGAAGTCGTCGTTACTGCCGGTAATCCGCACCACGCCCGCGTCTCCGGTCTGCGCGCCCGAGTAGTCGCCGATGATCTGGATCGGGTTCCCGCTAGACCCCGACGCGGCCAGCGTCACCGTCTCGCGGTAGCTGCCCGCGCCCACGTAGACGATGTCCCCCGCCGTGGTGGCGAGGTTGACAGCCGCCTGGATCGTGAGCTTGGCGGCCCCGGCGCTGGTCCCAGCGTTGGCGTCGTTGCCGGTCTTGCGGACGTAGTACGTGGCCACGGTCAGTCGTCGTCCTCTTGGGGTGAGCTGTCCCGGTGTTCACCGAATCCAGCAATCACGATGTCGCCAGGCGCGGCCAGTTGCATCGCAACGGCCAGAGACTCAACGACCACCGCGCCGCGATGATCGGCCACGCGGCCAGAGCCCGGCGGTACGGTGGGGGGTGCGTAGTAGGTGGTCACGGGCTAGCGGCCAACCACGCTGTCAGCCAGCGCAACCGCCGCCGCGATCTCGGTGTCAAGCTCGCCAAGCGCCGCGTCCTGGGCCTGCCGGATGCTCTGATGCTCCGCCACCAGAAGCGCCCGCTTGCTGCGAAGCTTGTTAAGGTTGTCCAGCGCGCCTAACCTTGCCATCATTCCCGCGAATTGCGGCTTGGTGATGTTGGCGCCGTTCATGACATCGGCGATATCCTGCGGGGTCATGTCAGCCATTGTGAACCTCCGGCCCTACCAGGGCCAACTAAATGCGAGATGCAGGAACAGTGCCGCCAGCCCGACGGCCAGCAGCGTCTTGCGCCCGACCGACGCGCCGACCCACGCGCGGATGCGCTCGCTGATCGTCAGGCCCGGGCCGACAACCGCCAGCACCTCGCCGATGGCCAGGACGATCAGCCCGACACAGATGAGCAGAGCGGACAGATCCACCGGCTACTCCACGGGCTCAGCGACGGGCACGATGCCCGCCAGCACAGCGACAAGCGCGGCCACGGTGGCTACCACGGGGCAACCCCTGCATAGGGGGCAAAGATCCATGCGATGACTCCGGTTGCGAGTCCGAATAGAAAGGCCAGAATGTGACAGTTCATTGTCTTACCTCTGTGCGTACCGCACGTCTCCCCAATTGGCCGGGCTGGCGTAGTACACGCGCACGGCGTCCGTGCCAAGGTGCTCTGCCAGCTGCCCAACATATCCCGATTCGGCGAACTCGCCCGACACCGGGACGAAGCCGTCCCGGAAGATGGCCTTTTGGAGCGCCGCCCCCTTGTTGAGCCTCATGACCCGCTCGCGTTCGCCACGGGCCAGCAGGGCGGCCGTAGGGGCTGCCGGAACCGGAGTCCCTGCCGGAGTGCCGTCACCCGTGACGACGGCCAGTTGGGGCAAGATCGCCTTGATTGCGTCTCCGGGGCACGCGGTAGACTGGCCAGGAAGCTCGCCGTGTCCCTTGACCCGGAGCTGGCGCTGAAGCGAAGCACGCGCCCATCGCTGCAACACCGCGACAACGCGCGAGAGCGTGGCCTTGTCGGCGGCGGATAGCGTGTCCCTGGTATAGTCGCCCGTGACGCACACGCAGATCACCCGGTGATTGAGCTGGCCGACACACGCACGGCCCTTCTCGATGCCGCCAAGGTAGGCAACGCGTCCCTGCCTGACGCCGATGTGGTACCCGATCCCGGCCCAGTTGCGTTCGGGCCCGATGTGGTAGGCTGCGATGGCCTGCCAGGTCTGGGTGCTTGATCCCGCACTGTGGTGTACCGCGATGGTGTCGATGAGCGAGAGTTGACGCGGGGAGAAGTCGCCGTTGGGGCCGCTCGGATTCGAGGGCAACGAGCCCCGAAGGTCATCCCAGCCACCCTGGCCGAACTCCGCAGTCAGTAGTTGTTCAAGCATTCCTTGCTCCTTGGGCGGCTGCGCAGGCCCCGTGTCGGGTAGCGCCGCCATGGCCCACTTCATCCGGTCGAACATGGCCCGGTCTCGTGACAGATCGAAGGCGTACCACTTCGGGTCGGCAGATGAGAATCCAAAGTCCACCCACCCGATCACTTGCTCATTTTCTGCCAGCCGGGCCGCGTAGCGCTCCGCCTGCTTGGCATAGTCCCCCACATCCGGCGGGTGTATATCTCGTGCTGTCTGCCAGCCCCGTGTCGGGGGCGTGATGGCCGGCGACAGGTCGTCGATCCCGGATTCCGTTATGACAATCTTTGGCATGGGGACTCCGGCAGCCCTTGCCCAGTCCAGCACTCGGCGGTATCGCAGGCAGTACCAGCCACGGAGTGCCGGGCCGTAGCCTTCCAGCCCGGTATCCATGCCCCGCGGGCCGCCCCCGTACTCATGCAGGCCGATGGCGTGCCCGTGGCTGGCCGCATATTCGAGCGCGGCGCGGTAGCGTGGCCAGTCCTCCATGGCCGGCATCCCGACACTGAAGCAGCCGATGACCCCGATCTTGCCCAGCTTCTCTGCCAGCTTCATGCCCGCGATGTCGCAGATCGCCTTGCGGGATAGCTCTTCGCCTGACTGGTGGGCTTCGTTGTGCGAGACCTCGATGGCCCGCACGCTGGAGCCCTTGGCGGCCCGCTCGATCTTCCGCAAGTAGTCGTCGAAGCGGCCCAAGTCCTGCTCAGATGCATCGACGTAGACACGCAAGATGGACAGCCCGCCGTAGCTGTTGACCAGGTCTACGAGTCCTGCGTCCGCGGAGTCCAGCCACTTGACCACTGGTGGGCGCACGGCCCGGATGTACTCCGCCGCCATGGCGTTCTGCGCACCGGTATGGATGTGGAGCCCCATGGGCTTTCGCATCAGATTCTCCAGACAGTGCAGCCGCGCCAGTACCCATACATGAAGATCGCTGCAGCAATGCAGCACACCACGATGCGTGCGATCATGCTGCCGTCGCCTGGATCGCGGGGAGCGTCGCGGTGAATTGGCCAACCGGCCCATGGTTCCGGTGCCACACATGAGCCTCCATGGCGCGCATGTGTCCGTATCCCTTGGACGCATGCCAATGGTCCCGCGCGGCCAGCGATGGCGCCACACAAATGCGCACACCACCATGCTCTGACACGTTCTCGCCCTTGCGGTGCAGGTGCCCAACACGCCACAGCCGGAACGTGGCTTCGCCGAAGTCTGGACGCTCGGTGGCCATGATCAGCGGCAGATCATTCGCCTTGACTTCGTGCCCATGCGTGAGGCCGATGAGCGATGCTCCGTAGCGCACATACTGGCGTGGCGCTGGATCGTTGACGATTGACACTTCGTTGTCCTGACGATACCAAGCGGTCAGCACTTCGCCGATCAAGGGCATCTTTTCTGTATCGTGGTTGCCCGGAACCACCACCACGGTCACGGGCGCGATCTCGCGCGCCGCGTCGATGATGGCCACACACAAATTGATGACCGCGCGAGTCATTTTGACCGGACGGGTATCGACGTCTTGCTGAGTGCCACGCGTTGTAGTCCCGCCCTTCCCGTCTACCGTGCGGTCCGTGTGGCAAAGATCGTGTCCGAGTGGGATTAGGACCCGCTCAAAGCGGAATCCTGACGACAGTTGCAGCAGCCGCCCCACCGCGCGACGGGCCAGGTCGGTGGCAATATCACTGTCGTAATCTGCGCCCGTCTCTTCGGCCCATGACAGCATGCCCACGTGTAGGTCGAAGGGGTCAATTTCTAGCATGTGCGCATCGTCATCTGCCAGCGCCGGATAGGTGACCGGCTCGTATACGCGCGCCGCGCCGGATAGATCCGCGAGTAAGCCCGCGAATAGCTCGCGCGTGGCATCCAGACCGGGGATCGGTTCGAGCCACGCCCTGACCTGGAATAGCTCGGTGATGGTGGGCTTGTTATCCGGCCCACGCATCACCGAATCCCACTTGTTCACGACGTAACGATCCACTGTCCACCGCGTCAGATCCACCTGGCATTCAACCAGCAGATCGTCCAAGGTGCGAATCGTCGTGCTCTTGCTGCTTTCGAGAATGGTGTGACCCTGCGTCTCGGTCCACGCGATTCTATTCGTGGGCTCGCCACGATCTGGCGTGGATTGTGTCTCGATGACTCCACGCATTTGCGCCCGCCGCACAGCCTTGCGGATCGCGTTGCCCGTCTTCCCGTAGTCCGGCCCGATTGCGTCCCATTCCTCCCCCGCGTTGAACCGCGCGAGAGCCTGCGATAGATCGGGGATGGGAGAGCCTGTCTCGTTAAGCCGTACCGGCGCGGCATCACTGGACATATTCTGTTTCTCCAACGGCTTTCAAGGGTAGCGTTCAACAATACGATGACGTCATGATACCATATAGTGGTCCCTTTGTCCAGTGGCCCACTATATGTGCTACCCGGGGGCGGAGAAGCTGGCCGCTTCCAGGGCCTGAATGCGCACGCGCAGTGTCTCGTTGTCGCGCTCCAGGCGCTGCACGTTCAGGCGCTCCGCCGCCAGATCCGCGCGCAGAGTGGCGTTCTCGGCCACCATCTGCATAAGCTGGTCCCGGAGCTTCGATACCTCGGCCTCCATGGCGACAAAGCGCCGCTCCCAGCCGTCAGCAAGCTGCTTCCACTCGCCGGCCAGCTTGACCTCGCTGTCGGTGTGGATCGCTTCGGCTTCGGCCTGGATCTTGCCCGTCTCGGCAGACGTGCGGCGCCGTTGCAGTAGCACCTCGATGAGCTTCATGAGCCCGCCGCCGCCCAGGGCACCAACGATCAGCTCGGTCATATCAGAGGACGCCATAGGGGATCTCCAATGAGGGGAAGGACGAATGCTCATGCGCCAATGTAGCCATGGACATAGAGATACTGGCCATCACACAACTTGATCTTGTAGATACCGCTTGGCTCTGGAATGGCCAGCAGCTCTGTGGTTTCGAACTTGGGGTACGCTTTGACTCCCGTTCCGCAGTCACCGGTCCCGGCGGTTGCCTGGAAGCAGATCGATTCAGAGTCCACGAAGTCCAAGCACCCGCAGCCGCAATCGGCGCCCGCCACGATCTGCTTGGACCCGTTGATGAACCACTGTTGCAGGTAGGTGCTTCCGCACAGAAGCCCCACCTGAATCTCCCCGCCCACCACCGCGACATTGACGCAGCCCGTGCCACGAATCGTCACGGACTCGCAGCAACTTCCCGCTGTCACGGTTCCATCGCCCGTGATGATCTCCGAGAACCAGCCACATGTCGGGTCGATGCTGACCGTACCGGCCCCTACCACGATGTTGAGGCATTCGCTTTCGAAGGTCAGGGTCTCGCAGCACGCGGCTGCCGTGTAGGTTGAGTCGTCAGTCCCAACCACAGTGCAGATTGACGCCTCGCAGAAGTCCAGGGCGGCGGGCACAACCTCCAGGGCCATGTCGTGGGAGCCACCGTCCGGCCCGCTGTAGACCCGGATGGAGCCATCCGGGCTGTGGACCTTGATGCGCTCCGAGTGATCCGGCGTGATGTGCGCGTTGTCCTCTTCGGCGATCAGGCCCCGGAACTTCCGGAGCCGTGCCACCGCTTGTTCCACGTGGAATACGCGGCGGACCAGGCCCTTGAATTGAGTCTTGAAATCAAGGCCAAGGTCCTTGAGCTGCTGCTGCTTGTGGAAGCCCGTTTCCGGGTCCAGCAAACTACCCATCTACTACCCCTCCCCTGCCGGTGATTCGAGGCTCCACAGCTCAGCCGAGATGGCCATGACCGTCTCCAACCCAAGCCCGTAGCTGACCGACGTCAGTTGCCCGATGGCGTTGCGGAAAAGCCCCAGCGAATCGTCGCCAAGGCGTGCCGAGATGAGATCGTTCGGTGTGATGTGGCCCCACATGTCTGCCCCCTGGGTGCCCACCACCCGGCCGCTCAGGGTGCCGGTCGCGGTGCGGCGCCGCTTGGCTTCGCTCTCCAGCTGCTGGCGCAGGGCATTGAGGCCCGGCACGTGAGAAGCCAAGGCGGTCGGTCCCTGGCCCGTCAGCCGCGCCGCTGTGGCGGCTAGCGTCAGGGCAGAGAGACCGGGCAAGAGTCCGACCACCGCCGCGCCCTGGACCGCCACCGCCGCCGCGCTGTTACGGCTCCCCCACTCGTAGCTGTTGGCCACGCCCGCGATGCTCAGCACCTCAGTGTCGAGCCGCGCCGCGACTTGGTAGTCGTCGGCCAGGTTCTCCGGCGAGAGGATCATTGACGTGTTGTCCCGCGCATCCATGCGGTCGCGCCAGAAGACTTGCAGCCTGGCCGTGCCGGGGATGGCCTTCAGGTAGAAGCGCTCCAGCCGGGTGTCTTCCAAGTCCGTCATGAGGGACCAGATGCTGTGGCCTGCCATGTCGAACTCCCCCACGCCGCCGTGGTGTAGCTCTTCGCTGGCGATGAGCCCGTGATCCATGTCTGAGCGCAGCAGCTCGCGCGACACGAGGGCGCCAGCGGGCCGCGTCACGATCTCCTGGCTCGCCACCCCGATCTTGTCCAGCCACGCTTCCGGGCCGACGCACTGAAGCGTAACGGGGGAGCCGGGCCGGTCCTGTGGCAGAAGCGCCATCCCAAGCCATACTTCGGGGATGCCCGCGCCGCGCGCGTCAATCTCAACGAAGACGCCGCGGCTGCCGGGCGCGATGCGCTCGATGGTCCACTGCGGTAGCCCGCGCGGGCCCTCTACCCTAGCCGATGCCGGGCCATGCTGATCGAAAGCCATCTCGACTGCGCCAAGCTCAGTCAGGTCTCCCAGGTAGGCGCGCGTCCATCCATGGTAGATCCGCACTCTGTAGCCGCCGCATGTGCTGCCGTCATCGCCCGCCGCTTCGTCTGCCGGGCGCACCGCCACCGCGATGATGAGCCAGTCGCCGCCCGAATCGAGGTTCGAGGCCTCGCCAATCGTATAGGTGCCGGCCGCGGCGGAGTCGTCGTACCACATGCTCGCCGCGATGGGCGACTCGCGCACGTTGGAGTCGAGGGCAACCTCGTCGGTCGGGATCGTGAATACCTGGCTGTCCTGGTGACCCCCGATGGCCACCAGAAGCGCGTCATCGGTCAGCGACGTGACGTTGACGAACATGCTGTCGTCACTGCCCGCGTCCTTGGCCGATGCCTCGACAGCGGTCGATCCGTTGGTCCCGCCCGTGTGGGCGCCCGCGATTCGGGTCGCGATCCCCACCACGGCGCCCGTGTTGCCCGTCACGCTCACCGCTACCGACCCGGAGACGGGCGCGATACCTTGAGCCCGGAACAGGTACAGCCGCTGATCGTTGTTGTCCTTGCTGTCCACCAGGACGAACGTCAGGCCATTGCCGCTGACCGTGGGCGTCGGGGCGCTCTTCTGCATGTGGACGCCAACCAGCACCAGGTCCAGGGCGTCTGGCGCCCACGTGGGGAGCGTCAGGGTGTCGCCTGAAGCGATGGTGCCGGAGACGGTCTGAACAGGAGTCGGGATCATGCCCACCCATCCCGCCAGACAGCTGAGACCTGCACGCCGGTCGAGCCCGTCTCGGTCAAGGTCAGGCCATTGGTCCCGGCCGGCACGCACAGGTTCGAGCCCGTGATGAGGTGGCCGCATCCCTGACCGCTTGGCAGCAGCGCGGTCAGGGCCTCGCTGAAGTTGAGGGTCATGGTCGTGTTGATCTTCAGGTAGAGCCCGTAGATCTTGATGCTCTTGCCGCCAAGCGTCAGGACCGCCGGGGCATCCGGGCGCCCGAACTGGTAGACGTCCTGCTCTGCTGACGCGATGACCGAGATGGCTTCGCCCGTGTCGAATGTCACGGTCATGGCCGACGCTTCCAGGCGTAGCGGTGGCGTGGCGCCGGCCGTAGACGGCTCAACGGCTGAACGAGCTCCAACCGCATAGTCCGCCTTGGGATCGTAGACACGGGGCCGAAGGGCCAGCACGTGCGCCCCCTTGGGTGAGAATGAGAACGCTGTTGCGGTCGGGGCGGTCAGAAAGTCAACTTGCGCGTCGGTGATCGTCGCGCCGTCGAACTCAACGTGCTGCCACTTCAGTCCCACAGTGCGGCCTGACGGCAGCGACCCGGGCAAGAACCGGAACGGGGCGCGCCAGTTGCCGGCGAAGCCCGATACCTTCACCGGACTGTACAACTCCCAGGTATCGATGAGCGGCTTGCCGGCCGTCGCCCCGGTTTCGCTATACGCGAACGCGATGATGGTTGCCGGGTTGGCGTCGGGCTCCGGGATATAGTTCACGAACATGTCGCCGTCGCCCTGCTTGGTGTCGCGTCCAAGGTCGATTCCGAAGGGTGGCCCGTAGAGGGTCGGGCGCCAGCTCGCCGTGCGGGGCAGCAGTTGGTTGAAGTCGCCCGCAGAGCCCAGCTTGTAGAAGTTGGTGTAGCTGAACGACGCGTTGGTGGAACTGGACAGGCTGATGATCGGCTCAACGTCCGGGTTCACATATGGGGCGATGGTGCCGCTGAATCCGTAGAGCACGTCCACCTTGACCGGCATGAGGTAGAAGTAGGCGCCCGCCGCCCAGCTTGTCGCGGTCGTGCCACGTGAGCCGCGCTCGGCTACCGTGAACTCCCCCGTCTGGCCGTCCACCGCATCGACCCGCACGACCTCGGTTCCGGTGGAATCGATGAGGTAGAAGGGGCAAGCGTCCGGGTCCAGGATCGGAGCATCGAATTTCCATGTGCCGGTCCCGGTTCCAGTCGTGGCGGTCGCCAGCTTCCAGCGCCGGGCGGCGGGGAGGCTCAGGTTCGCCCACAGCTTGTTGCCGCTGATCCAATGGTTCACGCGGCGCCCGTCTACGTAGACCTCCGGGCCAGTCATGGACGCCACCGCGGCCGCGTTCATGAGCATGACGGGCCAGTCCACGGCGGGGCGTCCGCCACGCCACAGGATCGACAGCTCGCGCATGGACCGCTGCCCGTTGGCGGCCGACTTCTGCGCCGTTGGCTTGAGGCTTACGGTGAAGTCAGTGGTACAGATCGTGCCGCTGTTGGTGAGCGAGACGGGGGTTGCGCTGAGCGTGGTCAGCGATTGTGTCGATGGCGTGACCGCGTACTTGGTGTGGTCGTAGATGAGCCATTCGCCCACGTAGACCCCGTAGTCCAGGCAGTCACTTATGACCACGCTCGGCTCGAACTTGATCCCGATGGGTTCCGCCCTGATCCTCTTGGTGACGGAGTTCTCGGTGAAGCTCAGCCAGCCAGGGCCGATCCACGGCGAGTAGAGCGCGCCCTTCATCGCCTCGTAGTTGGCGATGGCATCGGTGTTGTTGCTGACCGCGTGCCGGATCAGGACCGTGGACGTGTTGAACTTGACCCCCACCCTTGCCGCCGCCCGGCACGCACGAAGCGCCGTCGCGATTTCCTTGGGGGCAGAGCCCACCAGGAAGCTATCACGCACGGGCCACGAGCGGTAGAGGTCGCTAGACGGGTTGAAGTCGATGGCCGATCCACCGTCAGGGGTGAACGCGACGAGGGTCTGGCGGAGGCCCTCGTTGGCGTTGATGTACGTGGCGCAAGCCATTACGGTGCTCCGCTCAGGCCAGCCAGGGCGTCAAGCAACTGCTTGGGCGCCTTGTCCGGGTCGATGATGATGATGTTGCCGTTCTGGTTGTAGATGTTGTCTCCACCCCCGCTGTCGGCCTTGCTGTCGCTTCTATCCTGCTTGGGGTCGGGGCGCGGCTCAGGGATGACCGGGATCTTGATGGGTGGCAGATCGGACGGAATCAGGGGCACGATGGGCAGCTCCATGGGCGGCATCTCCGCCGCCGGCACGAGAGTGCCGACCACGACCTCCGGAGCCGTCACCGTACTGCCGGCTTCGGGGGCCTGCTCGGGGGTGGGGGGCTCGTAGCCCGGACCAACCGTGCTGGAGTCCCCGGTACCCCCAAGGGCCCCCACGGCCCCCAGGATCTGCGCGGCCTTGGCAAGGCTGCTTACCTTGGACAAATCGATCTTCACGTCCTGCAGGCGTTCCAGGATGCCCAGCAGGCGGTCGTAGATACTGGCCAGCCGGTCCAGCCCGCCGCCCAAGCCCTCCGGCACCGTGATGCCCTGGAGGCCATCAATCAGCGCTTGGGTCAGCTTCTTGACTGAGTCCCGCAGATTGTTGGCCATGTTCTGCCGCAAGGTCTCGCCGCGCTTGCCGGTCGCCTTGATCTTGGCGATGGGGTTCTTCAGCAGCCGGTCCAGCGAGAACGCATCCAGCACCTTGGTCACCGCTTCTGCCGCCGGGCCAGCCGATGAGACAAGCTGGTTGACGTTGGATAGATCAACCCCGTCGCTCTTCAGATCCTCGAACACCTTGTTGAGCTGAGCGATCGTGTCCTTGATGATCGCCCCGGCGGCCGTGACCCCGCCCTTAGCGTCGGCGCTCTTGATCTTGGCCAGGCCGTCGAAGGCCTTGACGGTGTCGCCCACGAGCTTGACCGCGCCGCCCGCCGCCTCGCTGTAGGCCTTGACGTGCTCCGCCATCCGGGCGGCTTCGGCCTCGTTGGTCGCCCACGCCAGCGCCAGCTTCTCGACCTCGACCCGCGCCATCTCGGCATTGGCCAGCGCGAGCTTCACCGCGTCCAGCGATACACGCGTAACCCCGGCCAGGTCTAGGCTAGAGGCGTCCTTGATGAGCTTGACCGACTCGCCTGCCGCTGTGGCGTAGTCGGAGATTTCGCCAGCCGCCTTCTCGGTGTCCTCGTGGATCGATGCCCAGCCCGTGGCCAGAGCCTCAACGTTCGACTGGATGAGCGTCACGTTGTCCAGCGCCACGCCAAGCTGATCGACCGTGATCCGGTGCGCGTCGTCCAGATTCAGGGTCGCGGCCTCGACAATGAGCTTGACCGCCTCGCTCGCGACGGCCGCGTAGTCCTTGACCGTGGCGGCCACGACGGCGGTGTCGCCGGCCGTGATGGCCCACTTGCGGGCCAGAGCCTCGACAGCGGTGCGCACCAGTTCCGCGTTGGCCAGCGCGACGTTCATGTCGGCGGCATTGATGCCGGTCTGCTTGCCGAGGGCCATCTCGCCAGCGGCCTTCAGCAGATCGACCGCAGCCTTGGCGGTCGCGGTGTAGGCGTCAACCTGTGCCTTGGTCTCTGCCATGTCCTTCGACGCGCCAGCCCATACAGCCGCCTGGTCCTGCACGAAGACCCGCACCAGCTCCGCGTTGTAGAGCGCGAGCCGCACGTCGTCTTCCGTGAGCCGCGTCTGCTTGGACATATCCAGCTTCGAGGCGGCGGCCAGCAGATCGACCGCGCCCTTCGTCACCGACACGTAGGAGGACACAGAGGACTGGAGATCATCAACATCGTCCAACGCGTTGAACCACTCCGCCGCCAGCTTCTCAACTGCGCGCCGGGCCTTGGATGCGTTCTCCAGCGCAAGGTCGATGTCCGCCTCGATGAGCGCCACGGGGCTTGCGAGCTTGACCCCGCTGGCGCTCTTCAGTAGATCCAGCGCCGCGCCCGTCGCGGCCTTGTAGACGTTCAGGGCCTGGATCAGGTCGGCGGCATCTTCATCGTGGGCCAGCGCCCACTCCATCGCCAGCTTGCCTACGCTCTCCCGCACCAGCTCCGCGTTCTTCAGCGCCGCGTCGATGTCAGTGCGCAGGAGCGCGGTCTGGTCCGCCAGCTTCAGGCCCGCCATGCCGCGCAGTAGTTCGACCGCGCTCTTGGTGGCGGCGGCGAAGATCGCGATGTCCTCATTCACCGCCGCCGCGTCGGGGTTGGCGATGGACCACACGCGGGCGGATTCTTGGACCGCGGCCTGTGCCGCCTCGGCATTGTCCAGAAGCTGCTTCAGGCCAGCCTCGTTCACCGGCTTGACCTTGCGCGTCACCTCATCCAGCCCGGCAGAATCCGAGACGAGCTTGATTGCCTCTTCCAGAACCCCCATGACCTCGGACAAGACGGCCAGGTCTGCGCTCGTCTGCTCGGCATTCTTGAGCAGGTTGAACGTTTCCTTGCCCGTCTCGTCCAGGCCGACGACCAGGGAGCTGGCCATCGTCTGAAGGCTCTTCAGGGTTGCGAATGCCCGGTCGATGGCCCCCGGCGGGATGGGCTTGCTGTCTGCCAGCTTGGTGCCCAGGTCGGCGATCTGGGCCGTCAGGCCCACCCACTGACTGAAGGTCGTCGCGATGCTGGCGGACATGCCAAGCGCCGCTTCAGCGTCCTTCGTCTTGGCGTAAGCCCCTTGGATACCAGCCAGGAAGACTGCGGCCGCCAACGCGATCGGCAAGAGCGCCGCCTTGATCTGATCCCCGATGTTGGCCGGGATCAGCTTCACCTTCCGTAGATTCGTCGCCGCTTGCCCCATGTCGGAGACGAGCTTCAGCCAGACCCCGAAGGTCTCAGCGATGGACGACGACAAGCCCAGCACCGCTTCGGCGCTCTTGACGTCCCGGTAGGCCTTCTGGAGCCCGGTCAGGAAGCCGGCTGCCACAGCGGAGATGCTGCCCAGCGCCGCCGCGATGGGCTTATCCAGCCCGTCCGGGATGCGGGCGATGCGTCCGATGTTGGTAGCGGCGGCACCCAGGCCATTGAGAAGGTCGACCCAAGAGCCGAAAGTCTCGGCCACCGACGCCGACAGGTCGATTGCCGCTTGCTGCATCCCGGCCGGGATGGCCTTCTGGAGATCCGCCACGAAGCGCCCACCGAAGGCCGCGATTTCGCCCAGGAACGCGGCGGCGCGTCCGGCCGCCGACTCGAACACACCGGGCTTCACCTCCCCGATGCTCTTCGCCGCGTCTCCCGCCATGGCAAAGCCCTCGACCCAGGTCTTGAGCCCTGTTGCCAAGCCACCGAAGATTTCGAGGGTCTCCTTCTTCAGACCCTTCGACAGCGCAAGGCCCTGGTCCCGAATTTTGGTGACGAACTTCACCACTCCCCCGAACGTCTCGTCGCTCGGAGGCTCGAAGTCAGCCAGGGTTGCGGCGGTTGAGACGGCGGTGTCCATCGTTTCCAGCACGCCGTCCAGGGCCTCGGTCAGGAGGTTGATGCCTTCGAGCGGGTTGGCCTTCAGGAGATCGGCCGCGTTGTCGATGCTCTTGCCCAAGCTCTTGAGGGTATTGCGCGCCACGTCCTCGAAGGACTTGATGGCCGACTCGATGAAGAACTGAAGCTCGGCCAGCTTGGCCTGCCACAGGTCGCGGCTCGGCAGGCTGGCGGCTCCCAGCTCAGTCAGGGCATCGAGCCCGTCCTGGATCGCTTGCGCCACCTTGGAGGCGATGTTTGCGATCTTGACCGCCGCGTCTTCCGCGTCCTTGCCTTCCTTCTCGCTATCCTTGGCGCTCTTCTCCCGCGCCTTCTTCTCTTTCTTCTCCTTGGCCTTCTTCTCCTTCTTGGCCTTGCCTTCCTTCTCGGGAAGACCACCACCGCCACCACCGGGGCCGCTCGCATCCACCGAGGGTCCGGCGCCGGGGTCGAAGCCCGCGCCGCCAAATCCGAAGCCAGGGCCGCCGGCATCGCCGCCGGAGAACTGATCGGTCAGGGCGGAGAAGTCGAACTTGAAAAGGCCCTTGAGCTTGGTCTTGGCGCCATCGACGAAATCACCGAAGAGCCCCTTGGCCTTTGCGCCGAAGCCCTTGATTTTTGAGATGGTGCCGGAGATGAAGCCCTTCACGGAATCGAGGGCGCCGGCCGCGCCGCTCTTCATCTTCTCGATGAGGCCGCCCGTCTCGCCGCCGATGAGGGAGCCCAGTGGAGACAGCAGTTCGGCGATTTTCCCCATGATCCGTTGCACGATTCCAGCGCCGTCAGACAGGGCCGAACCGATGACCTCAACGATGGTGGCAAATGTGTTGGAGATCCCCTGGACGATGGGTGCCCCGACTCGCTGGAAGATCCCGTAGATGAACTGCCAGGCCTTGGAGACCAGGCCAACGATGTTGTCCCAGATGTCGCCCAGGACACCGCCCAGCCATGCGAACGCCTTGGCGGTCGCGTTGATCAGCTTGGTGACCGCCTTGCCTACGGCCGAATCCTTGATCCACTGCCAGGCCTTGGCGATCAGGCTACCGATCTTGTTCCAGAAGTCAGAGAGCCACTTGCCCAAACCGTTCCAAGCGTTGGACAGCCAGCGCATGATTCCGCTTGCGGCATTGGACACCTTCTGGACGATCCACGCCCAAGCCCTGGAGAAGATGGCGCCGATTCCGGCCCAAAGGTTCCCCATCCAGGTGCTGAAACTTGCCCACTTTTCGACCAGCCAATCGACGATGGAACCCACGGTTTCGCTCAACCATGCGGTGAGTTCGGTCCAAATGGAGGTCGTGTTATCGCTCAGGATTTGGGTTTGGGTCGTGACCTGTTCGGTCTGGCTGCTGAACAGTCCGGTGACCCAGGTGACCAAGCCATCGACCAGGGCCACCACCTTCTGACCCATGTCCGCGAAGAAGCCCTTGACCTTTTCGACCAGGGCCAGGGTGTCGGCGCTGATCTGATCCCAATTCTCGCGGAAGTACTTGGCTACCATTATGACAATTGCCACAGGGAGCCACAACGGCGCGGTAATGAGCGCCAGCGCGCCCACGATGGCAGTGACGGCGCCCTGGTGCTCGGAGACCCACGACTTCAGGGCATCGACTCCGCCCTGAAGCGCGTTGATCGCGGTGTCGCGGACAGAGGAGAAGGTGTCACCGACGCTTGACCACAGGCCAGAGAAGAAGTCAACCAGGCCCCCGAAGGCGCCAACGATCCACTCCCAGATGCCGGAGAAGGTAGAGACGATGGCATCCCGCACGGTGGTGAATGTGCCGACCACCGAGGCCCAGGCGGAGGACAGGAACGAGGTCAAGTTTGCGATTCCGCCCTGGACCATGCCCAGAAGATCGACGCCGAAGAGGTTGCCGAGGAATGTGAGGAGCGCCGTGAATGGCGCGGTCAGGTACTGGAGAAGGCTTTGCCCCATCTCGGACAGGATTCCCGGCAGGGCAGAGAAGTTCCCGGTAACGACCGCCACGACCGCGGCCATGTAGCCGCCCACGATCTGCCCCAACTGGCCGAACTGACTGGAGATGAATTCGAGGATGGACGACCAGCCCTCTTGCAGGGCTCCGCCAACCGACGGGAACAGGCCCGCGATGATGTTGATCACGGCGGAGATCGGCGACAGAACCAGCGAGGGCAGGCTCTGGAAGATCGACCCCACCGAGCCCATGATCCCGCCGAAGTCCAGGCTCGTGATACTTGACCATAACGCTTTAAAGCCACCGACGATTCCCGAGATGGCGCCCGTCACGATGTCACGCAGGCCACCCACGTTGTTCTTGAAGGCGATGTACAGGCCCGCGATGGCCAGGGCGGTAAGCCCGATGGGGCCGGTCAGGGCCGCGATGGCGCCACCCAGAATCGGGAACGCGGCAGTCAGGGCGGGGATGACCCCACCCGCCGCCGCGATGGCCGCCGTGATGCTGGCGATGGCCGCCGTGATGCTGGCGATGGGAGCCGACAGCGCCCCGATGGCCGCAGCCGCGCCGGCAGCCGCCAGAAGCGGTGCGATCCAGTTGGCGTTCTGGGCAACCATCGTGAACAGGTTGCCCAGAAGTGCGACGATTGGCATGACGTAGGGCTGCAAGGACTGGATGGCCGAAGCGAGTTGGCCGCCGAAGCTCGCCGCGAGTTGGCCGATCACGGGGATCAGGGGATTGATGGCATCGAGAACAGAGCCCAGGATCGGCAGGAACGCGTCCCCGATCTTGATGAGAACCGCGTCGATGCTGGCCTGGAAGACCTTGAATTTCTGGGCCGGGGTATCGGCCATCTTGTCGAAGGCAGTAGCGGCAGAGCCCGCGCTGTTCTTGACAAAGTCCAGGTCGGCGGCGGCGACAGCAGCCTTCTCCCCGGTAAGGTTCAGGAATGCTGACAGCGACTCGGTGGAGCCCGCCGCCTTGGCCATGACGATGCCGCTCTCGGAAGCGGCGCCAGCGACTTCTTTCAGCGCACCATGCAGGCCCAAGGTCTTGAGCGCGGCCTCGCCCATCGACACGCCGTTCTTGGCGGCGTAGGCGGCGACTTCCTGATTCTTGGCCCCCACGACATCGAGGACCGCCGCCATTTCCTTGTTCGGCGTGATGAGCGAAACGATGGCGGCTCGCTGCCCGGTCATCGCCTGACTGGCCGTCAAGTTGTTCTTCGTCATCGTGGCCGTGGCGGCGATGACTTCCTGGTAGCTGACCCCCATCGAGGCCGCGATGCTCGACACGGTACCGATACTGCTAGACAACTGCTGGAAGTTGAATACGCCGGCGTTCGTGCCGGCGAACATCGCATCGCTGACCTTCGACGCGTCCGCCGCCGAAAGTCCCCACGCGTTGATGGTGCCGGCCAGGGCCTGGACGGCGGTGCCGGTGTCGGTCGCGCCCGCCACCGCCGCCTTGCTGGCATCGGTCATGAACGAGAGCACGTTGCCCGCCGGGATGCCGCTGGAAAGGGCATCGTAGACCGCCTGCGCGGCGACCACCGGGTCTTGTCCGAGATGCGAGGAGACGTCGATGATCCCGGTCTTGAGTTGCGCGAGTTGGTCGCCCGTTACCGCCCCAAGGGTGTCGATGTAAGCCATACCGGATGCGAACTCGGATGCCTTGCTCGTCGCAACCCCGATGCCGCCAGCGAGCGCCACAGCCCCGGCCGCGATGGGGGCAAAGAGTCCGGCCCCCACCTTGGCGATGCCGCCCAGGCCTTCACGCATGTCGGCTCCGGCCTTCGACATGGTTGCGCTCTTGGCGGCGGCATCGGCCGCCTCATCGGCGGCCTTCTTACTCGCGGCCCCGAGCTTTTCTAGATCCTTGGACAGTGCCTCGATTTCGGGCGGGATGTCCTGGCCCAAGACGTGGAACTTTTCGACAGCCTGCTCGACGGTGCGTTGGACCTTGATCAGCTCAGCGTTGGTGAGCTTTGAGACACCCCCGATTGCCTCGACCCCCTTGGCCGCAGCCATGGCGGAAGCGGCCAGCTTCTCGCCGTCGAAGCTGGCCGCGATGTTCTTCATGGGGTCGGTCGCTTCGCGGCTCTTGGTCCCGACCGTGGTCAGTCCGACGACCAGCTTGTCGATGCTGCTCGACAAAGCCGAGAGAGAAGCCTGCACATTGCCAGCGTCAGCGGTAATGGCAAGGCTGAGTTCTGCTGCTGCCACGTCTCACCTACTTGCTGGGGGCATCCTTCGTGAGCGTGCCATCGCGGCGCTTCTGCTCAAGAGCGGCGAACAGCGCTTCGCGGCGCTCGTGCATCTGCTGCTCTTCCTGGGCAAAGCTTGTGTGGCTCTCGAACAGCTTCTTGAGCCGTTGCCCAAACCTCCACAGCGCGGGGTTGTCCCGGCTGAGCGCGTCAAGCCCACCCTTCTTGTTGGAGGCTTCCGCGTACCCTTCCGCCGCGCGGGCGATCATTACGTGGGTAATGATCGCCCGTCTCTTCTGTGGCGCTGGCGGGAAACCGTATTCGAGCTCGAACGCTCGAATCGGATCAATCTCGAATGTGGTGCAGAGCCGGTTGAGCCGGACCCCTAGCGGACGCGCGTCAGTTGCGCGGAACGTGTACGCGGCGTAGAGGAGGAGCCTTTTTTTTCGGACACCGCGTCACCGCCAGAGGCCACCTTGCCGACCAGCCAGTTGACCGCTTCGTTGGGCAGCATCTGGATAGCGTCAGGGTTGCCGTAGGGGGAAGGCAGGGGGCGCCGCAGTGGGTCGGTGGGGTCAAGCAGATCCCACGCAAGCACGATGCGGGACAGCGCGACGTAGAGCTTTTCCGCCAGCTCCACCATTCGCATCGTGTCGTTCTTCTTCTTGGCGATCATCATCTGGCCGGGAATCAGCTGGATGATCTGGGGCGTCATGCGCGATACGTAGACATGCTTGCCCTTGAACGGGTACGTGTCGCGGCCCCCAATAGGTACCGGCATCTCGTCGGCCTTCAGGACGAAGTACTCGCGCTCGTCCCAGTCCTCGATGGTCAGCTCTCGTGGGCCGAACAGGTCGTCCATCTCGACTTCGGTGGCGGCATCGATCAGCTCGTCGTCGATCTCGATGTCGGGCCCGTCGTCTTCGGTCTCGATGTCGTCGATCTCGTCGTCTTCCACTTCATGCACCGGCAGTCGCTTCGTAGCCATTCAATACCCCTCGTTGCAATGATCTGTGTACGGATGGTTGGCGGCTCCCGCCCCCGGCGCTGGCCTGGCCACCTCCGAAGAAGCAGCCAGGCCAGCAGGGAAACGAGGGGGGGCCTCGGAAAGGAATCAGGCCTAGAAGGTGGCGAAGTCCTCGCTCCACTCGCCGCGCGAGTCGGGCACCAACTCGAACGCGCCCTGGATCGGGTCATTCGGGTTGCCGCTGGCCGACACGCCGGTCAGGAGCGCGTAGCCATAGATGTAGTTGGTGGGGTCGTTCTCGCAGTCGAAGTAGAAGTAGAACGCCGCACCGCACTTGTTCTCTTCCTGGCAGCGCAGGATGTCGCTCAGGCGAGACTCGCCCTGGGACGGGTAGTACTCGAAGCTGAGCTTGGGCGTGCGCTGGACCAGGACGTTGCGCGTCACATTGGCGCCGGACGAGCCACCAACGGTGGCGCACGCATTGGTGACCACGATCTCGGTGGTGTTGACACCGGCGTCGTAGCTGAAGGACGAAGCATTCTTCAGGAGAGAAGGGGCGGTATCGGACTCGGCGCATTCATGGGCGATGAGCAGCGCGCCGCGGTCCCACGCCTTGCTAGGGAAGCACTGGGTGGACATGTGGTTTCACCTCTTGCAAGTGTGATGCGAGATGAGCGGCGAGCCGCTCGGCGATTTCGCGGTAACTAAACGCCCGTACCGCATCGGGCAACTGCGCGGCCTTGGCCTCCCGCTCGGCTGGCCGTTCAATCCAGTAGCGCACCTGGGCTTCCAACTCCGCCGGGGTGCGGAACGTGGGCACCAAGTCCCCGAAGGTCTCTTCGATTTCGGGGCGCCATTCGGCGATCACGAATGCCCCGATGGCGGCCAATTCCTTCAGGCGTGGCCCCATCGACTCGGGCATCGGGACATGGGTGGCGTCGCGCCCATCCGTGGTGGTGGTCCGGGCCAGGTCCAGGTTGATCTTGGCCCGCGTGTACAGCCCAACCGCGTCCCTGTTCTTGATGACTGAGCCCCGCACGTAGCGCGTCAGGCTCGACACGTCGGGGTCTCCCATCCACCGCCGCACGGTCTGCCATGCGTGCCAAGCCCGCCCAAGCTTCATGTTCAGGCGCTTGGGCGTGGTGCGCGACCCCGTGAATGCCCAGACGCCATAGAGAGCCAAGTCGATGCCACGCCAGTCAACGCCCTGAAGCATGGCGACTCGCTCGATGAAGCCCGACCCCACGAACAGCACATCGTGCTCTGGCAGCCCGTAGTCCAGCGCGCGGGGGTAGTGCTCGCGTGGGTTGTAGCCGGTGGGCAGGTAGTAGACGGCCCTCGTGTTGCGGATCTTCTGCTGTGCGATCTTCTGGCCGTAGATCGGGACTGTAGATCGCTCGTTGGTCCAGACGATGTCGTAGGCGGCGGCGGATGCCCAGTAGAACTCATCGCGGTAGGGTGACTCGGTGAGCCACAGCCCAACCGGGATGCCAAGCTTCCGGAGCTTGAGCGCGTGTGCGGGGTGGAACAGCTCCCCGTTAATGACCACCACGGCCTCGCAGTTGTGGCGCAAGACCTCGTCGTACACGTGTACTCCGGCCTCGTACATGACGCCCTCGAACGAGGGCTTGGTGGCCTCGTTCGATCCGGTCGCCTTCCACATCATGTTGAGCTTCATGCCCGCCATGCGAAGCCGCACATCGTTCTTGTACTCGATGACCTCGTGTCCCGCGTCCTCCAGGCCTCCGATCAGCCCACGGGCGCAGTCGTCGGTTGAGAACCCGTGGCCCGGATGCACCACCAGTAGCTTCACCGACTACCCCCGCGCTCCGCAGCGCGATGCATCCGGTTCGCCCCAGGCCCGCTCTGGCGCGGCTCTGGGGCGTCTTGTGGCACGGGGGCGGGCAAAGTGTCAGGCGCCTCCCTATCGACGCCCACGGGGTCGATTCCGCCGCCCTCGGGGGGCGCGGCAGGGGTTGGCGCCGGCTCCGGGGGCTCCACGATGCGTTCGCGGGGCGCGGGAGCGGTGGCGGCCGCCGCCTTGCGAGGCGCCTTGGGGGCGCCGGCCGGGCAGTCCGGGCCGCACACGCCGCCATTCTCGGCAGCCTGGCTGGCGTAGATGACGCGTCCGCACGTAGAGCACTGGGTATACAGCTTGTTCATTTGGCCCCTCTATCGTTAGAAGCATCCATCGGTACAGCAGCAGTACGAGACCGTGACCACGACTTGCGCCGCATAGGCATTGTTCTTGTCATCGTTCCAGGCGGCGAGCCCGAAGTTGCGCGGGCTGTCGAACTTCAATTCATAGCCCTGGCTGGACAGCGTGGACTTGGCGTCGCGGAGGCACTTCAGAATCGAGCCATCCGTGCAGGGACTCATGACCGTGTAGATGAGGGTCCAGGCCGCATCGCTGCACGTTTCCGCGTAGGCCGTGATGACGAACTGCGCCTGGCAGCGGCCACGATCCATCCGGTCGCCCTCGATGGGCCGGATGTTGATGATCGGGAGACAGTCGCTCTCGTTGTAGCCCCGTGGCCGAACCGTGAAGCCCAGGCTGTCGGTGCAGGGCGCAAGCGTGGCCGCCAGCAGGTCCACGATGGTGTTGAGGTCACCCGTGCCCGCGCTCATGCGCCGCCTCTGGCCCAGCGGCTCTTGGTGTCCGCCACAAGCCGCTGCAAGGGACCGGCGGCAAGGATCGTCGCCATGTACTCGCGGGTCTTGTCCAGGTAGCCCTGGGTCGGCGAGTTGGCGTTGTCGCCTTCCACGTAGCTGGGGCCGGTCACGGTGCCGCGCCTGGCTATCCCTTGCGAGATCGCGAATGCAATCCGGGTGTCCATGCCGCGCCGCGCGAGCCAACGTTGAATGTTCTTGATGGTGGGTGGCCTGCCAGGGCCACGCCGCGCGCCAGCGTTCAGCATTCCGGCATGGGGAAGCGCGGACCCGATGACAGCGGTCAGGTTGGGGAACTCGCCCGCGATTCGTGTAACACCGCCGCCCTCGTGGAACGATTCACGGAGCTTGCCACTATCAACCGGCACCACGGTATCCAGGTACTTGAGGCCCTCGACCACGGCGGATTCCATGTAGGCCTGCATCGGGCCTTCAAGCACGTCACGCGCGTTGATCCTGAGCGGGGCCTTCACCTTGATGGAGATCACACACGCCTCCATCGGTAGCTGAACAGGCCCGTGGGAAGCAGCGCAATCTCTTTCGAGATGGCCAGGTCCGTGACGTCGAACTTGAGCGAGCCATCTTCCCGGTTCGTGATGACGTCGCCGCCCTTGGTGGCGGAGCGGTACAGCCGTGCAACCGCCATGATGGCGATGCCCTTGAGTGCCGGGGGGATGGGCCACACCTGGCCGAACACGCCGGTGACCCTGGCCGCCCCGTGGCCACACAGCGCGTGCGTGCCGCACAGCCGCATCCCGGTCCAGGGTGGCAGATCCATGTCGCCGCTCACCACCAGGTCGCACAGGTCGATCTCGGTATAGGTGCGGTCGCAGTTTTCATGGCAGTTGCAACCGCTCGCGATCTCGACGGAGTCCACCCGTAGCATCGGGTCAATGCGGATGGCGCCGCAATGATCGACAGGGAAGCAGCGCGTGCCCCGGCAGGGCGCGATAGTCGGCACTCCATACACGTCCGCGATCTTGCCCGACACAGCCTCGATGAGGCCCTGCACGAAGTCGGCATGCCCCGCAGAGATGGAGCACCCGCTGGGGTGGATCACCAACTCTTCGGGCGTGATGAGCGCGCCACCATTCGGGCAAGCGAGGATCTCCTCGTCGCCGATGGGGTCGCTTGCATCAAAGCCGCATGTGGTCTTCGGACAGGTCACAGAGCGCGTCCTTGACTTGGCAGAATAGCGGGGGACGGGCAGCGCACCCGTCCCCCGCCGGGGTGCTATCTTGCGCGACGAGGATCAGTCGCCGAAGCCGATGCCGTAGATGCTGGCCACGCCCTCGATGTCCGCAACGTCGCCGCTGGACGTGTGGCGGGCCAGGCCGCCGCGCCAGCTCAGGTTCACCGTGATGATCTCGCAGTCCTCGTCGACCGAGGTGGAGACCGTCAGGTCGCGCGCCACGCCCAAGCGGAACGCCTGGCGGTTCACCAGGTGCAGCTGGCCGTAGACGTTGTTCGCCGGGGTGGCGGCATCCACCTTGCCGCTGAGAGCGGTCAGGGGCAGCTCGCTCGACGGGATGATCGGGATGCCCCAGATCGTCTTCAGCTGGCCCGTGAACAGGGTGGCGTTGTCGCCGGCCATCTCGACGGTCTTGACCTCGTCGAGCATGACCATCGAGTTGTAGGTCGACCAGTCACACACGATGAACAGGTCGCTCTGGTTGCCGCAGAATCCCCAATGACGCCGCAGCGCGGTGTCCTCCATGTACTGCTGGATCTTGCGGATGTCGTTGGTCTCCAGCATCTCGCCG
>JAKOVD010000191.1 GCA_029782215.1 Chloroflexota bacterium
GAGGCTCTTGCAAAACCCCCCGCTCCGCAGCGCCTGACGGCCTGCGCGCGGGCGTTTTTGTAAGTGAACCGTCCCGCACCGCCAGCGGGCAGGCATGACGCTTCAGCTTACGCCACATCGCTTTCTGCGCAGCACCATGCCACGCCCAAAACGACAGGTAAAGTATCGCACATTCCGGGGCATTTGTCTACCCCCCCCCCCCATTTTGTTGTAGAATGTTGCCGCGCAATATGTTATGATATACCCGTAATTCAGGCAAACAGGCTTGACGCCCGGAAAGGAAACGGAAACTCATGCAGGAAAAGCGACATTGCACACCGATAGGCCAGTTGTGGAACAGCATCCAGTCCTGGCTCTTCCCGATGCTGGAGGACGAGATCGGCGAGCTTGATGAGAAGCAACGCCTGTTCATCGCGGTCTGCGAGTTGTGTGCTCCGCAGAATCACATGGGGGCCTATCGCTGGATCGGCAACGGCTGCCCGCCGCATGACCGGCTGGCGTTGTGCAAGGCGTTCATTGCCAAGGCTGTCTGGGACTTCCCAACCACGCGCGCCCTGATCGACGCCATCCGCCATTGGCCGGCACTGCGCCGGTTGTGCGGCTGGGAGACGCTCGGTGAAGTTCCCACGGAGGCAACATTCTCGCGTGCCTTCGCCGCCTTCGCCGCCAACGGATGTCCGCAGCAGATTCACAAGGCGCTGATAGAAACCCGCTATGGCGACAAGCTTGCCGGGCACGTCAGCCGCGACGCCACAGCAATCCACGCCCGCGAGAAGGCCGTGGCCAAGCCGGAGCCCGCTCCCAAGCGCGGCAAGCGCGGCCGGCGCGGGAAGGGCGAGCCACCTGCGCCACCGCCGGATCCGACACGGCTGCAACTGCAGCTCAATCGCGATTTAAAGGAGAATCTGGCCGATTTGCCCACGTCCTGCGACTGGGGCTGCAAAAGGAACAGCAAGGGCAAGACAGAATGCTGGCGCGGCTACAAGGCTCATCTGGACGTGATCGACGGCGATATCCCGGTCAGTTTCATACTCACATCCGCCAGCCTGCACGACAGCCAGGTCGCCATCCCGCTGGCACAGATGACCGCTGAGCGCGTCGTCAACCTCTATGATCTGGCCGACGCCGCCTACGACGCCAGGGAGATTCGCGAGATGTCAGCGCGGCTGGGGCACGTGGCGCTCATTGACCACAATCCGCGCCGCGGCGAGAAGATCGTGTTCTCCCCCGCGGAAGCCCAGCGCTTCAAGGAACGCTCGGCGGCCGAGCGGGTCAACAGTCATCTCCACGAGGAGCATGGCGGACGCCATGTCATGGTGCGCGGCCCGGTCAAGGTGGCGACCCATCTGTCCTTCGGGCTGCTGGTAATAGCCGCCGAGCAGATTCTCAGAATGCTAGCCTGAACAACCCGCGACGGACTACACACCCCGAAAACCCGCCAGCGACCGGTCGGGAACGGCGGAGTCTGCACGGAAACAGCCTAAAAGCAGGGGAAAAGCCCTGTTTCGCCCGCTTGTTCTGCGGCACCCCGCCGCATCATCAAAAATTCCTGCAAAACCCTCCCGTATGCAAGCCTGACGGCCTGCGTTTGGGAGGGTTTTGCAAGAGCCTC
>JAKOVD010000199.1 GCA_029782215.1 Chloroflexota bacterium
GTCCCCACCACCACCGTCCCCACCTGCTTCACCCCTTCCTGCGCCAGCAGCGGCTTCAGAATCTGCGTGCAGGCGGCCATGGCCCGCGCCGAAATCAGCATCTCCGGCACGAACTTCTCGCCGATCTCGAACAGCCGTCCCACCTCGGACATGGCGGGAATGCAGCCTTCGTTGAGGATCTTCTCGGCGGGCACCCCGGCCTCAAGCGCGGCCTGGGTGGCGGCGGTGGCGGCTTTGGCGTTGCCGTTCAGAATGGCGTTGTAGACTGCGTCAAGACTCATGGTAGGGCTCCGTTAGGTGGGAAAGATGGCAGGTAGGTGAGGTGCAGGTCGAAGGGACACAGTCGTGTTCCGGCTGTGAGAGCGGGCAATGAAGCGGAGTGAAGGCGGCCTAGACGGGGCAGGGGCCAGTCGAAGCGCGGATGATCAGCGTGGTGGGCAGGGTGCGCTGCTCTGGCTCCGTTACCTCGCCGCGCAGCATGCCGATGAGAATCTCGGTGGCGGCGACGGCGAGGTCGTGAATGGGCTGGGCGACGGTGGTGAGGGCGGGATAGACCTGCCAGGCGAGATCAATGTTGTCAAAGCCGGCAATGGAGAGCTGCCCCGGGACATCCAGACCGAACTCGTGCGCGACCGTCAGCACCCCTGCGGCCATATCATCGTTGCTGGCAAAGATCGCCGTTGGCGGCATAGGTCCCTGGAGCAGAGCGCGGCCGCCGCGCAGGCCGGAGGCGTAGCTGAAATCACCTTGATACTGGAGCGCTGCGTCGTCGCGCTGTCCGCAGAGCAGCAGCGCCTCCTGATAGCCCTCCAGGCGCTGTTGGCTGGCGATCTGCGAAGGGTCGCCCACAATGAACCCGATGCGTCTATGTCCCAGATTCAAAAGGTAGCGGGTCATCTCAAAAGCCCCGCGGTGATCATCGGCCGTCACGTAGGCGCGAGAGCTGGTGCGCTCCTGGGGCGTGATGCGCACAAACGGCACCCCTGCCTTCTGGAGCTGGGTGAGCACGTGTGCGGCCACATCACTGGGAGGGGTGAAGATGAAACCGTCGACGCTGCGCTGCCGCACCAGGTCCAGGACCTCGTCGCAGCTCTTGGCATTGTGCACGTTGCAGGGATGAATGACCGTCTCATAGCCGGACTCACGCGCCTTTTCCAGCACCCCGCGCAAGACGCTGCTGATGTACTGCCAGCTCGGGTTGTGGTACACAAACCCGATGGCGCCAGCGCGCCCGCTGGCCAGGCGCCGGGCCGAGACGTTGGCCACGTACCCCATCTCCGCCATCGCCTTCAGGACCCGCGCCCGCGTCTCTTCGGCGACGTACGGCTCCTGGTTGATCACCCGCGAGACGGTCTTAATGGAAACGCCGGCGCGTTTGGCGACGTTGTCGATCGTAGTCATGCGAGAACGGTTGGCCGGGAAAGGCAGTTCCTCAGCGGTAGACGCCGTACTTCTTGGCGGACTCTACCAGAGCGTGGATGTTGTCCGCGGGCGTCTCCGTCCCCAGGGCGCAGCCAGGGCCGAGGATGAAGCCGCTGCCGGGCGCCATGATGGCGATGGCCTCACGGCAGGCCTCTTCCACCTCCTGCGGCGTGCCCGAGTACATCAGGTTTGTGTTGATCGGCCCCAGGAAGCAGGTCTTGCCGCGCCCGGCTTCCTTGGCCTTGCGGATGTCCGTCTTGTGGTCGATCTCCAGAACTTCGGCGCCGGTGGCGATGAAGTCGTCGATGATCGGGATGGTATTGCCGCAGATATGGTTGTGAAGGATGATGCCCCTGGCCTTGAGATCGTCCACCATCCGTTTCTCCTGCGCCATGGCATACGTGCGATAGTGGCGCGGCGACATCACATCCGGTCCCGCCACCGGCTCGCCGATGGAAGTAGAGTGTGCGCCACTTTCCATCAAGGCAAAAGCATAGCGGGTGGCCACCTGCCGGGCGTAGTCGAGCAAGCGGTGCACCCCCTCCGCATTCTCGCCCGTGGCGATCTCCAGCATCAGCGTTTCCATGCCGATGAGCTGGCTGGCCAGGTCCATCGGTCCCTGGTCGGCGCGGCCGCAGATCCAGACCTTGTCGCCGATTTCTCTGGCCAGAATCCGGGTTGCCTTGATGATCTCGCACATGGGAAAGGCCGTGTAGGGATCAGGCACCTCCAGGCGGTCCACCTCGTCCAGCGAAGTGATAACGGGAATGTGCGCGGCCGGCGCGGCGTCGTCGCGATAGACGACCTGCACCCCGCAAGCCTGGGCATTGCAGGCCGTGCCGTTCTCCAGCAGGATCATGTCGTGCCCGAATTCGCGCCAGGCTTTCAGCATGGCCTCGGCCAGGAGATCGCCATTCTGGAACACTTCCGCCATCGACCCGCCCAGGGCCGCGGCTGCCGGCTGGAAGTTGTGCAGGTCAACGGGTACGCGGTCGGGCTGGCGGAGGTGGATGGCTGCATCCACGCGTTCAATGGAGTTCATGGTCTTCAATTCCCTGCGCAGCGCTCAGTAGCGTCCGTATTCGTAGACGGTGTCAAAGAGGGCGATGACGTTTTCCGGGGGGACGTCCGCCTGGATATTGTGTCCGGCTGCGAACACATAGCCGCCGCCCGGCATGAACTCATCCAGCAGCCGCTTGGCCTCGTCGCGCACCCGCTCGGGCGAGCCGTTGGGCAGCACATCCTGCTGGTCGAAGCCGCCCCAGAAGGCCAGGCGATCGCCGAACTGGCGCTTCAGGCTCTTGCGGTCGCCCATCCCGGTGGCCATGGGCTGCACCGGGTGAATGACGTCCACCCCACCTTCGATGAGGAAGGGGATCATGGGCACGATGCTGCCGCACGAGTGATAGAACAGCTTGGCCTGGGTTTTCGACTTGATGAACGCCCACAGCTTGCGGTAGCGCGGCCAGATGATGGTCCGGTAGGTTTCCGGGCTGATCATCGGCGCTCGCTGCGTGCCCAGGTCGGATCCGGTCATGACCACCGATACGTAGCCGCCGATGCGTTTGAGCATCTCGTCCATCAGGGCAGTCTGGTATTCCAGTTGCGCATCGAGGAGGGCCTCGGCCATCTCGGGACGAACCATCATGTCTTCCATGAAGTTGACGTAGCCCCGCAGGTACCAGGAGAACTCGAAGATCGACCCGATCAGGTTGACCATCACGCCATAGCCCGTCCGCTCGTAAAGGTCGCGCGCCTCTTCTTCCAGCCCGGCATAGCGAGCGGGATCATGGGGGTCTGGCCATTTGAATTTGGCCAGGTCCGCGACAGATTCAGCGTTCTTGAGGGGGTGGTCGATGAAGTCGTAGTACAGCAGGTCGTTGAGCGAATACGCCGCCTTGCGGACCACGCCGAACTCATCCTGATAGCTGTCATCCGTCAGCTCGATATCGCTCCAGTCGCGGGAGGCGCTGAGGTACAGGTAGCGACTGTCGACGTGCAGACGATCCAGCAGGGCGTCACTGGGCTTCGCCAACTGCTGGATGCGATCCACGATCGGGTCCTGGCCTTCCATGCCCAGGTAGGCCTTGAGACTGCGGTTGGCACCCTTGGTGATGCCGGTGACGATGCCGCCCAAATCGATGGGCACCCGATCCGGCTCCTGATGGCTGATGGCGGTGGAGAAACGATCACGTGAATCCATGGCATCCTCCCTGTGAGCGGCGCATCAGCGCCTATGATGGTGCAAAGCACACTGCGGCAACAACAACCATTGCGGCGACAGTACGACAGCGCTGTCATATGGATGCTAGCATACTGACCTGTCGTCGTCAAGATCACAATCAGCGCGGGGCAAAGTCCGCGCCGCATGGGTTCTGCGTTGGCGGCGGCGCACGGCACAGCCATCTCGGTGGCACCGTCCCTGGCGCCAACGGCGCCCACATAGGCCAGGCGCGCCGGGACCTCTTCACCCGCGACTCGTACTCCGGACTAACGTTGAACCGCACCCCTGCCACCTCGCGCCCGATTGCCAGGCGCAGCCGGTCGCTGCCCCACCACCGGCTGCGGGGCAGAGCTTTGACAGTCTCTGCCGGTTGCGCTAGCCTCAGGGACAGTGCTGGCGCCGGCAGGCCCGAGCGGCCGGACATGCGGTGGCAGCGCCTGAGCCATTGGCCGATATGCAGAACCTCACTGTGGCGCAACGACCCCTCGCCATCATCAACTGCGACGTCCTGGCGCCGGATGCCTTGATCCGGCAGGGCCTCATCCTGGTCCACGAAGGTTCGATCAAGGCGCTGGGCCGCAGCCATGAGGTCCCGCTGCCCGCTGAGGTCCGGCTTTTGGACGCCCGCGGCGGCCTGTTGGCGCCAGGCTTGCTGGACCTGGGCCGGCCCATCCTGGCCGATGAGACTCCAGAAGCCGGGGGAGTCACAGCCTACCTCGCCTCCGTGCATGTGGCGGCGCCGGAGGACCTGCCGGCCCTGGCTGCCGCAGCCGTCACCCGATCCCCACACGGCAGCCGCTTCCTGGGCCTGCACCTGGTGGCATCGTGGCCGCCGGATGGGCCCGTCTGTTGGGAGGACGTCTACGCGCTGGCGGCAGGGAGGGTGCGGCTTGTCACCGTGGCCAACGAGGACCCGGCGACGGCGCGGCAGGCGCTGGCGGCCGGGCTGCCGGTGGCTTTGCCGGCCGATGTTCACCATCCCGTTCTGCGCGGCCTGCTGGCCGGCGGGGCGGCGGTTGGTTGGCTGCCCGGCCCCACGGCCTTGCCGGCGGTAAAGCCTGCCCTGGTGACGCCGCCAACGCTCCGGCAGATGGAGGCGCCGGCTGCGGTCACACTGATGAGCGGCGATGGGGAACTTCTCTCGGCCCCACTCCTCAGGGACCTCGCCAGGAGCACGGGCTACGATCTTGACAGGGTGGCGCAGTGGGCGACGCGCCAACCGGCCGACCTGCTTGGCCTGCCTTACGGACGGCTGGAGGCAGGCGCTCCCGCCGATCTCATCTGCTGGACCCGCTACGGCGAGCTGGCCTGGACCCTGGTCGCCGGCGCCGTTGCTCATCCACCGCTGCCGCCCGCAGACGTCGTCGCATGGTTGGCCGCTCTGCTGGGACGCCGTCCCGAGACCATCTCCGTGGCGGACGTCCGCCAGGATGCGGGGCACAGGGACAGCGGCATCGACCTGGTATGGCGCTTTCGCCGCGCCGGCGGCCGGGAGGAAACCACCAGCTTCGTGGTGTGCCAGGATGCGGACCCTGCCTGTGATCATTTTCATTTCGACCTGTCCGGCGCCCACCCCACCGGTCTGGCCGGGAGCCGGGCGCACTGGTGTCTCTATCTCTTCACGGCGGCGCCGGCCCTATATGCGCTGCCCGTCGGACCGGTGCGGCGCTGGCTGCAGTCCGCCGCCGGTCCTGGCGCGACCGGGAAGGGAGAGGTGGCGGCGCCCATCCCGGAGCTATTGGCGGCTGTGCCCCGCGCCCATCGCACCGCTCTGCCGCCGGACTAAACCTATCGCAAGGTAAAAAACCGCCAGCAGCAGCATGCCCACGGCCCTGCCCAGGAACACCGAGCCGGCGAGCGGCAGAATGATGATCAGAACCAGCAGCAGACGAGCCCTATGATGACGGGCTGCGCATTACGCAGTACGAACTACGTGATGCGTAATGCCTAATGCGTCGGTAAGATAGATTTTGCATATTTGAATTGAGCCGCTAAGCTATGCGGCATGGGTAAGCATACACACGTTGAACTCACATCAGAACAACGAACAGAACTTGAGCAGTTGACTCGCACCGGCGACGCTCCGGCCCGCACCCATGCCAGAGCGCGTATCCTGCTTCTGAGCGATCGCAGTAAAGGCCAGAAGCGCACGGACCAGGAAGTCGCCGATGCCGCCTTGTGCAGCAAGAGTACGGTGATCAACGTCCGCCGACGTTTCCTGAGTGGCGGGCTGCAGCCAGCCCTGTACGACAAAGGCTGGCCAGGTGCACCACCCAAGTTCACCGGTGAGGTTGAGGCCAAGTTGACGATGTTGGCGTGCAGTGACGCCCCAGACGGCGCCGGACGCTGGACGCTGCGTTTGTTGGCCGAGCGCATGATCGAACTGGGTTACGTGGACTACATCAGTCATGTGACCGTACGCGAGCGGCTCAAAAAAACAAACTCAAGCCTTGGCGGGTGAAGTCCTGGTGTATTGGCAAGCCATCCGGGACATACGTGGCCAAGATGGAGGATGTGCTGGATGTCTATCAGCGCCCCTACGACGCCAAACGTCCCGTCGTCTGCCTGGACGAGGCCAGTAAAGAGCTCCGTAGCACCCCACGTGGTCGCTTTCCACTCCAGCCTGGTAAGCCCATCCGGGAAGACTATGAGTACGAGCGGCACGGCGTGGCGAATCTCTTCCTCACGGTCGAACCCCTCCGCGGTCTTCGCCGCATACGGGTCACGGACCGGCGCACCAGGGGCGACTTCGCTGAAGAACTGCGCCGACTGGCGGATGAGGACTATCCTGACGCCGACCTCATCGTACTGGTGCTTGACAACCTCAACACCCACGGCCCAGGCGCCCTCTACGAAACCTTCGCTGCGGAGGAAGCCCATCGCTTGGCAGCCCGCTTCGAATGGCACTACACCCCCGAGCACGGCAGTTGGCTGAACATCGCCGAGTGCGACCTGTCGGTGCTGGCGGCTCAGTGTCTGGACCGGTGCATTCCAGACAAGGACACCTTGATCCGCGAGGTCGCAGCCTGGCAAGAACGCCGCAACAATGCCGGTGCAAAGGTCGTGTGGCAGTTCACCGCCGCCGATGCACGCATCAAACTCAAGCGTCTGTATCCGATTCTAAAAGAGCAAAATGATACTTAACGAAGCACTAATACGTACTGCGTAAATACATAGGGATTTCAGAGCGCGGTGAGGGCAGCCTGAAGGAGCGCCGGGTCGAGCTGCGACAGGTCCCAACCGCGCAGGCTGGCGACCACGGAGAGAAAGGACTTGGTCTGGTCAGGGTTGGCCTGGGCATACGCCTTGACCTGGCGGCGCCGTAGGCGCTGAACCCCTTGCCATCGCCGCAGTTGAAGGCGTACTGGAAGCCTGCGGCTGTGTCTGCGGCCGAGACGTCGCGGACATTGAACAGCCTGGGCGTGCACTTGAACGTGCTCCACACCACATCGACCACAAAGCCGGCCGAGGGCGGCACATTGACGATAGGGTGTGCAGGCTGCACGCGGTGCCGGCCTGGCAGGGCGGCGAGTCATCGCCGAGGGAGACGGCCAGCTCACGGGCAGTCTCGGCCAGGGAGCGCGCCCGCTGCATATCGGTCTCGAACACCGCCCAGGCCAGGTCGTTCATGACCGCGATCCTGCGGGCGCCGTCCATAGGATGGCCTAAAAGGCTGACGTTCTGTCCGGCAGAGACGCCGTGCAGCGCTATGTCACTCCTCCCCAATCGTCCGCGACCCCTACTGCGTCACCGCTGGCACAGCCGGCGGCCACACCGCCGCTAGCCGCTCCGCGGGGGCGCCGTCCCTAAACCGTCAAACGTGCCCGTCTGTGTCATCTGTGGAAGCAGGCTGGACGCCGTCCAGGTAAGCGCGCGAGGCTGCCGCGAACTGGGCCTGGGCCTGGTCCAGCCCGATGTCCAGGGCATCGAGCGCCACGAGCGCGAAGGTGAGTTCACCTGCACTGCGATCGCCGTCATGAATGGCAATGCGGCCCGAGATGGTCTCGGTCAGCTCGGTGACGATGAGCCCGTAGGCGGCGCCGGGCAGAAGGACGTCGCTCTGGCAGATGAGGGTCACCGCCTCGCGGACGTGGCTCAGGCTGGTCGAGCATTCAGCGACGATGACCATTTCCGAGGTCACTTCGTCCGAGGCGACCTCGTCCGAGGCAAGGAGCCGCAGCAAGATTCCCTCGCGCTCGCCGTCGAAGCGCATGGGCGCCAGGTCACCCATCGCTTCAACGCGGGTTTTGAAAGCCTCCCAGCGCGCGCGGTTGCCCGCCGTGACCGGGAGGTGAAGGAGGAAGACATAGCCGGTGGGAAACACGACCGCTTCGGGCTCGTGGGCGAAGCGCATGACCACGGGGCGACCGGCGGTCAGCTCGCTCTCCAAGCGCTCGTAGCGCGGGTGTTCGTAGGGCAGAAGGCTGAGCAGATGGCTGAGAAAGGCATTGCGCAGGGACGACTCATCGCTCACGTAGTACTCGGCGCCATCGACGTATTCGGCCAGGCGGTGGCTGTCCCCGTCGATGACGACTTCGTAGACGAAATCGGCGCCGTCCACGTAGCGGGCCGAGATCACGCCGTTGGCGATTGCGATGGAGTCCTTGTCCAGCCGTCCCAGGCCGAGGTAGGGGGGGAGAAGAGGTACGCGCATGTGGAAAGGTGAAAGGTAGGAGCGACCGGAACGACTGAAGTCGTTGCGACGGTCGCCCGATTACAGCGTCTCGATCGGGTCGACGTCGATCCGCCAATTGGGCGTAAGGGTCACACTGGCCAGGAGGGCGGCAGGATCTTCGCTGCGGAACAACAGATGCCAGCGCAGCCGTTCCCGCTCCTTGCTGAAGAAGGCCGGCGCCGGCCCGATGAGGTCAAATCCCTCCCATCCCAGGGCCTGGGCGCGAGCTTTGATCAGACCCGCCACGCGGGCCGTCTCCTGTTGGCAGCGCTCGCGGTTGGTGTCGAGGTACAACAGGCGCACCAGCCGGCGGTAGGGAGGGTAGCCATTTTCCTGGCGAAAGTGCATTTCCTGCTGGAAGAAGGTGTCGTAGTCGTGATGGCTGGCAGCCAGAATGGCGTAGTGCGAGGGCTCATAGGTTTGGAAGATGACCTCGCCCCCCAACGCCGAACGTCCGGCCCGGCCCGCAACCTGGGTGAGGACCTGGAAGACCCGTTCGGCGGCGCGGAAGTCGGGCAAAAAGAGCCCGACATCGGCGCTGAGGACACCCACCAAGGTCACCAGAGGCAGATCGAGACCCTTGGCAATCATCTGGGTGCCCACGAGCACATCGGCCTGGTGTGCGATGAAGCCCTGCAAGATCTCGTCGTGGCTGGTCTTGCCGCCGGTGGTGTCGCGATCCCACTGCAAGGCGCGGGCCGCCGGGAATTCCGCGGCCAGGGCGGCCAGGAGACGCTCGGTGCCGGCGCCAAATTCCTTGAAGCGGCGGCTGTGGCATTTCGGGCAGGCGGCAGGCAGACCCTCACTGTGGTTGCAGTGATGGCAGAGCAGCCGGGTTCCGTGCTGGGTCAGGGGAATGGCGCAGCGGGGACAGTGCATGACGTGACCGCAGTCCCGACAGAGGACGAAGCTGGCAGCCCCGCGCCGGTTGAGAAAGAGAATGGCCTGCTCGTGCCGTTCCAGGGTGCGGGTCAGGGCCTGCTTGAGTGCATACGAGAACATGGAGCGGTTGCCTGCCCGCAGCTCCGCCCGCATATCCACCACGGAGACCGGCGGCATTTCCAGCATGTCATCGCCCGGCGCCGTCACGGACGCGCCATCGTCGGTCAGGTCCAGCCCGCGATGTCCTCGCACCCGCCGCGGCAGGTCCAGCAGCGTGTAGGCGCCGCGCCGGGCCTGGAACATGCTTTCCAGCGAGGGCGTCGCCGAACCCAGGATCACCATAGCACGAGCCAGCCGGGCAAGCACGACGGCGGCGTCGCGTGCGTGATAGCGGGGCGTTCGTTCCTGCTTGTAGGCGGCGTCGTGTTCCTCGTCGATGACGATCAGGCCCAAACGCGGGAAGGGCGTGAACAAGGCCGAACGGGAGCCGACGACTACGTCGAATTCACCCTGGCGGGCGCGCCGCCAGGTATCGTAGCGCTCGCCTTCAGAGAGTCGCGAGTGCACCACAGCCACCCGACCCGGAAAGCGGGCCGCAAAGCGATTCAGCGTCTGGGGGGTCAGGCTGATCTCGGGCACGAGGACGATGCCCTGCCCGCCCGCCGCCACCACCCTGGCCAGCGCCCGCAGATAGAGCTCGGTCTTGCCGCTGCCGGTGACACCGTGGACGAGGAAGACCGGCGGATCGCCTGCCCCGTCGGAGGGGTGCAGCACTTCCGCGAGGGACGCCTCGATCGCCGTCCACGCCCGCTGCTGGTCCGCGGTCAGGGACGGCGGCGTGTCGGTCTGAAAACGGCGACCCGCCAGGGGATCACGCAGGACCTCCGCCTCGCTGAAGGCGATGAGCCCTGCCTCCGCCAGCGTCTTGAGGGCCGCCGCATCGGCGCCGGCCTCGGCATACAGCCAGCCGACCCAGACGGCCTGTTCCCCGGCGCCGGCAAGCACCTCCAGCACGCGTCGATAGCGGTCAGCGCCGCGCATGGCCACCGCGGCTGCCAACGCCTGGCCGGGCGCCAGGGCCAGATGCAGGCGGCGCTGCTCATCGAGGGTCACCAGCCCGCGGTCCAGCAGACCCCTGATCGGAGCCGCTGTGCTAGCGATGGCCCGCGCCAGCTCGTCCGGGGAGGGCGTCACACCGCCATGGTCGGCCAGCCAGACAAGCGCGTCGGCCTGCTTGGAAGGCCGTCCCAGCAGCAGGAGGCCGCGTTCGATCTGGTCGGAAGGGATGGCAAGGCGGACCCGGCGCTCGATTTTCGGCTTCGGTCCCTGGGCGCCGCCGCGGTCGCGCAGCCGGACGAGGCCCATGGCCCGCAGCGCCCCCAGGATGTTCTCGCCCGCCAGGCGGCGATCGGTCTCCCGCAGTTCGGCCAAGGGCATGGCGCCCCGGCGCAGGTGCAGAAGAAGCGCCTGCTGGGCGGGCGTCAGATCGTCAGGATGGATCGGGGCGCCGGGAACATATTCCACAAACACCTGGCTCCTGGCTCCGTACCCGGGCGGCAGCAGCCGCCGCACGCACTCGCTCAGCGGCGCCAGGTAGTGGCGGCTCAGCCAGAGGGCCAAGGCGATCTGAGGCGCTGCCAGCGCCGGTTCTGCGGCCACCAGCTCGCCCAACGGCTTGATCAGCACCCCCTCGGGGGCCGTCTCTGCCAGCGCCATCACCACACCCTGCTGCTGGCTGCGGCCAAACGGCGCCCACACGACGTGGCCGGGCTCGATAAGGCCGCGGCGATCGGGAGGGATGCCGTAGGTGAAGAGCTGGCGATCGGGGTCAAAATCGACCAGAGTCTCCACGCCTTCTTCCCGCGCCGTGAGCCGCCGGTCAATCGGCAGCAGCACCGCAACCTGGGCGTAGCGGAACATGGGGCTCATTATACAGCCGTGCGCAGCCAGCCGCTGCGCTGGCAGCGGTAGGCGTTCGCCTACCGGACTTGCACCCGCTCGTAGTCGGTTCGCACCCGTGTAGCCATCAGAATCGCCCACAGGGTTCGAGCCGTTTCCTCGATGCGATCGTGCTGGTTGACGACGGCATACTGGAACTTGGGCAGTTCTGCGAGCTCGTGGCGGGCGCGCGCCACGCGGATGGCGATCTGCTCGGACGTGTCGGCCTGCCGCGCCCGCAAACGCTGGATCATCTCGGCCTCGGTGGCCGTCGTCAGAAAGACGCTCACCGCGCCCGGCAGGCAGGCGCGCATAGTGTCGGCGCCCTGGACGTCCACTCGCATGATGACGTCCTCGCCTGCCGCCAGCGGACCGGTGATCTCGTTCTTGGGCACGCCTTTGTAGTCGCCATAGACGAGCGCATATTCGAGCAGCTCGTTACGGTCGATCATGTCGGCAAACTGCTGCAGGCTGACAAAATGGTAGTCCCTGCCGTCGCTCTCGTTCGCCCGCGGCGGGCGCGTGGTGGCCGTGACCACGCGGTGGAAACGCACTCCCAAGGCTTCCAGGGCATCGAGCGCCGTGTCTTTGCCGACGCCCGACGGGCCTGACAGGATCATCACCACCGGCCGCGGTTCGTTCGGCACGCCAAAGTCACCGCCGGTCAAGGGGGGCGTGAGAGATGAAGTCATGTCGTTCATGGCACCAACATCGTTCTCGGATAGGATGAAGCGAAGCCTTGCTGTCAAAACGCCGCTGCCGCTTGCCTGGTCTGCGCCTGTAGCTGCCGGTCCATCTCTGGTATGGAGCCATAGTAATCCAAGTCGCTGCCTGACCCAAGTTGCCGGCCCTGGAAGGTAGCCGAGATGAGGACGAGGACTGCGGTATCCATGGGAATACCTGCCCGGATGGAGTCCTGCTTACTGACCCCGCCAACCGAGTCTGGTACAAACATTGCACAAATCCTGCTGGCGTTTCACATTGGGGCTCGGAACGCCAGCCTTGGGCGTGTGGTTGCCTCAAGGGCAGCCGGAAAACCTCCGCCTATCTCCGTCACGGCTGTGCCAGGGCGCCGTCGAGGACGGGGAGAGATGAACGGCATACCTGCATATCCTGCCAGTCTGCGTAAGCCGCTGGCCCGTGTACAACACCACCCCTTCGTCCGCCAAGGTGCATCGCACCTCTCACCCTCTGGAGGTTCCCAATGCCCGTCCTTCGCTTCCTTCTCGTCGCCCTGTTCGCGCTGCTTCTGGGTGCACTCATTCCTGTATCCGGCGTTCTCGGCCAGGGAGGCCAACCGCCGCTGCCGCCGCCGGCAGCACCCGCCAGCGCCTTACCGGCCCCGGACGGCACCACCGCCACTGTAAGCACAGCCTTTACCTACCAGGGCTCACTCAGGAAACAAGGGGCGCCGGTCAGCAAGAACTGCAGCTTCCAGTTCAGCCTCTGGGATGCGCTTGCGGGCGGCGCGCAGCAGGGCATCACCCAAATCGTCAACAACGCTTCCGTCGAGGCTGGTTCCTTCACCGTGCAGCTCGACTTCGGCAGCCAGTTCACAGGCCAGGCCCGTTGGCTGGAAACGGCCGTGCAGTGCGCAGGCGACGGCGGCTATGTCACCCTTACCCCCCGCCAGCCCCTCAACGCCGTCCCCTACGCCCTCAGCCTGATACCGGGCGCAGTGGTCGAACAGCCTGCCGCCAACAGAACCGCCATCTACGGCAAGGGCTCGGGCGGCGGCTCGGTGGGCCTTTACGGCGAAAGCGCCACCTCCACCGCCATCTACGGTGAGGGCTACAACGGCGTTACGGGCGTTTCCAGCCAGACGGGTTGGGCGGCGACCTACGGCGAACACAAAGGAGCCAACGGTTTTGGGGTCTACGGCCGGGCCCCCAATGGCTACGGCACCACCGGCGAGAGCAAGACATCGGTGGGCGTCTATGGCAAGAGCACCAGCTCCTACGGCGTCCTGGGCGAGAGCACGAGCGAGGTAGGCGTCGTCGGCAAGAGCCAGGACGCCAACGGCATGTGGGGCGAGAGTGTCAACGGCGAAGGCGTGCGCGGTCTGTCTCACAACGCTGACCATGCTGGCATCGTGGGAGTCAACGACGGCGGCAGCTACGGCGTCTACGGCGAAAGCACCAAGAGCTACGGGGTCGTGGGTATGACCAGCGCGGCAAGTGGAGCTGGTGTCTACGGCATGGTTACCCCCACTGGAGGGATGGGCGTCAAAGGTGAGGCAACTGGCGATGGAAAGAGCCACGCATATGGCATCTACGGCGTTGGTCATGGCGGGGCCATCGGTGTCGAAGGTCGATCCGATACATCGGCAGGAGTGAGCGGCAGGAGTGATCAAGGAGAAGGTGTGTTGGGCCAGGGTTCGCAGGGTGTAAGTGGATATGCAACTGAATTGAATGGTATCGGTGTCGCTGGCTACGGCGGCTATGGTCCAGGATACGCTGGCTATTTCGATGGCAGGGTGCGGGTCACTGGCACCCTTGAGAAATCCGCTGGTTCGTTCCTCATCGATCATCCCCTTGACCCGGCGCACAAGTACCTTTCTCACTCGTTCGTGGAATCGCCCGACATGATGAACATCTACAACGGCAACGTCACCACTGATGGCAACGGCGAGGCGATCGTCCAGTTGCCAGACTGGTTCGAAGCGCTCAACCAGGACTTTCGTTACCAGCTTACGCCCATCGGCCAGTTCAGTCAGGCCATCGTGCTCAAGGAGATCGCCGGCAACCGGTTCACGATCAAGACCGACAAGCCTAATGTCAAGGTAAGCTGGCAGGTGACGGGCATCCGCCACGACCCCTATGCCGAGGCGCACCGCATCGAAGTAGAGCAGATGAAGACAGGAGACGAGGAAGGGAAGTATTTGCACCCGGAGCTCTACGGCCAGCCGGAGGAAAAGAGCATCAGGGCGTCGATGCTGGCGAGGCTGAGGCCGCCTGCCAGATCTGGCAACAACAGCGCCAGCCTGATGCAAGCAGGGGGCGGGCAATGAAGCGGGCGCTCATCCTGGCAGCGGCGTTGTGCCTGTGTGTGTCTGCCCCAGTGGTTCAGGCCCAAGGAGGAGGAGGTTACGAGCTGGCCTGGACCAGCATCGACGCCGGCGGCGGGGCCCTGACCGGCGGCGGCTACAGCCTGACCAGCAGCATCGGCCAGCCGGAGCCCGGCGTCACGCAAAGCGGCGGCGGCTACAGCCTCAACGGCGGCGTGGTCGACGCCGGCCAATCGGGCGAGAACACGGATGGAGGTGTGAAGTTGTATGTGCCCCTGATCCTACGCTGACGGTTCAGCCTTCCAGCCACCGTTCTGCCTGCGCAAGCGCCTGTGCCATCGTCCACCGCCGCGCCGTCACCCACAACACCGTGCGGTCCGGTTCTGGTAAGAGGGCTCGCGCCGTGGCAAGACGCCTGGCGATGAGAGGCTGGTAGACCGGCGACAGCGGCGCGCCCTGTTCGCCCAAGCCCTCTTCGGCGGCCAGGCACTGCAGGGCCTCGCTCGCCTGTGTTTTGGTCGCGTGTCCGCCGGACAGCTTCAGTCCGGCCAGGGTGACCAGCCAGTAGCGAAACCGGCGCACGTGGTCGCGAGACGAAGGGAGCGCCTGGCGGAGCTCATGCCTGGCTAACTCGGCATCACCGCGGACCAGGGCCAATTCGGCCCGGTCCGTGTGGAGCATCGCCCTGGAAACACCCATTGCGCTGGGGGGCACGACCGCCAACGCCTCGTCGAACAAGGCTTGGGCGGTGATCAGGTCGCCCTCTGCCCAGGCAATCTCGCCCAACTGCGTGATCGGAAAACCGGCGTCAGAGGGATCAGGATGCTGTCTGGCCAGATTGAGGCTTTCCCTGAGCGCGGCTTCAGCCCGCACAAAGTCGCCCTCCTCGATGTGGATGCGACCCATCAGGTTGAGCAGCCCGGCGATCTCTCCCGCCAACCCCGCAATCCTCGCCACTGCGATCGCCTGGTCGCCCAGCGCCAGGGCGGTGGCGAAATCATGACGCTGCCAGGCGAAGATTGCAGCCTGGTAGAGGGCATTGAATCGGATTTGAGGATCGACCGCGCCGGGGAGCGCCAGGCTGTCGCGCACCATCGCCAGACCCTCGTGCACGTAGCCCTGGGTCTCCCAATACCAGGACAGGCTGGCGCACATTTCCAGGGCCGCCGTCGCCTGCTGCACCTCGATGAGCCAACGAAGAGCAGCAACATAGTTGTCGTAGTCCTCGGCGACGGCGCTGGCGCTGCGGGCGGGCTGCTGCCGAAGCTGTTGGTGAAAGTAGGCGGCATGACGCTGCTGGGCCTGAACCCGTTCCTCAGACCCTGACTGGCTCCACGCAAACTCGCGGATCATCTCCAGCTGCCGCCAGCGCCCGCGTTCCGGCGCCAACAGACTGTGGTCGACCAGCTTCGCCAGCCAGTGGCGAGTTTCGGTGGTCGAGGCCGCGCAGACGGCGGTCGCCGCCTCAAGGGCGAAAGAAGCTGTGAAGGCGCTCAAGCGCCGCAGACAAGCCTGGCTGTCTGGATCGAGCAGGACATAGCTCCAGGCGATGGCGCTGGCAAGCGTCTGCTGGCGCTGCGGCAGGTCCCGGGCCGGAGACCGGAACGCGTGCAGCCAGTCCCGATCGCGGCCCAACTCCGCCGCAAGCTCTTCCAAAGACAGCGATCGCAGCGTGGCAGCAGCCAGCTCGATGGCGAGGGAAAGCCCCTCCATCTTGCGGCAGATATCGGCAACAGGACCGGCTGTGTTGGCGTCGATGCGAAAGGTGGGTTGGTGCTGGCGTGCGCGGGCAACGAATAGCTCGACCGATTCGTACGTCATCAGCGTGTCGGGACCGGCGCCGGGTGGCGGCACCGATAGCGGCGGCACGGGATACTCGTGCTCGCCGTAGACCTGCAGCGCCATCCTGCTGGTCGCCAGCACCTTCAGGTCCCTGCACTCGCGCAGTAGGGCTGTGACTTGCAGCGCTGCGTCCACCACCTGTTCGAAGTTGTCCAGCACCAGCAGCACTTTCTGATTTTGCCAGGCGGCACGGAAGCGCCGCACGAGCGACCCATCGGCCAGCTCATGAATCCCACCGTGCCGGGCAATGGCAGACAGGACGTCATCGGGATCGACAATGGGCGCCAGGTCCACAAACCAGACGCCGCCAGGGAAATCGCCGAGGAGGTCCCCGGCAGCCTGGATACTGAGGCGAGTTTTGCCGATGCCAGGCGGACCGGTCAGGGTCAGTAAGCGCACATCGGGCCGGCGCAGCAGCGCCGTGACCGCTGGGATATCGTGTCTGCGGTCGACCAGTGAGGTCAACGGTGCAGGCAGGTCATTCGGCGTGGCCATCGCGGGCGCGCCAGACAGGGGCGCCTCAGGCATTTGCACTGCCTGCCTGCGCGCGGCGCGCAGGAACGCCTCGCGTTCCTCACCCTTGATTTCCAGGGCATCGGCCAGCAGCCCAGCAAGCTCAAGTGAAGGACGGCGCTCATCCGCCTCGATCTTGCGCACGGCCGCCGCCGAACAGCCCGAGCGCCTGCCAAGCTCAGCTTGCGTGAGGTCAAGCGCCTTGCGCCGCCGCCGCAGCCAGTAGCCAAACGAAACTGGAATGGGCTCGTCCATCGTTTTGTCACGCGAATTGTAGCGGTCAGCGTGACCCTGTGCAATCCGGCTCCTGCTAACCTGAACATCATCTCTCCCATCGTCTCTCGAATGATGGCCATACCGGAACGTCTGAGTTCCGCCGGCTGCATCCACAGATTCCGAATTCCGAGGTTGCTACATGACCCTATCAGCATCGCGAATGGTTGTTTTCGCTTCGATGTTGTTTCTGGTGGCCGCCTGCGGGGGCAGCCGCACGGCGCCCCAACCCTCTGCGGCCATGACGCCGATTACCCTGCCGCCAGACCTGAGTACACTGGACCTCTGCCAGGCTGTCCCACCGGCCGCCATCGAAACGGTGCTCGGCCACACACTTTCCGGTGCGCCACAGCGCTTCGCGTACGGCGGCGCTTCCGGCAGCACCGGCTGCCAGTACGACGCCGGCAAGGACGCCCGCGGCAACGCCAGGTTCGCCTACGTAGCGCTCACCCCTGCTGCCGCCTTCGACCAACAACCGCTCTCCAAAAACGTCGGAGTAGCAGGCATCGGCGATGCGGCCTATTTCAACAACGGGCCCGATGCGCGGCAGCTTTGGGTCAGACTGGGCGACAAGGCGGCGCTCGTGGTCGCCATCGGGGACGAGGTCGACGAGCAAGGGCTGAAGACAATCGCCATGCTGGTAGCGAGCGCTCTCCGCTAGGCGGCTGCCCTGCGCAGTCACCGGGTCCGGTACTTTCACCCCGCACGGAGGCAATCATGAACAAGCTTGTGAACCTGCTTATCCTCCTCGCTGTAGCGCTGTCGCTGCTTCCTGCATCAGCGTTTGCATCTGCACCGGCTGCGCTCTCCGAGCCTGCCGCCAGTGGCCAGAACGCCTTCAGCTTGGCTGGAGCCCGTCCCGGCGATGCCTTTCCCCTCAGCTACATCGAGGTGCCTTACTCACCTCAGTTGAACAACCTGTCGTCAGGTTTCACGATCGAAGCCTGGGTCAAGCGCAACGACGCCAACCGGAACGAGTCTGTCCTGTGCAATGACTGGGAACGATCCTACTGCCTGATGTTCCTGGGTGGCCACGTGCGGCTGCTCAGCAACGGCTTCGAGAGCAGGATGGACAGCCTGGGCGTGGTGCCCACAGGCGTATGGACACACATCGCTGCGACCTACAACGCAGTCTCCGGCCAGCGAGCCCTCTACCTGAACGGCGTCCTGGACAGCACCAACTACTATCCAGGCGGCATCGGTGCTGCCAATGGTACGCCCGTGGGAATCGGCGCCGACATCGCTCACGACTACCAACAGAACTACTTCGCAGGCCTGCTCGACAATGTCCGTCTGTGGAGGAAGCCCCTATCAGGCGCTGCCATCCGGGCAATCATGTTCCAGGAGCTTGACGCTTCGGCAGCCAACAACGGCCTGCTGGCCGAATGGCGCCTGAATGGCGACGCCACCGACGCCATCAACCATTTCGACGGCGTGGTTCATGGCGGGTTCTTTGCCGCCGACGGCGCGATCCCCCATGACATCCGCATCCCCCAGCGCAGCGCTTCGCCCAGCGTGGACGGCTACTGCACAACCAGCGAATACCAGGGCGACACCCAGGTGATCGTGTCCAACGGCTCTCCGGAAGGCACCCCGCGCACCACCGCGCATCTGCTGCGCACGGCCACGGATCTGTGGATCTGCTTCGAGGGTTTGACCGTGCCCACCTGGTTCGGTGACAACTGGGCCGCCGTCTACCTCGATCCCGATCTGAGCCGCAGCCCGCTTGCACAGCCCAACGATTACACACTGGAACTGCGCAGCGACGGCTCAAAGATCGCGCGCGCCGGCGACGGCAGCGGCGGCTACACGCCCACGCAGGCCCTCAACGCCCAGTGGGACGGGCAGTACCGCGTCGTTGACACCGGTTTCAGCCAGATTCGCAATGCCGAGTACCGCATCAGCCTCGGCCTTCTCAATGGCAAAGGCGGCGTGTTCGGGCTGCGGCTGGCGCAAAACTGGATCGGCGGGACCGGCGACGACCGCATCTGGCCGGTCGTTTCTGGCTGGAACCAGCCCGCCACCTGGAGCGCCGCCACCCTGGGCAGCCTGGGCCTACCACGGACCCTCACCGGGAAAGTCGTTTACCAGCCGCGCAGTCCGCTGGCCCAGCCGGTTGGCGTAGCGGGTGTGAAGGTGCATTTGATCGGCAGCGATCCGGGCGGCAGCAGCGCCGTCGTGGGCGTTGCCACCAGTCAGCCGGATGGCAGCTTTACCGTGGTGGGCGAGGACGACTACACACGGCACGTGCTGGAACTGGATCCGATGACGCTGCCCAAGGGTTATATCCCCTTGGAAGCGAAGGCCAAAGCGCCTGGTATGGTCATTGACCCGCGCACCATCACGATTGGCGCCACCGGAACCGGCGCCTTCGATGGCTTCACCTTTGTGCTCCGGGACGCCCTGCCGTTCCCGACGGATTTCACCGCGGGCCCCTTTTTCCTCATCATCGCGCCCCAGGCAGTCATCCAGGCCGGCGCGCTCAACGACTTCGTGGATTTCAAGCGCCGGCTGGGCTTCCTGGTCGAGGTCGTCAGCATCGAGCAGGCCGGCCAGGGCGCCGGGCCTACTGACATTGCGCTGGTCAAGAACATCCGGAACTTTGAGATCAGCCGGTATCAAACCTACGGCAGTCGTTTTCGCTATCTCATGCTGATCGGTACCAACCAGGTTCTGCCCTATCCGCAGGTAGAAGCAGGTGTAGACAAGGACTACTCGCAGGCTCCCGCGAACAACAACTGCCGCAACCCCCAGGCGACCGGGGCAGGTTCGGGCTGGCGCACCGACTGGTATTTCGCTGACCTGACCAGCAACTGGGACACCAATGGCAACGGCTGCCTGGGCGATGGCATCTTCGGCGATCCCGCGGCGCAGGGGCGAAACGGGTACACGCCCGACAGCCGCAATGTGCTCAACCTGACAGTGGCGGTCGGCCGCCTCCCGCTGACCGATCCGGAGGCCGTGCGGCGCACGCTGGCCAACAGCATGGAATTCGAGCGCCGGGCCGCGGCTTTCAAGAACCGGACCCTGTCGGCCATGAGTATGATGGATCTGCGCGGGCAGTGCTGGAAGAAGAATGAAAGCGGCGCCGGTGGCAGCTACGAGGTGCCGTGCGGCACAGGCACTGACGGCGCTTACGTTGGCGAAACCATGCGCACCGGCTTTCAGACGGCCGCGGGATACAGCGTCGACCGCCTGTATGAAAACGAACCGGTGAATGTCGGCGGCATCCCCACCGGCGCGGCGGGCGTGATGACGCCGCACGAGGTCACACAGCAGAATGTCGCCACCTACTTGAATCAGGGCACGCGACCCTGGGACGAGACGTACGCCTACGGTGTCGTCAACCTGGTGGGTCACGGCGACGGCCACGGTGTCTACCGCACCTACTGGCAAGGCGACCTCTTCCCCAACAACCGGCTTGACCAGCCGAGCGAGCCAAGTGCCGGACACCCCGACGGCGTCAACGAGGCCGGCCAGACGACCATGCTCGACTACGACGATATGAACGCGCGGAATGGCCAGGCGCCCATCTACGTGGTGGCGGCGTGCAGCACCGGCAACTGGGCGGATCCGGTTAACTTCGGAGCCGAGATGCTGAGCCGGGGGAACGCTGTCGCCTGGACCGGTGGGACGGGCGCCCTCCCCTACTCAGGAGGCTGGCAGCGACCCGGTCAGGGCGGCATGCAGGACATCAGCGCCAGCATCAACCGCCGCCTCATCGTGAACCAGATGCGCCTTGGCGACGCCGTCTGGCAAACGATGAGCGAGCACATGGCCGTGATCAAGCAGTCGCCTTGGCCGTACGGAGGCTGGTGGGTGTTCAACTACGACCTCTACGGCGACCCTACGCTCAGCTACTTCGGCAATGCCGGCGGCGACGCGACCCTGGCCGCCTGGCCCATGCTGCGGCAGAACAGCCGTGGCCTCGGCTACACCACCTTAACCGGGCCAAGCTTCCCCAAGCAACTCTGGCAGTATGACGCGCCAGCGAATCTTTCGCTTCCCGTGCGCACCTCGCCCGTGGTCGGCGCCGGAGGAGAAGTAGTTATTGCGCACAGCTTCATTGATGTTCTGCGACAGGGTCAGCTCGACAAACGCTGGGCGCTAAATGCGCCGGCGGTGGGTGCACCGGCCCTGACTACCGATGGCACGATCTACGCCGTGGATCGTCTGGGTTGGCTCTACGCCTTGACATCCAACGCTGAACGCTGGCGGCTTGATCTGGGTGCAACGCCGTTGGCTGGGCCGGTGGTGGGGGCGGAGGGATTCATCGCTGTACCATTGGATGCGGCTGGCAGCGATTCGGCTGTGGCGCTGGTGCGGCCGGACGGCCGTCTCTACGGCGTACACGGCATCACGGGCAAGATCATGGGCGGACTGACGGCGGCTGCGAACCGCGCCCAGTATGGCACGACGAACACCGGCCGCGTCTTTCGCCTGGATATGTTTGCCTCTTCCTGCGTCTCTTTGGGCGGCAGCGTCTTCGCCGGCTGCGCCGTCTACTCAAACCCGGCGCCGGCTGCGTACACAACTCCGCCGCTGCTTTACACCGACAGCCTCTTTGCCGGGCGCAGCGACGGCGCTGTGGTGAAGCTGAACATCAATACCCTTGCCGAGCAGAGCAGCTTCACGGGGTTCGGAGCCATCAGCAGTGGGCCAACTGCCGGGCCTGGCGGTCAGATTCTGGTGGGAACCGACAACGGCGTCCTCTACAGCATCTCACTCAACATGGCGCTGCGGTGGCAGGCTAACCTGGGCGCGGCCGTCCGCAGCATCCCGGCCGCCTCCGCCGACGCCATCTATGTGGCCAACGGCGATTGGCTTCAGGCCTATCGCCCGCATACGGGCGAGTTGTTGTGGGTTTGGGCTTTGGGAACAGGCGCCAACGGCGGCTCGGCCGCGGTGGGCTATGGCCGCGAGGTCTACGTGCAGACCGGCCAGGGCCGGGTGATCGCGGTCGGCGAAGGCTGGCAGCCCAAACCCACCGCGATTGTCGCCAAGTCTGTCAAACTGCCGGACTCAGCGTCTCAGCCATTCCTGCGGGTGAGCTGGGCACTGGCTGGGTCGGGAACGCCAGGCGCCGCCTCTGCGGAAGGAGCAGCGACCGGTTACCTGTTGCAGCGCCGCACGGACGACGATGCCTGGGAGGACGTGGTCATCCTGCCAGCGGGAACGACCGCATGGGATGACACAACTGCCCAACCCGGCGTAAGCTATGCCTATCGGGTGCAGGCTCTGGATGCCACCGGTAATGACTCCGAGTTCGCGACCACCCTTGACGAGGTGCGCAGCCTGCCGCTGCCGCCTGCGTCCCCCGCGCTTTCAGCGGTCACGCCGCTCGGCGCCGACAGCCTGCGCCTGACCTGGCTGCCTGCTACCGGGAGTGAGCAAGCCAGCTACCGTATCGAGCAGGGCAGCACGGCGGCTGGGCCGTTCACAGCAGTCGCCTCCGTTTCGAGCGAAGCCGCCAGCTACACAGTGTCTGGGCTGGACGCCAACACCACGTATCTCTACCGGCTGGTGGCGCTGAATGAGGCCGGCGAGAGCGCTCCTTCCAACACGATGGCGGGCACGACTCATTCCCAAACCCTGCCGCAGCCCCAGAATGTTCGCGCCGCCTTGTTAACCGATGGCTCGGTGCAGGTGTCGTGGGCTGGCGGACCCGTGAACACCCAGACAGTAATCGAGGTGAACCCGGAAGGATTGGCTGGATTCGAATCGCTGGGCGCATCCTCGGCTGCCGGGCCGTATACCTACACGCCGGTCAGCCCCGGCAACAATCGCTACCGGGTCAAATTCGTGCGGGGGGATGCCGAATCGCCTTACGGTGAGACAGCGCTGCGACTGGAAACACATGGCTATGCGCCAGGGACCTTGGCGAGGACATACTTGCCCAGCATCGTGCGCTGAGCAGCGCCCCCCAACGTTCTCTCACCAGCGCCGAGGTGCGGCGCACATCAGAAGTGCGCCGCACCTCGCAGCGGGCTTATAATGAAGGAGCCATCCGCACACCGGGCCTGGGATCGGCAAGGTGGACGCCGGATGTTTACTGCTTTCTGCATGCCGTCCTGTATGCCAACGCCCGCCGCCTGACCCGTCCATGCTTCGCAAGGTTCTGATCGCCAATCGCGGCGAGATCGCCGTCCGCATTATCCGCGCCTGCCAGGAGATGGGCATCGCCACCGTCGCGGTCTACGCGGATGCCGACGCCGGCGCCCTGCACACGGCCCTGGCCGGCGAAGCCGTCAGGATCGGTCCGCCACCGCCGCTGCAATCCTACCTGCGCAGCGACCTCATCCTGCAGGCTGCGCTTGAGCGGGGCTGCGATGCCATCCATCCCGGCTACGGCTTCCTCTCCGAGAACGCGTCCTTTGCCGACGCCGTGTCCACCGCCGGGCTGACCTTCATCGGTCCCAGCAGCGCGGCCATGCGGGCGATGGGTTCCAAGATCGCCAGCCGGGAGGCCATGCAGCGGGCCGGCGTGCCGGTGGTCCCCGGCTATCACCCCACCCATGCAAATACTGCTGCTCAAAACAGGGAACTGGCCCAAGCCGCCGCTGCAATCGGATACCCGCTGCTGGTCAAGGCAAGCGCTGGCGGCGGCGGCAAGGGCATGCGCGTGGTCCAGGAGCCGTCCCGGCTGCCGGAAGAACTGGAATCGGCGCGGCGCGAGGCCCAAAATGCCTTCGGCGACGCCACCGTCTACCTGGAGAAGCTGATCGAACATCCCCGCCACGTCGAGTTCCAGGTGCTGGCCGACCATCATGGCTGCGTCCTGCACCTGTTTGAACGCGAGTGCTCGATCCAGCGCCGCCACCAGAAGATCATCGAAGAAACGCCTTCCCTGGCCTTGACGCCCGAGCTGCGCCAGCGCATGGGCGTAGCCGCCGTTGCTGCCGCCCAAGCGGTTCACTACACCAACGCCGGGACCGTCGAGTTCCTGCTGGACCCGGACGGCGCCTTCTACTTCCTGGAGATGAACACGCGCCTCCAGGTCGAGCACCCGATCACGGAAGTGGTGACGGGCATCGATCTGGTCAAGGCGCAGATCCGCATCGCCGCCGGCGAGCCGTTGCCCTGGCGCCAGCAAGACCTGGCGCAGCGTGGGCACGCCATCGAGTGCCGCGTCTATGCCGAGGACCCCGCCCAAGGCTTCCTGCCGTCAACCGGCCGGGTGCTCCTGGCCGCTGAGCCGGTCGGACCGGGGGTGCGCGTGGATGCAGGCGTCACCACCGGCGATGACGTTTCGATCCACTATGATCCGATGATCGCCAAGCTCATCTGCGCCGGTGAGGATCGGGCGGACGCCGTGCGTAAAGCAGACTGGGCGCTCTCGCACTACGTCATCCTTGGTCCAACCACCAACATCCCCTTCCTGCGCGCCGTCATCCAGCATCCCGCCTTCGCTGCCGGTGATCTCAGCACCGACTTCATCGAACGCCACCTGGCGGCATGGTCACCCCAGCCGCCGCCCGTGCCCGATGCCGCCCTTATTGCCGCCGCCCTGGCCGACCTGATGGGGGAAGGCGCCGGCGGCGCCTTGCGCGCTCACGCCCAGGTGGAAGCAGGCGCCCCAATCAACCCCTGGAGCACGACGGACTCGTTCCGGCTCGGAACACCCTCTGGTCACTCATTCTGAAACAATACGTTCCGCCCACTGCACCACATAGGCAGGCATGCAATTTCGTTACACTCTACCAGAGGGTGATGTCACCGTCGAGGTGACGCCCGGCGAAAGCGGCTACACCGTGACCATACTGCGTCCAGACCAGGAGCCGGCGGTCTACCAGGTGGATGCGCCGGCGCCTGAGCACGGCCGCCTGACCCTGCGTTTCCCCGACAGGCGTCTGCGCGCTTATGTCGCCCGCGCCGGGTCCACCCGCTTTGTGGCCCTTGATGGGCACACCTGGCGGTTGGAGCCGCCACAGCCACGACGGCGGCAATCCGAAGCTGCAGGCGGCCAACTGGCGGCGGCCATGCCGGGCAAGGTCCTGGATGTGCTCGTGGCCGCTGGCCAGGAGATCGAGGCTGGCGCTCCCCTGGTCATCCTGGAAGCGATGAAGATGGAGCTGCGGATGGCGGCGCCGGCAGCCGGCCGGGTCGCTGGCGTTCACGTACGCCCTGGTGATATCGTGATGCAAGGACAACCCCTTATCGACCTCGAGGCAATCCCATGAGCACCCCCTCTCTCCCTCCCTTGGCGTTAGCTTCCTGGCAGCCCACCCGCGACACACTCCAGGGTTACGTCACGATCCTGGGCCGGCTCCGGGCCGGCCTAACGCCCCCGCAGCCCCATTGGCAGCATATCAGCGTGCGCGTCGGTACAGGCGGTCTGACCACCACGCCGTTGTCCCTACCAGATGGTGGGCGCCTGGAGATGCGGCTTGACCTGGAACAGCACAGCCTGATCGTGGACAGCCGGACTTCCTGGCAGTTGGCGCTGGCGGGCCAGCCGCCGCAGACGCTTGGCGAGACCGTCATCGCTAAGCTGGCGGAGGAGGGCTGGATGCCGCCGATCGATGCGGGGACGCTCAGCCCTGACGGAGCCTGGGACCGCCAGGCCATTGCAGCCTACTGGCAGGCGCTGACCTTCACCCATGCCGTCCTGGCCGAGTTCCGCGCCGGCTTGCCGGGCAGCACTACCCCCATCCAACTCTGGCCACACCATTTCGACCTGGCCGTAAACTGGTTCTCGGGCCGCAAGGTGCCCGGCTACGACCCGGAGGACCTGGAGTGGGCCGACGAACAGATGGGCTTTGGGTTCTCGACCGGCGACGGCGGCATTCCCGACCCCTACTACTACGTCACAGCCTATCCCTGGCCGGAAGCCATCGTCGAGTCGCCCTTGCCTGCTCTGGCCCATTGGCACCGTGAGGGCTGGAATGGCGCCGTGCTGCGCTACGATGCGCTTCTTGCCGCCTCTGATCCCAGCCGATTGCTCCTGTCCTTCCTGCGCAGGGCCCAAGAGGCCGGTGCAGCATGCATGATCTGAACATCTGCACTTTCTCGATCGTCGCCCATGATCCGGGAAAGGCCGAATGGGGTGTCGCGGTGGCCTCCAAATTCCTCGGCGTAGGAGCGGTCGTGCCTTGGGCGCGGGCGGGCGCGGGCGCCGTGGCCACGCAGTCCTATGCGAACTTGACATATGGAACGCGTGGCCTGGAGTTGATGGAGCAGGGAAAGCCGGCGCAAACAGCCGTACAGACCCTAATCGAGGCCGATCCGGACGCCGCACTGCGCCAGGTGGGCATGGTGGACAGGGATGGCCGTGCCGCCGCCTACACGGGCGCGGGTTGTCACGCCTGGGCCGGCCACGTGGAGGGCAGCGGCTATGCCTGCCAGGGCAACATCCTGGCGCCAGGCACGGTGGAGGCCATGGCAGCGCGCTTCGAGGCGGAACGTAGCGGTCTCGGCGAGCTGGCCGACTGGCTGGTAGCGGCGCTCGCCGCGGGCCAGGCCGCGGGAGGCGACAGCCGAGGGCGCCAGGCAGCAGCCGTGCTGGTGGTGAGGGCCGACGGCGGCTACGGCGGGAACAACGATCGCTACCTTGACCTGCGCGTCGATGACGACCCTGACCCCATCTCCAGGCTTCGGCACCTGGTCGACCTCCACCATCTCTACTTTGGGCAGACACGCCGCGAGGACCTCGTCCCCCTGGCCAGCGTCGCGGGCGTGATCCAGGAGATTCTGCGCTGTGCCAGCTACGACCCCGGCGCCGTTCCCGGGCGCTTTGACGAGACCACGCGCCAATCGCTGGCCGCGCTGGTAGGCATTGAGAACCTGGAAGAGCGCTGGAACGGCGAGGGTGACGTCATCGACATCCAGGTTGTCCGGCACCTGCAGGGCCTCTACGCGAGGCCGTCTTGACAGGCTTTCAGTGGCTGCGCCCTGCCCACCACAGCCAAACCCGCCCGCGGCGCGGTGCAAAGAGCAGGGCCGCCAGGAAAATGACCGTGGTCACCAAGACGATGGCGGCGCCAGAAGGAAGCCCCAGGTAGAAGGAAAGATACAGCCCGACCACGCCCGAAAGGGCACCGATGACCGCCGCTACAATCATCATGCCCAGCAGTCTGCGGGTGACGAGGTAGGCCGTAGCCGGGGGTGTCACGAGCATGGCCAGCATCAAGGCTACCCCCACTGTCTGCAGTGAGACCACGATGGTGATGGCGATGAGCACCAGGAGCAGATAGTTCAGGAGGCTCGCCGGGATGCGGAGCGTGGCCGAGAGAATGGGGTCGAAGGAAACCAGCAAGAATTCCTTGTAAAAGGCAACCACCAGGATAAGCACCAGGGCGCCAAAGAAGGCGATCAGGCGCAGGTCGGCGGGCGTCACACCCAGCACGTTGCCAAAGAGGAAATGAGCCAGATCAACGGCATAACCCCGCGCGGTCGAGATCAGGGCAATGCCAAGGGCGAACATGCCGACGAACACGATGCTGATCGCCGTATCCTCCTTGATCTCCGCTTGCTTGCTCACGGTGCCAATGCCCACCGCCGTGAGGACCGCAGCCACCATGGCCCCCCAAAAGACAGCGCCGCGTTCGCCGCCGCTGGCCAGGTAGCCGATAGCCACACCTGGCAGAATGGCGTGGGCCAGGGCGTCGCCGAAGAAGGCCATCCCCCGCAGCACGATGTAGGAACCGACCACGGCGCACACGATGCCCACCAGCACGGCAGCCATCAGGCCGCGGACCATGAAGGGATAGGCTAAGGGGTCGGAAAAGAGATGCAAGAAGGACGCCATGGCGATGCCGGCAGGAAAGACAGAAGTGGTCGCTCCATTATGAGGGTGGCGATTAGCTTATCCAAACTCGCTTGGGAAAAATGAAACGCAAGGGTATACTTTGCCCTGTCTTTGTGCATTTGCTAACAACCGTGCCTGACTCTCACCATGCAAGGAGAACAGCAAGAAATGTCGAAGAGACTCGCCAGATTGGCACTGATCGTGACGCTCGGCGCTGCCATCGGCCTTCTGGTCGCCTGCGGCGGCGGCGCCCAGGGACCAAGCGTCACCGTAAGCGATGCGTGGGCGCGTTCTTCGCCAACGGCCGACGGCAACAGCGCCATTTACATGACCATCAAGAACGCCGGCAGCGAGGCCGATGCCCTGGTCAAGGCAGCAACGTCCGTCAGCAACGTCACCGAGATCCACGAAATGATCATGGAGAACCAGGTGATGAAGATGCGCCCGGTTGCCGGCCAGCGCCTGGACATCCCGGCGGGGGGAAATGTGGAGTTGAAGCCGGGGGGTGTGCACCTGATGCTGATCGGCTTGAAGCAGCAGTTGAAACCGGGAGACAAGGTCGACGTCACCCTTACCTTCGAGAAGTCAGGCGACAAGACCGTTCAGGCGGAGGTGCGCGCCCTCGAAGGGATGGAAGGAATGCAGCACTGATGCGCCGCGGCGCGCTTTTCGTGCTGGCGCTGCTGGTCGCCCTGGCGGCGGCCGGATGCAGCCGCAGCCAAACGCAGGGGCCGCCCGCGGGCGTGACCCTGGCGCTGGCAACGACGCCTGACCCGCCCAAGGTCGGCCCTTCGACCCTGACCTTGACGCTCAAGGACAAGACGGGCACAGGTATCGAAGGCGCAACCATTGCCATCAAAGGCGATATGACGCACCCGGGGATGGCGCCGGTCCTCGCCACGATACAGCAACAAGGCGGCGGCGTCTATCGCGCGCCCTTTGAGTGGACCATGGGCGGCGACTGGATCGTCACCGCCCAAGTCACACTTGCTGATGGCAGATCGTTTGCGCAGGAATTTGACCTCACGGTCAAGGGCAGCGACTAGCTTCCGGCCATGGCAAAGGACGCGGCGACCCGGCGACCCCAGTTGGACCTTCTGCGCACGCCGGGGCTGGGCAACATACTGCGCTGGCGCTGGGGACGCCTGGTGTTCCAGGGGCCTCTGCTGGTGTTGGCGCTGCTCATGGTGTACGACGGGCTGACCGGTCCGCGCCTGGCGGCTGAGAACCTGGCCACCGTGTTGGCATGGGTGCACTATCGCGGCCTGGTGATCCTGGCCCTGCTGTTGGTCGGCAATCTTTTCTGCATGTCGTGTCCTTTCACCCTGCCCCGCACGGTCGCCCGCAGACTGAGTGGGCGGGGCCGCCGTTGGCCACGGGCGTTGGCCGGCAAATGGCTCGCGATCGCCCTGCTCCTCTTCTTCTTTTGGCTATACGAAGCCGCCGATCTGTGGGCCAGGCCCTGGCTGACTGCCTGGGTGATCGTGGCGTATTTCGCCGCGGCCTTCGTCCTGGAAGCTGCGTTTGCCGAATCGCCCTTCTGCAAATATCTCTGCCCGTTGGGGTCCTTCAACTTCGTCGCCGCCACCGTATCTCCGTTCCAAATCCAGGCGCGCGAGACCAGCGTCTGCCGCACCTGTGTGGGCAAGGAATGTGTCAACGGCAGCCCTATCGTCCTGGGATGCGGCACCGAGCTCTTTGTGCCCCAGGTGCGGAGCAACCTGGACTGCGTCTTCTGCCTGGACTGCGCCCGCGCCTGCCCGCACGACAATGTGGCCCTGGCAGCGCGGCCCCCGTTGGCCGAGCTGGTCGCCGAGACCTGGCCGCGACGGTGGGACATCAGCCTGCTGGCGCTCGTCTTTGCGTTTGCCAGTCTGGGCAACGCCTTTGGCATGGTGCCGCCGGTCTATGCCCTGGAACTGGCGCTGGCGCGATGGCTGCCCTTCGCCGGTGAAGGACTGATCTTGCTGCTCATCTTCGTGACCATCAACCTGGTCCTGCCTGTCGTCCTGGGAGTGATGGCTGCAGTCTTGAGCCGCCGGCTTGCGGGCTCGCAGACCTCACTGCGCGAGGCATTCGCGCGCTTCACGCCCGCAGTGGCGCCGCTCGCCTTCGCCATCTGGTTTGCCCACTACGGCTTTCATTTCGCCACCGGCGCCCTTACCGCCATCCCCGCCTTTGAGAACTTTCTGGCCACATCCGGTCTCGCCATCCACCCCCATTGGACGCTCAGCGCCCTGGCGCCCACCGCCTGGCTGCTCCCGCTGCAGATCCTCGCCGTGCTGGCAGGTCTGCTTGCCAGTCTCTACGTAGCAGGGGAACGGGTGCGGCTCGATACCACCGCAGCGCGCCCCCTGTGGGCAGCCCTGCCCTGGGTGCTGCTGCTCGCCGCCATCGCCGTCGCCGCCATCCTGATCTTCACACAGCCGATGGAGATGCGGGGAACGGCCGGGTTCAGCAGCTAGCGTTGGAGGGTTGGGATGAACACTGACAGCCATCGGTGGCCATTCCTGGTAAGCTGATAGGGTGACCCGCGGGTCATGACGCCTATGTTCCTGTTCAAACGCCGGTGGATTCTCTCCACAATCCTGGTCCTGTTCGCCTCTGCCGTCATGATCCGGTTGGGCTTCTGGCAGCTCGACCGCCTGGCGGGGAAGCGGGCTGCGATCGCCGTTGCCCAGGCAGCCATCGCGGCGCCGCCCATCCCCATCGATGGGTCTGAGGCCAACCCCGATCTGCAGTCTTACCTCTATCACTCCGCCTCGGCCCGCGGCATCTACGACTTTGAGCATGAGGTTTTGCTCAAGAACCAGAACTACAACACCAATCAGGCCGGATACCATCTATTGACCCCGCTCCGTCTCGAAGGCAGCGATCGGGCCCTGCTGGTTGATCGCGGTTGGATTCCGTTTGATGGCGTCGATCCGAACAACCTCAAGGCCTTCGAAGAGCCGGGCCCGCAAGCCATTGTCGGCCAAATCGAGATGCCGGAAGCGCGACCTTCTGCAGCCCAACCCCCGGCTGCTTTTGAAAAGCAATGGTATCGCGTTGACATCGAGTGGCTGCAAAAACAAACGCCCTACCCACTACTGCCCTTTTACGTGGCCCTGAATCCGTCGACCGGCCCCGCCAGTCCGCCCTTCCGTGACCCTCCGGCGGTGACGCTGGATGAAGGACCGCACATGGGCTACGCCATCCAATGGTTCCTGTTCGCGCTCGTCGTTCCTATCGTCTATGCCTTCCAAATCCGCCGGATGGACCGGCGGCAAACAGAGGCGAAGCTTCCACCCCCTACACGCTGAGGAGATAACCCCATGCAAACAAGTGCCCGCAACATGCTCAAAGGTACGGTCAAGCAGGTCACACACGGCGCCGTCAACACCGAAGTGGTGATCGAGGTGGCGCCCGGCGTCGAAGTCGTGTCGATTATCACCAAGGCGTCGGCCGAGCGCCTTGGGCTGGCGGTGGGCAAGCACGCCTATGCCATCGTCAAAGCATCGGACGTGATGATCGGAGTCGACTGAGTGGGAGACCTCCTGGTCTCTGACCCGGATGAAGTGGCACTGCTCGGGCCCCAGCGGGCGTCCGAGCAGTGGTCTTTCTATGAGAAGGCGGCGCCTCGCCTGCAGGCCGGGGATCAGGCGCTGATCGCCCGCATGGAGACAACGCTGGCCGCGGTCATGGCCCAGATCGACTGCACCGCCTGCGGCCGCTGCTGCGCGCACATGGGTCCGGCCGTCAGCACTGACGAAGCCGGCCTCCTGGCCGCGGCGCTGGCGGTCAGCGCCGAAGACCTCCGCAGGCGCTATCTGCGGCCCATGTGGCCCGGCGCCGCGGCCGATGACCAGGTTTGGCTGCTGCCGGACCCTTGTCCGCTGCACGATGGCCGTCTCTGCACCGTCTACGCCGCGCGGCCACAGGTCTGCCGGGACTTCCCGCAAGCGGTCGGCGCCAATGCAGCGGAACGGCTCGCCATCTGGGTGGACATGGCGCGCATCTGCCCGATCACCTATCACACGGTGGAACGCCTGCTGATCGCAGAGAACGACCCAACGGCAGCAAACGGCGCCTAGTTGTCCGGCTGCCGGTAGACGCCGTCCTGGAGCTCGTAGGGGATGCGATCCAGGGCCTGAAAGATGAGGCTGCCTGGCTGCTGCGGCGCCAACGCCCATCCCCCCCACAGGGCAATCGGTGCGCCGGTCAGGATACTGGTGGGAGTCTCCACCCCCAAGCCCTTGCCGCCGCCCTGCCCATAGGCAGTGAACACCCAGAGGTCGGTGTTGGCGCTGAGCCAGGTGCTGGCGTTGTTGTCCTTCAGCCACAGCGGGGTCCCGGAACCCGGTGTGTCACCCGGCGCCAGGACGGCAAGTGGTTCCAGAGCGATATCACCCTCCAGGTTGGCCTCATTGACAGGGCGGCCAATCACGGCAACGGTGTCGCCCGGACGCGGAGGGGAAGCCATCCAGGCGCCAGGCGCCTTTAGCACGTAGCGATGGATGGCGGCATCACGGCTGCGGTGCGGGATGATCAGCACCCACTCGCTGCCTTCGCCGGTGCTGGCCTCCACCTGGCCTTCGAGATAGTAGACGTAGCGCTCCGGCAAAGGTCGCCCCAGCCGGGCATCCCCGTTGGTGGAGGTACGGCCAAAACGCTCCACGGGATCAGGCGCCGGGGTCCCAGGCCCAGGAAGAGGCAGCTCGATATCGGCGACGCGCAGACTGTCGGCGACGACAGGTGGCCTGGGCGATGGGCTGGGCGTGGGCGAGGGTAGGGGTGAAAGCGCCAGGACAGCCGTCGCCGTGGGAGGCAGCGACACCAGGGACCGCAGGGGTTGGCGAAGGGCATAGGCCGCAATAGCGACCGCGATTACCGCCGTGACCACCCAGACCCAGCGCGGGCGACGCTCAGGCACGGCATCGCCCACGAACTCCACCAGGGCCAACGTCACGTTGTCAGGCGCGCCGCGCTCCAGCGAGCGTTCCAGGAGAAGATCGGCTGCCTCATCGGCCGGATAGGCTGCCAGGATGGATGCCATCTCGCCGGCCGTCACAAGATTGCTGAGACCATCAGAACAGAGCAGAAGCTTGTCCGCCGGCTCGACCGCCTGCACAAAGAAATCGGGCTTCGAGTCACGGTCCGGACCAAGCGAATGGGTGATCACGTTCCTGTAGGGATGGCGGGCGGCCTCTTCGCTGGTGAGCACACCTGCCGATGTCTGCTCGGCCACCCAGGAATGATCACGCGTGATCTGGCTGAGCTGGCCATTCCGGAACAAGTAGGCGCGGCTGTCACCGACATTGGCGACGATCAGGTCGGAGCCCTGCAGCAGCGCCGCCACCAGGGTCGTGCCCAGACCGGCATGTTCAGGATGGGTCTCGGCCTGCCGGCAAAGCGCATCGTTGGCCGCAGCAATGGCAGCCGCCAGCGCTTCCGGCGCCGGACCCTCCTGTGCTTCATAGAAGGAGCGAAACAGGGTGGCGATGGCAAGCTGGCTGGCGATCTCTCCTGCCGCATGCCCGCCCATGCCATCGGCAACGGCAAACAGATGCCCGCGGCTGCGCAGAATGTCATCGTCCAGGTCCAGCGCCGCGCGCCAATCCAGCACCGTGCTGACGGTATCTTCGTTGATGTCCCGGACGCGGCCGGTATGTGTGCGAACCTGAACCCGGTAGAGAACTGGCATGAGCAGAGGAAATCCAGACAAATAGACCGGCAGGAAGTATAACACAGGGGTGTAAGCCTCTGTTGTGTTGTGTCCCCCTTTCATCTTCTCTATAATGCTCTACAGGGCGATCCGTGGTGGACGCCTATTTGCCCATGACCCCTAACGTAGAAAACTTGCCTGTCCACTTGGACGATGTTCTGGCAGCACGCAGGAGTATTGCGCCCTACCTGCAGCCAACACCGCTGTTCAACTATCCCAGCCTGAGCAACATGCTGGGGATGAACCTGTGGGTGAAGCACGAGAACCATCAGCCCATCGGCGCCTTCAAGGTGCGCGGCGGCATTCACCTCGTCGCCAACCTGCCGGAGGAACAGAAACGCGCCGGCGTGATCACGGCCAGCACCGGCAATCATGGCCAGTCGATTGCTTATGCCGCCCGTCTCTTCGGCGTGCGCGCCCTCATTGCCGTGCCCCAGGGCGCCAACCCCGCCAAGGTCACCTCGATGCGCAACCTGGGCGCTGAGGTGGTTTTCCACGGCCAGGACTTCGATGAAGCCCGCGAATGGGTGGAGGAAGAGGCGCAGCGGCAAGGCTACCGCTACGTCCATTCGGGCAATGAACCTCTGCTCGTGGCCGGCGTTGGGACCTGCACCCTCGAGGTCCTGGAACAACAGCCGCAGATCGACGCCATCATCGTACCAGTGGGTGGCGGCAGCGGCGCCTCCGGCGCCTGTATTGTCGCCAAGAGCATCAATCCCCGCATCCGGGTCATCGCCGTCCAGGCCGAGGCTGCTCCCGCCGCCTACCTCTCCTGGAAGGAAGGCAGTCTGGTCACGAGCGAGACGCGCACCTTCGCCGAAGGTCTGGCCACACGCACAGCCTTCGCCCTCCCCCAATCCATCATGCGGCGCTTTCTCGACGACTTCGTGCTGGTCAGCGAAGATGAGATGGCTCGCGCCGTCGTCATGCTCCTCGCCCATACCCGTAACCTGGCCGAACCGGCAGGCGCCGCGCCTCTTGCGGCCGCCATTCGCCTGCGCAGCCAGCTCTCCGGACAGCGCGTGGCCATCATTCTCAGCGGCGGCAACCTCAGCATCGAACAACTGCGCCAGCTTCTCGCCGCCGAGGGTGGGCCCGCCTTCAGCCTGGTTTGACGCCTGGCGCCCCCCTCCCTCCGGGCGCCCTGGCGCCTCCGGGGCAAGGGGCCTCCGCCTTGCAGACGCTCCAAGGAGCCAATCGACCCATGTCCGCCAAAGTCCTGATTATCGAAGATGATCCCTCGATCGGCAAGCTCTTGCGCCGCACCCTGCTGCTGGAAGGCTACGAGAGCGATCTCGCCGCCAACGGCCCTGATGGTCTGCAGATGTTCGCCGATGCCAAGCCCACCCTCGTCATCCTGGACCTGATGCTTCCGGGCATGGATGGGATCCAGGTTTGCCGCCATATTCGCGAGAAGAGCAACGTCCCCATCCTGATGCTGACGGCGCTGGACACGGTCAACGATCGCGTGCTGGGTCTGGACAGCGGCGCCGATGACTATGTGTCCAAACCCTTCGATATCGATGAGCTGTTGGCCCGGGTGCGGGCGCAACTGCGGCGGGTTGAGGTGCAGCCCTCCCGGCAGACGCTGCAGTTCGCCGACCTGGTCGTGGACACGGCCTCACGTTCGGTCTTCCGCGGCAGCCGTGAGATCGAGCTGACAGCTCGTGAATTCGACCTGCTGGCCCTGTTCATGCACCATCCCAACGAGGTGCTGACGCGCGCCGAGATCTACGATGAGATCTGGAACTACGACTTTGGCGGTGAATCCAACATCATCGAGGTCTATGTCCGCTACCTCCGCACCAAGCTGGAGGAAAACGGGGAGCCCCGCCTGATCCACACCAAGCGCGGCGCGGGCTATATCTTACGCGAGCCGTGAATCCCAAGGACCGGTCTGGCAGCACCGTCCGCTGATGTCGCTGCGTCTTCGCCTCACCCTTTGGTACAGCGCCCTGCTGGCCATCCTGCTGGCGCTGATCGCCGTGGTCACCCTGTCGGTGGTGCGCGCCCGCGTCCAGAACGAGGTCAACCTGGAGATGCAGAGCCAGGGCGACCAGATCGCCCGGCTCCTGCAGTTGCGCGCACCCGGTTCGCCTCTTTCGAGCGTGCCCATCCCAACGGTCGGCGACTCGTTTGCGTCAGAGCTCTACGTGCAGGTGCGCGACATCGACCGGCGCATCCTCTACCGGTCGAACAACCTGGGAAACAAGCTCATTCCCTTCCCGGAAACCTACCAACAGCAGACGCTGGAGGGTAAGAATGGTTTCTACTCCCTCTCGCCCGAGGGCGCGGCCAACCGGGAGACCGACCTGCGGGTCTACTTCACCCCGGTTGCCTTCGGCGGCGAGATCATCGGTACGGTGCAGGTCGGGCGCAGCCTGACGGTAGAACAAACCCTGCTGCGCCGGCTTGCCGTCAACTTCTTCTGGATGGCGGCGCTGGTGCTGGCGCTGGGCGCCAGCATCGGTTACTGGCTGGCCGGCGTCGCTCTGCGTCCCATCCAGGAGGCCACGGCCACGGCCCTGGAAATCACACGGACCGGACGCCTCGACCGCCGCGTGCCCGTCACCCGCAGCGCCAACGATGAGGTCGGCACGCTCATCAGCACGTTCAACGAGATGTTGGCCCGGCTGCAGGAGCTCTTCGACAAGCAGCGCCGCTTCTCCGGCGACATCTCGCACGAACTGCGCACCCCGCTCACCACCATCCTGGGCAATGTGGGCCTGCTCAAGCGCGCGACCAAGCTGCCGGCTGCGGATCGTGACGAGATGCTGTCTGAGATCGAGTCTGAGGCCCAGCACATGCGCCGCCTGGTCTCGGACCTGCTCCTGCTGGCCCAGTCCGAAGCCGACCACCTGATCACGCGGGAACCGGTCGAGCTCGATACGCTCCTGCTCGAAGTCTACAGCCAGGCCAAGCGCCGCGCCCCCGACCGCAATCTCCGCTTGCTACACGAAGACCAGGCAGTCGTCCGCGGCGACGCCGACCGCCTGCGGCAGATGCTGGTCAACCTGATCAACAATGCCATCCAATATACTCCGCCGGGGGGCAGCATCGACCTGAGCCTGGAATGCCTGAGCAACAACCAGGCCCAGATTACGATCGAGGACACCGGCCAGGGCATTGCCGCCGAGGACCTGCCGCACATCTTCGACCGCTTCTATCGCACCGACAAAGCGCGTTCGCGCGCCGTGGGCGGCACTGGCCTGGGACTCTCGATCGTGAAGTGGATCGTCGACGCCCACTGGGGCGAGATCGACGTGGAATCGACGCTGGGCGCCGGGACGACCTTTCGCGTCCGTCTGCCCCTGGCCGCGCCCGTGAGCGACATGGTCCCGGACCCCGGCGCCTTGACGGACGAGCAGGCAGAGGCGTTGGCGGCATGACGCTGACGCCGGCGTCGCTCCGCTGGCTGCAAACAGACCAGGCTCAGCCCTGGCTGACCCAGGTCACCGCCCATCCGCCGGGGGACGCGGACCTGTTGGCCACACTGACACAGCTTCGCCGCCTGCTGCCCGCCGAACAGGCAGCGGTGCTGGTCGAGCAGGCGCGTTTGCGCCAGGAGGGCGCCGCCAAGTTCCCGGCGGCCTCACGCATGTTCTTTACAAAGCCCCTGCTAGCCCAGGCGAGCTCCACGCCGCTAGCGGAACATACCGCCCGCAGGTTCCGGGGGCAGTCCTGGGTTGCGGACCTGGGCTGCGGGCTGGGAGGCGACGCCCTGGCCCTGGCCCCGTTTGCCAACGTGCTTGCCGTGGACATCGATCCACTGGCCATCGCGCTGGCGCAGGCCAATGCCCATGCCCTTGGCTGCGGCGCCGCCGTTCGCACCGTTCAGGCCGATGTCCGGCTGCCGGCCTGGCGCCTGCCGGCAGCCTGGGCGGACCCGGGGCGACGTCTGGACGGCCGCAGGCTGTTCGATCCCGAGCGCCTGCTGCCGCCGCTGAGCGTCCTGCTGGCCCAGCATCGCCGCGCCATCCCCGACATGGGCATCAAACTCATGCCGGGACTGCCCCACGCCGCCATCCCGGCCGAGGCGGAGGCCGAATGGATCAGCCTGGAAGGCGAGCTCAAAGAAACCGTGCTCTGGCTGGGCGGCCTGGCGGAAGCGGGCGTCCGCCGCGCCACGGTGCTGCCGGCGGGCGTCTCGCTTGTCTGGACGGGCGCCCAGGCGGACCTGCGCCTCCCCTGCGCCTGGCTCTATGAGCCAGACCCTGCCGTCATCCGTGCAGGCGCTGTGGGCGACCTGGCCGTCCAACTCGGGCTCTGGCAGATCGACGCCGAGATCGCCTATCTCAGCGGCGACCATGTCCAGCTCACGCCCTGGGCCCGCGTGTGGCCGGTGATCGAGCATCTGCCGTTCGACCTCAAGACGCTCAATCGCCGCCTGCGGACCCTCGACGGCGAGGTGGTGGCGGTGAAGAAACGCGGCTCGCCCATCGAACCGGAAGCCTTCCGGCGGCGCCTGTCCAGCCGCCCCGGCGGGCGCCCGCTTGTGGTTGTTGTCACCCGCCAGGGAGGAAAACCCTGGACTCTCATCTGCGGGACACCCGTCTCGCCGGAGCCTGATGTCTGAACCACCCTCCCCTTCCCATCTGCTCCAGCTCAGCGCCACGGCCGGCCAGCGGCTTGCGGAATTGGGCCTCACGATCGTCTGCGCCGAGTCCTGCACAGGCGGGCTGCTGTCCAGCGCCCTGACCGACGTCGCCGGCAGCTCCCTCTACGTGTTGGGCGGCGTGGTGTCCTACAGCAATGAGGCGAAGATGCGCCTGCTCGGCGTCCCGGAGGACACGCTCCTTACCCACGGCGCAGTCAGCGCCGAAACGGCGGCGGCCATGGCGGTGGGGGCGCGCGCGCTCTTTCACAGCGACCTGGCCCTGGCCGTGACCGGCATCGCCGGGCCGGGTGGGGGGACGGCCGCCAAACCCGTGGGCCTGGTCTTCCTGCATTTAGCAGGGCCAGACGCAAGCTGGGGCGAACGGCATGTCTGGCCCCACGACCGTATCGGCAACAAGCTGGCCTCTGCCGAGGCGGCGCTGCTCCTGCTGCTGCGTTACCTGGAAGACACAGGCGGGCAGGCAGGCGCAGGGCAGCCGGCAATCAGCGACCGGCGGCCAGTCGTCCTCGACCGGCCCGTGGTGGTGGAAGGCGCCTGGCGCAAGAGCGGCTGGCGCCTGGACGCCGTCTGGCTGGACGGGCAGCGGCAGCGCATCAGCGGCACGGGGCGCGAGAGCCAGGAAGCGGACGGCGCCACGGTGGTGATGGCCGAAGCCGCTGATGGCGCCCGCTTGGAGCTTGTGGTAGACGTCAGCCAGGGCGGCTGGCGGCTGCGGCGGGCCTGGTGGCCGGCGCCCCCGCTTGTCTAGCCCCTTAGCCCGGCGACCGCAGCAGGGGAAGGTACTGGCTATACGAAACCACGGGGTCCGCGGTCAATACGAAGGTCTGGCTCGTGGTCTTCCCTCCCACCAGGAAGACAGGGACGACCTCGTCAGGCTGGTAGCCGTCGCGCGTCACGCGCACCAGATAGCGCCCCCATGGCGCCTCCACCTGGTAGGTCCCATCCTCGCCGGTGATCGTGGACGCCGCCACGCTGCCGTCCTTGTCGAGCAGCGTGACAGCGGCGGCTACCAGAGGCTGGTTGTCTGCGCCCATGACCGTGCCCTGCAGCGTGCCGGGAAGCGAGAGCGACTCAATGGCGCGGCGGGCATTGACGATGCCCCAACCGTACACGTTGTTGGGCACACCGCCCTCGCTGGCGCCACAGACGTAGTTCGGCACGGGAATCGCCGTCCGCTGCAGAATGGTCCTGACCAGGTCCGTCTGTCCGGCGAGGCCCGGCGCGGCGCTGAGCAGCAGTGCGGCGACGCCGGCCGTGTGTGGTCCCGCCATACTGGTGCCCGACAGGTAGCCATAGCTGCCGCCGGGGAAGGTCGAGTAGACGGCAACGCCGGGCGCGGCGATATCGGGTTTGCCGAGCTGCCCACCCTGGTACGACGTCGCCCCGCGGCTGCTGAAGCTGGCAATGCCATCGTTGGCGTTGGTGGCCCCAACGGCAAAGCTGCGCGGATAGATGGCAGGAGGCTCGCTGACACTGCCGCAGGAGGGTCCCGAGTTGCCTGCCGATACCACCACCAGGATGCCGGCCGCGTCGGCGGCGTTCACCGCCGGCTCGATGGCGCTGATCTGATCCGGGGTGCACCCTTCTTCGGAGGGGCAGCCCCATGAGTTGTTGATGATGTCCGGGGCCTTGCCTGGGTCCCCGTCTTTCAGGGGGTCGCCGCCAAGCGGATAGGGCGCCGTGAGCCATTCGAAGCACTCGATGTAGGTGGAGGGCCGGCCGACGCCATCATCCATGTTGCGGCAGCCGATCCATTGGGCGCCAGGCGCCACGCCGACAGGATTGGCGGCGCTGGCCGGCCATCCCGGCGCAGTGGGCGCCTCGTCGTTGCCGGTCATCGTGCCCATCGTGTGTGTGCCGTGACCGTAGTCATCACAGGGCTGCGGGCTGTCGTAGCCGCAAGGATTGACCGGCGCCGCCGGCGGGATGCGAGCGTGAATGCTGTCGTGCCAGTTGTAGTTGTGATTGGCGGTGTCGCCGGCCGCATCATAGCCGCGGTAGGAAGGCATCAGGGCGGGATGCTGCCAGTCGTAGCCCGTGTCCTGCCCGCTGATGACGACCCCGGCGCCGGTGTCGCCCTGCAGCCAGGCCCAGGGCGCATCCACACGCTGCACGCCCCAGGGCAGGGCCTGCGCTTCCGCCGCCCCCGCCCCGGCCGGAAGCGGCGCCTGCACCGGCATGGGCGCATCCGCCACCACCCGCTGCACGTTCGGCTGGGAGAGGATGCGCGCCAGGGCGGCACGATCCAGGCGAGCACGCACGGCGTTCACGATCCAGTAACGCTGGTAAGGAATGCCCTCGTCTTCCAGCAGGGCGACAAGAGGCGCCTGCGTCTGAAGCGCCTGCCGGCGCAGAGTCTCATAGACCCAACGCCCGCGCGCCTCTTTGCCCTCAAGCTGGTAGGCCTGGCCCAGGTCAGAGGCCGCGTCCAGCACGATCAGGACGTCTGCACTGCCCGACTGGCTCAGGCCGGCAAGCACCTGCGGGCTGACGCGTGGATCGGAGCCCGCCGCAAGCGGCTCCTGGGCGCTGCCCAGCAACGCCAGGGCTGCCAGGGCCGCCAACACACAGAAGAGGGTCGCCAGACTCACACGCTTGAGGGTTTTCACAATAGGACTCCTGATGATCGCAGGTTGCCTGCCGTTTCCGACCTGCTTCAGACAGCTTTCAGGTTGGCGATCGACGCCAGCAGACGCTTGACGCCCTTGCCGCTGAAGGCAACGGACACTTCCTCGTCGCCGCCAACCAGCTTAGAAGTAATGACGGTGCCCTTGCCGAAAACCGGGTGCACGACCTGCTGTCCAGGGCTGAAGCGCAGGCTGCTGCCGTAGGCGGGCCGTGCAGTGGGGCGCCGCTCCTCGCTCCCCCAGGTCGTCATCGCCCGGTGCGCCTGCCGCGCCGGCGTGCTGCCTCCGGTCAATTCGCGGGGCAGGTCGGCCAGGAAACGCGAGGGTTCGGCAAAGTCGCTCCGCCCCCAGTTCCCCCGCCGGAAGGTGTGCAACAGGTAGAGGCGGTCGGCTGCACGCGTGACGCCCACGTAGAACAGACGCCGCTCCTCCTCCATCCCGTCGGGGTCCTCGGTCGACCGGCTGTGGGGAAGCAAGCCCTCCTCCAGCCCGGCGATGAACACCACGGGGTACTCGAGGCCCTTGGCCGCGTGCAGGGTCAGCAGCGTCGGCACATCGCTGCCGGCCTGGAGATCGTCGGTATCGCTGACCAGCGCCACCTCTTCCAGGAAGGCATCGAGGGCAAGACCGATCTCCATCTCGTCGTAGGCGCCGGCCACGGTGCGCAGCTCCTGCACGTTCTGCCAGCGATCCTCCGCTTCCTCGGTGCCATCCCGCAGCCACTCGCGGTAGCCTGACTCCTCCAGGATGCGGTCGATGAGCTGCGCCGGCGTCAGCGTGTTGCGCACCTCGATCCAGTTCTGCAAAAGCTCGTAGAAGGCCAGTAGGGGCGCCACCGTGGCCTTGGTGAAGGGGTGGGCGCCCGCCGTCTTGGCCAGCTCAGGCGGGGCATCGCCCCCCAGCAGGCGCAGCGCCTGGTAGACGCTGACGCCCAGGCCGGCGGCCCATCCACCCAGGCGGTCGATCGAGGTGTTCCCGATGCGCCTCGGTGGCGTGTTGATGATGCGCCGCAGGCTCACGTCGTCGTCGGGATTCTGCACCAGGCGCAGATAGGCCAGCACATCCTTGACCTCTTTGCGGCTGTAGAACCGCGTCGCCCCCACCAGCCGGTAGGGCATGCCGCGGCGCACAAAGGCCTCCTCGAGCGCGCGTGACTGGGCGTTGGTGCGGTACATCAGCGCGCACTCGCCGGGCTTAGCCTGGCCAGACGCCTTCAGGCGGTTGATCTCGTCGATAATGAAGTTGCCTTCGTCGTGCTCATCGTAGGCCTGGTAGAGGGTGATCCTGGCGCCCGTCCCGCGGTCGGTGAAGAGCTGCTTGGCCGTGCGGTGGCGGTTGCGGGCAATGACGGCATTGGCGGCGTCAAGGATGGTCTGCGTGGAGCGGTAGTTCTGCTCCAGCAGGATGACCCTGGCGTCGGGGTAGTCCTGGCGAAACCGCTCGACATTGCGAAAATCCGCCCCGCGGAAACGGTAGATGGACTGGTCCTCGTCGCCGACGACGAACACGTTGCGGTGATGGCCCGCCATCAGGCGCACCAGCTCATACTGGGCCGTGTTCGTGTCCTGGAACTCGTCGACCAGAACGTACTCGAAGCGGCGCTGGTAGCGATCCCGGATCTCATCGTGGTCGCGCAGCATGAACACGGTGCGCACGAGCAGATCGTCGAAGTCCAGGGCGCTGCTGACGCCCAACAGGCGCTGGTAGCGCTCGTAGACTCGCGCCGTGATCTCGTCGCCATAGGTGGCGATGGGATAGCGGTCGGGGGTGATCAGCTCGTTCTTGGCCCGTGAGATGGCGGCGTGGACGGCCCGCGGCGGGTTGCGCTTCTCGTCGATGTTCAGGTCGCGCAGCGCCTGCTTGATCACGTCAAGCTGGTCGTCGCTGTCGAAGATGACATAGCGGGGGTTCAGGCCGATGCGCTCGGCCTCCATGCGCAGCAGGCGGGCGCAGATGCGGTGGAAGGTGCCCAGCATCAGCCCGCTCAGGCTGCCGGTCATCCCCAGCAGCGCTTCCGTGCGCTCGCGCATCACATCCGCCGCCTTGTTGGTAAAGGTTACGGCAACGATATGCCAGGGCTCGACGCCCATGTCGCGGATGAGGTAGGCGATCCGGTGCGTGAGCACGCGGGTCTTGCCGGAGCCGGGACCTGCTAGAACCAGGATCGGTCCCGCCGTCGTCGTGACGGCGTTCTGTTGGGGAGGATTGAGCCGGGCGAGTAGGGACATAAGGGCACAGGATGAAGGCTGGTTTACGCCTTACGCAGTACGTGATGCGTGACACGTACTGCGTACTACGTAACGCGTAAGGCGTGAGGAGGTCAGTCGTCGCCGCGGAAGAGCCGTTGGTAGCTGTCCCAGCGGGCGGGGAGGATGTCGCCGGTGGCGATGGCCAGTTGCACGGCGCAGTCGGGCTCGTGCACGTGGGTACAGAAGCTGAACCGGCAGTGGGCGGCGTGCCGCCGTATCTCGGGAAAGTAGTCGGAGAGCTCTTCCGGCCGCACGTCCCACAGCCCGAGCTCGCGCAGGCCAGGTGTGTCGGCGATGAAACCGCCGTTGGCCAGCGGGTGCAGCTCGGCCGCACGTGTGGTGTGCCGGCCCTTGCCGATCTCCATCACCTCGCCAACCCGCAGGTTCAGTCCCGGCTCGATGGCGTTGATCAGGGAGGACTTGCCGACGCCCGATGGCCCCGTCACGACCGTGATGCGGTTGTGCATCTGGCCGCGCAACGCCGCGATGCCGGCGCCGGTCTTGACGCTGGTGTAGAAGACAGGATAGCCGATCTGCTCGTAGGGGCCGAAGAGCTGGCGGGCGGCTTCCAGGCCGCCAACGTCGACCTTGTTGGCGACGATGAACATCGTCGCGACGTCGGCTGCCTCCGCCGCCACGAGGAAGCGGTCGAGCAGGCGCAGGTGCGGCTCCGGCCGGGCGGCGGCGAAGACGATCATGATCTCGTCCGGGTTGGCCAGGATGACGTCCTCATAGGGATAGCCGCTGTCAGGACGCAGGCGGGACAACACGTGCTCGCGTTCGGCGATGAGGGAGATCAGCCCCACGCGCGTGGCGGCATCCACCGGCTCGAAGTCCACCCGGTCGCCTGCCGCCACCAGGGTGCTGCGCCGCACTTCCTTCTTCAGCCTGCCCGCCACCTTGCACTGCCAGACAGCGCCGTCTTCCTCGGCCAGGACATCGAAGAAGTCGGAATAGGTGCGAACAACGATCCCGCGCATAGAACGTTAAAACGTTGACTCTGCTGAAAGAAGCTGATCTTTAACAACTACAACCAAGCTCGGCGTGTGACCAGCGGCTGGTAAGCGACGGTCGCGGATACGAGCGAGATGCCACAAGGTGCGCTGCCGCGATGGCCAGTGGGCTGCGGCTTGCGTACAGGCTGGGGTCGGAATGCGAAATGTGGCCTGGCTGGGGGCTGTTGTCGCGGC